>JALFVE010000018.1 GCA_022787085.1 Oscillospiraceae bacterium | reverse complement strand
GTAGACAAAGCCGACAGGTGAAATAATCACAGTCTAGGAAAGCGACCGCAGCAAGGCTTGCCGCCTTGCAAGGGAGCTTGACGACGAATGTGATTATTTCAGCCGAGGATTTGTCTATAGGTTGGTTAAAGATTAGTATTACTGTGAAAAAATACGATCATTTTTTTATCGGAGGAATTTACAATGAATTACGATGAAGCAAGAGAAAAAAGAGTTGAAATATTTAACGACACTATGGCGCTTTGCAAAAAAATCAGCCGACTTTCGGAATCGGTAAGCAGCTCCCAAAAGGGCACCGTTTTTTACGCTTCCGACGATCATCCCGTTTTCAGCAATAAAAACTGTGATATGAAAATAAGCGTTACTCCCGAGCGCACCTTTGAGGCTGCAAAAAGGCTCTCGGAAAAGCTCCCCGGAAAGAAGCTCGCCGTTCTGAATTTCGCTTCCGCCACAAATCCCGGCGGCGGCGTTACAAAGGGCAGTTCCGCTCAGGAGGAGGCGCTTTGCCGGACCTCCACGCTCTATCCCTGCATTAACACAGACAAGCTTTTCGGAATGTATTATCAGCCTCACAGAAAAAAGGGAGATGTGAGATACTCCGACGCCTGCATTTATACTCCCTCTGTCACTGTTTTTAAAAGCGATACGGCATTTCCCAAACTTCTGCCCGAGAATGAATGGTTCTGCACAGACGTTATCACCTGCGCTGCGCCGAATCTCAGGGAAAAGCCCTATAATGCTATGAATCCCGGCAGCGGAGCCATGATAAAGCTTTCAGCTTCCGAGCTCCTCTCCCTCCACATCAGCCGAGGCAGGCATATTCTTGAGGTCGCTGCGGCTAACGGAGCGGACGCTGTGGTTCTCGGAGCCTTCGGCTGCGGCGCATTCAGAAACGATCCCAATGTGGTGGCTAAGGCTTATTCGTCGCTGCTTGACGAATTCAAGGGGGCTTTTGATGAGGTCGTTTTTGCAGTCTACTGCTCCCCCAAGGACACAAAGAATTTTGATATTTTCAAGAAAAATCTGATGTGACAGATGATATTTTTCCCCCGCAGAAATGAATCTGCGGGGGATTTTTTATTCTGTGATCACAACAGATCTGTCGGCTGCGGGATTCCGGTGGCGCTTCACATAGGCTGAAGGCGCTCTTTTATACATACTGCCAAGTGATTCAGCTGCCTCCTGCATTTTGCTCCGAAGCTCGGGGGGCTCAAGTATCTCGCAGCCGCTCCAATACTCCAGAGCCCACATCATTACTCCATCATAGGATACCTGCAGAAGATCCACAAGCAGCTTATCATCCTCGGTCTGATTTACGATAACATCAAAGCCAAAGGTATCAATAATATTATTCATCAGCCATTTTTCGCAGAGAAGCCGCACGCTGTGCTTGCTTCCGCTGTACATTACGGGATTCGAGAATTTATATTTATACAGATCGAATTTCTGAGGGTCGGGCAGCTCGGCAGGATCCGAAGTACATTCCACGTCCTTCATTCTGTCCACACGGTAATTTATATAATATTCCTCGCCCTTTTTATTTTTGTAAAAGCCCACAAGGTAGTAATAGCCGTTTGCCCACATGAGCTTTACGGGATTAACCCTGCGGATCTCAAGATCAGTCTCACCCTGATTGGGATATTTGAGCTTCTTGGGAATAAGCTCCTTTTTTTCATTGTATTCGCAGTATCTGAACCTGATCTGGGTAACAGGCTTTTTCTGCATCTTTTCCTCATAATCATTCTGCTTCAGATCGCTCTTTCTGGACTTTTCAGGTCCCGTGCCGTACTGCTTCGGAGATAACGCCTTATGTATCTCTTCAATATTCCTATAATATTCCCCGGTATATTTCACGGCATTTATCTTTGAAAGATCATATGTCTCCCTGTTATATACGGGGGTGAGCTTATTGAGGGCATTAACGATTTTTCCCGTTTCCTTCTCCTCCGCAAAGGGATATACGATGACCGCATCCCGAAGTATCCTTACCTGCGAATCGGTGAGCGGTCCCTGTGCATAATACTGCTTTATCTCGCTGGTCCTCTCGTTCTTGCCTGTCTGGGGGAAATCCTTCTTTTTGAGCATAAGCCCATATGTCAGCTGCATTCCCAATACTCCCTCTTCGGGATCCAGCGTCCTGCTCATGGCTGAAAGGACAGTATGGTCGGAGAAATGATCCACAATGGGAGAATCGGTACAGATCTTATACATGGCTGAATATATTTCATTCCTCGAGAGCATATGTCCCTCAGAACTGTTTTCCACAATATAATTGATAACATCATCCCTTGTGATCTTAATGGGATGCTTGGGTTCCTTCTTTACGTTTTCCTTCTTATCCTGCTTTTCCATTTTTTCCATAATGCGTCTGACTCTCCCTTCAATATTTTATTATATTTTACCATTATAATCGAATTTTGTCAATCAGACTTTTTTTCAAATTTGAAGAAAAAAGCATTTTTCCCTATGCTATGATGTTAGTAAAGCAAGGGCAGCAGCCCGTTACAAATTCCACAACCATTTTTTTAAGGAGAGATTTTTATGAGCATCAGCAATATCGAAAAGCACACCCTGGGTGATAAGAAATACCTGCGCCCCTCCGACTATGACAGCAATGATATCTTCGAGACTATCTGCTCCAGAAGCCGCTTCAATTCCCTTTCCGAGCTTCTTGCAAAGCTTGAGGAAATTGACGATGATGATTTCTGCGAGTACACCAACAAATATTTCATCTCCGCAAATCACATCAACGACGCATATATCGCCGTTATGGCAATTTACTTCTGCATTGCCGACAAGCTTGACAGCATTGGCGAGCTTATCAATCTGGAAGGTCTGACAAAAAAGAAGGCAGAAAGTAATGTTGCCGCCGCTATCAATATGTCCGCTGAGATGAACAATCCCGAAACGGCAGAGCTTCTTTCCTGCGAAAACAATCCTCTGGTGCACATCTGCTCAGCTCCCTCCGAGATCGGTCTGACAGCAGATTCGCTGCTTGACAGAAGAGTGGAATTTTTCATCTGCACTCCTGCCGTCTCCCCCGACTCCCCTGCTCTCAGCTCCGCTATGGACTGCTGCAGCACCGTTTTTATCGGTTTGGACAGTCCCGAGGAGGCAATCAGCATTATTAACGCCTATTTCTGGGAGAAGAATTTCAGCGCAGAAAATGTTCAGAAGGAGATCCGCTCCCTTGTCAGACAGTCCTACAGCTGCGATGAATATATAATGTCCGCCGCCGCTCGTTTTGTTATCACAAATCATTTAAAAAGCGATCCCTCGGGCAGAGAGCTTACCAAAAAGGATTTCAAGGGCACAGACAGCTTCTTCTCAACTCCCGCCGCATCCTCCGAGATCAAGGGCAATTCCCTTATCGGTCTTGAAAACGAAACGGACAAGCTGAACGGTATCATCAAATCAATTATGCTGGATAAGCTCAGATTTGAAAGAGGTCTTTCTGACAGCTTCAACGGCTGCAGCATGGTTTTTGCGGGCCCTCCGGGTACTGCCAAGACCACTCTTGCAAGGCGCTTTGCGGATATGCTGATGCAGCTCAAGCTTATCAAAAGCTCCTCCTGCTTCAAGGAATGCCGCAAGTCGGATATCGTTGGTCAGTATGTGGGTCAGACGGCTACAAAGGTCGATTCTCTCTTTTCTGAAATGGCTGAAAACGGCGGAGGAGTGATCTTCTTCGATGAGATCTACACCCTGTCTGAGGAAAACGCAACGATCTTCGACAAGGAAGCCGTTACCTGCATTACTCAGAATATGGAGAATTTCCGTGGAAATGTATTCTGCATTTTCGCAGGCTATGAAAACAAGATGACTGAATTTCTTTCCTCAAATCCGGGTATGAAATCAAGAATAAGTTTTGTGGTCAGATTTGAGGAATACTGTGACGACGATCTTATCAGGATATTCGGAAAGATCGCAGAAAACGATAATTTCAAGATCCCCGATAATTGCAGCGATGTTCTCAGAAGCTTTTTTATCAGACTCAGAAAGCTCAGAGGAGATGAGTTCGGCAACGGAAGAGAAGCGAGAAATCTCTTTGTGAATGCCAAGCAGAAGCACGCTGTAAGGATCGCAGGATGCAAAAAAATGACCGATAAAATGCTCACCGTCCTCGACCTTGAGGATATCTCCGAAGCCTCTGCGGACATTATCTCCTCCGAGCTTGAGGCAAAGGAAAGCATGATCTCCATCGGATTCTGAAAGGATGAAACAAATTGCTCTCCACAGAATGTATTATTCTCTCCGCAAAAGAGGAGAAACTGATAAAATGCGGCACAGCCGAGGATTTTTCCCGGCTGCTGCCCGATATCATTGATAATTCCAACCTGTTTCACAATTATACACCGTACGATTATACTTCTTCATTATTAATCAGCTCAGTTGAATTTATCTGCACCTATGCTTCCCGTTTTCCCAAAAGCTTCAGCAGGGAAGAATTTTCCGAATATTTCCAGATAGTCCTTGTCTGCGCTGCACTGAGAAAAATGACAGCTTCCGACCCCGCAGATATTCTGCTGCTGAAAAAAATGGATCTATCATGGTTATCGCCCTATGAATACAATGAACTGATTTTAACAGCTGCAATAAACGACCGCAGGGATTGTCTTGAGCTGCTTCTTAAAAGCATGAGCAGTTCAAATCAGATCTCTGTGCTGCCCAACAAGGTTTTATATTATCTGTATGACAATGGGCTTAATGATATCATTGATATGTTTATGAAAAATTACTCAAAGGAGATTATTATTTCTGTTTTCAAATATTCCAACGATATAAACAACAGCATTGAATTTGATTATACCTGCAAACGCACTGTTACCGAGTGTTTTTATGACACCTGCGTAAGCTTCATCCCCGATATCAGAAACGCAGAAAACAAGTCCCTTGCAGTTTCCGAATTTATGGAGGAAGCTGATTTCTCCTTTCTTTACCAGACCCTCAGCCAACGTGATTTTTCCTTTTCCGCAAGTCAGCTTAACGAGCTTTCCGCCATGGAACGGCTGGGGCTGCGCATGTCAAATATCAGCGTTCTTGTTTCATATCTGGCAGAAGTGTTCAGAAATTCGGACGAGGAAAATCTCACCAAAATAATAGATCAGTACATTAAGCCCATACTGAGCGAAAAGCTGACACTGAGATTATTCAGCCTGACAGACCCGATCTCCTTTTACACCATCCATGATCTGCCCCCAAAAAAGCTGATATTCCTCCTGAATTCCCTAGGAAAAGAGCGGATAAGCTTCGATATGACAAGCAAGGCTCTGAGCGCCCAATCGGATTCAATTGATATGGTTTCCGAAAATATGGAGCGCTGCAGATCACTTTTCCGCAGGCTGATAAACAGCGGTATCGGCTTTATCCTTGACGAGGATATGAGCTGCGGCTGTGCTGCTGAGGTCATCACAGATTTCCCCATTCTGCTGGAAACAATGCTTGACAGAAGAGTTTTCAGCACGGCTCAGTTCGGAGAGCTTATTGCCGCAGCCGTAAGATCAAAAAGGGTAGAATCTCTGAATATTCTCAACAAATATTCGCTTTCAGGCGGATACGGCATCCATGACGCTTTGAAAGGGGGACATCGAAATGGATGATACCAGCGGCATTGTTCTTATTTCCGAAACATCAAGCTGTATAAAATGTGGTTCATCGGAGGATTTTTCAAGACTTCTGGATGAATACATCAGGATATTTGAACAATATTCCTTCTGCGGCTTTTCAAATATTGACGCTGCGCTGACCGACAATGCCATTAAGCTGCTGACAGCATTCGCCTCAGGCTATCCTGCGGAATTTGAAGAAAAAACCATTCCCGCAATTCTGAAAAATTCCGTTTACAGCGCAGCAGCAAACGCAATTTCAGACAATTCCCCCGCCGCTCTCACCATACTGAAAAAGCTTGATATCAATAAACTGGTGGACTACGAAAAAAAATGGCTTGTATCCATGGTGATCTTTTCAAACAATGCTCAATGCATTAAGTACATCAAAGATAATACAAATAATTTTTCCGAGCTGATATTCACCGATACGCTCTTTTATCTTCAGGAAAATGAGCTTACGGATATCCTGGATAATATCCTCACAGGCAGGACGGAGGACGAGATAAAAGCCTTTCTGACCCCTGACATAAGCTCCTTCTCTCTCGGTCAAAACATCCCATCAGCCCATAATTATATTGATATCTGCTATGATATCTGCGTGAGATATATCCCCCGTATCAGGGCAAGCAGCAATATCCCCGATGCTGTTTCGGAGTTCTTAGGTGACAAGTTCCTTTCGATGTTAGGCTGCCTCAGTTACGGCTGCTTTTCGGACAGGACCATTTCAAAGCTTGCCTCAATGAAGCGGCTGGGACTGCATTTAAAGGATATTACCGATATAGTTTACAAGCTGGCATTAGAACTGCCGGAATATCCCGACAAGGATTTCCCTGAAAAGCTGAAGGAGCATTATTTCCCCGTTTTTGATCAAAAGCTTACGGTCAGACTTTTTTATTTTTCTGCCTATATCAATACCGAAAGTCTGAAAAAAAGCGTCATCGACATTATGAATCTGATCGGCACCGACAGGATATGCTTCGATCTTTCCTCAAAGGCGATTTTGCAGGACGATTTAATTTTAAATGCACTGACAAATCACAACAGAAGATTGTCACTGCCCTTTTGCCACAGGCTTTTAAAATACGGCTGCGGCTTCATTACAGACGAGGATCTGAAAAAAAGCGGACTCGCCGAAATTCTCACAATGTATCCCAAGCTGCTCGGTGATCTGCTCCGCCAATGTGATTTCAGCCGCGCTCAGCTCACCGACCTGATCTTCATTGCAGCTCAGAATAAAAGGACAAATGCGCTGAATGTCATCAATAAATATATTCTTGCGCACAAAGAGCTTTATGCTCCGTCTTCCCTTCCCGATAACCAAAATCAGTCATTGAAAGGAGCTTTCAAGCCATGACTAACCTGAACAACCGACTGCTTTCTATCAAAGCAGCCGACTGCATCAACAGCTGCTCTGCCAAGGAATATTCCGAGCTTCTGAAGGACTTCTGCTCGAACCTCTCGGGCTTCTTCGGAGCCAATATCGGCTTTGACTCCATCTCATTCATCTCAATTTCAAATATTATGACTGCCTACGCAGCACGTTTTCCTCAGGAATTTCTCGATGAGTATTTTAGCTATGATACAAATAATATTCTTCTCACAACAGTGCAGAACGCAATTACAAAAAACGATCCCGCCGCCCTGACGCTTCTGGAAAAGGCAATTAAGGACGGTCTCCACAAAATCGGAATGTATCCCGCCAATGATTTCAAGGATATAATTACTGCGGCAGCGGTCATGCGGCGAGTTGACTGCCTTGAATACTGCAAGGAAATGATCTCTGATATTTCCTCCTTCATCCAGCCTGAGCTTCTCTGCTACCTTTTCGATAACGGCATGACCGACATCATGGATATTCTCATGGAAGACTTCTCAGCAGATCAGATAGCCGGTGTTTTCATAAATAAAAACAACACCATGGAATTTAGTTTTGCAAATCTCAGGAGACCTTTTGTGGAGTATATTTACGATACCTGCATCAGATACATTCCCGAGATCCGAAGCGCTGAAAATGTTCCTGCGGCAGTTTCGGAATTTATGAATAATATTGAAGTCTCAAATGACTCTTTCTCTTTGCTGAAAAGAAGGCTTTTCACCCATGTGACTTTATCGGATAACGCCAAGGCGGAGCTATCTGCAATGAGCAGGCTGGGGCTTTATTTCATAGATATTACCGATATTATTATGCAGCTGAATATGAATCCCCTCTCCTATTCGGCTGCCAGCCGTGAAATAATCATTGATTATTTCACCCCCGTGCTGGGCGAACGGCTCACCTTCCGTCCCTTCCATGTTATATCGTCATTCTCAAACATCAATATCCGAAATGAATTATTCGATCGCCTGGAGCTTATCGGCAAGGACAGGTTCAGCTTTGATATCAGAAGCAATGCTCTCAATGCGGATATGTTTTTGATCAACAATTTCATCGTCCAGAGCAAAAAGCACATTCCTCAGTTTTTCCGCAGGCTGCTGAGCAGCGGAATTAAATTCATCACCGATGAGGATCTGAGCCGTGGCTGCGCTGCGGACATTATCACTCAGATACCTCTCCTTCTCAGCACCATGCTTGAACAGCACTGCTTCAATAATCTCCAGCTCAGCGAGCTTATCGGCAAGGCAAGCTCGGAAAAAAGGACAGAGGCTCTCAATATCCTCAACAAGTATATCATCAGAAACGGAAAATAGTTTTCTTCAAATTTGAAGAAAACTATAAAAAATCATATGATACAATAATATCAATGAGAAAGAACTCAGAATAATTTTACGGAGGTATTTATTATGGCAAAGGAAAAGATCATCGCTTCGGCAGCACACTCCATCTCTATCGCACAGGCTGCAAAGGAGCTCGAAAACATCTGCATCTCTTATCTGGAAAAGGCACCCTCGGGTGAATTTATCATTCCCGTTAACAGGCAGCGTCCCGTAATGCTCATCGGCCCTGCAGGCATCGGAAAGACCGATATCCCCAGACAGACAGCCGAAAAGCTGGGGCTGGGCTTTGTTTCCTACTCCATCACTCACCACACAAGACAGAGCGCTCTTGGTCTCCCCAAGCTCGTTACAAAGACCTACGGCGGCGAGCCCGTTTCCGTTACGGAATATACCGCCAGCGAAATAGTTGCTTCGGTAAGAGATGAGATCGAAAGAACAGGTAATCCCAACGGTATTCTTTTTATCGACGAGGTAAACTGCGCATCCGAAAGCCTTTCCGCTCCCATGCTCCAGCTCTTCCAGAACAAGACTCTGGGTCAGAGCATGATCCCTGAGGGCTGGATACTTATCATGGCGGGAAATCCCCCCGAGTACAACAAGAGCGTTAAGGAGTTCGACGCTGTGACCCGTGACCGTCTCAGAGTTATCAATGTTGTTCCCGACAGCAAGGCTTGGCTCGATTATGCCGCAAAGCGTTCACTTAACCCCATTGTTACGGCATATATCACCACAAACGAGCAGGCGCTTTACACCTTTGATGAAAGCACAAGCAGCGTTGTTACTCCGAGAGGCTGGGAGGAGCTTTCCATCACCATCGACTCCTATGAGAAGAACAATTTCCCCATTTCCGCAGAGCTTGTTGAGCAGTACATCTCCGTTCCCTCCGAGGCAGATGATTTTTACAACTATTACCGCCTTGTGAAGGATACTATTTCCGAGGAGGAGATCGACCTTATTATTGATGGCAAGGCTGACAAGAGCATCATCAAAAAGCTCACAGGCTGCAACATCAGCGTCCGCTTCATGCTTATCGAATGTATGAAGAGAAAGCTCCACAAGACTGCAGTTTCGGGCAATAACACAGGCGTTAACGAGAGCATGAACAACATCCTGGATTTTGTGGAGAAGCTTTACGGCAAGAACGGTGAGATCGAGATATTTATGAGCGGGATCCTTTCCGACAGCGATATCGTCAAGGCGATCGTTATAATGGGCAATTCCCGTTTCAGCAAGTATCTTGACGAGATCACCACTGCCGACAGCCAGATAAAGAAGAAAATGAAGAAGGTTGCCTCGGCTTCATAACTTTGAAAGGACGGTCGATCTTATGAAGGATCCCACACAGTTTACGGCGGAGGAGCTGGAGCTCTCGGCGGATATTATCTCCCATACCACAAGAAAGGCAGCGGCAGATTTCCCCTACATGATGAAGCCCATTTACTCGCTCAGAGCGGAGGCTTCCGACCTGATCCCCTCCATGTGCTCAGATTACAGCTTTCTCTATTATAATCCCAAATGGGTGATCGGGATTTATTCCAAAAACAAGCAGAAGCTCATAAATACCATTATCCATTCCGTGCTTCATTCTCTCCTGCTCCACCCCTCCATGACCACTCAGAATGACAAGCTCTTTGAAGCAGCGGCAGATATGGCGGTTTTCAGCATGATGCATGAGGCTAATGCCATCAGCGCTCCCATGAACATTTTAGCGGAAATAAACAAGCTTCTGGATGACTGCGGCAGCAGGACGACCTCCGAGTTTTATGACAAAGCTGAGAAAAGCACAGCCTTCCGCAGCCGTCTTTTCTCGGTTGTCCAAAAGCTCAAGGAGGACGATCACAGCCTCTGGTACACCAAGCGTGATAATGATGAAAAAAATAACACCCCCCCTCCCTCGATACAGGATTCTCCTCAGTCACAGCCATCGGACGAACAGGAGGACGGCTCCGCTCAGATCTCAGTCTCCATCTCTGAGCTAAAGGAATCCCTGAAAAAGGATGAGGAGGAATGGACAAGGCTGCTGACTGCTGCGCAGCACTCTGCAGCAAGCCAAAGCTATGGCAGTCAGGCGGGAAATATGTTTTTCACTCCGAAGCCTCCCGACAGATTCAGCCGCTTTTCCTACATTGAATATCTGAAAAGATTTGCACTCAAAGAGGTAGTTGCCGAGGATCCCGACACTCTTGACATAATGATGTATCACTGGGGGCTCGATAATCTGGACAACACGCCGATCGTTGAGCTTTGCGAAACAAGAGAGCTTTGCTGTGCCAGCGATATCATTATCGCAATAGATGTCTCAGGCTCCTGCGGCGGAGAGACTGCGTCAAACTTTCTTCGCCAGATATACACACTCTTTACCCAGATGAATATCAAAAGCTCGGTGAATATAAATGTTGTGACCTTTGACACCGAGATAACCATGGAAAAGAAGATCCGCTCAAGGAAGGACGCAGACAGCCTTGTGACGAATTACAATCCCGGCGGCTGGGGGGGCACCGATTTCAGATGCGTCTTTGAATATGCCGATAATTTCTCAAGGAAAAACCGAGGCAAAAAGCTCAAGGGACTGTTTTTCTTCTCCGATGCCTGCGGGGCATTTCCCGATAAAAAGCCCTCTTACCGCACCACATTTTTTGTTCCCACAAATTCAGACGATTCGCCCTTCTCGTATTTTAACCTTGATTATGTTCCCGATTGGGTGGAGCTGGTCAGATATGAGGACTGAGATTAATTTATGAGCTTTTTTAATACATTTTACTATGCCGATCTGAAAAAACTTCCGATGGATTTTTTCAAAGCCTTTGACGCTCATGTAAGAGCAGGCAGCAAGGAGGATTTCATAAGCGATATCCAAACAGCAATTGATTCCAAAATGCTGCCTGCATTTACGATCCTGCTTCGTCATGCCATAGCTGTAAACGAGGATGTCTTAGACTGCGATTTTCTTCCGCCCGGTTTGATCTGTCCGCTGCAATTAGGTGAATTATCCGACCTGATATTTAAAGAAATGCTGAAGGAAAGCAAGGCGTCATATTATCTTCTGAACAGCCTGAAGGCTTGCTGCAGCAAGGAAAAGGAAATGCCGGGCTATATGTGTTTCTGGCCTTATCTGAAGCTCTGGCGTGCGGCGGTATTTTCCGAAAACAAGCGATATTTTGATATCGTCCTTTCCATCCTTATAGATATCGGAATTGATGATTTACTTCTTAAAGACAGCACTGTAATTTTCTATCTGATAAGAAAGGAACGCAGGAAGGACATCTTGAAAATTGCTGATATCATCGGCGCAGATAAGTTGATCGGAGAGATGAAATTTTTTTCTCCGGGCAGCTTTCTGACTGATAATTTTTCCCTGACCTATTACATGGATCATCTGTTTGAAATCCTTATCCCCAAATACGCCTGCGCCAATGATAAAAAAGCGGAATTCTGCAGGCTGTTTGAAAAATACGAAATAATCGGCTATCTCACGAAGATAATATCAGACAACTCCGGTTATTATTACCTTCTTGGATCTATAAGGAATAAAAAAGGATGCCAAAGTCAAGCGGAAAAGAAGATCATCCGAATGGCGGCTGTTTTTTTTCGTGAGCTGGCTGCAAAGGGCTACAAGCTTTGTTCAAAGGACGTTGAAAAGCTGCTGAGATTTTCGGATTTCTCCAACTGGGACATGATAATGGAGCAGGAGCCTGTTATCGCTGCGCTTGGGGCTGTCACCCCCGAAAAGCTCTATCTGCCGTACAGCAGTGAACTTCTCAGCAGCGGTCATCCACCGTATAGCTTTGAGAGAGCATTTTCGCTGCTGCCGATAGTGGTAGTGTTTGACGAAAGCATTCTCGATGAATTTTCAAATGACGGCGTTTTCAGCAATATTCTCCACAAAAATCTCAATACTCTGAAAAAGACATTCGGTTCAATAAAAACTGCCATTAAGGGAGATTTGGAAAAAATCCCCGTGGTTAACGAAATACTCGAACGAAACGACTCCGCTGTGCTCTGTCTGTTAAACAGTCTTGAGGAGCTTGACGATGATATTATCAGCGAACTTGCCGAGCTGTGCGTAAAAAAGGGCTGTCTAACAACTCTCTCGCACATCTCGAAGTTTGCAGCCGAAAGGAAGGCATATAAATGAACGATCAGTCCCCCACCGAACTGAATTACAACTGCATTAGTGAAAAGGATTTTAAGCGCTGCCGCAGAATGGTCAGACAGCTTGAAAAAAAAGATCAAAGAGCGATAGACAGGCTTGTTCATACCCTGACGGGATATGATTATAGTTATGATAAGCCCCAGGGAATGCTCAGCTGCATTTTCACCATGATCGCAGACACGGAAGTCCCCTTTCCCGAGCTTTCAGATAAAGAGAACACGATGTTATATTATAACACTTCAATAGTTTCCATGCATCAGCTTATTATGGAAAGACTGATTTTCTGTGATGACAGCTGTGATTTCCTGAACAAACTTCCTCAGTATGTTTTCTGCAATTTTCCGGACTGCACTTCGGAGCTGATCGATTTTGCGGTTTATCACAAACGCTTCAGGGAAGCCGAAATAATTATGAGACGGACAAAGCCCGACTTCTATATGGGAGACGATATCGTGTCTCTGCCCATAACCCTCGACCATTTTTTCGGCTGGATAAAAGACGGCATTTACGAAGCGGCTGACGCTGCGGTGAATATATATGGTCTGAGAGTTATTCTGCGAAGCTACCGATGCTATAGCAGTACCGGCTCATATTATTCGGCAGGGGTACTCAGAAAGCTCTGCCGAAGATATATGAACCGATCCGAATTCAGCAGCGAGAATGAAGCCCTGTGTGAAATGCTGAAGCAGACAGGCTATGCTGATATTGTCATATATTGTATTTATACAAGCTTTAATAATGCGAATATAAAAAGAATGACATCCTTTTTTTCATTTCTGGGCAAAATCGGATATAAGACAAACGATCTGTCTATTGCAGTTTATGCAGCGTCAATATCCGACAATCAGACCGATACAGGCAAAACCGACAAGCTCCTGAAGGAAATTGTATTTCCTATCATTGACAGCGAGCCCTTTATCAGGGCGGAGGCTGCCGTTCTGCTTAACAAATACCGCGGCAAATTCTTTTATGAAAGCTTTCCCAATGCTGTAATAAAGCTTTTCGGAAAAAAAGACACCTTGTCGAACAGTTCCTTCTTAAATTCAGATAAGTTCTCAAAGGAAAACGGAATAAAAAATTTCCCGGTAATAATTGATGATACGGAGTATATCCGCAGCAATCCGTTTATAGACGACCTGGAATATACTATTTCAAGCCCCTGGGTGGATGATAAAAATGCTGATTTCTGCGAAGATTTTCTCAACACTCTTATTGACAACAGCAATCTTTCAAGAGAGGAATTTAATGAGCTGAGATGGAAAGCGGATACGGAAAATAACGGTAAAGAACTTAAAAACGAGCATGACGTAGATTTCATTTTCGCCCGAAAATAAATTAAAATTATCCCTTGACCGCTCCTGCGATAACTCCTTCAATTATATATTTCTGACTGAAAAGATAGAATATTATTATCGGGAGTATGGCAAGCACCAGCATTGCCATGAAGCCGCCCCAGTTTATTGAGCCGTAGGCGCCCTGCATGGATATCTGTATGGCGACGGGGAGTGTTTTATAGCGGTTTCCCAGAATCAGATAAGGAAGAAGATAGTCGTTCCATATCCACATGGCGTTGAGGATAGCCACTGTTACCGCTGTGGGCTTTAATATGGGGAACACTATCCTGAAAAATATCTGAACGGGACTGCAGCCGTCTATTTCCGCTGCCTCCTCAAGCTCTCTCGGTATGCTTTTTACAAATCCTGCAAGCATGAATACCGACAGCCCCGAGCCAAAGCCCAGATATAAGACGATTATTCCGACGGGATTATTCAGACGAAGCCCTGACGCCACATATGTCATGGTATACATTACCATCTGAAAGGGCACTATCATGGAAAACAGAAACAGCCTGTATATTATCCTGCCTGCGGCGGTTCTGTCACGCATGAGATACCATGCTGTCATGGAGCAGAACAGCACAAGGGCTGCCACGCTCATTACCGTTATGAACACCGAGCGGACAATTGCTCCCCCTATCCCTGCGGTGGTTATTCCTGTGATATAATTGTCAAGCCCTGCAAAGTTTTTGCTGTTTGGCAGGGCAAAGGGACTGCCCATTATGCTGAATTTGGTTTTGAATGAGTTCATCACCACTATTGCTATGGGAAATAAAAACACCACAGAAAGCAGTATCATCATTACGAAGCCAATGCGATCAGCTTTTTTCATCATACCTCCTCCTTTCCCTCGGTTATACGGAGCTGGATAAAGGCAATTGCTGCTGCTATCAGAAAGAATATAACTGCCTTTGCCTGTCCTGCTCCCTGCCAGCCGGGTCTGCCGTAAAAGGTATTGTAGATATCCAGAGCGAGCATTGCCGTTTCTCTCCCGGGCGCTCCTGCAGTCAGGGCAAGGTTCTGGTCGAAGAGCTTGAAGGAATTTGTGAGAGTGAGAAAGGTACATATGGTTACAGAGGGCATTACCATGGGTATTGTTATCCGCCCTATTATCTGGCGCTTTGAGGCTCCGTCAATTTCTGCGGCTTCGGTGATATCCCTCGGGATATTCTGCAGCCCTGCGATATATATCACCATCATATAGCCGATAAGCTGCCAGTTGGTAAGGATAACCAGTCCCCAGAAGCCGTATTCTGCCTTATAGGTGATATCCGTTCCGAAAAAGCCCAGAACGCCGTTTATTATCAGGCTCCAGATATATCCCAGAACGATACCGCCGATGAGATTTGGCATGAAGAATATCGTTCTGAATACGTTTGTCCCTCTCAGCCCCCGTGTGAGGACGAGGGCAAGAAGAAAGGCAAGGATATTAACTGTTATCACCGAGACTATGGTGAATTTAACTGTAAACCACAATGCATTTATAAAATTGCTGTCGGAAAATATTCTTCTGTAATTCTCAAGACCTGTCCACCGAGCGTTTTTTACGGTGGTGAATTTGCAGAAGGAGAGGTATATTCCCATTGCAAAGGGTATGAGAAAGGATATGGTGAACGCTGCCAGCGTCGGCAGGACGAACAGCGGAAAATAACCTTGTAATTTGCTTTTCATGGTTACAGCATTGAGCTTTCGGTTTCCCATGAGCTTCTGACCTGTTCGGCTACATAATCCCAGTCCCTGCTGCCCTGGGCATATTGAAGAAGTGCGGCGCCGAAATCATTCTTGAAGGTCTGGCTCGGGAACACTGTGAAGCTCCATGGGATAGTGCGGACATTCTCCTTATCCATCCAGCGGAGCACCTCCCTGCTCAGAGGATCTGCGGGTTTTTCCGAATCGGTGAAGGTATCAAAGGGAGCGATGAAGCCAAGCTTTTTAACCACCATTTCCTTGCCCGTTTCGGAGGAATAGAGCCAGAAAAGGAAGTCCTTTGCTGCCTGCTGCTCCTCGGGCTTTGCGGCGCTGTTTATGCAGAGGTAATTCTCCGTTCCGATACAGAGTCCCTGATTTTCCTCGCCCTCAAGTCCCATATAAATCGGCATCATTTTGATGTTTTCCTCGGAAACGGTATTGCCCTGAACCGAGCTTATCTGCGACCATGCCCAGCTGCCGTTCTGGACCATTGCACAATCGCCAAGGGCAAATTCCGCCATAGATTCATCGGTAATTTTTGAGCCAAGCATCTTTCGGTCAACGGTGGAATTGTTCAGATAGAGATCGAAAATATTTCGGTAATTCTCCGAATAGCCGAAGTTCAGCTTCTTGACGCCCTCGCCTGTCAGGTCAGTATTATTTTCGGTAAATTCCCGCTCGATCGGGATATTCGCAAGATGGGTCGTCCATCTCCAGTCGTCGCCCGATTTAAGTGAGGTTGAGGCGAACACGCCCTTTATTCCGAGAGCGTCCTTATTTGCCTGCATATCCTCCACCAGCGCTTTCAGTTCATCAAAGCTGTCTACCTCGTCCATGGATACAAAATCGGTGGCACGGTTTTCCAGAGCAAAATAACGCTGTGTTATTTCGTCATTATAGATAATTCCATAGCCCTCCACTGCGTAGGGGATTCCGTAGACAAGACCATTTGCGGATATTGCTGCTGTTTTGTCGATAAGATGGTTATAAATATCGCTGTCTGTCAGGTCAAGGCAGTAATCACGCCAGTTTGCATAGCCTCTGGGTCCGTTTATCTGGAAGATAACGGGGGCTTCGTGGGTGGACATTTTTGCGCTGAGGGTCTGCTCGTAGGTGTTGTTTGCGGCGGTTTCAACGATCAGGGTATTGCCCGTTTCGTCCTTATATGCCTTTGCGATCTCCTCATATACGGCGGCGGCTTCGGGCTTGAAATTCAAGAATCTCACCGTTACATTCTTTGCCGCTGCCTGTGAGTTCTGTTCTGCCTGTCCCTGATCTGCCGTTTCGGTGTTTTTCTTTCCGCAGGCGGTAAGAGAGGTCATCAGGCTCGCTGCCGCTATGCAGGATATGATTTTTTTAACGCTTTTCATCTGCTTTTCTTCCTTTCAAAAAAATTGCTTTTTCGGCAATTTGCTTTTGGAAATAGTATTGTTTTTTCTATTTACGTTATTCTGAAAAAAGGCTTTGAAAGGAATTGTAATTTTCGGCAGATTTTTTAAATTATGGATAAAAAAAATGACCCGAGAAGAAAATAAAATTCTTCTCGGGTCATATAATTTATTTTGTCATTTCCAGAAATTCCTCTTCGGAAATTATCTTCACACCAAGCTCCTGCGCCTTGGTAAGCTTGCTTCCCGCTTCCTCGCCTGCAAGAACATAATCCGTTTTCTTTGAAACAGAACCGCTTGCCTTGCCGCCGAAGCTTTCTATTATCTTTTTTGCCTCGTCTCTTTTAAGCGTTGGGAGGGTTCCTGTGAGAACGAAGGTCAGTCCCGCAAAACGGTCGTCCTTTACCTCCTTCTCATAATCCATCTTCACGCCCGCTTCCTTTAACCTGTTTATCAGATGGATAAAGTGAGGCTCGGAAAATGCCTTGACTGCGTTGGCGCTCATTACTCCGCCAAAGCCGTCTATTTCGGATATTTCTTCCTCGGAAGCGTTCATTATTCCGTCAATGCTGCCGAATTTTCCGCAAAGGAGCTTTGCTGCTGCGGCACCGATATTTCGTATTCCGAGAGCGAAAATCACTTTGTCGAGAGGTGCGTTTTTCGATTCTTCGATGGCATTTATGAGATTTGCCGCAGACTTTTCGCCCATTCGCTCAAGCCCTGCGATATCTTCCGCTTTCAGTGAATATATATCCGCCGCCGTTTCAATAAGCTTTTTGTCAAGGAGCGCTTTTATTACCGCAGGTCCCATGCCGTCGATGTTCATTGCTCCCTTTGAGCAGAAATGAATGATATTTCTGTACTGCTGGGCGGGACATTCGGTATTGGGGCATCTGAGCACTGCTTCGTCCTCGAATCTCACTGCCGCTGTTCCGCAGACGGGACATACATCGGGGAGCTTATACGGAACGGAGCCTTCTTCATGGGATACAGAACGCAGCACCTCGGGGATTATCTCTCCCGCTTTTCTCACAAGGATAGTATCGCCGATCCTGATATCCTTTTCCGAGATAAATTCCTGATTGTGAAGCACGGCTCGGCTTACAGATGTGCCCGCAAGCTGTATTGGTTCAAAGACTGCTGTGGGGGTTATTGCGCCTGTTCTGCCCACATTTACCTCTATGGACAGGAGCTTTGTTTCCTTTTCCTCGGGAGGATATTTATATGCCGCAGCCCATTTTGGGAATTTGGAGGTCGCACCTAAAATATCTCTCAGGGCAAAGCTGTCTATCTTCACAACGGCACCGTCAATATCGTATGGGAAGCTGTCACGGCTGTTTCCGATTTTGTCTATCTGTGCGGTAAGCTCTTCATCTGTGGATACGGGGGTATCGTCGATAACATGAAATCCCAGCTTTCTCAGCAGCTCAAGAGACTCCCTGTGGGATGAAAGCTCCCTGCCCTCTATCTGCTGGATATTGAAAATGAGAATGTCAAGCTTTCGATTGGCTGTGATCTTGGGATCCTTCTGCCTTAATGAGCCTGCTGCGGCGTTGCGGGGATTTTTAAAGGGCTTTTCGCCGTCAAGCTCCTGCTGCTCAACCACCTCTTCAAAGGACTTTCGGGGCATATATACCTCTCCCCGAACCTCCAGAAATGGGATATCCTCTTTCAGCTTTTTGGGGATTGAACGTATCGTTTTCAGATTTGCGGTCACGTCCTCACCAACAAAGCCGTCTCCTCGGGTGGAGCCACGGGTAAATTCTCCGTTTGTATATTCAAGGGAAACGGATAAGCCGTCGATTTTCGGTTCCACTGTGAAGAGAGGTGCTTCTCCCAATGCTTCCCTGCATTTTCCTGTAAAGGATATTATTTCCTCCTTGGAAAATACGTCCTGCAGGCTGCCCATCTGAACAGTATGTGTTACCTTTTCAAAGGTGTTCAGGGCATAGCCGCCGACGTGCTTTGTGGGCGAATCCTCGGTTACAAGCTGGGGGTATTCCGCTTCAATGGCTTTAAGCTCATTCATCAGGCTGTCGTAGGTGAAATCGTCTACGGTGGGATCGTCCATTACATAATAGCTTATATTATGCTGCTCGATCTCCTTTCGGAGCTGTTCGGCACGGGCTGCCGCTGTTTCTATATCATGATTCATAAAAAATATTTCCTTTCGGTATTTCCGTATCAGTCCTCAAGACCAAGGCATTTTGATTTATCCACCATGATCTTCAGAACGTTATGCAGTGAGCAGAGGCTGATATCGGGGCAGTTTCCGCCGTATTCGCCGTCAAGGGTCCATGGGATATCGTCATGGGCGGTGAGATGAAATTCCGAGGACTTGAAATAATAGATAAACGGAGAGTCAAATTCATGCTTGATAAGGGCGGCAAGTATCTGATTCAGCTCGATTATGGTTGCGGGCTTCTTTATGAAAAGTCCCTCGAAAAGTCCGTCGTTCATTCGGATGTTCTTGCCCGCAAGACCCTTTATGCCGCCTACGGACAGGGAATTAGCCACCATTCCGTAAATGAAATCATCGGTCACAGAGCTGCCGTTACATTCTATGGTGAGGGTGTATTTCTTGCTGAGATCTGCCTTCTGAGCCGCTTCCTTCATTGCTCCGATAAGGTATGCGAGAGCGCCGATGGAGTTTTTGAGCTGCTGGTCGGTGGCGTAGCTTACCTCGGTGAAAACTCCGAATGCTGCAACATAGGTGAAATACCTGTCATTGAACGCTCCCACATCCACATATTCGGGGGTTCCCCTGACAATAAGCCGGGCGGCGTCGGGCATATATTTGGGGATGCCGAGGCTTGATGCAAAATCGTTGATGGTGCCTGCGGGGATCGTTCCCACAGGGACGTGATGACCGCCGTTCATTATTCCCTTAATGGTTTCATTGGTGGTTCCGTCACCGCCGCTGCACACGATCAGGTCATATTCTCCGCCATAGCTTTTTACTGTGGAATATGCGTCATTCTGAGCCTGGGTGGGATGAGCTGTGACATCATAGCCGCCCTTGGTGAAAATGTCGATTATTTCGGCAAGATGAGTGCTTATCTGACCCTTTCCCGAATAGGGATTATATACAAACAACAGCTTTTTCATTGTTATACTCCTTATTATAAGAATAAAAGGCAGCTGCCGAATGAGAAAACAGATAATGCATGATTACCCGAGACCCCTTTTCAGCAGCTGCCGAAAGCTTTCCTTATCAAAGCACAGCCATGAATGATACTGTTCCGAACGGGAACACCAGCGGAATTACATATATTTCTCCGGAAATGCCGCTGTTTTCGAGATAATCCTGGGGCTGCAGCTTCAGCTCGGTATTCATCTCGTTGGATACGTTGACGGTGAAAAGACCGTTGTGGAGATTCAAAAACTCGCCGCAGGAGGCATGAGCCATCTCGTCAAGCTCGGTAAGCTCCTCGCCTGCGTAGCGGGACGCAAAGCCCAGATATGCCTTTTCGGGGGCGCTTATTACAGTGGAGCAGGTAAAATCTCCCGTTATCTTCTGAACTGCTGCCAGCTCAGACGCTGCTTCCGTCACCTTCGTTGATGCAAGAGGTGTGAAATCATCCCCGATAAAACGAATGATATTCTTGAAAAGAAGAGCTATGTATTCGGTGAGATATGCGCTGCGGCTGTCATCTGCGAAATTGTAGAATTTCTTGATAAGCTCGTCGATCTTTGCGCCGCTGCCATCGCTGAAATCCACATCTGTCAGGCTGTTTTCATTCTTATAGCTGTTCAGAGCCTCGGCAAATTCGGTATTTGTCATGGCTCCCGAATTAACAAGCGCCTGACCTAACTGGAGATGTGCAGCACCCTGAGAGCTGAGTAACTCCTCCACCTGCTCATGAGTGAGAAAGCCCATATCACAGGCAATATCGCCTATTCTCTTATCAACACGCTGCTGCTCTGCATGGACCATATCCACCTGCTCGGCTGTCATATATCCTGCATTTATTGCCAGAACGCCGAGCCTTGGACGGGTCTGCTTCTGAACTGCCAGAGCGTCTGCAAGCTGCTTTGTGTCAACAAGCTGTTTGTTTAAAAGATAATTTCCGAAAAACTGAGTAAACATACGAGTATTTTCATTCCTTTCAACGGGGGAGGCTTTGCATGGGATGCCTCTTTATATCACTTTGCAGCCTTATTGATAAGCACCTTGATCTGGTCCTCGGAAATGGGCTTCTGGAGGAAATCAAATGCTCCTGCCTTGATTGCCTCCTTGAGGTTTTCCTGAGTTCCTACTGAGGATGCCATTACTACCTTTGCCTTGGGATTCTCGGCAAGGATAGCCTTCAGAGCGGATACTCCGTCGATCTTGGGCATTACTATATCCATAAGGGTGATGTCGGGCTGATGCTCCTTATATGCGGCAATTGCCTGCTCGCCGTCGGCAGCCTCGAATATCTGAGTAACGCCTAACTGTGTCAGAGCGGTCTTGGTCTTTTTTCTTGCAAGGATCGAATCATCACAGATAAGAACCTTCATGGTTTCAACTGACATATTTAAAACTCCTTAATTTTGTGGTAATGTATAAACCGAAACAACAAAATCCATACAATTTTATTATATTTGCTAAAGTTTGCAAAAATCAGACTAAGATGTTAAATTTTAGTAACGTTTGAACAACAAGTCAGAATTATCAGAAAAGTCCCGATATATTTCCGTTTTCGTCACAGTCTATCTTCATGGCGGCGGGAGCCTTGGGAAGTCCCGGCATTATCATAATGTCTCCTGTGAGGGCAACTATGAAGCCTGCGCCTGCGGAGAGCTTCACATCACGGACGGTGATGGAGAAGTCTTCGGGTCTGCCAAGCTTTGCAGGGTCATCCGAAAGGCTGTACTGAGTTTTTGCAACGCAGACGGGCGCTTTTCCGAAGCCAAGCTTTTCGATCTCGGCAATTGCCTTTTCTGCCTGTGTGGTGAAGATGACTCCGTCGGCACGGTATATCTCCTTAGCAATGATATCAAGCTTTTCACGGATCGAAAGCTCATCTGCATAAAGTGGCTTGAAATGAGAGGGCTTATTCTCGATGGTTTCGCAGACCTTCTTCGCAAGGTCGGTGCCGCCCTCGCCGCCCTTAGCGAATATCTCCGTCAGGGAAACAGGTACGCCCATTTCGCCGCAGAGCTTTTCAACAACGGCTATTTCGGCATCTGTATCGGTGCCGAAGCGGTTGATAGCTACCACAGCGGGGAAGCCGAATTTTCGCATATTTTCGATATGTGTCACAAGGTTTACGATACCCTTTTCAAGAGCGGGAACATTCTCCTCGGAAAGCTCTGCCTTGGGAACGCCGCCGTTATATTTCAGGGCACGGATCGTTGCCACGATAACGGCGCAGTCGGGCTTTAAGCCTGCAAAGCGGCACTTGATATCGCAGAATTTCTCCGCTCCGAGATCTGCTCCGAAGCCTGCCTCGGTAATGCAGTAATCACCCAGCTTTAATGCAAGCTTTGTGGCTCTTACGGAGTTGCATCCATGGGCGATATTTGCAAAGGGACCGCCATGCATGAGAACGGGATTATTTTCAAGTGTCTGGACAAGATTGGGCTTCAAAGCGTCCTTGAGCAGGGCAGTCATTGCGCCCTGTGCGCCAAGGTCACGGGCAAATACAGGCTCGCCCTTGAGGTTATATGCAATCAGGATATTTCCAAGTCTGTTTTTCAGGTCGCCAAGGTCGGAGGCAAGGCAGAGAATTGCCATTATCTCGCTGGCAACGGTAATGCGGAAGCTGTCCTGACGGGGTATGCCGTTTATCTTTCCACCCAGACCGATGACCACGTTCCTGAGTGCTCTGTCATTCATGTCAAGGCAGCGGTCGATCATTATCCTGCGCTGATCTATCATCAGCTCGTTGCCCTGCTGCATATGATTGTCGAGAAGGGCGCAGAGGAGATTGTTTGCGGCTGTAATTGCGTGCATATCACCTGTGAAATGGAGATTGATATCCTCCATGGGAACCACCTGAGCATATCCGCCGCCTGCAGCTCCGCCCTTGATTCCGAAAACGGGTCCGAGAGACGGTTCTCTTAATGCGAGAACGGCTTTCTTGCCTATCTTTGCCATTGCCTCAGCAAGACCAACGGAAACGGTAGTCTTGCCCTCTCCTGCGGGAGTGGGATTGATGGCGGTAACGAGGATAAGCTTGCCGTCGGGCTTATCCTTTGTTTCGGCAAAAAGCTTTTCCGAAAGCTTTGCCTTGTAATGTCCGTAAGGCTCAACGTCCTCCTCGGGGATACCGAGAGATGCGGCAATTTCTGTGATCTTTTTCATTTTCGCCTGCTGAGCGATCTCAATATCTGAAAGCATAGTTTTATCCTCCACAGAAAGTAATATTATTATTTTATGCTGCAAAACACATTCTTATATTTAGTATAACATATTTTTCCCTTTTTGGCTATAGATGATATTAAATATTTTTTTGAAAATATGTGAAGCTTTGCAAGTGAATTATGAACAAAATAAGGAGCCGGCTTTTCGGCTCCTTGTATTTTATCTGTTAGTATACCATTCCGTAAGCACCTTTTCCGCCTTTTTTCCATAGATACCGAAGCCGATATCTGCGGCGATCTTATCCTCGGGCATAAGATTTGTCTCCCAGTCCCACCAGAAAAATCCCGCAAAATACGGTTCGTCCCACATTGCCCGAAGTGCGCTTTCGTAGAAATTGGCCTGCTCGTCCTCGTCATGGGGATATTCTCTGTGAACGAAATCCCATGGCATTGCCGCACAGCCTCTTGCGCTGCGGCAGCCGATTTCCATGAAAATTATCTTCTTGCCGAATTTATCGGCGATCTTTTTAAGCCCCGTCTTGTGATATTCCCACGCCTTTGTCATCTCGTCCGCAGAGGCTCCGCCCTCCCTTTCAACGGGATAATAAGCGGAGGTTCCGATATAATCGAGAGCGTCAAACCAGCTGACATTTTCCTCCTTGCCGTGGTTTGCATTGTAAACGAGAGGACCATGATATATTTCACGAACCTGCCTGATAAGCTCTCTCCAGAACTCCTCCTTATGCTCCGTTCCTATCATCTCGCAGCCTATGCAGAGCATTTCGCAGCCTGTGTATTCCGCAATTTCGGCATAGTGGCAGATAAATGCGGTGTAGCAGGAAAACCATTCGTTCCAGTAGCTTTTGAGTCTGCCGTTTTCGTCGTAAACGGGAAATTCCCTTTCCGGGAAGGTGATGTTTGCACGCCATGTGCCGTCCTCGCAGTTGAGAATGGGCTTGAGGCAGACCTTGAGACCGCTTTCCTTGAGCTGCCTTATTGCAGTTTCGATCTCCCTGTCGGTATCGGTGCGGCGGTAATCAAAGCCGAAGCGGGTGGAGGAAAATCTCTCCTGTGTTACCGCAAATGCAAGGGCTGCCCAGTTGCCGCCCATAGCTGCCATTGCCTCGATGGATTTTTTTGCCTTTTCAGTTCCGAGCATTCCCTTGTGGCTGTCCCAGCCGTATGTGAAACCTTTTATTTCCATGATAATACGTCCTTTTTCAATGTATTTTAATAGCAGATATCCTCTGTTTTTGCACCGATAAGCTTAATGATATCGCCCGGTGCCGCTTCGATTTGCAGACCTATTTTTCCGCCGCTGAATATAACCGTATCGAGCTCGGTTACAGCGCTGTAAAATACGGTGGGGAACTGCTTTTTCATGCCAACGGGAGAGCAGCCGCCCCGTATATAGCCCGTTATTCCGTTTATCTCCTTGACGTGTATCATCTCAACGGATTTTTCACCGACCGATTTTGCGGCTTTTTTCAGGTCAAGCTCCTTTTCAACGGGGATAACGAACACATAAAAGCTCTTTGACGGGTTTGACGAACCTCTTGTGACCAGCGTCTTGTAGACCTTCACAGGATCCTGCCCCGTAAGTCTTGCGACATTTTCTCCGTCAACCGCCTCCCCCTCGTTATGGGGATAGGTGTGAACGGCGTATTTTATTTTTGCCCTGTCAAGTATCCGCATGGCGTTGGTTTTTTGTTCTGCCATATGCTGTCACTCCTATAAATAAATTCGGTTTGTATTCATATAATTATATCATCCGAGAGACATATTAAGATATAATTTTTTCTGAATTTTATATTTAGATTTTGTAATATGAAACAGGTGAATATTGATTAATCTGCTATAATATTCTTAAAAAAACTGTGAAAAATACCGTTTTATATGCAAAGTGCTTGATTTGGTGCGAAAAATGTGGTAAAATATTGTGTATGTTATTATAAATACAGGAGGAATACTTTTTTATGGATAAGGCACAGTTTCTTTCAAAGATCAGCGAGAATCTTCTGACGGACGGCAGAACGGACATTAAGCATGCTTCTCCCCGTCAGCTTCACAATGCAGTCGCAAGAGCAGTTATGAGCGATATTATCCCTCTCTGGAACCAAACAGAGGAGAGGCATGATTCAAAGCGCAGAGCATATTATCTTTCTGCGGAATTTCTCATGGGCAGAGCTGTTTTCAACAATCTCTACTGCGCAGGTCTTCTTGACGAGGCAAAGGAGATATTCTCCGAAAACGGCATCGACATCGCCTGCCTGGAGGAGATCGAGGACGCTTCTCTCGGAAACGGCGGTCTGGGCAGACTGGCTGCCTGCTTCCTTGATTCAGCTGCTGCCTGCGATATTCCCCTTAACGGCTACGGCATCAGATACAAGTACGGACTTTTCAAGCAGTCCATCGGAAATGGCTTCCAGCAGGAATCTGCTGACCCATGGCTCGATTACGGCGACGCTTGGAGCGTAAGAGCAGAGAATGACGCTGTTATCGTTGAATTTGCAGATCAGACCGTTAAGGCTGTTCCCTATGATACCCCCATTATCGGCTTTGACAGAAAGGCTGTCAACACTCTTCGTCTCTGGCAGGCTGAGAGCGTTAAGGGCTTTGATTTCTACAAGTTTGACAATCAGGATTACATGGGCGCTTCCGAAAGCAACGTTATGGCTGACGCTATCAACGATGTTCTCTATCCCAATGACAACACCGACAAGGGCAGACGTTTAAGACTCAAGCAGCAGTATTTCTTCGTTTCCGCATCCGTTCAGGACGTTATCCGCCGCTATAAGGCAAAGTACGGCGATGATTTCTCTCATTTTGCAGAATGCTATGCTCTCCAGCTCAACGATACACATCCCACTGTGGCTATCCCCGAGCTTATCAGGATATTCATGTTCAAGGAGGGGCTGTCCTTCAAGGAGGCTTTCGATATCGTTCAGAAGACCTGCAATTACACAAATCACACCGTTCTGGGCGAGGCTCTCGAGAAGTGGAATATCGACCTTTTCAAGAGCGTTATCCCCACAGTTTATGAGATAATTCTCATGATAAACGAGCATCTGAAAAAGTATCTCAAGTCCATCGGTCAGACCGAGGAGCAGATAAATTCCAAGCTTATAGTTGACGGCAGCGTTATCCACATGGCAAGAATGGCAATATTTGCTTCCTCTCACACAAACGGCGTTGCGGCTCTCCACACCGATATTCTCAAAAACGATGTTCTGAAGGACTGGTATGCTATCTTCCCCGACCGCTTCCAGAACAAGACAAACGGCATTACTCCCCGCCGCTGGCTGGGACTGTGCAACCCCGAGCTTTCCGCTCTTATTACCGAGAAGATCGGCGGCGGATGGGAGACCGATCTGGACAGACTTGCCGAGCTTAAAAAATTCGTTGACGACAGAGCGGTTATTGACCGATTCATGCAGATAAAGCGTGAAAAGAAGGTCCAGCTCTGCGAGTATATCAAGAAGCATGAGGGTATCGACCTTTCACCTGATTTTGTTTTCGATATTCAGGTAAAGCGTCTCCACGAATATAAGAGACAGCTTCTCAATGCATTCTCCATCATGGACCTTTATTTCCAGATCAAGGACGGCAGACTGCCCGACCTCCAGCCCACAGCATTTATCTTCGGCGCAAAGGCTGCTCCCGCATACCGCAGAGCAAAGGGCATTATCAAGTATATCAACGAGATCGCAAAGCTTGTTAACAACGATCCCGCCACAAAGGATAAGCTCAAGGTGATCTTCGTTCAGAATTACAATGTTTCCTATGCAGAAAAGCTCATTCCCGCAGCAGATATCTCCGAGCAGATATCCACAGCAGGTCTTGAGGCTTCGGGTACAGGAAATATGAAATTCATGCTCAACGGCGCTGTTACCCTGGGAACCTATGACGGCGCAAATGTTGAGATCGTTGAGGAAGCAGGCTGGGAGAACGAGTATATCTTCGGCGCAAGAGTTGAAGAGCTTGATGTTATCCGTCCCACCTACAATCCCAAGGAAAAGATCTACAACAGAAACGAGCGTGTCAAGAGAGTTATCAACACTCTCGTTGACGGCACCTTCAACGACGGCGACACCGGAATGTTTGGAGAGCTGTTCAGCTCGCTTATTAACGGCGCAAGCTGGCACAAGCCCGATAACTATTTCCTCCTTACCGATCTTGAGGGCTATGTTGATACCAAGCTTCGTGCCCTTTACGATTACAAGGACAGAAACACATTCAGCAAGAAATGCTGGATGAACATTGCCTGCGCAGGCAAATTCTCCTCCGACAGAACCGTAAGACAGTATGCCGAGGAGCTTTGGAAGCTTTGATCTATACTAATCTCTAACCCACCTGTAGACAAATTCGTCAGCTATAACGCAGCCACTCGTCGTCAGGTTGCCTTAATAAGGCAACACTCCTTTGGCGGGCGCTTTCCCGGATGGCAGCGTTCTATCTGACGTCTTTGTCTACAGAACGGTCAGAGATTATTTTTTTTATTAAATCGGGCTGTGGAATGTCAGCCCTTTTTTTATATTATAACATAATTATTCCGCCGCCTGTTTTTTGACCGCAGCAGTTCCCGAATTTTCTCCGATACCCGCCACTCTTTTACCGTACAATCTTTTAAAAAGAATAACCGCGATCACAGCCGAAAGCAGCTCCGCAATGGGAAATGAGAACCACACCAGCAAACAGTGCTCTGCATTTTTCACAGCCATTCCCGTGAAAATGAGCGCAGGCGGGAAAATGAACAAAAGCTGTCTGCACAGGGAAATAGAAAGTGATTCAACACCGCCGTCCAGCGCCTGAAAGATCCCTTGGAAAGCAATGTTAGCGCCCGCAAAAATAAAGCTCAGGGAAATAATTCTCATAGCGCTGAGGAAAAGCTCCTGAGTATCGCCCGAAAGCCCGAAAAGCTTAGAAACGGGAAGAGCAGCCAGCTCAATAACAACAGTACCGACTGCCATCATTATTTCCGTAAAGATAAGTCCCCATCTGATGCCGCCGTTTATCCTCTGCCTGCTGCCCATACCGTAGTTAAATGAAACAACGGGAGTAATGGCGTCCCTGATCCCGAAAGCAATGAAAAGCACCACCTGCTGAATCTTGTAATAAAGCCCGTAAGCCGTAACCATATTTTCACCGATACGACCGAAAACCAGATTCAGACCGTATGTCATGGCAGACATAAGAGCCTGCGCCACAACAGCGGGAAGCCCGATGGAATAGATCTCCCCTATCACAGCAGCGAAGGGCTTAAAATAAATAAGCCTGTTTGTGATACCCTTATTGAATTTCAGATGAAAAACCACCGCCAACACAAAGGAAACAGTCTGACCGATGACCGTAGCCGCAGCAGCGCCTCTCACACCCATTTCGGGAAAAGATCCAAGACCGTAGATCAGCACAGGGTCCATAATAATGTTGACCGCCGCACCCGAGATCTGAGCGATGGTGGAATAAATGGAAAGCCCACCTGCCTGAAGGAGCTTTTCAAAAACTGAGAAAAAAACTATGCCGAAGGAGCAAACGCAGCAAATTTTCAGATAATCCGAAGCCATCGAGCCGATGAGAGGATTATCCGTCTGGGAATAAATATACGCCTCCGAACCGAACAACCCGAACAGCAAAAAAACAAGATAAATAACACCGCCGAGAAAAATTCCGTTGCCCGAAGCCCTGCTTGCCGATTCCCTGTCACCCCTGCCAAGATTTTTTGCCGTAAGAGCGTTGACACCCACACCCGTTCCGATGCCCACAGCGACCATAAGCATCTGGAGCGGGAAAGCCAGAGTGAGGGCATTAAGAGCAGCCTCCCCGTTTTCCGCCATTTTGGATACAAAAGAGCTGTCAACGATATTGTAGACCGCCTGAAGCGCCATTGATATCACCATAGGAATGCTCATTGAAAGCATAAGCCTGCCGATGGTAGCATTTCCCATCGCTTCACATTTATCCATTGTACATTCTCCTTTTCAATAAAAATAAAAAAAGTGCAGCCAATGATCGGATTTACGCTCATTGGCTACACATCTTAATGGTATTATAATATTTTTCCGTCTTTATGTCAAAGGACAATTTCAACAAAAAAGCGATTCCAAAAAGGGGAATTTTTTAATTTAAATTGCCTCTCATCTCCTCGGAATATTCCTCCGGAGAGAAAAGGAAATCAAAGCTGCCTCTTTCCGTCTGCAAACAGGTCTCAAGCACCCCTGCGTAAAGCTTGAGCTTGCGGAAAACACCTTCGTTGTCCGATGGAAAGAAGGATTTATCCAGGAGAAAGGTGAGCATAGCAACGATCATCTCAGCGCTTTCCTCGGGATAATCGGTGTGCAGAGAGCCGTCCCTTCCGCCCTCCTCAAGGAGCTTTGTAAGAATGGGCGAAATCGTTTTCACCGCAGTCATCATCAGCTTCATGTGGAGCATAAGATTGTCCTGAACGTGAAAGCTGACAATAATATTTTTCCGCTTGTCCCGGAATTCCTGCTTGATAACAGCGCCGAAAAGAGCCTTTATCTTAAAAAGAGCATTATTGCTGCCGCAGACATCATCGAAATATTCCCTCACCGCAAGAGAATAGCTCCGCTCGATAACAGCGTCCACAATATCCTCCCTGCTTTCAAAATAGTAATAAATGCTGCCCTTACCGATGCCCGCCTTTTTAGCGATCATCTCCACGGAAATATCCTTGTCCGACGCAGCGCAGAGAAGAGCCTCGGCAGCGTCTAAAATCAGCTCTTTTTTATTGTTGTCCCGCATGACGAATCTGCCTCCGAATTAAATCTAAGATAATTATATCACAAAAGGATTTACAGTTCAAGAGATAATTTTATCAAAAATGTAAATTGACTTGCGGTCGAAAAAGTGATATACTGTAAATGAAAAAAGTTGAACATCGGTCGATTTTTTATGACCGATCACCTGAAAATATTTTTTTAGACATTTTTCGACCTTGGTTCGACTTTTAGAAATAATACCCCGAAAATCCTAAAATAAGGAAGATGATCAAATGAGCGGAAGCATTTTCGGCGCAGCACTTCTGGGAACAGCAGCCATTGGCACAGCAGTATTCACAGGAGCAGCGATCACCCTGTTTAACCGTGTTATCCCCCGTCAGGAGGTCCTGAGGGTGGATATGAGTGAAATGGCTGATATGGAAACATGGGAGGAATACAAGAAAAAGATCGCTCCCAGGTCCGAATGGCTCAATTCCCAGCCATTGGAAAGAGTCACCGTAAGCTCAAGAGACGGCTTGAAGCTGAACGGATACATACTGAAAGCGGAGGGAGAAAGCAAGGGAGCGGTTATCTGCCATCACGGTTATACAAGCAAAGCTCTCGATAACGCAGCCATTGCCGTTTTTTTCCATGAGCTGGGCTATGACGTCCTGCTTGCAGACAACAGAGCCCATGGAGACAGCGAGGGAAAATATGTAGGCTTCGGTATTCTCGACAGATATGACTGCCTCGAATGGATAAAGCTCATGGATAAGCGCTATGAAGGCAAAAGGGACATTCTGCTTTACGGCGTATCAATGGGAGCCACCACAGTAGTAATGGCGTCAAGCCTGCCCGATCTGCCAAAAAGCGTAAAGGCAATAATATCCGACTGTGCATTTACATCTCCCTATGATGTTTTCTCGCATATTCTGAAAAGGGATTATCATCTTCCCAAGTTCCCCGTAATGAATATAAACGACGCCATCTGCCGTAAAAAAGCAGGCTATGGCTTCAAGGATTATTCCACACTTGATGCAGTGAAGTCAACAAGCGTTCCCATTCTCTTTATCCACGGCAAAAGCGATAATTTCGTACCCACATGGATGACCGAGAAAAACTATGAGGAATGTACCGCACCAAAGGATATCCTCATGGTGGAAAACGCAGGACACGGCGCATCCTATTATGAAAACACCGAGCTTTACGAAGCAAAGGTAAAGGAATTTTTAGGCAAATACGTTCCAGAAAAGTAAACCGAAAGGAAAATGAACATGAAAGAAAAAGAGATTGTCATCAACGGAGCACCCGTAAAATGCTGGCCGCTCTGCGCAGCACAGAAGCTCCACTATTTCACCATGCTTTTCAGCCCCCCGCAGGTACTCAATATCGGAACAGGACTTTACGTTAAGGACGACGTAGATTTTGATGTGCTGAAAAAAGCCGTATATATTGCATATGAGCGCTTTGATTCCATGCGTCTGAGATTCGTAAAGGATCCCGAAAACGAGCAGAACGTATATCAGTATATCGTCCCCTTTGAAGACAGAGACATTGAGTTCAAGGATTTCTCCACATGGAGAGAGGAAGCCGCACACGAGGAAATGTGCCGCTGGACAGCCGTACCCTTTGATCCCTTTGGCAAGCCCCTTAACAGAGTGGTGCTTGTAAAGCTTCCCGGAGGCTATAACGGACTTTACCTCAATGTAAACCATATGACCATGGATTCCAGCTCCATCATCGGCTTTGACCGCTGCGTTCTGGAAATATACTGCTCCATCAAATACGGTACAGAAATGCCCGCCCCCATGCAGTCCTTCATCAAGCAGCTTGAGAAGGATCTTGCCTATGAGGATAACTCCCCCGCCCTGAAAAGGGACGAAAAATTCTGGATGGAAAGGATATCGCAGAGCGAGCCTATCTTCACAGGCTTCACAGGTCCCGAGTATCTGATGACCACCAGAAGAGAGCTTAATAATCCCAATCTCCGCAGCGCAATGATGCCCTACGGCGACCCCTCCGCAGCGATCTCGGTATTCAATCTTGAAAAGGAGCCCTCCATGCGCCTTATCAAGTTCTGCGAGCTTTATAATGTACCCATGGCAAGCCTTCTTGCAATGGGACTTCGCACCGTTCTTTCCAAGTTCAACGGAAATGAAAAGGACGTGTCCATCATCAACTGCATCGCCCGCAGAGGCACACTTTCGGAGAAATATTCGGGCGGTTCCAGAATACATTTCTTCCCGCTGAGAACAATACTGGACCCCGAGCTTACCTTTATCGAGGGAATCAGAGCAATTCAGGCAGAGCAGAGCAAGCTCTACCGCCACGCAAACTACGATCCCATCGCCATGAGAATGGCACAGGACAAGCAGTGGAACGTACCTCAGGGAGCCTGCTACGAGAGCATAAGCCTTACATATCAGCCTCTTACCCTCAACCAGACCAAGGAGCTTCCCGATATCCCCTATAAGAGCAAGTGGTACACAAACGGAGTAGCAAGCCACGCCCTTTACCTTACCGTAATGCACCGTCCCGAGGACAACGGACTTGGCTTTAATTTTGAATATAAGAAGGCAGTAGTGTCCAAGGAGGAAATGGAATATTTCTATTATTACCTCTGCCGTGTTCTGTTCAGAGGAATCGAGGACGAAACCAGAACCATCGGACAGATACTTGAAATGATATAACAATTTGATTATGGAGGATAAGAAAATGCTTGATAAGATCAAAGAGCTTATAGTAAACTATGTTGCCATAGACCCCGCAGACATCACCGAAGAATCCCGCTTTATCGAAGATCTGGGCTTCAATTCCTATGATTTCATGAGCTTACTCGGCGAGCTTGAAAACGAGTATGACATCACAATTGATGAAACCGAAGCAATTGAGATACACACAGTAGGCGAAGCCGTAAAATATCTCAGCGAGCTTCAGAAGTGAGGTGTCGGATGAATAAGGAAAGCATAAAGAATTTACAGCAGCTTATCTCGGCAGCAGCCGCAGAATACGGCGATAAGGTATTTCTTAAGGAAAGACAGGGCAAGGATATTTCCGAAAAATCCTTCAATAAATTCTATGAGGATGTCCGCCGCATCTCAGGCTTTGTAATGAGCAAAAGAAACTGTGAAGAGGCTCTCCACGCCGCAGTTATCGGACCCACAAGCTATGCATGGCTCATAAGCTATTTCGGAACAGTTTCCTGCGGCAGCGCAGCAGTCCCCCTTGACGCACAGCTTCCCTGCGAGGAGATATGCGACCTGCTGAACCGTGCAGACGTTTCGATATTCTTCTATGACGCAAGATATGAGAAGATGATACCCGCAGTAAAGGCAGCCTGCCCCAATGTAAAGGAATATGTAAGCTTTTCGGAGCTTCCCGCAATACTGGAGGCAAATTCCCCCGCCGAGCTTCCCGAAATTGCCCCTAAAACACTTGCGGCAATAGTATATACCTCTGGAACCACAGGCAAGAGCAAGGGCGTAATGCTCCTGCACAGCAATCTAATTGACAATGCAATGTGTCAGGACAACGAAAGCTCCCCCGAGGACGTAGTAATGAGCGTCCTCCCCATACATCACATCTACTGCTTCACCTGCGATATCCTCTGTTCACTTAGATATGGAGCAACTCTCTGCGTAAATGATTCCATGCTCCATATCCCGCAGAATCTGAAGCTCTATGCGCCTACCATCATGCTTATAGTGCCCATGATCGCAGAAACGATATATAAGCAGATAAAAGCAGCCTCCGCAGCAAATCCCCAGATACCCCTTGCAGCACTTGCAAATAATGTTTTCGGCGGAAGGCTTAAAACAATATACAGCGGCGGCGCATATCTTCGTCCCGAGCTGCAGAAGGCATATATCGACATGGGAATAAATATGGCACAGGGCTATGGAATGACCGAGTGCTCTCCCCGGATCTCCACCGCCGACCCCACAGACCATTCACTTGCAGGAGATGTGGGAGTTATCGTAAACGGCTGTCAGGTAAAGATAGAGGACGGCGAGATCCTTGCAAAGAGCCCCTCAGTAATGGCAGGCTACTATAAGGACGAGGCAGCCACCGCCGAGACCATCACCCCCGACGGCTGGCTCAGAACAGGCGATCTGGGCTATGTTGATGATAAAAACCGCATCTTCATCACAGGCAGAAAGAAGAATCTCATAATCCTCTCCAACGGCGAGAATGTGTCTCCCGAAGAGCTTGAGAATAAATTTGCGGGAATAGATTTCATCTCCGAGGTGCTTGTCTACAGCGAGGACGGCGTTATCACAGCGGAAATATATCCCAATCAGGATTACTGCAAGGAAAAATCCGCAGAAGAGATCAAGCAGCTTTTCCGTGATACCGTCAAGGAAATAAACAAGACCGTGACCTCCGCAAAGCAGCTTCACCGCCTGCGCATAAGAGATGTTGAATTTGACAAGACAACATCCAAGAAGATACGCAGAAAGCAGCCTGTACAGGGCAGACAAATCTAAAAAAGGAGGATAATAAAATGACCTATCAGGAAATATTTGAAAAATCAAAGGAGCATATCCTTTCGCAGGCACCCGAAGGACTTGAGGGACATCTTGCCGTACAGGTAAATATTACCGGCGAGGGAGAGGGCAGATTCTACATTGAGCTTTTAAACGGAAAGGTATACGTTGAGCCTTACGAATACAATGACAGAGACTGCCTTTTCATAATCAGCGGCGAGGATTTTCTTGCCATCTGCGAGGGAACACTGGATCCCGTAGCCGCATTCACAAAGGGCAAGCTGAAGATCGACGGCAGCATCGACAAGGCGCTTGAATTTTCAAGAATAGTGGAAAACGCAAAGAAAAATGCAAAGCCCGCAGCGGAAGAAAAAACCGCTCCCGCAAAAAAGAGCAAGAAGTAAAAATTATGATTTACACCGCAGAAAAATCCCTGCGGTGTATATTTTTGTCTCCTCCCGTAAAAAATAGAGAAAGAAAAAAAAACGGTATAAATCGGAGGAGTTCACATGGAAAAAAAACATGAATTTCAGCCGTACATACCTGCGGAAAAAACGCCCCCCGAATTTACGGCAACAGCGGTTATCGCGGGCGTGATACTTGCAGTGGTGTTCGGTGCAGCAAACGCATATCTGGGGCTTAGAGTTGGACTGACAGTATCAGCCTCCATACCCGCAGCGGTAATATCAATGGGCGTCCTGCGAGTAATACTGAAAAGGGAATCCATACTTGAGAGCAATATGGTCCAGACCATCGGCTCAGCAGGAGAATCCCTTGCCGCAGGAGCGATATTCACAATACCCGCCCTGTTTCTCTGGGCAGAGGAAGGCGCAGCACCCGTCCCAAGCCCGCTTGAGATATTCCTCATCGCCCTCAGCGGAGGACTGCTGGGCGTTTCCTTTATGATACCCCTCCGAAACGCCCTTATCGTCAAGGAGCATAAGACTCTCCCCTATCCCGAGGGAACAGCCTGCGCCGAGGTGCTGCTTGCGGGAGAAAAAAGCGGCACGGGAGCCGGCAGCGTGTTTATCGGAATGGGGATAGCCGCCATAGTAAAGCTTGTCACCGACCTGTTCCGACTGGCGAAGGGAGTGATATCATTCCCCGTCAAAGCGCTGAAAACCATGTTTTCCGTCCAGATATACCCCGCCCTGCTTGGGGTGGGATATATCTGCGGAGCCAAAATAGCCTCATATATGTTTGCAGGAGGAATACTCGGCTGGTTCGTGCTGATCCCCGCCATAGCCATATTCGGAGGAGAAACCATCCTGTATCCGGGAACAGTCCCCCTGTCGCAGATGTATGAAACGGGAGGCGCTTCCGCCCTCTGGAGCAGCTATATCAGATATATGGGCGCAGGAGCGGTAGCCGCAGGAGGACTAATAAGCCTGATACGGTCATTGCCCCTTATATTCAGCACCTTCAAAGCCTCATTAAAGGGCTTCGGAAATAAAGCAAACGGCAGCCGAACGGAAAATGACCTTGATATCAGAGCAACTCTTGGAATATCCGCCGCCGTAATAATACTCCTGTGGCTTGCGCCCATAGTCCCCGTATCGCTGCTTGGAGCAGCATTTATAGCAGTGTTCGGCTTTTTCTTCGCAACGGTATCCTCGAGAATGACAGGGCTTGTGGGTGGAAGCAACAATCCCGTCTCGGGAATGACCATAGCTACCCTGCTTGTCTGTACGATCATGTTAAAGCTCACAGGTGAAAACGGAGCAAGAGCCATGACCGCCGCCATAGCAATCGGCTCGGTGATATGCATAATCGCCTCGGTAGCGGGAGATACCTCCCAGGATCTGAAAACAGGATATATTTTAGGAGCGACCCCCAAAAAGCAGCAGATAGGCGAGCTTATCGGAATAACCGCCGCCGCCGCCGCCATAGGCGGAGTAATGCTGCTGTTAAATGCCGCATGGGGCTTTGGCTCTGAGGAGCTTGCCGCCCCTCAGGCAACGCTGATGAAAATGATAGTGGAAGGCGTGCTTGAAGGAAATCTTCCGTGGGCGCTTGTATTCATGGGCGTGTTCATCGCAGCAGCAGTGGAGCTTCTCGGGATACCCGTTCTTCCCGTCGCCATCGGATTATATCTTCCCTTTGAGCTTACAGCTGCAATAATGATAGGCGGACTGATCCGCCTTGCAGCGGATAAAAAGGAAAAGGCAAGCCCGAACGGAATACTGTTCTGCTCGGGACTTATAGCAGGAGAAGGACTTGCAGGGATACTCACAGCCCTCCTTGCCGTATTCGGGATAAGCGAAAGGCTCGACCTGTCCGAAAATCTCTCATTCGGAAACGCAGGAACGTCAATACTCCTTGCGGCGATGATAATCCTGATATACAGATCAGCAGTCAAAGGTGAAAAAATAAAGGAATAAAAATATCTCACTTGCAAATACCGACAAACTGTGATATAATGTTCAGCAAAGAAGAACATTATATCACAGTGAAAGCGGGAATAAAAAATGTTTAAAATACTGATAGCGGAGGATGACAGAGAGCTTAGGCTGCTTTTTCAGCGAGTGCTCACCCGAAACGGCTATATAGCCAAAGGAGCGGCAGACGGCAGTGAAGCGCTGGAAATGCTGGATAAGGAATATTATGACCTGATAATCTCCGATGTAATGATGCCCAAGGTAGACGGCTATGAGCTGGTGCGTTCCCTGCGTGACGCAGGTATAAACACCCCCGTGCTTATGATAACCGCCAAGGACGCCTTTGACGATATGCGGGAGGGTTTCGTGTCGGGAACGGACGATTATATGGTAAAGCCTGTAAATGTAAATGAAATGGTGCTTAGGGTAGGAGCGCTTCTGAGGCGGGCGCAGATGATAAGCGACCGCCGACAGACCATCGGCTCCACAGTCCTTGAATATGATTCCATGACAGTGACCACCCCCGAAGGTAGCGTCCAGCTGCCGCAGAAGGAGTTCATGCTTCTGTACAAAATGGCATCCTATCCGGGGAAGATATTCACAAAGCAGCAGCTTATGGACGATATCTGGGGCTATGAATCGGATGCGGAAGCCCATACGGTGGAGGTGCATATCGGAAGGCTCAGAGAGCGTTTCAGGGACAATCCCGATTTCAGTATAGTGACCATGCGGGGCGTGGGCTATAAGGTGGTGAAGCACTGATGAAGAAGAAAAAAACAGGGCTTGGAATAATGATATACTTCACCCTGCTCATAATGCTAGTGATAACCCTGACGCTGGGCTTTGCGGAGCTTATCACATACATACTGAATTATTATTTTCACCGCGGGCTGATAATATCCTCCACAGGCTGGCTTATGCTGTTCAGTATAATACTCGGAATGGTGTTCGGAAGACTTGCCAGCAGCCTTGTGCTCTCGCCGATCACCAGGCTTGGAAAAGCCATGGAAACGGTGTCCAAGCGTGATTTTTCGGTAAGACTAAAAACCAAATCGCTCATAACCGAGGTAAGGGATATATATGACAATTTCAATCTGATGACCTCGGAGCTGGGAGCAGTGGAGGAGCTGCAAACGAATTTTGTCTCCAGCGTCTCCCACGAATTCAAAACGCCCATAAACGCCATCGAAGGCTATGCCATGCTTTTGCAGGAAAAAAATATTCCCGAAGATGAGCAGGAGGAATATGTAAACAAAATACTGTTTAATACAAAGCGGCTGTCGGAGCTTGTGGGAAATATTTTATTGCTCTCGAAGCTTGAAAATCAGGCAATCCCCGCAAAGAAGGAGCCCTTCCGACTGGATGAGCAGATACGCAGAGCAATACTTCTCCTCGAATCCAAATGGTCTGCAAAGGATATTCTGTTTGATATCGACCTTGAGGAAACGGTTTACAGCGGCGCAGAGGGACTTCTTCTGCATATCTGGGTAAATCTCATCGACAATGCCATAAAGTTCTCGGAAAAGGGCGGCAGCATAAAAATGACCCTTCGGGAGAAAAAGGATTCGGTGATATTTACCATTGAGGATAACGGCTGCGGCATATCCGAGGAGGATATAAACAGGATATTCAATAGATTTTACCAGTCGGACAGCTCCCGCAAGGACGAGGGCAGCGGACTGGGACTGGCTCTTGTGAAGCAGATAACGGAGCTGAGCGGCGGAACGGTAGATGTAAAAAGCGTGCTCGGGAAGGGGTCCCGCTTCACATTAACGCTGATGAAGGAATGAACCTCAACAAAAATTGAGCCTCGGTTGAAGTTAAGTTGCAGTTGACGCAGTAAAATATAGCCATAGAACGAAAAAAATGATTTTTCGGGAAAGGAAGGCTGTATTTTATGATAAAAGGCTATGATATATATTCACTTGGAATAATGCTTGCACTTATCTCATTTCTTGGATTTCTGCTTGAGAACCTGTGGCTTGCCGCCACAAAGGGCTTTATAGACAACCGAAATATGCGCCTGCCCTTCCTGATGGGCTACGGCGTGCTTGTAACGGGAATGTACCTGCTGCTTGGCACTCCCGAAAATATGCTGCTCTGGGGAGATATCCCCGTAAACGCCTCCAAGGGAGAGAAATTCTTCATATATTTTCTCTGTTCCTTTGGGATAGTCACCGCAGGCGAGCTGATACTGGGACATTTAATGGAAAAGCTCTGCGGCTTTGAATACTGGAACTATGAGCGTATACCGCTCCACATAACGAAATATACCTCAGTGCCCACAAGCATAGGCTTTGCGCTTATCATAACATCCTTCATGGGAGCCTGCTTCGAGCCGATAATGGGAATAATAACCCTTATAAATCCCAAGGATATCAAATCTGTGAGCATGATACTAATTGCCGCAATGACCATAGACCTTGCAGCCAACTTTATAAAAATGCATAAAAATCATGGGCTTAACGTAAGATGGACAATATACATAAAGCGAGAACCCGAAAATCTTTTCCATAAAGCATAATCAAATACCGCCTGCAATTTTTTGCAGGCGGTATAATTATTTCTTCATAATATCGGGATTTTTCCTTTTCTTGTCCTCATAAAGCGCAGCGTCTGCCTGATCCATATACTGCTGGATATTAAGCCCGGGAGCGCAGATAAGCTCAAAAATGCCCACACTCACCGTAACATTATAAGGCTTTGAGCTGTTTTTGTTGTGAACGGCAGCAATGCTTTTGATACGTTCGGGGAGCTTCAGAGCGATCTCCCTGTCATCGCAGATAGCGAAAGCGGCAAATTCATCACCGCCGATGCGGGCAACAACATCGGAGTTTCTGAGACTGCTCTTGATAACATTAGCCGCAGTCACAATGGCGTAATCGCCGTCCTCATGACCGAAGGTGTCGTTGATCTTTTTCAGATTGTCAAGGTCTCCGAAAATAACCACCGCCTGCCTGCCCTCATTCTCGGGAGCCTTGAGAATGCGGTTAGCAAACACGTAAAAGCCCCGTCGGTTGTAAATACCCGTAAGCTCGTCGGACATAGACATCCTGCTCAGCTGATTATTCCTGCTCTGGATCTGGTCAATGGAATTTTCGAGCTGAGTAACAAGATTTATGAGCTTAATGGCAGTGCAGATCTGGGGAGTAACGGAGTAAATATACGGAAAATATTCATTCTCCATCTCAAAAACCATCACACCATACTGCTCCTCGTTCATATACAAGGGAAAAACAACAGTAGTGCGCCGCCTGTCGGCAGGAGTGTACATATTTTCAAGAATAGCCGAGGTAGAAATTTTCTGAGCCTCTCCTGTAACCGTAGCCAGCCTGTCCCCGTCGTGATACGCCCTAAGAAGAACGGTGTCGGGAAGGATCCAGCTGCTTTTGACTCCATGGACCACAGGCTCCTCGTAAACATAAATGTAGCTGCTGTCCACATGAGCACGATAAAGGTTGTTAACCACAGCAAAGAAGCACTTCTCCACATTATTGCCGTAAATGGTCATGTCCTTGGTGATGTTGCTGATAAGAAAATGTGTAAAGGTGATATCTTCGATCTTACTGTAATGAATACCGATGATCCTCTCAGCCGCAGCCTCAGTAAGATTCTCGGTAATATTGTCAACGCTTATCATTCTCTCGGGAGCCTTTTCCTCGCAGAGGGTCTTGGCAGCAATGCGGATATTTCTGGCGATCCTGACAATAATTTCGGGCGCTGAAATATCAAGTCTTTCATCATTTAAAATCCGCAGAAAAACCGACTTGGAGAGCATTTCCTCGTCCATGCCGTTGCCCTGTGCAAAATCAAGCACATCGCAGAGAAAACTCCTAAGCTCAGAAAGCGCAGTGCTTCGTTCCAGAAGCTCCTCATATCTCTGGATCTGATCCGCAAGGATAAGATCGGTTATTTTAAGTGAAGCCTCACCTCTTGAAGCCGCCTGTTCCGCAAAGGAATCCGCCTGACCTTTGCAGCCGCAGGAAAATCTGAAAACAGGAGAAGAGCCTAAGCTGATATCCTGAACAGACTCTTTTTTTGCAAGGCGAACCGCCTCCGCAACAGCCCTGTATCCGAGAGCGGAAGCGTCCGCCCTGACAGTGGTAAGTCTTGGTCTGAGAGAAACAGCCACTTCCGAATCATCATAACCCGTAACAGCAATATCGGTTCCCACCCGCAGACCTCTGCGTTCAATAGCCTTGTAGCCGCCCTTGCACATCATATCATTAGCAAAGCAAATTGCGTCGATCCTGCCCTGGTTCCTGTCAATAAGTTCCCCGACGATATCCACACAGTATTCGGAAAACTTGCCGTAAGCCACCATATTCGGGTCAAACTCAATTCCGTTATCCCGAAGAGCCTCCTTGTAAAATCCGAGTCGCTCCTCAGCGTCGGAATTGCCCTTAGGACCGCTGACAAAAGCGATATGCCTTCGCCCGTGCTTTTTAATCAGATGGTCAACAATCTCCTTGATACCGCTTCCGGACAGTCTTACGCAGGGATATCCCTCCACCTTGTTTTCCATAGTGATAATAGGCAGACCCTTGTAGCCGTCAAGAAAGCTTTTAAAGACCTCAGGGGTAACAAATGAGCCCACCGTACCCGCAGAAACCACCGCAGCGTCCAGCATTTTGGAAGAAACATAGCTGTAAACAACATTATTCTGATATTCGTAAACAGTAAATCGCTTGTCATCAAGCTGACTGTTAAGCGAGCGTCCGGGGAAAATGGCGAGATTGACGTCCAGATCTCTTGCCGCGGCGGCAGCACCATTCAGAACAGACTTTGAGTAATCATTATCAAGATGATGGATCATAAACCCGATAGTAAGTCTCTTTCCCAAAGCCAAATCACTCCTTCGCCAATTGCGGATAACTAATTTATTATATCATACCATATAATCCGACAATTTTCAAGGACTTTTGTGTAATTTCTACAACGATAATTGCATATGATTAATTCCAAAAATCATTGATTGAAAAGAGTTACTCAATATCTGAGCCAAAATCAGTCTTACAAACAGCAAGCCTTGAAGCCGCAGAAAAAAGGGAAACGAAGAAACCTCCCAGCAAAACACCGGCAAGAATATCCGTAAACCGGTGAACACCCGAAAGCAGCCATCCCGCCCAACAATACAGCATTGACAGCAATAGTATAATCCAATAACACCATTTAAAGAAAAGAGCGAACCCATTTCCACCCTGTCCCCCGAATGGTCGCCAAAAATGGGGACAAAGAAAAAAAGAATGCTCATAAGGTCAATTATTCCGAAGGTGACCATGCGTATCCTGTCAATATTTTCCTTTTTATCATCTTCGGCAGCACGGATGATCTCATCACTTGAAAGAAGCTCGTCTATCGTCACCGAAAAAAGCTTGCCGGAGCCTTGAGCGAATCAATATTGGGCAGACCTCTCCCCGCCTCCCATTTAGAAACGGCAGTGCCTATACTCACAAGCTATCTATTATGATTTCTTTAATATACCGCCGGAGAATACCGTTCCTCTCCGACGGCTTTTTCCTCAGAATATGAAATGAATTTTGATACCCTCTTCATCGGTAACGTCAATTCTATCTATCATTACTTTGGCAAGGGCGTTCTTCTCTTCCATAGTAAGCTCGTCCCATCTGTTCAACGGTTCAAGCAAAGGCTTGGTGTCGATCTTCTTTACCTTGCGTTCTATCAGAAGAAGCTGTTTTTCGTATTCGTTCTTCTTTGCGTGAAGCTCGCTTATCTTCTCCTGAATGTATCCGAAAAGAACATCGTCCGCATCTATCAGCCTGTCAATGAGCTTTTTGGTGTCGGCGAAACGGTCATACTTTTTCACGATTATTATATCAATAAGACCGTCCTTTGCATCGGACATCATCTGCATAAATTCGGGACGGTGACGAACGTCCTTACCAGACTTTCCGTCATCGCAATAAACCTTGAAGTCTGCCCCCTCTCCAACAAATCTGATACATTCCTCCCTCTGTGCAGCTATGGAAAGGGAATTGTTTCCCTTATCCTTATCGCTGATGGAACGGCGGACCTATATTGCTGTGTACTTTGTTTTCATTGTAATCAACCTCCATAAAATGAAAGCCGATTATACGTTGTTATCTCTATTATAGCATAATCGGCTTAACATTTCACCACTTTAAAGCTATTTTTTCAAATATATTTATGCGGATATATCCGACTCGGACTTATCCTCAGACTTTTCTGTAAATTCCTTGCTATCCTCGTCCCTTTCAACAGGCTTGAGAATATCATAAATCTGATTTATCCTGTTCCTCTTAACACTCTCG
>JALFVE010000046.1 GCA_022787085.1 Oscillospiraceae bacterium | reverse complement strand
GTCAAAGAACATTTTGTATATTCTTTTTGAACCGTTTATGAATATCACTTATCAGTTTTTCCGGTTTCCTTTTTCAAGTTCTCGGTATCACCGACAGCTTTATTATCTTACCATATTTTTTTTACTTTGTCAAGCGGTTTTTTCATTTTCGGCAGATTGCTGTCGAAAGCGCTTATTTCACGTCGTTCGTTAGTGCATTTCATCCTAAACGCAGATCATATCCCGCATATCCTCGAATTTTTTCTCCCCGATACCGCTCACATTCATAATGTCCTCAATAGTCTCAAAGGGCGTTTCCCGACGATATTCAATTATCTTTTGAGCGGTTTTCTCACCCACGCCTTTAAGCTTCATCAGCTCCTCGGCACCCGCCGTATTAATATTAACGACGATCGGCTCAGCAGCATCGCTTTCCGAAGCCGCCTCCGTATCAGCCGAAGATATCTCCGACCTCTCAGGCTCCGCCTCGATTATCTCAACAGCAGGTACAGCGGCGTCCCGCTTTTCAAGCATCAGCCCGCCCGTAATCAGAGCCGCAGCCGAAGCCACCAGCAGAACCGCCGCAAGAATTATCCTGTTCAGGTCCTTTTCGGAGCTTTTCATAAACCGTCACTCCTCAAAATCAAGGTCGTACAGATCTAAAACCGCTTTGATCTCGCCGAAGGAATACCCCTTTCGTGCAAGAGCGTTCTTCACCTTCTGAACGCCCTTCCTGTCGGTCAGATACCGCTCATATTTCTGCTCAACAAGCGCCTCAAGCCGTTCAAAGGGCTCGTCCTCCTCAGAAAAATTCTCCAAAGTCTCCTCAATGATCTCCGAGCTGAGCCCCCTCAGCCGCATTTCCTGCTTGACCCGAAACCTGCCCAGCTTTTTCACCTCAAAAAGCTGCCTGCAAAGCTTTTCGGCATACCGCCTGTCGTTGATGACGCCCATCTCCGCCAGACGGCTGCACACCTCAAAGCAGATATCCTCGGAATAATTTTTCTCCAGCTTGTCAAAAAGCTCGCTGTAGGAATGATCTCTCGATTCCATGAGATATAAAGCTCTCTCACGGGCACGGCGCAGGTCATTTTGGTAAATGAGCCTGTCCGCCTCCTCTTCGGAGATCTCCATGCCCTTGGCAATACCATTTTTGCGGACAATATCCGAATGTATGTAAATTTTCATATTTTCCGCAAGCCCGCCGCCCGCAAGCTCAATGCACATCATGCTGCCCTTAAAGGGCGAAATATCGGAAATAATCATGTGTCAACAGGAGTGAACTCCTCATAATCGTCATCGGGATCAATGTCAATATCCACCGCAGCCTTAGGCTCGGGAGCAGCCTCCTCCGCAGGCTCATTCTCGGAAAATTCCGCCGCATTCTCGGCAGCCTCCTCCTTGGCAGCATCCTTTTTGGATTTTTTGGAGGTCATAACGATGCTGTCCCTATTTTCCTTGATCTTCTCCTCGACCTCCTTCATAATATCGGGATTGGAGCGAAGAAATTCCTTAGCATTTTCACGTCCCTGACCGATCTTCTGCCCGTTGTAGGAGAACCATGCACCGCTCTTTTTGATGATGTCAAGGTCTGTAGCCAGATCGCAGACCTCGCCCACTCTGTCAATGCCCTTGCCGAAAATGAGATCAAATTCACACTCCTTGAATGGAGGAGAAACCTTGTTTTTGACCACCTTGCACTTGGTTCTGGCGCCGATAGGCTCGGAACCGACCTTAATAGTCTCGCCCTTTCTGACCTCAATGCGGACGGAGCTGTAGAATTTCAGCGCCCTGCCGCCGGGAGTAGTCTCGGGATTGCCGTACATAACGCCAATTTTCTCACGAACCTGATTGATAAAAATCGCCACGCAGTTAGACTTTGAAATAACGGAAGTCAGCTTTCTCATAGCCTGAGACATAAGACGAGCCAGAAGACCAACGTGATTCTCGCCCATCTCGCCCTCGATCTCGGATTTAGTGACCATAGCCGCAACCGAGTCAAGCACAATGCAGTCAATGGCACCCGAACGAACCAGCGCCTCAGCGATCTCAAGAGCCTGCTCGCCGCTGTCGGGCTGAGAAACCAGAAGATTATCAATATCAACACCCAAAGCCTGCGCATAAACAGGGTCGAGAGCGTGCTCAACGTCAATGAAAGCCACCTCGCCGCCCATCTTCTGAGCCTGCGCCACCACATGGAGAGCAACGGTAGTCTTTCCTGAGCTTTCGGGGCCGTAGATCTCAACGATACGGCCTCTGGGAACGCCGCCGATGCCGAGAGCCATGTCAAGGGTCATAGAGCCTGTGGAAATAGCGTCCACATTGTAATCGGGAGCCTTTCCGAGCTTCATAACAGCGCCCTTGCCGTACTGTTTTTCTATGTGAGCGATGGCAGCGTCGAGAGCCTTTTTCTTCTCCTCCGCTGTAGCGAGCTTAACGGGAGCCTGCTTGACCGCCGCCTTTTTCTTTTCTGCCATATTAGTGTCCTCCTCTGAAAAATCATAATATAATTATAACATATGTGCCGTAAAAATCAAGTCCCAAAAGAACTATGTAATTATTTTCAAAATAATTATAGCATATTACCTGTGTAAATATCGTAACAGCTCGTAATACATTTAGTATAATAATAAAAAATTATACAAATATTATTTCCCCTCGTAAAGCCCCTTGCTCTCCAGATACTCAAATATATAATCATAGCTGAATTTCGACATATTTCTGACCCCATGAGCGTCCGCCATCTCAGGCGGATAATCGGAAAGCTTGTAAAGACGGATATTGCTGAAATTGCCGTCATAATGAGTAATAACGGGAATAAACTCAATATCCCCTATAACATTGTCTTTTCCCTCTTCAACCGTAACGCTGAAATTAAGCACCCCGCCGATAAGATTGGTGCCCACCGACTGAGCGGAAATAAAGTTGCCAAGGGAATAAGCGCATAAAGCCTGCCTGCCGTCCTCAGCGGTTATCATCTCCACCTCTCTCAGCACATGAGGATGATTGCCGATAATAGCGTCAGCCCCCGCCTCGGCAAATTCTTTTGCAGCGACCCGCTGATAATCCTCCACAGCACTGCTGTTTTCGGTGCCCCAGTGAAGGGAGACAATGCAGATATCGGAGATCTCCTTTGCAGCAGCGATCTCTTTAATAATAGTATCCTTGTCAAACCGACCTATCTGCAATTTGGTGTCCGCAGGGAGACTAAGCCCGTTAAGGCTCTCGGTGTAGCAAAGAAAGGAAACTCTGACGCCATCCGCCTCAATGACCCGGATGTCCGCCCTGTCCGCCTCATCACGATACGCCCCCACACGAACCATTCCCCGCTCATCATAATAGTCGAGGCAGGCAGAAAGCCCCTTAACGCCCTTGTCAAGAGTGTGATTATTGGCAATTGTAAAAACATCCACTCCAAGCTCCGCCATGTGATCACCCAAAGCCACAGGACTGTTAAAGCAGGGATATGTGGACGGCTCAAAAATATCATTGCAGATAAGCGTCTCCTGATTCAGAACAGTAATATCCGACTTGTCAAGGAGGTCAGCCACCCCCGCATAAGCATATTCAAAATCATAGCCATTTCCCCCCGCACGTCTCGCCGCCTGATTGTAAATGGAGGAATGGATAAGATTATCCCCCAGAGCGGTAAATGTAACCGTCTTTGAAATAACAGGCGGCTCTGTCACAGCAGGAGCCATGGTTGTCACCGCAGTTTCCTCCGTCGCAGCGGTCATTGTTTCCGTCCCGGAAATTGCATCCCCTCCCGCAGGCACAGCAATTTCCTCCGAAACCGCCGAGCAGGAGCATAAAAATATCACAGATAAAGCCGCCGCAAAAAATCTCTTTTTCATAAATGATCCCCCATTTCGAAATCACTTCGCAAAATCCCTGTCAAAGGTAATGACTACCCTTGCGCCCTCGCCGAAATTATCCGCCGCAAAGCCTCCGAAGGCATTTCTGATCTCATCCTCACTGAGCGAAAAATCATAAGGCACCACCACATCAAAAATAAAGGTAGGACTTCCGCTCCCCGCGATCATTCTGAAATCGTGAATATTAAGCCCGTCTCCAAGCCCCTTGGCAAAATCCTTCAAAGCGTCTCTGATGCTCATGGCTTCTTTGTTGCTCACATCCACAGGGTCCATGTGAATGGTCATCATAATGCCGAGCTTTTCAGCGATGTCACGCTCAATCTCGTCAACCAGCTCGTGAATGTCCTCGAAGCGCTCCTCGCTGCTTGCCTCCGCATGGCAGCTTGCTATCATTTTTCCCGGACCGTAGTTATGTACCACAAGATCGTGAATACCGAGAATACGCTCATCAGCCATAACAATGTCACGAATTTTCTCCACCAGCTCCCTGTCCGCAGGCTTGCCCAGAAGCTCGTCCACCGTGTCCCTGATAATCCCGAAGCCGCCCCTTATAATGAATATGGAAACAACGATACCCATAATGCCGTCAATGGGGAAACTTGTAAAAAGCGATGCCGTAAGACCGATAAGAGCCGCCGCCGTGGCAATAACATCATTTCTGCTGTCCTGAGCCGTGGCAAGCATGACAGAAGAATTTATCCTCCTGCCGAGCTTATTGTTAAAAGCGGACATCCACAGCTTTAATAGAATAGAAGCAATGAGGGAAACCACCGAAGCAGCGCCGAAAGTGACCTCTGCAGGGCTCGCAAGCCGCTCCCCCGAGGATTTAAGAAGCTCAAAGCCCATCAGAAAAATGACCGCCGCAATGATAAGGGACGTAAGATATTCCACCCGACCGTGCCCGAATGGATGATCCTTGTCAGCAGGCTTAGCCGCCATCTTGTAGCCGATGAGAGTAACAATGCAGCCTGCGCTGTCTGAAAGGTTGTTGAAAGCGTCGGAAATAACGGAGATAGAGCCTGACAAAGCGCCTATCAGGTACTTGACCGTAAAAAGCAGGATATTGCAGGCAATGCCCACACCGCTGCTGAGAACGCCGTATCTCTCCCGCACCTTCATATCGGAAACATTTTCGCTGTCCTTTATAAAAAGTCTGACTAAGAAATCGGTCATAATAACCACCCTTCTAAGGAACAAAATCACTTTACCTAATATTACCACAAGTAATATTATTTTGCAATAGAAAAAATAATTTTACAGTCTGTAACAAATAACAAAACGGTTAAATTTCCAAAAAACTGTTGTAGTAAAAAAATTTATATGCTATAATAAAATATATAATGCGAAAAATATCCCCCGAGAAAAAAATATGGCAGGGAAGCAAAAATAAATCATGTAAGAGGAGAATAAAAAAATGCTGTTTACAAAGGAAATAGGAATCGACCTTGGCACCGCAAACACCCTTGTATATATGAAGGGCAAGGGAATAATAATCAGAGAGCCGTCGGTAGTGGCAGTAGATTCCCGCACCGAGGAGCCGAAATATGTGGGACAGGAGGCAAAGGAAGTAATCGGCAGAACTCCGGGCTCCATCACAGCGGTTAGACCGCTTAAAGACGGAGTTATCGCAGATTTTGAAATAACTTCCGCCATGCTTGACGAATTTATCAAAAAGGCATTGAAGGGAAGCTTTTTCTTCACCAGAGCCAATGTAATAATCTGTATCCCCTCGGGAGTAACGGCAGTGGAGCGCAGAGCGGTAAAGGAAGCCGCAGAAAATGCAGGCGCAAGACGAGTAAATATAATCGAGGAGCCCATGGCAGCAGCCATCGGCGCAGGACTGCCCGTGTCCGAGCCTGCAGGCTCAATGATAGTTGATATCGGCGGCGGAACCAGCGAGGTAGCGGTGATCTCTCTGGGCGGAATAGTCACCTCCCGCAGCGTGCGCATCGCGGGAGATGCCTTTGACAGCGCCATAATCAACTATATCAAGAAGAAGTACAACCTTCTCATAGGCGAGCGCACAGCGGAGAATGTCAAAATAGCCATCGGCTCCGCATTCCCTCCCGATAAAATGGAAAAGGAGGAGGAAATGGAGATCAAGGGAAGAAATCTCTTAAACGGCCTCCCCGAAAATATAACCGTCACCAGCGTAGAAATAAGAGAAGCTTTGGCAGAGCCACTCACCCATGTGGTAGAAGCCATAAAGACCACCCTTGAAAAAACTCCCCCCGAGCTTGCAGCGGATATTATAGATCAGGGAATAACCCTTGCAGGCGGCGGAGCGCTGATAAAGGGGCTTGACAGACTGATAAACAGTGAAACGGGAATGCCCGTAAATATAGCGGAATCTCCGCTTGACTGCGTGGCAGCAGGAGCAGGCAAGGTGCTTGAGGATATTGAGAAGCTCCACGAGGTATTAAACGACGACGCAAAATATTATTGATGACCGAAACTAACGAAGGAAGTCAGGGTGTAGGTAAATGAGGGAGTTTTTCCACTCCGTAAAATTCAAAATAATCATAGCCCTGACAGCAGTGCTGATCGGAGCGATGATATATTCGGTGACAACAGGGGGCTATTCCTCGGGAAGCGGCTATCTTTTCGAGGTAATATTCGAGCCTGTGAAGGATCTGTCCTCAAGGATATCCGAAAAGGTATCCACATCGCTGGATATGGTGATAAACGCCGAGAAATACTATAATGAGAATAAGCAGCTGAAAGCCCAGCTGGGTGAGCTTTATAATGAAATAATAGATTATGACAAGGTGCTTGAGGAAAACAGGGAGCTGAGAGTAATGCTGGGGCTGAAGGAGGAGTATAACGATTATCAGTTCTCCCCGCCCTGCAGCGTCATCGCCCGAACCACCAACGACCCTTACGGCTCCTTTACCATAGATAAGGGAGAAAAGGACGGCATAGAGCCGGGGGACCCCGTGGTAACGGAAACAGGAATAGTAGGCGTGTGCTATGAGATATCGCCGTCCACCGCCAAGGTAAGAACATTATATTCCCCGAAAACGGCAGTAGGCGTGTACACCGTCCGCACAAAAGCGGCAGGAATAGCCGAGGGCGGCTATGACCTTGCGGCAAAGGGCAGGATACGAATGAGCTATATAGCAAAGGAAAGCGATATCAATGCAGGGGACGTGATAGTCACCTCGGGAAGCGCCAACTATCCCGCAGGTCAGCTTATCGGCACAGTAGAATCGGTGCAGATGGAGCTGAACGGACTGTCAAAATACGCCGTAATAATCCCCGCCGTAGACCCGGGAACCCTCACAAGCGTCTTTGTGATAACCGATTATTCCCTTGACGAAGTGACCGCCATAAAAACAGGACAGCAGGCGGAGGAACCTGAAAAATGAACATAGAGCTGAAAAAGAAAAAGGAGCGGCGCAATTATGTGATAAGGCAGGCGCTTCTGGTACTGCTGATGGCGTTTTCCTATGTGTTCATCTCCTCGGTAAATTCGGCAGGAGCACTGCCCGTGCTGCTTATTCCCTGTGCAGTCTGCTATGCGGGGAGGGAAGCCCCCTTTGATTCGGTATTATACGGCTGCGTCTGCGGACTGCTTCTCGATTCGGCGTCGGGAACGCTCACAGGGTTCAACGCCATAATCCTCATGTGGACGAGCCTGATGATATCCCTGCTGTTTCATTATATATTAAGAAGGCATATCTTAAATTTCCTTTGGCTTGACTTTGCAGTGATATTCATACAATCCATGCTGCATTATCTCTTTTTCTATTTTCTGTGGGAGTATGACCTTTCGGGAATGGTGTTCAGACAGATATTCATCCCCGAAATGATATGGACGAACATCTTCGGAGTAGTGCTTTACCTGCTCACAGGAGTGATCTCAAAGGGCTTCGGCACCGTAACGGAGCATTATATCGAAGAAAAATCCGAAGATATCGTAAGAGAATGACATAAGGAGGCTCACAAAATGAAAAAACGTCCCCCTCCTCGCCGAATTTATGCGGGGCAGACAGGGACAGGAAATAATCGAAAAAACGGGGTATATTCCCCTTGAATAAAAAATCTTTTCGGAAAGGAACGAAAAAAATGATAAAGCATATCGTAATGTTCAGACTGAAGGAAGCCGAGGGAAAAACAGCTTTAGAAAACGCCCAAGCCGCAAAAGTGCTTGCGGATAAGCTGCCGTCTCTCGTGCCGTCGATCAGGAAGATGGAAACGGTAATTAACTCGGAAGCCGCACCCGAGAGCAATTACCACATTGCGCTTATCTGCGACTTTGAGGATATAAAAGCGCTTGACGAATATCAGAATCACCCCGAGCATAAAAAATTCGGCGCCTTTATCGCAGGGATAAGAGAAGAAGGCGGCAGAGCCTGCATAGATTACGAATACTGATAAATGAAAGGAAGTAAAAGCCCATGAACCTCATCACCGCAAAAAAAATCAAAAAGGAGATCACCTACTACAAATGGCAGATAAACGGAAACGAGACCTTCACCGAGGAAATGACTCTCTTCACCCTGACGGGAAAAGGAGTTACATATGCCCTCGCCGCCCTTGAAAGCGGACATCTTGCTCATGTGTATTTCGGAAAGAGAGCAGACGATGAAGATCTCTCCTATCTCCTCCGCCTTGACGAAAACCCCTTCACCCCCAAGGTAAACGAGCGGGATATGGGAACCTTTATGGATACCACCCCCTTTGAATATCCCGTCCACGGCACGGGCGATTACAGAGAGCCTGCAATAATGCTCATGGATAATAAAGGAATGTCCGCCCTTGATCTCAGGTATGTGTCCTATGAGATAACAAAGGGCAAGCCTATCCTCGAGCAGAGCCTCAAGGATATGACCGTACGTCTCCCCGCCACCTTTGCGGAGGAAAATGAAGCGGAAACACTCGCCATCACTCTGGAGGACAAGCGCACAGGACTGAATGTTATCCTTTATTATACCGTATTTGCCGACCTTGACGTTATCACAAGAAGCGTGAAGCTTGTAAATAAGGGAGCGGAAGCCTTTGATGTAAGACGTGTCCTTTCCGCCTGCGTGGATTTCGACTCGAATAAATATGATTTCATCACCCTTAACGGCTCATGGGCAAGAGAGCGTGTAATGGAGCGCTGCCGCCTCCACCACGGCAAGCAGAGCATAGATTCCGTAAAGGGCGAATCCTCACATCAGAACAATCCCTTTGCCGCCCTTGTATCCCATACAGCAGATGAGGATATGGGCGAGGCATACGGCTTCAACCTTGTCTACAGCGGCAATTTCCTTGCGGAAGCGGAGGTCACACAGCATAAAAAGACCCGTTTCGTCATGGGAATAAATCCCCATGATTTCTCATGGAGACTTGAGCCGTCATGTGAATTCACCGCACCCGAGCTTGTAATGGTATATTCCTCACAGGGAATCGGAGAAATGTCCCGCACCTTCCACGACCTTTACAGACAGCACCTTATCAGAGGAGAATATAAGGATAAGCGCCGTCCCATACTTATAAACAACTGGGAAGCCACCTATTTCAATTTCAATACTGAAAAGCTTATAGATATCGCAAAGCAGGCATCACAGCTCGGCATAGAAATGCTTGTAATGGACGACGGCTGGTTCGGACATCGTGACAGCGATAACAGCTCCCTCGGTGACTGGTTTGTCTATGAAAAGAAGATAAACGGCGGACTCGAATATCTCGTTGACGAGGTAAATAAGCTTGGAATGAAATTCGGCATCTGGTTCGAGCCTGAGATGATATCCCCCGACAGCGAGCTTTATAAGGCGCACCCCGACTGGGCGATACAGATTGCAGGACTGCCCATGACCCAGAGCCGTCAGCAGTATGTCCTTGATTACAGCCGCAAGGAAGTCAGAGACTGCATTTACGGACAAATGAAGAAGATTCTCGACAGCGCAAATATCGAATATATCAAATGGGATATGAACAGACAGCTCACCGAGGTAGGCTCGAACGCACTTCCCGCAGAGCGCCAGAGAGAGCTGTGGCACAGATATGTGCTGGGCGTTTATGACGTGATGAACAGGCTCACCACCGATTATCCCCATATCCTCCTTGAGAACTGCTCGGGCGGCGGCGCACGCTTTGATGCAGGTATGCTCTTCTATTCACCTCAGATATGGACATCGGACGATACCGATGCCATTGAGAGACTGAAGATACAGCACGGCACATCCATCTGCTATCCCGCCTCCGCAATGGGCGCCCATGTATCCGACTGTCCCAACCATACCGTAGGCAGAAGCACACCCTTCTCCACAAGAGGAAATGTGGCAATGGTGGGAACCTTCGGCTATGAGCTTGACGTAACAAGGATACCCGAAGCAGACAGAAACGAGATCCCGGGACAGATAGAAATGTTCAAGAAATACAATCCCCTTGTAAGAACAGGCGATCAGTACCGCATAGGCAATGTGTTTGATGACAATATGTGGGACGCATGGATGTTCGTTGCAAAGGATAAGAGCGAAGCCGTATTCACTTTCGTTCAGGTGCTGGGCAGACCCAACTACCGCAGCAGAAGAATAAAGCTCAAGGGACTGGACCCCGAAAAGCGTTATAAGAATCACGAAACAGGAGAAGTGCATACAGGCGCAGCCCTTATGAACTGCGGCATAAACGTAAATCTCTCGGGAGATTTCCAGTCCAAAGTGGTTCACTTCACCGCAGAGTAATATTACAATTTGTAATATTATATAACAATTATACAATTAGAAAAACCGCCCATTATCGGGCGGTTTTTGTTATTGCAAAATATACAATAAGTATAATACCAGAGATTTATACAAATACCATCACGCATTGTTACCGAATCGTAATTTGACAATATCTGCCGAATACTGTATAATAAAAGAGGTACATAGTACCAATTGAAGCAGCCATAAGCGGCAGGCGGTGTGTCTCCTCTTTCCCTTGCAAAATACAAACGGGAAGGAGGTGCAGATGTACATGACGATACTCGAAATATGTGCGTTGTCAGCACTTGTTGTTGACGTGATACGCCTTATTATAGACGTTCTGAATTACAGACGCAATAAAAAAGACTAACCGCCCAAGCACCACCTTGAGCGGTTAGCTGCTAACATAATGTTAGTAACAAAATCAATCAACTTGGAGCACACCGCCGGACGACAAAGTCGTAAGCATGGCTGCTTCTTTTTTTATTATACCACAAAGCAAAGCTAATGTCAAGATAAAATATGACATCCGCCCCGAAATCACTTCGGGGCATTTTCATATCATCCGATAGGAATCAAATATTTCCACCGCCTGCTCGGAAAAGGGATTATCAAGGTAAACATAATTAAACTCCCTGACAATATCCCATCCCCTGACCATAAATTCCGCCAGACCCTTTTCCTGTTCCCTGACCGCCCGATAAGCAAAGGATATCCCCATGCCCTTCTCAAGAATACGGGCAGCCAGCCCGAAGCTGCTGACGGAGGTTATCCTCGGAAAGCGTGAAAAGGAAATATTCTCCCCTGCAAGAAGCTGCCTGAGGATCTCTCTTGTGCCGCTGCCCTCCTCACGAAGGATAAGCTCCTCATTGAGGACATCCTCGGAAGAGACCACCCGCCCCGCAAAGGGATGCCGCTCGCCGCATATCCCCACGAAAGGCTCTTTTCTGTAAAGTCTCGAAGCATAGCGGCTGCTGTCAAAATAGCCCTCAATAATGGCAAAATCAATTTCCCCTCGGGATAAAGCCTCAAGGAGCCGCTCGGTGTTGTCCACATTCACGGAAATGCGGTTGGCACTGTCGCCCAGAAAAGCGCAGATATGCTCCGAAATGACATATTCCCCGATGGTCTTGGTGGCGCCAATCGACAGATGGCAGCCGCTTTTTTCGGAAAGAAGCGCCTTTAAGCGTTTCTCCTGACAGGAAACATTTTCGGCGTATTTTTTTAACATTTCTGCCTCGGGAGTCATCCGCAGACTTTTCCTGTCATAAATAAACAGCCTGCAATTGTAATAATTTTCCAGATAATGGATATGCTGCGTTACCGCAGGCTGAGTCATGTTAAGTTCCTCCGCAGTTTTGCGGTAATTCATCACCCTGCACAATGTGAGAAAGGTTTCGATTCGAGTATCGGTCATAAGCCCTCCCATAAGAATAATTTATCAGCTGATATCAAATGATAATTTGATTTTATCATAAAAATATGATAAAATCAAGCTATGATGAAAAAAAGAAAGGAACGGATAAACATGAACAAAGTCAGAAAAATCACCGAATTGCTGCCGGGCTTTATGGCAGCTATAGCCATAGCGGCAATAGCAAAGCTTATAGAAGGACTGCTGCCCATACATCTCATAGGAGCGTCGGTAATCGCCCTTTTCATCGGAATGTTAATAAACAATTTCCGAAAGCCCTCGGAGCATTTTTCAAAGGGACTGAAATTCACATCAAAAAGGGTGCTGAAATTCGCCATAATCCTTTTGGGAGCGAGCCTTAATATAAAAATGGTACTTGAAGTGGGCAAAATGTCCCTGTGCGTAATGGTATTCACCCTGTTCACCTGCTTTGGGATAGGGCATTTCGTAGGCAAGGCGCTGAAGATCAACTGGAAGCTTTCAAACCTGATCTCCGCAGGCACAGGGATATGCGGCGGCTCGGCTATCGCAGCCATCTCCCCCGTGATCGACGCCGACGATACCGATATAGCCTATGCCATGTCGGCAACCTTTCTTTTCGACATGGCAATGATAGTGCTTTTCCCCATACTGGGGCAGGCAATGGGACTTTCGGATATGGCATACGGCTTGTGGGCAGGCACAGCGGTGAATGACACCTCCAGCGTGGTAGCCGCAGGCTATGCCTTTTCTGAAGCGGCAGGGGACTTTGCCACAATGGTAAAGCTGACCCGAACCCTCTCCATCATACCCACAGTAATGATCTTCGCCCTTATAAACGCCCATATCAAGCGCAAAGAGGCGGCGGGAACAGCGAAGAATGTAAAGTCAAGCTTTAATATCGCAAAGATATTCCCCTGGTTCATTCTCGGCTTTCTGGCGCTGACCGCAGTAAACAGCCTTGGCATAATTCCCGCAGCGGTATCCTCGGGAATGAAGGAGCTGAGCAAATTCCTCATGGTAGCGGCACTCGGCGCCATCGGACTGAACACAAGCTTCAAGGATATGAAAAGGTCGGGAATTGCGCCCATGCTTCACGGCTTTATAATCTCAGCGCTGGTAGTCATCGCAGCCATAGCGGTGGAATATTTCATGGGAATAGTATAATAAATCCGCTCCCATATCTCAATAATAATCATTCCCATCGGGTGACGAGCCTTATAAATGCGCCGTCACCCGATATCTGTTCTTGCAGTGAAAATTTTCCCGTCAGAAACAAATCCGCAGCCGTCACCAAAGGTGAAAACATCCCGGGCATGAATATCACCGAAGGAGGCGTTCAGTGCGCTGAGTCCCTTTCTTGCCTTCTCCCTTGCCCTCTCGGAGGATATCTCGGGGAGCAGGAATTTAACAGCGCCGTCCGAATAAAGAATACCGATGCCGCAGCTTACCGAGAATATTTTAACGGGCACCTTGTCCTCACCGCAGAGCTGATATTTACCCGCAGTTTCGCAGGTGCGTTTTTTTATCTCTGTCTTGATAATGCCATATCCCGTCGAAAGCCTGCAAAGATAATAGGCAAAGCTGCCGAAAACGCACACATCAATAATATTCTCATAGGTCTTTTCAAAGCTTACGAAATCGTCCTCGTCCCTGTGCATGATGTAGGAATTTCCCTCGTCCGTCACCGCCGCAAACAGTCCCGAGCTGCCGAGAGGAATAAGCTTCTTCACGCTTACCCTTGCGGCAGTAAAGCTGCTGTCGGAATCCTCAGCGTCGCAGATGTCCCCGTTTGCTATCTCGATCATAGCTCCGAGGCTCACCGTTTTTTCAATCTCACCGTCAGGGCTGCAAATATAAAGCAGCGAATCGGAAAATACATAGAATTTTCCTTCGTAATACGCTCCGCACTCGGGAGCGGTGAGCGCACAGAGAACAGGCTCCTTCTCGGTATCATCATAAACAAATACGCCCCCTCGGGGAGTAATGAACACCGCACAGTCCTCTCCCGCAGCCGCTCCCGAAACGCCTACGGGGCAGCGGAGAGAGGTGATATTTCCGTTCACGTCCGCCTTGAAAACCGTGTGCCTGCCTGCTTCGCCGAAAACGGCGATCACCCCTGCGCCGCTGTGAGAATAAACGGTTTTAAGGGGCTGCTCCGTGTTAAAGCATATTTCGGAGATTTCCGCCCTGACAGGCTTTGCAGACTCGCTTTTTTTGGCGCTGCGGTCATGGGGCTTTGAAGCCGATTTGTCGGGTCTTGCGGGATTTTTTTCCTTTGGGGTCTTGTTGTTAGCCGCAGCAATGCCCGCAGCCGCACCCGCTCCCGCCGCAGCGGTGCATAATAATGCAATATCCTTGGCTTTCATTTTATTTATCCTTTCCGAAAATTCTTCTGAAAAATGATTTCTTCGGGTCAGCCGTTTTCCTGCTCAGGTCGGGAATCTGCAGATCGAACATATACTCGCCCGTCTCGATACAGCTTAGCACACCCGCATTGTAATATTTCTCAGCGCTCTGATAGCCTGTGGGAACGTAGAATATCACATCAAAGCCCAGCTTGCTCAGAAACGCCAGAAGAATACTGTCCGCTCTCGAAATGACATTCTCCCCCGTTGCGATGTAAATAATTTTGGGATTGACCGCAGTAAAGTCGAATTTCTGGATAAGCCTGAGAATTTCGCTGCTCATATTCAGACAAATGTGGATAATGCGGTAAAGAAGCCCTCCCGTATTCTGCTCTTTGATAAGATTCATCTCAAGAAATGCGGACAGCTTTTCAAGAATATAATCCTGAGTTTCCTCCTTGAGAAAGCCGTACCTGTAATTCTTGTGAGCCTTGACCGCCGAAACGCTGAGCCTGCCTTTTTTCATCAGGCTCACCGCATATTCGCAGGAGCCTTCCTCGCTTGTAAGCGGCTCTCCCTTGATAACAAGGGTGCTGTCGGGAAATGCCGAAGCCATGCCGTGAAGCTCGTTCCAGTATCTCGGCAGGTCCTTGTCCTTAACTCCCGAAATTTTCGCCATGATAACGGGGATATTCACCACATCTCCCGAAACGCTGAAATTGGGGCGGTATTTAAGCTCGGTCGCCCACAGCGCAGGAATTTCCTCATACATGGTCCTGAGAGCCACCGCATTTGCCTTTGAATACTGATGGCTGCGGTAGATACCCGTATCGGTGTACATCATGCTGTCAAGCTCCCGCTCGGCGTAATACGCCACCGTTCCCAATGACACATCACCGTCCTCACGGGGAAATTTCTCCGCAGGAAGAGATTCGGTGAAATTCCGCTCGTATAAAAGCTCATCAATAAGCTCGCAGCTTCGGCTCATATCGGGTCTTAAAATCAGCACATCAGCAGGGCAGCGGGCGATCATCTTAACAAACATCGCCTCCGCCGCATTATGACAGCCGCCGAATATAATGAGGCAGGGAAAGCCCTTTCTGCTGCCGCCGAAAAGCTCCTTCTGATATTTTTTCAGCCAACATAATAAAAATACCGCCTTGGAAATTCCCTTTCTCATCTCATTCCCGTCGGCAAAATACATATCCATCACCGAAATAAACGCCCGTCTGATAATGCCCTGGAGCTTGGGGTCGGAATGGACGATATTAAGAGAAAGCGCCGCCGTCATATCAGCGGGTGTGCGGTAATTCCCCCTTGGTATAGAAGCAATTTCCTCATTGGTTGGAATGGGCATTTCCTTGTCGATAACAAGAGGCTCCCTCGTTTCTCTGAGCTTCATGTAAAAGCTGTAAAGCTCGCTGAGATAGGTCATTTTATTTTCAGCGCCGTTAATCCTTGCATAGCAGGTGTAATAGGTGTCCGGTTCATTTCCTCTTGCGCCCTGCTCAGTTAGGATGTCCGCATAGATATTTCCCGAAATCCATGCATTCACGCAGAAGCCGCCGTTTTTTTGCGCAGGTGCACGAGCTGCTGACGGAGAGACTGCAGGAACATTGGCAGCAGCGGCAAGCCTTCTACGTTCCTCGGATTTTTTTCTTATATCCGCAAGGGTGTAGCCCTTTGGGAAATCGCCGCCCTCCGCCTCAATAAGCTCAGCCTTTTTTTCGTTCTGAGGGAGCTTGTCATAATATGCGCCGCCGTCATATTCCGCAATAAGAATATCGCACCCCGCCCTTGCCGCAGCATAAAGCGCCATCATCTCATGGCGGGTCAGCCCGCCTTTGCACAATATTTTCGGGGGATATTTCTCCTTTGAAGGGGCAAGAGCACGGGAAAGGTCACGCCGCAGCCAGCAGAGGAATTTAATTAAAGTGTTTTTTAATATGCTGTCGTTCTTGCCCTCGTTTTTCAGTGCGGTGAGGGAATCGAAAATGCTGTCGGAAAATGCGGAAAGAGCGCTGTCCGAAGCAGAGCAGCATTTTTTTGCAGCCGCTCTGATAAATTCCCTGTCAAGAGCAAAGCCATTAACGGAGGTGCTTTCAAAATATGCCATATCCCCCGCAGTGGGATTAGCCATTCCCTTTTCAAGAAATGCACCGTGCCTTACCGCCATGGTGAAAAAGCGCAGAAGAAGCTCCTCCGAATCGGTGGAATATTTATTTAACCGCAGGAAATGTCCTCCTGCTCCCGAGGCTTCCGAGAGAAGCTCCGAGGCATTGGAAATGTTCATATGCAAAAAACCGTCCTTTATTTTATGAAATTGCCGATAAAGGGGATTATATCCTTATAGCTCACCGCAAGATTCAGATTCTGACCGCGGCTGAAGCCCGCAGTGCTGATGCCGATAACCTCGCCGTGCATATTAAGGAGCGCACCTCCCGAGCTTCCGCCCGAAATTGGAGCGGTGAACTGGATCATCTCGACTCCGTTTATTTTCCGAAAGCCCGAGATTATGCCGTCGGAAACGGTGTTGAACAGTCCCAAGGGACTGCCTATCGCCACCACGCTCTGACCTCTTCTCAGCTCCTCCCGTCCGCTGAACATTTTAAGCGGAATAAGCTCTCTGTCGATTCGGAGAACGGCAAGATCAAGCTCGGGGTGATATTTGATTATCTCGCTTGTGCGGTAAATGCTTTCGTCATTTTCCAGCTGAACGGAAAAAACGCCTCCCGTTCCAGTTACATGGAAATTGGTGAGGATATATCCATCCTTTCCGATAGCTATCCCCGAGCCTGAGCCCACGGGCTTTCCACGCTTGTTGTGAATGGTTATCATCACCACCGAGGATGCAAGAGTGGCAAGCTCCTCGAAGGATCTTTCGCCCGAGGACCTTGCTTCGGTTCGGGGCGGGTCAAGGACAGCCGTTCTCTGAGAGCTTGTTCCCGTTCCCGAGGGGGCAGGCAGCGGAATATGCCTTTCGGGAGTGGTGAGCCTTGGGGCTCTTGCCGATGATTTTATAGGCTGAACGGGTGCATTTTGAGCAGCGGTTTGGGAAACGGGCTGATAAGCGGGAATTGCCGCCCCGGAAGAAAGTGCACCCGAGATTATCCGTTCCTCATGCCTTTCCATTCCCTCGGGAAGAGAAGGCAGCTCCGAGGGACACAGGAGCATAACATCAATGCCCATAAACGCCGCCATCAGGCAGAATAAATATTCCTTGTAGCCGATTTTTCCCGAGCAGACAAGCTTGGAGCACTTCCCTCCCGACGGGCACATTCCCTCAAGGAGCTTATCCGAGCGGAACATCAGGGTCACAGCAAGATTTTTCTCAATGGATGGGCTGATATTTCCCCTTGCCGCCTTGTAAATGCCGCAGACCCTTTCGAGAGCGTGAGCATTTTCGGCAGAAAGAACAGCTTCACCCTTCCGAAGCCTGTCCCATTTTTCGCCGTACCGAGCCGATTCCTTAACATCGGGAACGGGAATTTCGGTGATCCTGCGGTAAATGCACCGTTCATCCGAGGAAAGTCTGCGGTCAAGCTCGGTTATGTCCCTTACAAGCTCGCTGTAATACCCTTCGCACAGCACAAAATAAACGCTTCTCACGCCTCCCGCAGTACGACCTCTCACATCTCCGAAGGCAGAAATCCCTGTTATTTTCATCGGATTGAACCGCACATCCATTTCCCGCTAACCCCATTCCGGCAAATTATTTTCGCTGATATCATTATACACTATAATGATCAAAAAATCAAGCGGGCGTGTGACGACCCGCCGAATGGCAGAATTTGTATTAAAAGCATATGGGATAACTGTGATTATATTTAGCAGAAATGTAGAATATCCCTGAAATATAGTGAATATAATATATCAGAAAGCAACAAAAAACCTCCCCATAATTTGGAAGATTATTTTTCCATTAAAATTTAAAAAAACACTTGTATTTTCAGAAAATATAGGTTATAATATTATATAGGAAAAAATCACAGCCGATAATTTTGATGAAAGGGGTGCAGGCCTGTGAACAATGAGCAGACAATGACATTTTCTGTCTACGAGGATAAGGAAGCCGAGCTTAAAAAGAATCTTACGCTCATTTACGATGCTCTGAGGGAAAAGGGCTATAATCCCATAAATCAGATCGTAGGCTATATTTTATCCGAGGATCCTACCTATATAACTACATACAACAATGCGCGGAGCCTTGTCCGTCACATCGACAGGGACGAGCTGCTTCAGGTGCTTGTAAAGTCCTATCTCGGGGCTTGAGCCGAATTAAAAGCACAGGCGCATGGTATGAAAATATCGTGCGTCCTTTTTGATTTGTGAAAGCTGTGTGAAAAGCAGCTGAAAAGTAGTATTGACATAATATTGTAACCATTTTGTAGTGGTATTTTCCGAAAAATACGGTATACTATTCTTAGCGGGATGAAAATAATCCCCGTGTTGCTCCGACGAAAAAAGGGTATGCTATTATTATCCGCAGGCTTGGCTTTTGCAGGCTATGCTTTAATAAGCTCTGCGGTTGATATAGATAGCTTTTTTTCAAAAGGAGGCATACCTTTGACGGGTAAAAAAACGGCAGCACTTATTCTCAGTCTCGCAATGATCTTTTCTGCGGGCTTCGGCTCGTCAGTCACCGCCCTTGACAGCACCCTTTGCGGCTACGGTCAGGGTCGGGAGGTAAACGATGAAAACTGTCCCGTGGGCGCACTGATGTTCAACGAGCAGTTTTATAAATACGGCGCATATGCGGTCACAGACGGGGACAAAATCGTCCTCACCTTCGACCAGGGCTATGAAAACGGCTTCACTGCGCCGATCCTTGACACATTGAAGGAGAAAAACGTTAAGGCGGTATTCTTCCTGACGGGAGATTACGCCAAGCGAAATCCCGAGCTTGTGAAAAGGATGATAAGCGAGGGTCATGTTATAGGCAATCACGGCATGGCGCACGCATCTCTCCCAAAGCTCTCCGATGAGGGCATTAAAGAGGAGATAATGTCTCTCCATGAATATGTGAAGCAGGAATACGGCTATGAAATGAAATATTTCCGTCCTCCCTGCGGCGAATATTCCGAGAAGGCATTGTCCGCAGTTCATGACTGCGGCTACACTACGCTGGTCTGGAGCTTTGCTTACTGTGACTGGAATGTGGACGATCAGCCCGAGGAAAATTCTTCTCTCGAGAGAGTCTGCTCCGCAGCTCACAGAGGGGCGATCTATCTTCTCCACAGCGTTTCCGAGACAAACTGCCATATTCTTCCCCAAGCCATCGACAATATCAGGGCGGCAGGATATGAGTTTGGTTTGCCTGAGGTCTGATTTATGACATCAGATCCCTGAAAGGGGATTTTGATATATCCTTGTTTTGCTGATGCAGACAGCAGAACGTCTCGTTATCTTCCTTGTTTTATTTCTTCTGCCTGTCCCATGCTGCAGCTGCGGACAATGGCTTCGCCCCGACGCTAATCGGGGCGATTTTTTTTGTGAAAAGATGTCGTTAAGCATTTCTATAAAAAAAATCAGCGGACAGTCCCATAGGGGCAAGTCCGCTGAATATACCTTCGAGTGTTTCTCCCCTACGGCGGGGAGAAACACTTTAATTTTGATATTATAATACCCCATTCTGCTGTTTAGCGGCAGTGAGAGTATTCCTCATAAGCATAGCAATGGTCATAGGACCAACGCCGCCGGGAACGGGAGTGATATAGCCTGCCTTGTCCTTGCACGCCTCGAAATCCACATCTCCGCAAAGTTTGCCCTCTTCGTTGCGGTTCATGCCCACATCAATAACAACAGCGCCCTCCTTGACCATGTCGGGAGTAACGAATTTCGCCTTGCCCACAGCGGCAACAAGGATATCCGCAGCAGCGCATATCTCCTTTAAATTGCGTGTTTTTGAGTGGGTGATGGTAACAGTTCCGTTCTTATGGAGAAGAAGCATAGCCATAGGCTTGCCGACAATATTGCTTCTGCCGATAACAACGCAGTTCTTGCCGCAAACGTCCACGCCCGTATCAGCGATAAGCTCCATAACGCCTGCGGGAGTGCAGGGCAGGAAGGAATAATCGCCTATCATAATGTGACCCACATTCTCGGGGTGGAATGCGTCAACATCCTTTTCGGGACGGATTGCATTGATAACAGCAGTCTCGTTAATCTGCTTGGGAAGAGGCAGCTGAACAAGGATGCCGTTTACCTTTTCATCATTATTGAGCTTGTCCACAAGAGCGAGAAGCTCCTCCTCGGAAGTCTCTGCGGGGAGAGCGTACTCAAAGGATTCAAAGCCCACCTCTGCGCAGGCTTTTTTCTTGTTGTTCACATAAACTCTCGAAGCGGGATTGTCTCCCACGATAACAACCGCAAGTCCTATGGAAATTCCCTTTGCCTTCAGCTCCTCAGCCTCAGTTCTGACCTGAGCCTTGACCCTTGCGGAAACCGCCTTGCCGTCAATAAGATTTGCCATTTCTGATTCCTCCTGTTAATTTTATTTCTGAGCTTCCTCATCCTGTTCATCCTCATCGGAAATTATCCTCTGCTCGACGGTCAGCTCCTTATGCTTTTTAGCCCTTCTGCGCTCTGCCTCTTCCTTTTCCGCATTTGCGGCTGCTTCAAGAATAGCCTTTGATTCCTCGGTGTCACGGTATAAAATGACCGCTCCCTTTTTCTTTATCCTTATCCTCATAATGATAATGACCGCAAGAGCCGCCAATGCGCTAATAAGCGCCAGAAGCTGAGAAGCCCTCACATTTCCGATATAAAGGCTGTCGGTCCTGAGTCCCTCAATAAAGAATCTGCCTGTTCCGTACCAGAGAACGTAAATGCAGAAGAGCTCTCCGTCAAATTTTCTGTGCTTCTGATAAAAATGGAGAATGAGAAAGCCCGCAATGCACCAGAGGGATTCGTAAAGGAAGCATGGATGAACGGGAAGATATGGATCAATCTCCATGCCCTGAGCCGCAAGAGATGCCTGATGATTTACCAGATACTGCTGTATCCTGCTGCCCGACATTCCCCAAGGGAGAGAGGTGTTGCAGCCGAATGCCTCCTGATTGAAGAAATTGCCCCATCTGCCCAGAGCCTGCCCGATAAGGAAGCCCATGGAAGCGATGTCAAGAGTGGGGAGAATACGGAGCTTGCGGATTTTTGCGGTAATGCAGCCGAAAAGCAGTGCGCCCAATATTCCGCCGTAAATGGCAAGTCCCCCATCCCTGATGGCGAAAACCTCCTTAATATCATGGAAGCTATCCGCATGGAGCGCTACATAATAAAGCCTTGCACCGATAACAGCGCCGATAAGTCCCGCAAAAACGGCGTCCGTGAGACGGTCCCCGTCAATGCCGAACTCCTTCGTGCGCCTGAAGCAGTATATCATTGCAAGCAACATTCCCAGAGCTATTACAACGCCGTACCATTTAATGGACAGCCCGAAAATGGAAAAAGCCTCGCTGTCAACGCTTATATCAATTCCCAGCCCGGGGAATACGATTCTGTCGCCGAAAAGCCTTTCGACCTGATTCATGCTGATTTTTCAGTCCCTTCGGATAATCATTTATTTATGGGGCGGATAACGGAAAGAGTGGAGTTTTCCGTATCGAAGCGCCTTGCAAGGCAGTCTCTCACATCTTCAAGAGAGATGCTTGCAGCAGCCTCAATAACCGAAAAGCCGTCTCCCGTTCCCCGAAGTCCCGCATTTACAAGACCCGACGCAATGGATTCGGCGCCGTAAAGCCCCTTGATAAGAGAGCCGTAATAATGCTTCTTAGCGATCTCGAAGCATTCCCTGTCAAAGCCCTCGGCAATGCGCTTTTTGATCTCGGCGTTAAGCATTTCCCTAACCTTTTCGGGGTCTCTGGATTCGCCGCCGAAGATGGGAACGAAGTAGCCGTCTCCCGAGAAGGTCTCGTAATAAAATGCGGAATTGAGAAGCCCGTCATCATAGAGCGTCTTGTAAAGCTCGGAGGTCTCGCCTATAAGAAGTACCTCCGCCATATTGCAGAGAACCGTTTCCCTGACGATATCCTCATTGCTCACAGGCTTTGACTTGAAGCCTAAATTGAACATGGGCACAGCCACCTCAAAGCATTGCTCTCTGTAGCTTTCCCTAACGGTATCAGGCTCCTCGGGAACAATTGAAACCAGCTGCTTATTCTCGCAGGGCTTCAAAAGCTCGTCGCAGACGGCGAGTATCTCGTCCTCGTCCACATCTCCCGCAATGGCAAGAACCATATTGTGAAGATTGTAGAATGTATTATAGCAGCGGTAAAGCAGGTCGGAATTTATCTGCGCAATGGATTCAACCGTTCCCGCAATGTCGATTCTGACGGGATTTTCGTGATATACACCCTCAAGGAGATTGAAGAAAACTCTCCAGTTGGGGTCGTCGTCATACATTCTTATCTCCTGAGCAATGATCCCCTGCTCCTTGCGGACAGTCTCCTCGGTGAAATAGGGCTTCTGAACGAAATCAAGAAGGATGCGCAGGGAAGGGATAAAATTATCGGTGCAGGAAAAAAGATAGCAGGTCCTGTCAAAGGAAGTGTATGCATTTCCCGAAGCGCCCGTCTGAGCGTAAAGGTCGAAAACATCGCAGTCCTCGTTCTCAAAGAGCTTATGCTCAAGGTAATGAGCAATGCCGTTTGGAACGGTGACGAAATCGGGATCGTCGGAGGTCTTGAAGGTGGTGTTCACCGAGCCGTAGCGGGTGCCGAAAATGGCGTGCTTCACGCTCTGACCCTCGGTTTTCCAGATAAGTATCTGAAGTCCGCTGTCATGTATGATCTTGGTGTATTTATCCCCTGTGCGGGAGTTTGAGATAATTTCTCTCGTCATGGCTCATTCCTCCTTTCCCGTTAAAACATAGACCGTATCAAGCTTCAGAGATGCGCCGTACTTACAAATCTGCTCTCTTGTAACAGCGTTTATCATAGCAGCGGCATCCTCGGGAGAAATAAGCTCTCCGCCGAAATATTCATCTGCGATCCAGTCAGCGGCAGATCTTGGATAATCGTAAACCGATTTTAAAGCGCAGGTAAGGAGCAGCTTTGTTTTTTCCAGCAGCTCGTCGGAAAATTCGCCCCTTGCAGCCATTTCCACCTGCTTCATGATCTCAGCCCTTGCAGCCTCGATATTTGCATTTTCCACGCCGCTGTCAATAAACAGCACGCCCTTTCTGCGGCTGTAGCTTGCAGAGCAGTAATAGCACAGGCTGAGCTTTTCTCTCACATTCTTGAAAAGAAGAGAGAAGGGAGTGCCGCCCAGAAGAGCGGTAAAGAGCTTAGATACGGCATAATCGGTCTTGTCGGTCTTATACGCCATGACCATCTTGCTCTGAGCCACCTCAAGCCTGTCGGTTTTATAAACGGGAGAGGGCTTAACGGGAGATACGGCGTTATGCGGCTCGTAAATATTCTCCCTTTCCATTGAACCGAAACGGTCGATAAGAAGCCTTTCGCACTGAGGGGATATTTCGCAGCCCACATAAACTATCTCGATTCTTGCGGTTCTGAGAATATTCTTATATGCCTTGTAAACCTCGGAAGCGGTAAGCGCCTCTGCCCCCGAATGTTCTCCCTTGAGTGGTATTCCCGCAGGCTCGCCCTCATAAATTATCTTTCCCGCATTTTTCAGAGCATAGCCTCTCTTGTCGTTGATATCAGCGTCGATATCGTCGATAAGCTCCTGCTTTTTAAGCCTGAACTGCTTTTCGGGGAAACATTCCTCTCCGTTTACAAACTCTGTTACGGGGTCGAAAATGCAGTCTGTCAGCAGCCTTGCGGTCTGACAGGTGATATCCTCGCCCTCCAGCGCATATTTATCCGCAATGCAGGAGGCTGCGGCAACTATCTGAACGCTGTCAAAATAGCGCAGTATACCCGTGTTTATTCCTGCGCCGTAAAGCATACCCAGCCGCTTGTTAAATTCCGTAACGGTGGGACAGCTTTTGCAGGTATCCTCGATCATAAATGCGACAGCGGCATTGGCGGCGGCGGTTTCGGCATTATGCCTGCAAACGAAATTCACCACAATGCTGCCTGTCTTGTATTTGGGATCTGTGACAACAGTCATGCCGATTCCCGGGGCAATTTCGATTCTTCTTTGCTCTGTCACTTTATCATCTCCGAAAAATTATTTTATTCTTTAAGTATAACACATATTCCGAGGAAATTCCACTGTTTCACAATATTTTCATCAAATAAAAAGAAAAATTATGCCGAGGACAGCGGCAATGCCCCCCAGTATCCTTGCGGGGAGCCGCAGAAGTCTTTCCGTTCGGATAAAGCGCTCAAAGCGGTTGTCTCCCTCAATGACAGACCTGTCGGCGGGCATTTCCTCAATGAGATAAACTGATATCCTGTCTCCCCGCTTGTATTTTCCGTAAAACAATTCCTCGCAGCGGTGAACGAGTGTGCGCCGCTGCTCTTCTATCCTTATCTGTATTATAACCGATTTTTTTCCCTTTTCCTCGGGGCAGTCAAGAACAAGGGCATCGTATTTCACAGCCCTGCCCGTAAATTCCCGCAGCTCAGTTTCTTTTTTCACAGCTTCTTTTTGCGCCCATACTGATATTATTATCACAGCAATGCCCAAAATCATCAGAACCGCAGAGAGCATATCAATTCACCTCAGTTCTGTTCACAGCGGTATTCCTCCACCATGTGAAGTACCTTTTTGTCCACAAGAGCGTCAATGAGCGTGCCGCTTTCGGTGTATTCCTCGGAAAATATTTTTCCCTCTGAACGGATAATGCTTAAAAGCCCGCCCTTGTCATAGGGAATGACAAAGCTGCCCCTCTCTGCCTGCTCGGGAAGATTTGCGGCAACGCAGCTGAGAAGCCTGTCAAAGCCGAATTTCTCCTTGGCGGATATTTTAACGGTGGTGTCGTCCTCTGGGATATTTTCAAAGCCGGGAAGCTTGTCGCATTTGTTTAAAACATCGATTTTGGGGATGCCGTCGCAGCCAAGCTCGGAAAGCAGCTCATTTGTGACCTTTGCCTGACCGTAGGCGTCCTCGGAGCTGATGTCAATTACGTTCAGGATAATATCCGCATTTGCCGCTTCCTCAAGAGTGCTTTTGAATGCCTCCACAAGATGATGGGGAAGCCGCCTGATAAGACCTACCGTATCGGTGAGAAGCACGCTCCGTCCGTCGGGAAGCTCAAGAGAACGGGAAGTGATATCCAGAGTGGCAAAGAGCTTGTTTTCGGCTAATACCCCTGCATCTGTGAGGGCATTTAACAGTGTGGATTTTCCAACATTTGTATAACCCACCACCGCAGCGGTAAGAACGCTGTCCTTTTTTCGCCTTTTTCTGATAAGGTCTCTGCGGCGGCGAATTTCCCTGAGATCGTCCTCAAGAAGCTCAATTCTCCGCCTGATATGTCTCCTGTCAGTCTCAAGCTTCGATTCTCCGGGACCTCTCGTGCCAATTCCGCCGCCCAGACGGGACATGGAAATTCCCTTTCCCGCAAGATGAGCAAGGCGGTATTTCTGCTGGGCAAGCTCCACCTGTATGCGTCCCTCAGCGGAAAGCGCCCTTTGCGCAAATATATCGAGAATAAGGGTGGTGCGGTCTATGGCTCTCACATCGGTTATATCCTCGATATTTCGGGTCTGATTTGCGGTAAGCTCGCAGTCGAATATGAGAAGCTCCGCTCCCAGCGTTTCAAGCTCGGCAGCAAGCTCAGAAAGCCGTCCCGAGCCGATATACGTTGCCGTATCGGGAGATGGCCGCTTCTGGATCACCTGCCCCACCACCTCCGCTCCCGCAGTATGGGCAAGCTCCTCAAGCTCCTTCAGTGAAAGCTCTGCATCAAATTCTCCCGTGTCAACGGTGATAATTACAGCTTTTACGGGCAGCTGCTCCGCACCTGTTTCATACAGCTCGGACATAATGACCTCCTTTTATGCGTCTATAATGATATTTTCGTTAAGCGTTTCATTCCCGGAATTTTTAAGCATATCAATGCAGCAGTCTATCACCGCAGTGAGTATCCCCACGCCCTCGGTAAGTCCCGTATCAATGAGATTATCCGTAAGATCCTCAAATGCGCCGCAAAGCCCGGGCTCGGTAAGCACACAGCAGAAATTCTTTTCCCCCAGAAGGCAGGAAATGATGACCTGCCTGTTTGTCAGGCATATCACCTGCATGAACGAGGGGACCGCAAAATCCTTCTTGAGCATTACAAAGCTTCCCGCCTCAGCCTTCATGGATTCCAGAAAATAGATCCGTTCTTCAATGCTCATTGGCGTCAGCAGGGAGCCGGGCATATTTGTCATCTGACCCGTTTCGGCAAAGGAAATAAGCCCTTCCTTTGTAAAAAAGTTTTTGAAATGCCCCGAGTCATGCCTTTCCCCGCTGAAAAATTTTTCTTTTACCGCCTGCAGAACGCCTTCTTTATCGGGAATATCCCCAAGCCTTTTTTGCAGGATATCCTGTGTGATAAATGAGGTAAGGCAGGGCTGATACTCGATGCTGCTGTAAAAATAAGGCGAGGAATTTGCAAAGGTGTCGAACATTTCCGACTGTCCCACCTGATTTATCATAAGGGATGAACGGCATTTTATCCATTCCGAATGTTTGAGAAGCTCTCCTCTCAGCCCCTCGTCCTCGATAAGCACCGCCGAGGAATGATCTGCCGAGATGAGCATGGAACAATCCGAAGCCACGATATAATAGGGATAGGGCGCAAGGATATTATCCTCAGTTTCGGGCGAAATATAATGATAATAGGGAGAATAATCCACAGCAGAGCACATGGCTGTTCTGAGCGATGCCTGAAGGATATCCATGTTGGTATTCTTTTCACCGTCGGCAAAGGTGTTCATGGCGAAAAAATGCTCAAGCCTGAGTTTCTTTCCCGAAGCGGATGTTATCTGGGGAAGCATTTCAAAAAACATTGAATCTGTGGGAAGTGCCGCCGTAATAAAGGGCGCCTCGGCATGAGTCTCGGCAATGAGCATAGTTCTGAAAAAACCGTTCACATTGGCTATCCCCGTCACCGTCCTGACGGGAGGATGGAAGCTGTCCTTCATTTCGGGAGTAAAACTCGGTGCGCTTTCGGAAATGCGGTACTGCGGCAGGCTTTCAATTATCTGCTTTATGCGGCAGCGGTTGTAATAAACTGCGTCCCCCGCCTTTTCACGGGCATACTGTCTGACAAGCTCCTCCCTCTGGTCGGGAGTCATGGGAAGAGCGGCGCAGAGCCTGTCTATAAAGCTTTTTGCGGGAACGAGCTTCCCTGACAGAGTGTGCTGGATGGCAGTTCTGCCAAGCCCCGTCACCGCAGCCAGCTTCTGCACCGACATTCCGCTTTTTTCGATATACATACTGAGCCTGCAGACAAATGTGTCCCCTTGTTCACTTCGCTGCGCTGTTCTTTTTCCTGCCAAATTATCCACCCCAAATTATTTTTTTATAAATAACAGCAAAAGGGCAGACGATCGGAAAAATGATCGTCTGCCGCTGTAATTATACCGAATTTCTGAATCACTGACTCACATAAAGCTCGGGATCGTAATATTTACCGTCATTACGGACCTCGAAGTGAAGGTGATTTCCGTTGGAATCGCCTGTGCTTCCCACATATCCGATAAGCTGACCCTTTTCAACCACATCTCCGTAAGCGGCGGCAAGCTCTGCCTGATGAGCATAGACCGTTACATTGCCGTCATCATGCTGAATGAGAATGCAGTTTCCGTAGCCTCCGTTATAGCCTGTGCCTGCGTCGATGACAGTTCCTGCCTCGGCAGCATAGATGGGAGTTCCGAAGGGAGCTGCGATGTCGATTCCCTTATGACCTCGTCCGTCGCCCTGATGTGCGGAAATATAGCCTCCGTCAACGGGCCAGAAGTAATCTCCCGTTCCGCCCTCGGTGATAAACTCGGGTGCGCTGTAATTGATGGTTCCCTCGCCTGTTCCCACACCCATGCGGATTATCTCGGAAACGGGCTCTTCAACGGTCATAGTCTCGAGAGTGCGCTTTCTTACGGCAGTGCCCTCTCTGTAGGTCACAAGTGCCCTTGAACGCTGCTCGCCGTTTTTGCCCTCTGTATCTATCACGATCTTGCCTGCGGGAAGGGATGCGTCCTCAATGGTGATAGTCTCATAGGGGATATCCTTGCGGAAGGTGACCTCCTTCTTGCACTCGACCTGAAGGTAAGGCACCTCGGATTCTATCTGGATAAGAGTTCCCACTCTGAGTACGCTGTGCTCAAGATCATCAATGACCTGACCGTTATATGTAGCGTAGCAGCCGCTCAGCTCCTCAAGGGTCATTCCCTTTTCCTCTGCGATATTCCAGAGATTGTCGCCGGGCTGCACCTCGTAATATTCGGGAGCAGATTCCACGCCTGTAAGGGTATCGAGGATATTCTTCTCGGAAACTATCTGAGCCTCGTCCACATATTCCTCAAGGTCGTATTCAATATCCTTGTCGAAGCATATTTCCTGATATTCGCCCGAATCATAGGGCTTTTTAATGCCTTCAAGGACGGATTCGATCTCCTCATAGCTCTCAACGGCTCCGATAAGCTCGCCGTCAACTCTTACGGCGTATGCCTTTATCCTGCCGTTATCAAATTCGGGAGTCTCCTCCTCGGGGACTTCCTCGGGGATAATCTCCTTTTCATCGTATTTCTCGGAGATCCTGCCCTCCATATTCTCTGCAAGGGCAGCCTCGTCTATTACATTATCATTGGAGGTAAGGGGAGTTATTGCAAGAGCTGCGGTAACGTAATAATCGCCCTCAATGTCATAATACTTCACCCTGTCGGCAACCACGCACTGAGCCTCGCCCAGCACCTCCTCGCCGCTTACAACGCCCACCTGAGCGCCGTCATACTCAACGGCAACTCCGTAATCCGTGGACATAACGGAATTTACGCAGTAAACGAGGAAGCATACTGAAGCTGCGGGGAAGAGGATGTCAACAACGGAAGCGACCTTGCTTCCCTTTCTTCTGACAGACAGCCTGTGCTCTCTCCACTGCATAACGGCAGCCTTGCGGACGCCGAATATTTTTGTTCTTCTTTTAAAACGGGAGCATACCTCAGCGGCATTTTCCATTTTGGTTTTTATTAAGCTTACAGGACCCTTTGCCAGCCCTTTGAAAAACGTTACTGCGTCTTGTCCCGCAGGAGCGGAGCATCGTCTGACAGCCGAAACGGCAGAACCGATGACCTTGCCGACCGTGCTTACCGTAAGGAGGGCGCTTTCGCAGACCTGCGCACCCACATTTTCGATAAACGAAGCCGTTATATTCCGCTTATCTGCCATAAGGCATCTCCTTTCCAAAAAAATGCAGCGTTAATTATACCATATTTTCCGCAAGAAATCAATAGCCCATCAAGCCTGTTCGGCGGGGCGTACAAAAATGCAGACAGCAAAGCGGAAAATTTTCGTGCATTTGTCCCGTATCTCTTTTTCTTCATTTGATCCGTATAACCGAGCTTCATGCGCTCTATATCGGAACGGGGACAAAATGGTTACAAAGCGGTTACACTTTGTAATAATTATAACTCAATGAGCAAAAAAATCAACCTTTTTTTGTTATTTCCGTCGTTTTCAACAGGCGTTTCGGCATTTTGCATATTTATTTTTATCATTTCACAATAGTTTTTGTTGATATTTTTGTTGCTCTCTGTCGGATTTCACGCATTTTTCATATTTTCTTTGTGTAATTTTACATGAGGCAAATTACCCATAACCGCCGTATTATAGCGCATTGTAACGATTACATGACTTTTTTCGGATATCTTCCCCATTAATTTAAAAAAAACGTTGAAATTTAATGTAAGATATGTTATAATAAACGAAGATATTTATCCTGGTTTTATATACATAATTTTTAAAGGAATGATAAATATGAACAGCTCAAAAAAATCTGTCGGACTTATCAGGTCAATGATCATCTCCATGGCGGTAACAATTGCCATCACACTGTCTCTTCTCTCCGTCATCGGCTTTGCAGCCTCCTATTCAAAGGTCAAAAGCGGGGTGCAGAACTCTGCAGAGCAGGCAATATCCGTTTACAGCGAAAAGATAAACGCATGGATTTCCGAGCAGGCTGCCTTCTGCAGTTCTCAGGCAAACGCTGCGGGAAATCTGGTTGCCGCTTCGGGAAACAGAAAGAACAACGATGCCTTTCTCGATTCTGCCATGACCCTTAATTCCTCTCTCCTCGACTGCTATACCGCATATGAGGACACTGCGCTTTACATGGCTGTTACCGACACCTCCACTCTTCCCGAAGGCTTCGACCCTACCACAAGAGGCTGGTATAAGGACGCCGTTTCCGCAAATTCACCCATTTTTACCTCGCCATACATAGATACTGCCACAGGTGCAATGGTCATTACCGTTGCCTCTCCCATTTACGAAAACGGCAGGCTGGCAGGCGTTTTCGGCTGCGATATCACCCTCGATTACATAATGGAGCTGGCAGGCGGCATGAAGCTCACCGCCAACGGATATCCCGTTCTCATTGACGGAGAGGGAAATATTCTTCTCCATCAGTCTCCCGACATCAGCCCCAGAGTTGAGGGCGGCAATGCTGTCACCACCTCTGTGGAAGAGGCAGGGGGAGATTATTCAAAGGCACTTTCGGAAACCGCCGAGGGTGTTTATCTGAATAAGAACAAGGACTTTGACGGAAAGACCAGATATTTCATCTTTAATAAGCTTTCCGCAGCAGGCTGGACCTTGGGCTATATCTGCCCCGTAAACGATATTGACGGCGCTCTGAACGGTCTTGCTGTCATCTATGTGGTTCTCACCATCGTGTTCCTGGCGGCGGGAGTTGCATTTGTAACTCAGGTCATCAAGGCTCGCCTCAAGCCTCTCAAGAAGATAAACGAGGTCGCTGCGGATATCGCTGCGGGAGACCTTTCCGCAAGCTTTGATTACAGCTCCGACGATGATATAGGTATTCTCTGTGCCAATTTCGCCCGCTGCACCGATACCACCCGCCGATATATTTCCGATATCTCACAGAAGCTTGACCGCCTTGCCAAGGGCGATTTCACCGTAAATGTCACCGAGGAATATATCGGAGATTACGCTCCCATCAAGGATGCTATGATGAATATTATCCGTTCAATGCGAAATACTCTTAATAATATCGAGATCGCTTCGGGACAGGTAGATCATGGTGCGGCAAATGTTGCTGCTTCCTCCACACGTCTTGCGGAGGGCGTTTACAGTCAGACCGAAAATCTGAAAAAGCTCAATGATGATATGTCCGTTATCATCGAAAAGGTAAACGAAAGCGATAAAAATGCCCGTGAAGCACGTCAGCTGGCAGAGGGCGCTATGGATAAGCTTCAGGTCAGCAGCAGCGAGATGAACAAGCTTCTTGAGGCTATGAACGAGATCTCCGAAATGAGCGCCGAGACTGCAAAGATCGTCAAGACCATTGACGATATAGCATTCCAGACGAACATCCTTGCGCTCAATGCCTCCGTTGAGGCTGCAAGAGCGGGCGCTGCGGGCAAGGGCTTCACAGTCGTTGCCGATGAGGTGAGAAACCTTGCGGGAAAATCCGCCGAAGCCGCAAACCGCACATCCAGCCTTATCAACCGCACCACCGAAGCCATTGCCGCAGGAGCGGAGCTTGCGGATTCAACTGCAAAGGCGCTTTCCCACGCAGTTGCCGATACTGCCCGTGTGGATGAGAATATCGGTCTGATTTCCAAGGCTACAAGGGAGCAGAGCGAGTTTATGACGAGCATTTCCCACGGAATAAACGCAATTTCCGATGTGGTCAGCACCACTGCGGAATCGGCTCAGTCGGGCGCAGCCTCCAGCGAGGAGCTGAGCGGTCAGGCGTCCATGCTCAGCGGTCTTATTTCCAAGTTCAGACTTTAATTATAGTATATTCGGGGCAGGAAGCCATTCCTGCCCTTTATTTTGAAAAAGGGGTGTGCAGAAATGATAATCCGAAGCGATCTGGAGCTGGCGGCGGCAAAGCAGCTCTCTCTTGATCTGAATTGCTCCCCCGATGATTTTTTTAAGGACGAAAATACCGTCACCGTTCCGAAAAAGCTTGAGGGCAGGCGGCTTTTTACCGATGAACCGCCATTTTTCCGTGCTGCCGTCATGGGCATGGGTGCGGTCATTTCCGCAGACAAAGCAATTGCCCCCTATGCAAAGCTTTTGTCGGAGCAAAGGATCGGAACGGAAATATTTGAGATCGCCGCCCTTTCGGCGCTTAACAGGGAGCTTTTCCCCCACGGCTGTCAGATAGGCTTCATGAATCAGTATTATCTCCCGAAAACGCCCTACAGGTTTGGAGTACGGACGGAGGGCTATTCCCTGCGTGTTTTTGAGGGGGAGGAGATCAGAGAGCTTTATTCCTTTGAGGGCTTTTCAAATGCACTTTTATACCGCTGTGATGGCGCAAGGCGGGATGTTCTTGCGGTCTGCGCATATAACGGCAGGAGCGTCATGGGCATTGCGGGAGCTTCAAATGACAGCCCCACCATGGCTCAGATAGGCATTGACGTTCTTCCCCAGTTTCGGGGAATGGGCGTGGGTGCGGCTCTTGTTTCCGCTTGTGCCTGCGAGCTACTTTCTGCGGGATATGTTCCATATTACGGCACATGGAGCGGAAATATCATTTCGCAAAGGCTTGCTGCGAAATGCGGCTTTACCCCTGCATGGTGCGAGGTATCTTCGGTGAGGCTGCCTGTGAATAATAATGAATAATGCCTGTCCGAGCTGACTCAGACAGGCATTTTTTACAGATAATAATCCTTGTCCATAACGGTGATAATGATCGTATCCCCGGCTGCGGAAACGTGAAACAGGGTCATTTTATCGCTGTACATGGCATTATGGCAGTTTACCGTCACCACCGCTGAGCCTACAATAACTGCGGCGGCAGAAATTATGCAGACACTTATCACGCTGAGATGATACATGAACCTTTTATTTTGGCACAGCTTCAATTTTAACAAATCCTTTCTGTTTCATTCTCCAAGAGAGATAAGCCCGTCCGCAATTCCCTCGGCAGATAATTCTCCCGCATATATTGCCTCCGAAAGGCTGTTTCCATGGCCTCCCACTTCGATAAGCAGGGAGCCTGTGGTCAGGTCTTGATTGTATTTTCGGTAATCATACAGCACAGGACGGGTAAGCCCGTTATAGCGGCTTTCCATGCTCTGCTCGAAAAGTGAAGCGGTGCGGAGATTTTTCATGCAGTTTGGCATTCCCATGGTGCCGTCGTCGCAGCCGCATATCATCATGACCTGTGCGCAGCTTTTGCCATTTATGGTTACGGTGGGAGCGATTATCTCGCCGCTTTCCCGTTCAATGGCGTCCCTGTGAACGTCAAGGACTACCTTGATGGACGGGTATTTTTCAAGCAGTGCCCGGACGGTTTCCCTGCTTCTGTCATAGGAGCCGTTATAGGAGGGGTAATCGTGGACGGTGGTATCATGATATGTCCTGATACCTCGCTTTTCAAACACATTTGCCATTGCCGCTCCCACAGCTGTCATGTTCTTGCTGCTGTCGGTGGTACGGCATATGTAATCGGGGTCATAGCCCGTGCTTTCATCGGGCTGATAGCTTTCGGTGGTATGAGTGTGCATGATAAGTACCTGTGGCTCATCCTCGGGAGCGTTCAGCTTTATTTTAAAATCGGGCTGCAAAATCGCTTCACTGTAAAGTAAATTACTTGACAGCTTTGTTACATTCCTGAGCTGACCGCCTTCGGGCAGATCAATGTAATTATCACCGCTGCCTTTTTCATAGGACAGGGGCGTTATGGTCCCTGTGGGCGAAAAGCTGTCGGGATATGGCAATGGATCGGCAATATCCTCGGGAGGGGGAAGGAAATCCTCAACGAGTGTTTCCTCGTTAACGGAAGAGGGCATATGTCTGCTCCCCCGTGAAAGCATCAGCGCATCCTCCTCGCTTATCCTTTTTGCATCTATAATAGTATTGGCGGTCACTTGGGAATTATTCGGAATAATGTCCGTCTCATTGTTTTCGGAATGAAAAAGCTCTCCCATATCGCCCCATGTAAGCCCCTCGATCCCTGCCGAAAAGCGGGACAGCTCACAGGCACCCTTTTTTACGGCATCCGCCGCAGGAAATGCTATCTCCTCGGGATAGCTCCACAGCGCCAAAAGAAATATCCCCGCTGCACAGAACAGTGCTGAGCCGCCACGCTTTCTTTTTTCCCGAGGCTGCTCTCCCGTCGGCTCCGCATGATATATCCGCAGCTCGGCGGGATATTTTTCATTGCTCTTCATAATTAAAAGTCCTCCGCAGTGTATTTTTTATTATCAATTCCTTATAATTATAGTATGAAAAAGCCTGCCGAAGTATTCATAGCAATTCTCATAACAACGCAGCCAAGCCTTTCGGAGCAATATTTTTTAACAAATTGTAAAACCTCGCAAAACCTCTTGACATTTTTCGCACTCTATGATATACTTTAATAGTCGCTTGAGAGAGCATGAGGTTCTCAAGCTGGTGTAGCTCAGTTGGTAGAGCAGCTGATTTGTAATCAGCAGGTCGGGGGTTCAAGTCCGTCCACCAGCTCCATTATGGAAGAGTTCCCGAGTGGCCAAAGGGGGCAGACTGTAAATCTGTTGCTTCGGCTTC
>JALFVE010000030.1 GCA_022787085.1 Oscillospiraceae bacterium | reverse complement strand
CTTGGTAAGGTCGTTGATAGCAACTACCTCGTAGCCCTCAGCGCCGAACATCTGGCGGAATGCGAGACGGCCGATTCTGCCGAAACCATTGATTGCAACTTTTACTGACATGATAAAATTCCTCCTAAGAATTATTTATCTTCCCGCTGTTAATTTTTTAACAGTCGGATTGGCACTTACATAATGTAATTTGCCGTACATTATAATAATATACTATTTTTGCGGATTTGGCAAGTGTTTTTTCAAAAATTTTTTCTTTTTGTGCAATTTTTAACATCATATCAAAAAATGAAGTGATAAAAATTATTATCTGCTGTTCAACTCATTTTATACACCAATTATACACAAAAACTTATTTATTTACAAATAGGTCAAATAAAAGTTTCTGAATATTAGTTAGTTTGGGGATTGAAATATGATATACTTTATAATATAATGATAGAATAGGTGAAAAGGGGGCGGGCAGAATGAGCACTGCGGTCATTGCCGAAAATATTCGCAGGATCTATGATAATTCTCTTCTGCCTGCCGCTGCGGTGGGCAGGGATGGTCTTGTCTATTCTAATCCCCCCTTCGCCGAATTTGCGGAGGAGCTTTCCACAGAGCTTGCGGAGCTTCACACGGGAAATGCGTATGAGAAATATGTTTACTGCGGAGGCAGGCTGTACAAAGCCTACATCTCTCCATTGAGCGACAGCATCAGCATTGTGAATATCACTCCTGCGGCTTCATTTTCCGACGACTGCTTCGAGGTGCTGAACGCCGCTGTGCGCCATGCCGTTTCTTCGGTATCGGCTGCTGCGGATAATCTCTTCGAGCTTTGCGGCAGCGAACCTGCGGCAAGGCTGCTGAGCGTTATTGACAGCGCCATGCTCACTCTTCTTTCGGAATTTCTTATTCCCGAGGAAATAATGCAGCTCAGAGGCAGAAAGCTTTCGAATTTCAGCCCTGTAAGCGTTTCGGCAGGGCTCACACGTCTGAGCGAGGAGCTTTCCGAGGTGCTCTCAAGGCACAATATCCAGATTAACACCTCTGTTTCTGCGGGAATGTTTGCCTGCGTGGATATCCGTGCAGTAAAGCTGCTTCTGACGGATTTTACAGTCAGAGCCATGGAGGGGGAGCGCCATGTGGAGGCTATCGGGATAAAGCTTGCCCGAAAGGACGCTTCTACCATGAGGATAACCCTTACCTGCGGCTATATCATGGGGTTTCCGTCGGAGCTTCGTTCCGAGGCTGTGGCAAAGCCTGCGGGGTATTCACCATCTGAGGAGCTGAAAACCGTTTTCTGCGGGCTGTTCGGCTGTAATGTCTCCTATAATTACACGCCCGATTACTGCTCGGCAGTCATTGATATTCCAATGTCGGAATCTCCCGGATTCAGCGGTCTGCGCTCGCCCGTTAAACATTACGGTCAGAACAGATTTTCCGATGAAAACGCCTATCTTTCCAGATTCGGTATCAATCCAAGATACCGTTCAGATTGAAATATATAATTACGAAAGGATGTTCACAAAATGGATAAAATGAAAAAAGCTCTTGCTGCAATTGCAGCTGTCTGCCTGCTGATGACAGGCTGCGGAAAAAAGAGTCCCGAGCAGACGGAGGAAACCACCTCTGCCGCAAAGCCCGATTTTTCCACAGCCGCTGCCGAGGAGACTGAGATTTTCGATACCGAAGAGGACGAATCCATAAGCATTTACACAGGCAGAGAGGTCGAAAATGAGGAGGACCTGGCTATTTTCAAATTTAACTGCACCCCTCCCGAGGGCTTTGAAACTGCTATTGATGACAAAACCGGCAAGCAGTACGTTTCCCCCAACGGCGGTATTATCGTCAAGGCGCAGAATTACAAGGAGGAATTTCAGTCTCTCGAGGTATTTGCCGATTCGGGCTGCGCTTCCATCAAGGTCAGCAATATGCTCTATCAGTCAGATACCGATTTTTCCGAGCCTATTAAAACAACTGTTGCGGGATTTGATGCCATCAGATACGATTATACCGTTACTTCCTACATCTTCCCCCCTGTGACAGACGAAAACGGAGAGTATGTTTTGGACGAGGACGGCAAGTATGTCCTTTCAGAGGAGAAGGAGCTTTACGGCGAATTTGTGAACCGTGTTTACTATTTCTATTCCGATGAGGACGCTTTCTATATCATCTGCGAGGCTCCCAAGGATAGTGCCGACGCTGTTCAGGAAAGCTTCGATCAGTTTATTGATTCAGTCACTATTACAAAAAAGTAATTTGCCCCAAAAATATTCTTCAGAACTATTGCATTTTGCGTGGCTGTGTGATATAATAAATATATACTGTTTTAAAGGCATAGCGTTCAGAGTAACCGTTTGAGAGCTTCTTCAGAGAGCGCCGATTTGGTGTGAGCGGCGTGAATATCTGCGGTGAAGTGCGTTCGTCAGCCCGACAGAGGAAATGTGGTTCGCCACACGGGTATTCTGTTGCGGGAGGCCGCCGTTATACGGCCGTAAAGGGCATTTATTTTTTATTTGCCGAATTGAAGTGGGACCGCGTCGGTCAGAATTTTCCGCCGCCTTCAGATTTTTTCTGAGGGCGGCTTGTTTATTTTTGGAGGTACAATGAGTATTTCAAAGGCATGGAGCTGGGAGACAGCCGACAGGGAGGGCTGGCTTGAACCATGTGAAGAAAGCAGATTTTATGCAGAAAAATGGCGCAGAGAGGACAGAAAAAGCATTCTTGATCTGGGCTGCGGGCTGGGGAGACATTCTCTGCTTTTTGCGGAAATGGGATTTATCGTTACTGCCGCTGACCTTTCGGATTATGCTGTTAATTTTCTGAATGAGGCTCAGAAAAAACAAGGGCTTGATTTCAGAACGGTGAAGTGCGATATGCTGAACCTTCCCTTTGCTGACTGCGCCTTTGACTGCGTTTGGGCGTATCACACTCTTTCCCATACGGATTCGGAGGGCTTTCGGCAGATAATTTCCGAGATAAGGCGTGTTCTTCGCCCCGATGGTGCGGTTTATTTCGATGTTTGCTCAAAGGAAACTTGGATGTTCACTCAGTCGGGCTATCCTCATATTGATGAAAATACCGTAGTTGTCAAGGGCGGCGAGGAGGATGGGATTCCTCATTTCTTCACCGATCTTGATGAGCTGGAACATATCCTTGAGGGCTTTGATATAATAAAAATAAGACATATTGACGATTGCTATTCAAAGGGCAGGCGGCAGAACAGCAGGCATTATTTTGTTTATGCCAAGGCACGCAAGGAAGGCTTCGAGCCTGATTATTCCCATGTTATCGGCAGGCTCGTGAAGGGTGAGATCGACAGACCCTTAGGCTCTGCTCATTCGAAATGCGCCGATCTCGTTTATCCCATAAATTACGGATATATTAAGAGCATCACGGGCGGAGACGGACAATGGCAGGACGCGTATCTCCTTGGCGTCAGCGGGCCTGTCAGCGAGTTTGAGGCGAGGGTCATTGGCGTTTATCACAGATATAACGACTGCGAGGACAAATGGATCTGCGCTCCCGAGGGAATGTCATTTTCCGACGATGAGATACTTGAAAGTATTGACTTTCAGGAGAAATATTTTACGGGTAAGCTTTATACCTGACAAAAGGCAATTCACTGTTATTTTTTATAAGAGAGGGATTTTATGAGCAGCTTAGGCACATTGATCGAGCATTTTAAAGCGGATATCGAGTCTGTCAAGCAGCGTGACCCTGCGGCTAAGAATACCTTGGAAATTATTCTTACCTATTCGGGGCTTCATGCGGTGGCGGCATACAGGGTATCCCACTATTTCTATCAGAAAAGGCTTTTTCTTACGGCGAGAGTCATTTCTCAGCTGGCAAGATTTTTTACGGGAATTGAGATTCACCCCGGCGCAAAGATCGGAAAGGGACTTTTCATCGACCACGGAATGGGCGTTGTTATCGGCGAAACAACGGAGATAGGGGATAACTGCCTTATCTATCAGGGCGTTACCCTCGGCGGTACGGGCAAGGACCATGGAAAGCGCCATCCAACTCTCGGCAATAACGTTATGGTCGGTTCGGGTGCCAGAGTTCTGGGTCCCTTCAAGGTGGGCAACAATGTTAAGATCGCTGCAAATGCGGTGGTTCTTGAAGCTATTCCCGATAACTGTACGGCGGTGGGCGTTCCCGCAAGGATAGCCCGCTGCAACGGCAAGCCTACCTCCGATCTGGATCAGGTGCACATTCCCGACCCCGTGGCGCAGGAGCTCTGCAAGCTTTCAGTTCGTCTGGGAAGGCTTGAAAAGGAGTGCGGGATCTCCGTCCCCGAGGCGGATAAGACCGATGTGTGCGGATTTTCGGAGTCTCAGAAAAAGTAATTTCTACAATAAATCAAAGGAGAGTAATAATTTATGAAGCTTTACAATTCTCTTTCCCACGAAAAGGAAGATTTCAAGCCCATTAACGAGGGCAAGGTAAGTATGTACACCTGCGGTCCCACTGTTTATCACTTTGCTCATATCGGCAATCTCAGAAGCTATATCATGGAGGACGTTCTTGAGAAATATCTGAGATTTTCGGGATATGATGTTAAGCGTGTTATGAACATCACCGATGTGGGTCATCTCACAAGCGACGGCGACACGGGCGATGACAAAATGCTCAAGGGTGCTAAGAGAGAGCACAAGACTGTCATGGAGATCGCCGATTTTTACACAAAGGCTTTCTTTGCGGACTGCGCTAAGCTAAACATCAAAACTCCCGATGTGGTTGAGCCTGCTACAGGCTGCATTGACGAATTTATCAGGGTCATTTCCTCCCTTATTGAAAAAGGCTTTGCTTATGAGGCAGGCGGAAATATTTACTTTGATACTTCAAAGCTTAAAGAATACTATGTTTTTGGCGATTTCTCCGAAGATGATCTTGCCGTTGCTGTCCGTGAGGGCGTTGACGAGGACGGAAACAAGCGAAACAAGGCGGATTTCGTTCTTTGGTTCACAAAGTCCAAATTTGACGATCAGGAGCTTAAATGGGACAGTCCATGGGGCGTCGGTTATCCCGGCTGGCATATTGAGTGCTCCTGCATCAGCATGAAGCACCTTGGTGAGTATCTCGATCTGCACTGCGGCGGAATTGACAATGCTTTCCCGCATCACACCAATGAGATCGCTCAGAGTGAGGCTTATCTGGGTCATAAATGGTGCAATTACTGGTTCCATGTTCATCATCTGAATACTAACAGCGGTAAGATGAGCAAATCAAAGGGAGAATTTCTCACCGTTTCTTTGCTTGAGGAAAAGGGCTACGACCCTATTGTTTACAGATTTTTCTGCCTTCAGTCCCATTACCGCAAGTCCCTTGTATTCTCATATGAGAATCTCGACAATGCGGCAGGTGCATTTTCAAAGCTTATTGCAAAGATTGCAAGGCTTCTTTCCGAGCCTGCTTCGGATATTGACAAGGCAGCTTTCGACGAGCTGATGAACGGTTTCAAGGCGGCTCTTGACAATGATCTGAACACTTCTCTTGCCATTACCGCTCTTTACGACGTTCTCAAGGCGGAGACAAACGCTTCTACCAAGCTTGCGCTTATTGCTGAATTTGACAAGGTGCTGTCTCTTGATCTTATTGGTCACGCTAAGAAGGCGGGGGAGAAGAATAATTCCTCGGCTGAGGATATTCCTCCCGAGATCGCTGCTCTTGTGGAACAGCGCAGGGAGGCACGCAAGGCAAAGGATTTTGCGCTTGCGGATTCTCTGAGAGATAAGATCTCCGAGCTGGGCTATATCATTGAAGAGACCCGTCAGGGCACTAAGATCACAAAAAAGTAAGGCTGTGACGAAATGCAGACTAAAACTATCCGAATCAGAAAATCTACTGTTTTTCTTACTGTCATTTTTATTCTGGGCTTCATGATGGTCATGGGGGTCGTTAACAGCTATTCCGAATATGCCGAGAAGCAGGCTCAGACTCCTGCTCCCGCTGCTGCGGAGGATTATTCGGGAATGGAGCTTATTCAGTTGGGAGATCCTCCCGCAGGAGCCGAAAAGGCGGTCATTTCCACTACAGCGGGGGAGTTTACCGTTGTTCTCTATCCCGAGGAGGCTCCCGAGGCTGTTCGGAGATTCAAAAGCGAATGTGAAAGCGGCGCTTACAATGGCATGAAGGCGGGTCTTTACGATCTGAAAAGCATTTTTACTCTTGATTCTCCAAGCGAAGAGCCGTATTCGGCAGAGCTCAGCATTGATCTCTGGCCCTTCAAGGGCGCTGTTTGCATGACGGAAAAGGGTGATATTGTTTTTATCAACTCGATTGAGCTTTCGGAGGACGAAAAGGAATATCTCAGAAGCGATGAAAGCGAGCTGAAAGAGGTCAGCAGTACTTTTGCTGACATTGGCGGAGTGCCCAATTATGCCAGAGTATACGCTGTTTTCGGGCAGGTCATTGACGGCATGGATATAGTAGAAAAGATTTGCACCTCAGGTGATACGATCGTTACGGTTGAGTCGGTGAGCTTTGAGGCTCAATAAACGGTAAATCTCTTTTTTTAAAGATCAAAAAACACAGGCAATCGGACATAATCCGCTTGCCTGCGTACTTTTTTATTTATCAAGGGGAACTATGGCGGTGATCGAGCCGCTGTATTTATCGTATTCTCCTATGCTGCCCATTATTCGGACGGTCTTGTCCAGCTTTTCCGTTTCAACGATAAATTCGACCATATCGCCATGACCCTCCCAAAGCTCCACATATCGGTTGGTGGGGTCGGTATCGCTGTCGTCTTTGATATCGCCCACTATGGCGGTGAAGGTGTTTCCCGAATCCAGCGTTATCTCGAAGCGCTCTCCGCAGCTGTCGGTGTAGGCTGTTCCTAAGGCGACGCACACATCTTCGCCTATGCGCCTTATTCCCAGACTGTCTGTGTATGCTTCCTGCTGAAGGGCATACTGGACGGAATCGGTATCGGTTATCCTGCGATAATCCATGTAGGTTTTAAATTCGGTGTCAACATCGGGCACGGGCAGCGTTTCTTCGGTTACGCCGTCCGCCGAGACGCAGACGCAGGATGCTGAGCCGAATATGACTGCCGATAAAATTACGGCAATTGTTTTTTTCATTGTATCAATCCTCTCCGCTATATTTTTGACAGACAATGCTTATGCTATTCATGTCCCTGTCAGTATATCAGCCCGGATTAGCGAAATCTGAGGAATGATGGGGAAAAGTTAAAAAATCGGAAAACAGCTTCATTATTGCCGTTTTCCGATTTTTATTTTTGTGTGGGTTCACAGGAATATTTTTTGAATTGATACAAATGTGCCGAAAATATACAAGAAAATTTGTTTGATTTTTCTATTGATATTTTAAAACAAATGTGCTATAATCTTATTGTCCGTAAACCTCTCTTGCGGCATCAACGGTGGCTTTGGCATCCTTTGCATAGAAGTCTGCTCCGATCTTTTCGGCGTATTCGGGGGTGAGAACTGCTCCGCCTACAACTATTTTTATTTCCGGCTTTACCCTTCTGAGAAGTGCGATCGTCTCTTCCATGGATCTCAAAGTTGTTGTCATAAGTGCGGAAAGTCCAACAAGCTTCACATCCTCTGACATTGCTGCATCCGCTACTGCCTGATATTCCACATCTCTGCCCAGATCTATGACCTCATAGCCGTAGTTTTCAAGGAGGACCTTTACAATGTTTTTGCCTATATCATGGATATCTCCCTTGACGGTGGCAAGCACCACCTTGCCCTTGGATACGGTGCTTCCCTCCTTGCTGATCTTTGATTTTATCACCTCAAAGGCTGCCTGCGCAACTCCTGCGGAAAGGATAAGCTGGGGAAGGAAGATCCGTCCGCTTTCAAAATCCGCTCCTGCCTTGTCAAGGGCGGGGATAAGCATTTCATCAACGATAATCATTGGATCGGTTGTCTCAAGAAGCTTTTCCGTTATAATTGCTCCGTCCTGCTTGAGTCCGTTTCTGACTGCAAAAAGCAGTCCCTCGGGGCTGACGTTCAGTTCTCCCGTTACGGGCTTCGGTGCGGCTGCGGGGGCGGCGTTATTATATGCGGCAATAAATTCTGCGGCGTTTTTATCAATATTTGTAAGAAGCTTATATGCTCGGACTGCACCTGTCATTGCGGGGATGTTGGGATTTATGATCGGCAGGTCCAGACCGTTGGTCAGGCACATCTGGAGGAAATTGCTGTTTATCAGCTCCCTGTTCGGAAGTCCGAAGGAGATATTGGACACGCCGAGGACGGTTTTCAGTCCCAGCTCCTGCTTTACACGATGGAGGGCATTGACCGTTTCCATTACGCCCTCCTGCTCAGCGGAGGCGGTGAGGGTGAGGCAGTCGATGAATATATCCTGCTTGGGTATGCCTATTTCCATTGCCCGATGCATTATTTTTTCGGCTATGGCAAAGCGCTCGTCCGCTTTTTTGGGTATGCCATTTTCATCAAGGGCAAGTCCCACCACTGCGGCACCGTATTTCTTTACGATGGGCAGGATAGTTTGAAGGGATTTTTCTTCGCCGTTTACTGAGTTTACGATGGCTTTTCCATTATACACACGAAGGGCGGCTTCTATGACCTCGGGAATGGTGGAATCTATCTGCAAAGGCAGATCGGTAACGCCCTGCAATGCCTTAACAGTTCGCACCATCATTGCTTTTTCGTCGATATCGGGAAGTCCCACATTTACATCGAGAATGTCTGCGCCTGCTCCTGCCTGCTCGATCGCCTGTCCCAGAATATAGTTTATATCGCCGTTTTTCAGAGCTTCCTTGAAGCGCTTTTTTCCTGTGGGATTGATTCGCTCGCCGATTATGCGGGGTCGGTCAATTACGCTTGTATTGGAGTAGGAGCATACTGCAGAGGGGATTTTTACAGTGCGTTCCACTGCCTTTTTATCCGAAAGCTTATTTGTGAGCGCACGGATATAATCGGAGCTTGTTCCGCAGCAGCCGCCCAGAATTTTTACTCCCATTTCCGTAAATTCTGCTGCTGCTTCCGCAAATCCCTCGGGGGTGACGTTATAGAGATTTGTATTGGGGTCGGGAAGACCTGCGTTGGGCTTGACAGCAACGGGGAGTGTTGTCCATCGGCATATTTCACGGACTACGGGCAGAAGCTCCTTGGGTCCGAGAGAGCAATTCACGCCGATGGCATCGGCGCCCAGTCCTTCAAGGGTCAGTGCCATCGCAGAGCAGGAACAGCCTGTGAAGGTCCTGCCGTTCTGCTCAAAGGTCATAGTACAGATTACGGGCTTGTCGGAACTTTCCTTGGCGGCGAGGAGGGCGGCTTTGACTTCATAAAGGTCGGTCATTGTCTCGATTACTATGAGGTCGGCTTCCTCGGCGGCAAGAACTTCCTCCTTGAATATCTCATAGGCTTCCTCAAAGGAAAGGCTTCCCGTCGGTTCAAGAAGCTGCCCGATAGGTCCGATATCAAGGGCGGTATAGGCTTCTCTTCCGCTTTTTTCGCAGGCTCTCTTTGCACAGGCGATCCCGGCGGAGATAAGCTCCTTGGGGGTATGTCCGCTGCCTTCAAGCTTATAGCGGTTTGCTCCGAAGGTATTTGCATAGACGATATCCGAGCCTGCTTCGATATACATTGAATGGATATTTTCGATTATCTCGGGATGGGTGAGATTCAAAAGCTCGGGTATTTCTCCCGTTTTCAGTCCGCTTTTCTGGAGCATGGTTCCCATGGCGCCGTCTAAAAATACAAATTCTCGCTCAGATAATAATTTTTTAAGATCCACAGTGGAGTCCTCTCTTTCTGAATTGACAGCGTTCCCGCATATTGCAGGTAACGCAGCCCCTTTTTTGGGGCGGCAGGGGAGTGTCCGACACGCCCATCACAGCTGTAACCGATTTTACGGGAACAAGCATTTTGCTGTCTGAGGCGCACAGCCCGATCTTTCTCGGGGCGTCAAGGACTGCAAGAAGGGATTTTTGCAGGTCGATGGGAAAATCACCATAGCCCGGGGAATAGCGCCATGTGAAATATTTTCCCGCAAAATCTTCCCTGATTTGTTTCTCCGCTTCGTTCATGACCTGCTCAACGGCGGCTCCCGAAAATGCATCGGCTATGACTGCTTTTGCCATATCTTCGATCTGGAGTATTCTGATAAGTCTGTCGGCGCCGCTTCCTATTGTTCCGCACATCAGGATCACTCCTGAGCAGCCTTCAAGGTGGGCGGCGATATTCTTTCCCTCCAGCGGGAGCGGGCAGTCCTCGATGACGGGAATGCCGTTTTCGGTTATCAAGGGAAAATATTTATAGAGATACTTCGGCGTTATGACCTCAAGCAGTCTTTTTTCACATTCGTCAAGATATGCTGAGGCGGTTTCTCCGATATTTTTTTCGTCCCGGCAGGAAAGATACCGCAATGCTTCCTTTCGGTCGATGGATTTTATTTCTATCATTTCAGCAGTCCTGCAACAGCGGAATAGATCTTTTCCGCAACGTATGGGTTATTCATTGTATACAGATGTATTCCGTCTGCTCCTGCGGAAATAAGATCGGCGATCTGATCTACGGCGTAGGCAATGCCTGCGTCTCTCAGTGCTTCGGGGGAATTTTCATACTTTGCCATCATTCGGGTGAATTTTGCTGGAAGGCTTGCTCCGCACATTGATACCATCCGCTCGATCTGCTTTTTATTTATTACGGGCATTATTCCCGCTTCAATGGGAACATTTACCCCTGCTATCCTTGCTTTTTCAAGAAAATCAAAGAAGATATTATTATCAAAGAAAAGCTGGGACATGAGATGCTCTGCTCCTGCATCCACCTTTTCCTTTAAATGACGGATATCGGTTATCATATCGGGAGCTTCGATATGACATTCGGGATAGCAGGCGGCGGAGATATGGAAATCTCCCTTCTGCTTTATATAGGATATAAGCTCGCAGGCATACTCAAAATCATGCTTGGGAGGACGCTCAGGATTGATATCTCCTCTGAGCGCAAGGATATTTTCAATGCCCCTTTTCTTCAGATCATCAAGAAGAATGTCGATATCCTCTTTGGTATTGCTTACGCAGGTCAGGTGGGCGCAGGATTCCACGCCCAGATTGTTTTTTATATAGGAGGCAATTTCTCCTGTAATGTTGTCCCCGTCTGTGCCGCCTGCTCCGTAGGTCACGCTGATAAAGGCGGGATTCAGTTCTTTTAAGCTGTCAAGAGTTGCATATATCGTATCGGCGGGCATATTCTTCTTGGGTGGGAATACCTCGCAGGAAAAAACGCATTTTCCGCTGCCGAAAAGCTTTGATATTTTCATAGTGCTCCTTTTTTTACGCTTCGGGATTTGTTCTGAAGGGCGCAACAGGGATTCCGTTCTTGCCGAACAGGGTCACGTCCGCATAGTTCTGCCACTTGAAACGGGCATATTTCGGCTCCTTTACCTCGGGGCTTGTGAGACGGATCTTTCCGCCGCTCAGTATCTGCGCTGCTGCGGGGTGATATTCCTTATCGTCTCCTGCAACCTCAAAGCCGCTTGGGGTCGCTTCATTTTTAAGCTCAAAGCCGTCTGAGGCATACTTAAATTCCAGAATGAAGCAGTCCTCCTCGGGATATGAACGGTAATATATAGGTCCATAGGCTTCGGCTGCGCTGAGCTTACCATAGACATGATACATTGCCTGCTTTTCAAGACGCTCGCCTACGGGAACCTTGTTTACGGGGTGAATATTGCCGTATTCTCCGCAGTCAAGGATTACGGCGATTCCTGTGTTGGCGGTGGTGCGGTGAGTATTCATCTGGGCTTCTCTGATAAGGCACCAGTTTTTCCTGTCCTCCTCGCCTCGGTTTATAAACATGGGAAGCTGTACCATTATAAAGGGCATTTCGGGGTCGTTCCAGTCGGTGCGCCACTGGGAGATAAGCATTTTCAGAAGCTTTTCGTACATCTGAGGCTTATGGTCATCGGATTCGCCCTGATAGTAGATAAAGCCCTTGGCGCTGTAGGGGGCTATTCTTCTGAGCATTGTTTCATACAATCCGCCTGCTCTGAATGGAGAACGGGGTCCCAAAGGCTCGGGCCATCTTGAGGGACTGCCTGCATATTCCTGCGCTTCGTCCCAGCTTCCTTCGGGATTATTCTGATAAAATTCATTTATTTTCGGCTGCCACTCCGCTTCCCATTCACGGTATTCACGAAGTTCCTTGAGATAATCTTCAACGGTCTTGCCTTCCATTGCCTTGTCGTATTCGTCAACATAGGTTCTTGTATCCTCGTCACGGATAAGATTTTTCTTGTCTATCCAGTTGGAGGCGGAGGTGCCGCCCCAGTTGCAGCCTATTATTCCGACGGTAACGCCCAGGTCCGCTGCAAGCTTCTTTCCGAAATAATAGCCAACCGCTGACCAGCAGCGGGAATTTTCCGAAGAGGGGAGCGCCCAGCCGCCGTTCTTTTCGTCAATATAGAAAAATTCATCAATATAGGGATTTTTCTTGGTATAATAAAATCTTACGTTTGAGCCTTCGCAGGCAGCAAGCTCAGCTTCGCTGTGGCACTCATTCTGAAGCTCAAGCTCCATGTTGGACTGACCGCCTGCTATCCACACCTCGCCTATCATTATATCGCTGATGGTGAGAGCTTCACTGCCGTCTGTGAGGGTAAGCTCATAGGGCCCTCCGTAGGTATTTACGGGCGGGAAGGTTATTTCCCAGCGATTGTCGATGCAAAGCGTATCGGCTGTATATCCGCAGAAGGATGCTGTTATTTTTCTGCCGCTGTAATCATGTCCCCATATTACTATCGGCTTTCCCATCTGTATTACCATGTGGTCGGTGAAGATAGCTGCTGTGGTCAATGCTCCCATTTATATCCATCCTTTCAAATAATCCATATCGGGAATGTGACGATATTCTCCGATATTACCCCTTTTGGGAGAAAACGTAAATGTATTCTATATTATTTTACATCATTTACTGTTTAAAATCAATATATTTTAATTAATTTTTCGGGTAATCGGGGTAAAGATTATCTTTTTTAACAGAAAAAGCAAAAATCCCGAGAAGGAAAAATTCTCAGGATTTTTATTTTCATTATAAATATATCAGTCAATGGGGGAATCCTTTCCGCCGTACATAAATGCAAGTGTTTTGGATATTTCAACAGGGTCGGTGACGGGGGTGGGCTGCCAGTTGTTATGCTCTCCGCCGTACACATAAAACGGGATGAAGCTTTCGTCCTGTGAGATATATGAGCCGTTTTCATCGAAATTGAAGGTCTCGGTCAGGATAACTGTTCGGTTTTCGGGAAGCCTGCTGCCTCCATAGCAGAAATTGCCGAGAGAATAGATTATACCTACCCCGTTATAGGTTTCCATTGGTCTGAGAACGTGGGGATGGGAGCCTACAATAAGGTCAACGCCCATGTCTGCATATTTATGGCAAAGCTCCATAAGCCATTCCTCGGGAATATGCTCCTTTTCGGTGCCGCCGTGGAAAAAGAGTATCTGGATATCGCTGTTTTCTTTAAGCTCCTCTATCTTAGGAGTGATTATGGGCTCGTAATTGGCACCGAACATATTCGTACAGAGGATACCGAATTTTACTCCTTCCTTTTCAACATAAACGGGGTGATCGAGATCTCCCCAGATTATGCCTGCGCTGTCAAGGGCTTCGGCGGTATCATTATATCCGCCTGTGCCGTAGTCCATGGTATGATTATTGGCGATGGAGACTATATCAATTCCGCCGCTTTTAAGGATATCCGCAGTGGAGGTCGGCGCTCTGAACCAGAAGGCTGTTCCCGATTTTGCGGTCTTTGCAAGACTGCGGTCGGACATGACAAATTCGTTATTTGCCACAACAAAATCGCTGCTTTCATACACGGGCAGAGCCTTCTCCAGAAAATATGAGGCGGGCTTTTCCTCGGCGTATGCCTTGAAGGAATCGGGACGGGTATCTCCCGCATTTGAGGCAAGGAGGCAGTCACCGAGAAAGGTGAAGGTCACGCTCTTCCCTGCGGTGAGGGAAAGCTCCTTATCCGATACGGGCTCGGTTATCACTTCTGTAACTATCTCCTGCGGCGGAACGGTCTCCGCTGCCACGTCTGCACCTGTAAAATCAGTATATCCGCCGTCTTTATAAAGCTTTTGACAGCCGTAGATCATTACAGCGGAAACTGCTGCAAAGCAAGCTGCGGTTTTCAGTAATTTCATTATGTACATCTCCTGAGCAGAGGGTATGGACCCTCTGTCTTTTGTTCATTTTTTCGGGAAATTTTCCCTCTTTTTCTTTCTTTATCCTTATTATACTACCATTCACAATGAAAATCAAGTTAAAATTTGGTTACAATTACAAAGTATCATCAAAATTCCTTGACAAATTGGCTGACTGTGGTATAATAAACAAGTAATGCTTTTACGGAGGAAGCGCTTTTATGTCAAGCAATGTTACTTATAAATACATCAGGCAGAATCCCGATATCCACACCTATATCAAAAATGCGGACGCTGCTGTTGCCGCTCAGGGCTACACCGAACATTCCTTTGCCCATGTTGAGAAGGTGGCTGACACTGTTAAAATGATCCTTGAAGGGCTGGGCTGCGAGCCGAGAAAGGTGGAGCTCGGCATGATCGCCGCTTATATGCACGATATCGGCAATGTGATAAACCGTGTGGATCATGCTCAGAGTGGTGCGGTCATGGCTTTCAGGCTTCTGGATAATCTCAATATGCCCGCCGAGGAGATCTGCGACATTATTTCCGCCATCGGTAATCACGATGAAAATACCGCCGCTCCTCTGAACCAGATAACTGCGGCGCTTATCATTGCCGACAAGACCGATGTCAGACGGAGCAGAGTCAGAAATATCAGCGATCTGGCGACGGATATCCACGACAGAGTGAATTTTTCGGTGGAGAGGTCGGAGCTAAGCTTCAATGAGGACAAAACCGAGCTTATCCTCGATCTTACTATTGACAACAGGCTTTCTTCTGTTATGGAATACTTTGAGATCTTTATGAAGCGGATGATCCTTTGCAAAAAATCCGCCGAATTTCTCGGAGTCAGATTCAGGATTAGGGCTAACGGTTCGGACCTTGTATGATTTTCGGAAGGACTGATGTTTTTATGCATACTATTCCATATATCGGATTCAGCCTTTATCAGCTGTTTCTGATGTTCTGCTTCTGGAGCTTTGTGGGCTGGTGCATCGAGGTCATTGACATGACCTACGAGACAGGTGAATATCAGAACAGAGGCTTTCTTAATATGCCGATCTGCCCCATTGAGGGAATGGGCGTTATTATGGTTACTATTTTTTTCAGACCCATCAGCCACACTGTTATCCCTCTTTTTTTAGCCTGTACCGTTTTGTGCACGGCTTTTGAGCTGTTTGTCGGCTGGGGCATGGAAAAGCTTTTTCATGCAAGATGGTGGGATTATTCCCATATGAAATTTAATTTCATGGGTTACATATGCCTCAGAAATTCCCTTTTTTTCGGCGGAGGCTGCGTTATCGTTATAAGATACATCCAGCCTATGGTAATAAAGGCGATCGACTCTATTCCTATTAATGTGGGGATTACCATCTGCATCGTTATGGCGGTGCTTATTGCGGTGGATACGGTCATTTCTCTCATGGCGGTGAAGAAGCTTAACGAGCGCTTCAGACGTATTGACGAGCTTTCCAAGCTGATGCTTTCGGGCTCGGTCAAGGTGGGAATGAAGCTCGCTTCGGGCACTCTTATTGTTAAGAGCAATGTTGACAAAATTATTGATGTCAAGGATAATGTTGTGGAAAAGGTCCAGGATATCAACACTGCTAACATGGACAGGATCAGGAGCGAATACAGCCGTCTTATCGAGGAAAAGGACGCTTTTACCGAAAGACTTGCCAAGACGCTTATCTCTCACAAGTATTCCGGAGCGCTGAGCGCCGTTAAGAACAAGCTTAAAGGCAAAATTACCGAGATCGTCGTTTTTAAGGACGATGATGTGGACGAAAAGGACTGATTGGCATATTCATCAAAAATTCATTGATTTTTATGTTGACTTTGGCATAAGAATGTGATATAATATATCAGGATAAATAAGCAACCTTTAAGTTGATCCCGTGAGTTCGACAAGGCAGCTTGAATTTGATATTTGCGGCAAAGCTATGCGCAGGCGTGCATCTTGCGGCTTTATATGAATTTTCAAAACTGTCTGTCGGAATACGATGGGCAGTTTTTTTACGGAGGTATGGTCACAATGCATCAGAAAGCGGTCATTCTTGACGAGAAATCCATGAATCGTGCTATCGCCCGCATTTCCTGCGAGATTATCGAGAGGAACAAGGGTGTTGACGATCTTTGCTTTATCGGAATAATGTCAAGGGGTGTTTATATTGCAAGACGCATTGCAGACCGCATCAAGGAAACAGAGGGCTTTGACGTTCCTGTGGGTATCCTTGATATCACCGCTTATCGTGATGATATCAAGGCTTCCGACAGCGACAGGTCCTCTGTTTCTTTTGATGTAAGGGACAAAAAGGTTATCCTTGTGGACGATGTCATTTTTACGGGACGAAGCTGCAGGGCTGCCATTGACGCTGTTATGAGCCGAGGCAGACCGAGAAATATCCAGCTTGCCGTTCTTGTGGACAGAGGTCACAGGGAGCTGCCTATAAGACCCGATTATGTGGGCAAAAATGTTCCTACCTCCCGTGAAGAGACCGTCAAGGTCATGGTTACTGAGGCGGACGGCTGCGACAAGGTGGTTATTTTGGAAAATGAGGCTGATTTGAAAGGGATGAATAAATGAGGACTCTTTACAGAAATCTGACGGTTTACAGCGAAAAGGACGCTTTTAAGGCTGATATTCTCGTGGACGGGGACAGAATAGTGAACGTCGGGGAAAATATTTCCGAAAGTGCCGAGCTGGTTTTCGACTGCGATGGTTTATCGGCTTTCCCTGCGCTCTGCGATATTCACGTCCATTTCAGAGACCCGGGGCTTACCTACAAGGAGGATATTATTTCAGGCTGTGCGGCGGCAGCAGCAGGCGGATTTACCGCTGTGGCTTGTATGCCGAACACCAAGCCTGTCTGCGACAGCGCTGAGATTGCGGATTATATTACTAAAAAGGCGGAGCCGACCGGCGTTAAGGTTTATCCCGTTTGCTCAGTCACAAAGGGCATGAGCGGCGGTGAGGCTGCCGATTATGATGAATATGTGAGTGCGGGTATCAAAATGATCTCCGATGACGGCAGACCTGTGGAAAATGCCGAGCTTATGCGAAGCGCTCTGGAAAAATCAAATGATAACGGTCTGCTTGTGGCTTCCCACTGCGAGGATCTGGCAATTATCAACGGCGGTATTATGAACAAGGGAAAAATATCCGAAGAGCTTGGCGTAAAGGGTATGGACAGAGCTTCGGAGGACAGCATTACCGCCCGTGAGATCGCTCTTGCGGATTCCTGCGGCGCAAGGATCCACATATGCCATGTTTCAACAAGAGGCAGCGTGGACATTATCAGAGACGCAAAGAAAAGGGGTATTCGTGTTACCTGCGAGACGGCTCCCCACTACTTTATGTTTTCCGATGAAAAGCTGCTTGCCAGAGACGCTGATTTCAGAATGAATCCTCCTCTGAGAGAAAAGGCGGATGTGAGGGCGATTCTCGAAGGCGTTTTTGACGGTACTATCGACTGCATCGTTACAGATCATGCTCCTCACAGTCCCGAGGAGAAATCCGATTTTATTAAAGCTCCCAACGGCGTTGTGGGACTCGAGACCTCCTTCGCCGCTTCATATACTGCATTATGCAAGAGGGGAGGACTTCCCGTTACAAGGCTTGTGACCCTTATGTCTGCGGCTCCGAGGAGACTTCTCGGTATCGAAGAAGCCTGCATTGAAAAGGGGGCAAAGGCAGATTTCATGATCGCCGATCTTAACAGGGAATGGACGGTGGATCCCGCTAAATTTGCTTCAAAGTCACGAAACAGCGTTTTCAAGGGTGAGAAGCTTTCGGGAAAAGTCGTTCTTACCGTTTCGGAAGGCAAGATAATTTACGAACATCCGTCAGCATTGAAAAGGAGTGATAGCATGTCATTTGACAGACTTATTGACAAAATCATCGAAACACAGAATCCCACTGTGGTGGGTCTTGACCCCAAGCTTGAATATATTCCCGAATATATCAAGGACAAGTGCGTGGCTAAGCACGGCGCTGGCTTCAAGGCTGCGGCTGCGGCTCTTTACAAGTTCAACAAGGGAATTATTGACGCTATATGCGATGTTGTGCCTGCTGTGAAGCCTCAGGCGGCTTATTACGAGATGTACGGCTATTACGGCGTTAAGGCGCTTTACAAGACCATAAGGTATGCTCAGTCAAAGGGGATGTATGTTATTCTTGACGGCAAGAGAAATGATATCGGCGCTACCATGGAGGCTTATTCTGCGGCATATCTGGGTAAAACCGATGTTTTTGGTGAGCAGGCTTCTCCCTTCGGCGCAGATTCCCTGACGGTAAACGGTTATCTCGGTACTGACGGCATTGCTCCCGCTCTCAAGACAGGCGGCAGCATTTTCGTCCTCGTCAAGACATCAAACAAGTCCTCGGGCGAGCTTCAGGACAGACGTCTCTGCGACGGCAAGACCATTTACGAGACTATGGGCGATATGTGCGAGAAATGGGGTGCGGATTCCATCGGCAGATATGGCTATTCATCGGTTGGTGCTGTTGTGGGAGCTACCTATCCCGCTATGCTTGCTGAGATGAGAGAAAAGCTTCCTCACACATTCTTCCTCGTTCCGGGTTACGGTGCTCAGGGCGGCGGCGCAGAGGGTGTTGCTGCAGGCTTTGACAAGAATGGTCTGGGTGCTATAGTTAATTCATCGAGAGCTGTAATGTGCGCTTACAAGAAGGAGGGCTGCGGCGAGCATGATTATGCTGCCGCTGCAAGACGGGAGGTTCTGAGAATGAAAGAGGACATCACCTCGCACATTCCTCAGATCAAGGCTCCTGAGAAAGAATAATTAAAGCCGTATTTACGGCAATCTATATTTAGGAGGATAACTTATGTCTTTATTCAACATGGGAGACAAGGCTTATGTTATGCTTGCCAACGGACAGATCTTCGAGGGCTATTCCTTTGGTGCAAAGGGAACATCCATTGGAGAGATCGTCTTTGCAACGGGTATGACCGGCTATGAAGAAACCTTATCCGACCCCAGCTATTTCGGTCAGATCGTTACTCAGACCTTCCCGCTTATCGGCAACTACGGAGTGAATGATTCGGATTACGAATCAAAGGGCTCCTGCGTCAGCGGATATATTGTGAGAGAATGGTGCAATTCGCCATCTAATTTCAGATGCGAAGGAAATGTTGATGAATTTCTCAAAAAGCACGGTATCATCGGAATCCATTCCATCGACACCAGATGTCTCACAAGAATTATCCGTGAAAGCGGCGTTATGAACGGCGTTATCACCACTGAAAATGTTTATGAGAAAAAAGACGAGCTGCTCAGACAGATAAATGAATTTTCAATCAAAAATGCGGTGAAGTCCGTTACGGTCAGGGAGCCTGAGGTGTTTAAGGCAGAGGATCCTCTGTACAACGTTGTTTTGTATGATTTCGGCTACAAGTTCAACATCAGAAGAGAGCTTGTGAAGCGGGGCTGCAATGTGACCGTTGTTCCTGCGGGCACTCCTGCAGAAAAGGTAAGGGAAATGGCTCCCGATGGCATAATGCTTTCAAACGGTCCCGGCGACCCTGCCGAAAATACTGATATAATCGAAAATCTGAAAAAGATAAGGGAATATAATATCCCCGTTTTCGGAATCTGTCTCGGTCATCAGCTTATGGCTCTGGCTAACGGCGCAAGGACCGAAAAGCTCAAGTACGGTCACAGAGGTGCTAATCAGCCTGTTGTGGATATCGCTCTTGACAAGACCTTTGTTACCTCCCAGAATCACGGCTATGCGGTAATTAACGACAGTATTGATACAAATATAGGCGAGGTATCCCATAAAAATGCCAATGACGGCACCTGCGAGGGAGTCAGATACAAGAATTTCCCTTGCTTTACCGTTCAGTTCCATCCCGAAGCCTGCGGAGGTCCTCAGGACACCGCTTATCTCTTCGATGAATTTATTGATATGATCAAATCCTCAAAGGAGGCTGAGTAAAATGCCGCTTCGCAGTGATATTAAAAAGGTTCTTGTTATCGGCTCGGGTCCCATTATCATCGGACAGGCTGCCGAATTTGACTATGCGGGTACTCAGGCCTGCCGTGCGCTCAAGCAGGAGGGTCTTGAGGTCGTTCTTATCAACTCCAATCCCGCTACAATTATGACAGACAAGGCTATGGCGGACAAGGTTTACATTGAACCGCTTACTCTTGATGTTGTCAAGAAGATCATTAAAATAGAAAAGCCCGACAGCATTTTGTCCACTCTCGGAGGTCAGACGGGTCTTACCCTATCCATGCAGCTTGCGGAGTGCGGTTTCCTTGAGGAAAATAATGTTAAGCTTCTTGGTGCAAATCCCGAGACCATTCACAAGGCTGAGGACAGACAGGCTTTCAAGGACACTATGGAAAAGATAGGTGAGCCTGTTATCCCTTCAAAGGTAGTTGAGACTGTTCCCGACGCGGTGGAATTTGCTAAGGTAATAGATTATCCCGTTATTGTTCGTCCTGCCTTTACTCTGGGCGGCACAGGCGGCGGTATCGCTTATAACGAGGTGGAGCTTATTGACATTGCCACAAACGGTCTGAGGCTTTCTCCCATTACTCAGATACTTGTTGAGAAATGCATAAGCGGCTGGAAGGAGATCGAGTTTGAGGTTATCCGTGACAGCAAGGGAAATGTTATCACCGTCTGCTCCATGGAGAATTTCGACCCTGTGGGCGTTCATACGGGTGATTCCATTGTTATCGCTCCTGCCGTTACACTTACGGACAAGGAATATCAGATGCTCAGAACTGCTGCTCTGAATATTATTTCCGAGCTTAAAGTTGAGGGCGGCTGCAACTGTCAGTTTGCGCTGCACCCCACTTCCTTTGAATATGCGGTTATTGAAGTAAATCCCAGAGTTTCACGTTCCTCCGCTCTTGCTTCAAAGGCTACGGGATATCCCATTGCAAAGGTTGCCACAAGAATTGCTATCGGCTACAGCCTTGACGAGATAATAAATCAGGTCACAGGCAAGACATATGCCTGCTTTGAGCCTGCTCTCGATTATGTTGTTGTTAAATTCCCCAAGTGGCCCTTTGATAAATTCGTTTACGCAAAGCGCACTCTGGGCACTCAGATGATGGCTACGGGCGAAGTCATGGCTATAGGCACATCCTTCGAGCAGGCTATGATGAAGGCTGTCCGCTCTATTGAGCTGGGACTTGATTCCATGAATCTGAAAAAGCTTGAAAAGCTTTCTGATGATGAGATAATCGAAAGGCTTCACAATGTAGATGACGAACGCTCCTTTGTGGTTTTTGAGGCTATCAAGAGGGGAGTTGCTCTTGAGAAGATCCATGATATCACTATGATTGATATGTGGTTCCTTTCAAAGCTTAAAAACCTTGCCGATCTTGAGGCTTATCTTGCTGACGGAGAGCTTACCTGCGAAAAGTACGATCTTGCCAAAAAATACGGATATCTTGACAGCACCATTGAACGCATGAGCGGTCAGAAATGTCCCAAGAGAACAAGAGCCGTATTCAAGATGGTTGATACCTGCGCAGGTGAGTTCAAGGCTGAAACTCCTTATTTCTATTCCACCTTTGACCAGGAGAATGAGGCAAGACAGTTCATCGACCGCACCGATACGGGCAAGAAAAAGGTCATTGTTTTCGGCTCGGGTCCTATCAGAATAGGTCAGGGCATCGAATTTGACTACTGCTCCGTTCACTGCGTCTGGGCGCTCAAGGAAATGGGCTATGACGCTGTTATCTGCAACAATAACCCCGAGACTGTTTCTACTGACTTTGACACGGGCGACAGGCTTTATTTCGATCCTCTCACAAAGGAGGACGTGGAGGCTATTATCGAGACTGAGCAGCCCTATGGCGTTGTTGTTCAGTTCGGCGGTCAGACTGCTATCAAGCTCACAAAGCATCTTTCCGAAATGGGCGTTCGTATTCTCGGCACCTCTGCGGACAGCATTGACGCTGCGGAGGACAGGGAGAGATTTGACGAGCTTCTTAACAAGTGCGGTATTCCCCGTCCTGCGGGTCACACCGTAATGAATACCGAGGAAGCTCTGAGGGCTGCTCAGGAGCTTGGATATCCCGTTCTTATGCGTCCCTCCTACGTTCTCGGCGGTCAGAACATGATAATTGCTCATTCCGATCAGGATATTATCGAGTATATGGATATCATCACAAGAACTGCTCTTGAGAATCCTGTGCTTATTGACAAGTACATGATGGGCAAAGAGGTCGAGGTTGACGCTATCTGCGACGGCACAGATTTCCTCATTCCCGGAATCATGGAGCATATCGAGCGTGCAGGCGTTCATTCGGGCGACTCTATCTCTGTTTATCCTGCGCTCACTCTTACCAAGAAAATCAGGGAGACTATTATCGAGTACACAAGACGTCTTGCTACTGAGCTTCATGTTATCGGTCTTGTAAATATCCAGTATGTTGTTTACAATAATGAGGTATATGTTATTGAGGTAAATCCCCGTTCATCAAGAACTGTTCCTTATATTTCCAAGGTCACGGGCGTTCCTATGGTGGATATAGCCACAAAGATAATGTTCGGTCACACTCTTAAAGAGCAGGGCTATGAAAGCGGTCTTTACAAGGAAGCTGACTATATTGCCGTTAAGGTTCCCGTATTCAGCTTTGAAAAGCTTCACGATGTGGACACTGCTCTCGGCCCCGAGATGAAGTCCACAGGTGAATGTCTGGGTATTGCACGCACCTTTGAGGACGCATTGTTCAAGGGGCTTATTGCGGCAGGCTACAATATGAAAAAGGACGGCGGCGTTCTTATCACCGTCAGGGACACCGACAAGCAGGAGATCATTTATGTTGCGGATAAATTCGAGCAGCTGGGCTTTGATATCTATGCTACGGGCGGCACTGCGGCTACTCTCAACAAGAATATGGTCGCTGCAAACGTTGTCCGCAAGGCTTCCGAGGAAAAGCCCAATGTTATGACTCTCCTTGACAGCGGAAAGATAAATTACGTTATTTCCACATCTGCAAAGGGCAGAATCCCTGCATATGACAGCGTTAAGATCCGCAGAAAGACCGTTGAACGCTCTATCTGCTGTCTGACGGCAATTGATACTGCAAATGCGGTTGCGGATATTCTTGCAATGGGCAAGAATATTGACGATATGGAAATGATCGACATCACTAAGATTTGACATAAGATCGGCATATTCAGGGCTGTAACGCCGGGTATCCTATCGTTACAGCCCGTTTTCATAGGGGGCTGACATGAACGAGCTTGAAGAAAACATTATCCGTGAGCATATGTACGAAGAGCACAGGCTGCGTATGGAAAAGGTGAAAAAGAACCTGAAAACCGCAAGAGTTTATAATTTCTATTTTAATCTCCTTGTATCCTTTGTCAGCGTTTTCGGGATATATCTCTGGTTATGCTACACCAATGCGGGGATAAAGCTTGCTCTTACTCTTGATGAGGAGATCGGACAGATCATGTTTCCGTGGTTTGCCGTGACATTTTTCCTCACTCCCCCCGTGACGATCATGAGCTATCTTGCGGATATTTATCTGAACAAGAAGCTTACCATTGCCTGCGATATTTTATATCTTATTATTCTTTTGTTTTCCGTTTCAAACCTGTTTTTAAGATACGAGCCTATGGCGCTGATGGGTATGATCTTTCTGATTGTTTATTCGGGTCTGGGGCTGTGGACTCAGGACCTTGCAGTCAGAAGCTACAAGGAGCTTGATTATTTACAGACTAAAGAGGGCTTTCCCGATTTTAATTACGGCATTGAACGGGACAAACATTCACGATTTGTCAAATACCGTGAGGCATGGCTCAAAAAGCAGAAAAAACAGGATTATTTTTCCGATAATGAGAAGCCTGTTACCGAATTTGCCATTGTTCCTGCGGATAAGGGCGTGGGAATGGATGGTATCAGCATTGACACGCAGACCTGTTCCGATTGGTATGAGGATAACAGGGATAATGAAAAAGTCCAGTCGGATAATTCGGATATGGAATATTTTGAGGCAGATCCCTCAATGCTTCCCGACAGCTCGGAATATATTATTGACGATATCAGACGAAAACCATTGTGAGAAAGGACGGCTGTAAATGAAATACACTCAGGGGCTTTACCCCATTATAAGCAAAAAGGCTATTGCGGCGGAAATATATGATATGACTATCCGCTGTCCTCATATTGCCAAGGCGGCGGTATGCGGTCAGTTTGTAAATATCAAGGCTGATGGCTTTATGCTCCGCAGACCTATTTCCATATGCGGAATCGACAGGGAAAAGGGTACTCTAAGAATCGTTTTTGAGGTCAGAGGAAAGGGCACAAAGGCTCTCTCTCAGCTTTCCGAGGGTCAGCTTATTGACATTGTTGCACCTTTGGGAGGCAGGGGATTTACCCTCCTTGATAATAACCAAAAGGCTGTAATAATAGGAGGAGGTATCGGAAATCCTCCCATGCTTCCCATTGCTGAGCATTATGGTAAAAATGCGGTGGTTATCAGCGGCTTCAGAAACGCTTCCGCTGTTATTCTTCAGAAGGATTTTGCTGCTTCGGGGGCTGAGGTCATTCTCTGCACCGATGACGGCTCCGCAGGAAGAAAGGGCTTTGTTACCGAGGCTCTCGCAGAGGTTTTAAACAGAGAAAAGCCCGATATCATCTATGCCTGCGGTCCCTCTGTCATGCTGAAAAGGATAATCATGCAGGCAAAAGAGGCAGGCATTAAGTGCGAGGTTTCCCTTGAGGAGAGAATGGGCTGCGGCGTGGGCGGCTGTCTTGTCTGCGCCTGCCGCACAATAAGAGACGGTGAGGAATATTACGCTCACGTCTGCAAGGACGGTCCCGTTTTTGACGCTGAGGAGGTGCTTTTCGATGACTGATATGTCAAGACTTGGAATTGATTTTGCGGGAGTTCATTTTAAAAATCCCATAATCCCCGCTTCGGGCACATTCGGCTACGGAAAGGAATTTGAGGAATTTTATCCTCTTTCCGAGCTGGGCGGAATTTCCGTAAAGGGTACCACAGGCGCAAGAAGAAACGGAAATCTTCCTCCGAGAATCGCGGAAACTCCTTCGGGTATGCTCAACAGTGTGGGCCTTCAGAATCCCGGTATTGACCATTTTATTGCCGACGAGCTGCCTTACCTTAAAACAAAGGACACGGTTATCATTGCGAATATTGCAGGCTCGACTGCCGATGAATATCGTGAAATTGCGGAAAAGCTTGATAAAACCGATGTTGATATGATCGAGGTGAATATTTCCTGTCCCAATGTCAAGGCAGGAGGTGCGGCTTTCGGTGTTTCCTGCGAGGGTGCGGGGCAGATTACAAAAATTGTAAGAAATGCCACGAAAAAGCCTGTTATGATGAAGCTTTCTCCCAATGTCACAAGCATTGCTGATATTGCAAAAGCCTGCGAGGCTGAGGGTGCGGACGCTGTTTCACTGATAAATACCCTTCTTGGAATGAGGATCGACATCCGCACAGGCAGACCTATACTTCACAATAATGTGGGTGGTTTGTCGGGTCCTGCGGTTTTCCCCGTTGCGGTAAGAATGGTTTGGCAGGTGGCAAATGCTGTGAATATCCCTGTTTGCGGAATGGGCGGCGTTTCAAGCTGGGAGGACGCTGTGGAGATAATGATGGCGGGTGCTTCCCTTGTTCAGGTAGGAGCGGCTATCTTTAACGATCCCATGACGCCCGTTAAGATCACTGCGGGACTTTCAGAGTATTGCAGGGAAAAGGATATACAGCTCAGCAGCATTATAGGAGCTGTTAAGCCATGGTAAAAATCTACCTTGTTCGCCACGCTGAGGCTGAGGGGAATGTAAAGGAATTTTTTCAGGGACGTATTGATACCGAGGTCAGCCAAAAGGGTCGCCTGCAGCTTGACAGGCTTGCGGAAAGGTTTCGGGATATCCCTATTGAAGCAATATATTCAAGTCCCCTGAGAAGGGCTTTTACAACTGCCGAGGCTGTGAACAGATATCACGGACTGCCAATAATCACCGACAGCGAGCTTATGGAGATAAACGGCGGCGACTGGGAGGGTGTGAAATGGGCTGAGCTTCCTCAGAAATTCCCCGCAGAGCTGCGCTTATGGAAAGAGGAGATAAACAATTTCACCGCTCCAAACGGAGAATCGACCAAACAGGTCTATGATCGCATGAAGGCAGCTATGAAGCACATTGCTTCGGAAAATCAGGGCAGGACTATTGCTGTAATTTCCCATGGAATGGCGATAAAAGCATACCTTAACTGCGCCGAGGGCAGAGAATGGGAGAATTATTCGGATCCCGGCTGGGCGGACAATACGGCGGTTTCTCTGATCGAATACAGTGACGGACTTGTTCCGAGAATTATTTTCAAAAATGACGATTCCCATCTTGATAACGGGCTGTCAACTCTGGCGGTTTCAAAATGGTGCAGCGACGAATTGGAGGTTAAGGCATGAAGATAATGAGTGTGGATTTCGGAGACAGCAGAACGGGTATTGCCGTATGTGACAAAAGCGAATTTCTTGCGTCTCCTCTGACTGTTATCTTTGAAAAGGATTTTGAGCGCTGCCTTGAAAAGACCGCAGAGCTTGCAAAAAATGAGCAGGTTGAGCTTCTTGTGGTGGGATATCCCAAGAATATGAACAATACAGTGGGGGAGAGAGCTGAGAAATGCGCTCTTTTCGGTCAGAGACTTGAGAAAATCACGGGCATCAAGGTCGTTATGTGGGACGAGCGCTGCACTACTGTTTCGGCACACAACTATCTCAACGAGGTCAATGTCCGGGGAAAAAAACGAAAAAATGTGGTTGACGCTGTGGCGGCTGTTATTATTCTTGAAAGCTACATGGGTTTCAGAAAGAACAGCGGTTCGCAAGGCTGATAAAGCATAAAAATCAAAAAAGTCAAGACGGCAATATTCACAAAATTGCCGTCGCTTTTTGTAAATCGGCAGCGGTTGACAAGCGGACGCAAATATTATATACTATAATTTAGTGTGCGGATCACCATATATGTTTATATTCAGAAAGACGGTTGCAAGATGATAACTCATATCGTTAAGAGAGACGGACGAAAAGATACTTTTAATATTGAAAAGATCGCCAAAGCGATATATAAGGCTGCTCAGGCTGTGGGAGGCACCGATTATGATACCTCCATGGAGCTTGCGGTCAAGGTGTGCGGGCTGTGCGAAGATAAATACGGAAGCCAAAGTATTCCTACTGTTGAGCAGATACAGGATCTGGTGGAAAAGGTGCTGGTGGAGGAGGGTCATGCTAAGACCGCAAAGGCTTATATCCTCTACCGCTCCGATCGTACACGCTCCCGTGAAATGAATACCAAGCTGATGAAGATATATGAGGACCTTACCTTCAAGGCTGCAAGAGACAGCGATATCAAGCGGGAAAATGCCAATATCAACGGCGACACTGCCATGGGAACCATGTTCAGATACGGCTCTGAGGGTGCAAAGCAGTTCTGCGAGATGTACGTTCTTGACCCGAGAATTGCTAAGGCTCATGAAGAAGGGGATATCCATATTCATGATATGGACTATTATACCCTTACTGCTACCTGCTGCCAGATAGATCTGATAAAGCTGTTTAAAAACGGCTTTTCATCGGGACAGGGTAATTTCAGAGAGCCCAACGATATCTCAGCCTATGCGGCTCTTGCCTGCATCGCTATCGAATCATGCCAGAACGATATGCACGGAGGGCAGAGTATTCCGAATTTTGATTATGCCATGGCTCAGGGTGCTGCCAAAACCTACAGAAAAAAGTACATTGAGAACGAAGCTCGCTGTTTTGAGCTGCTCTGCGGTCTTGATAACGGCAATGAAACAGCAAAAAAAATTGCAGGAGAGATTTTTTCCGAAAAGAATATTTATCCCGTTCTTGATAATAATAACGGCTATAAAGAGGCTGAAATGCCAAAGCTCCTTGCCATTACAAACAAGGATACGGCTGAACGTATCCAGTCCTATTGCTGTTCTGCAGCCTCCCGTGAGACCGACCGTGCGGTTTATCAGGCGATGGAGGCTCTCATTCATAATCTAAATGCCATGAACAGCCGTGCGGGCGCTCAGCTTCCGTTTTCATCTATAAATTACGGTACGGATACCTCCACAGAGGGCAGAATGGTCATAAAAAATGTTCTGCTTGCCAATGAAGCGGGTATCGGAGACGGCGAAACTCCTATTTTTCCCATTCATATTTTCAAGATCAAAGAAGGAATAAACTTTAATCCCGAGGATCCCAACTATGACCTTTTCAAGCTTGCCTGCCGTGTTTCGGCAAAAAGGCTGTTCCCGAATTTCTCATTCATCGACGCTCCCTTCAATCTGAAATATTACAAGGCGGGGGACTATAATACCGAGATAGCCACCATGGGCTGCCGCACGAGAGTTATCGGAAATCATTACGACCCTGAGAGGGAGATCGTAACGGGAAGAGGAAATCTCAGCTTTACTTCGGTAAATCTCCCCAGACTTGCCATTAAGGCAAACGGAAATGTGGGTGCCTTTTTTGACAGCCTGGAGGAGGTTATGGATATGGTATGCGAGCAGCTGATGCACAGATACCGTATTCAGGCGCAGAAGCGGGTGAGAAATTATCCGTTTCTTATGGGACAGGGTGTGTGGATCGATTCAGATAAGCTCGGTCCCGACGATACTGTGGGCGAGGTATTAAAGCACGGCACCCTTTCCATGGGATTTATTGGTCTTGCAGAATGTCTCAAGGCTCTTATCGGCAGTCATCACGGAGAATCCTCGGAGGCAAGGACTTTGGGTATGGAGATCGTTTCACGAATGAGGCAGCGTATGGATGAGGAAACCATCCGAACAGGCATGAATTTCTCACTGCTTGCCACTCCTGCCGAAGGCCTTGCAGGTAAATTTGTCCGTATAGACAGAAGAAGATTCGGTTCAATCGAGGGCGTTACCGACAAGGATTATTATACAAATTCCTTCCATGTTCCCGTTTACTACAAGCTCAGCGCATTTGAGAAGATCAAGATCGAGGCGCCTTACCATGAGCTTACAAATGCAGGTCATATAAGCTATGTGGAGCTGGACGGAGACCCTGCAAACAATCTTGAGGCATTTGAAAAAATCGTTCGCTGCATGAAGGAATCGGGCATTGGCTACGGCTCCATCAATCACCCTGTGGACAGAGATCCTGTCTGCGGCTACACGGGAATAATCGGCGATATCTGCCCCAAGTGCGGCAGACGTGAGGAAGAGCACAGCTATGTTCATGAAAGGATAAGAAGAATTGCTCACTGATACCAATAACTGCGCTGAATTGCGTATCGCGGGGATAACAGATGACTCAATCGTGGACGGCCCGGGGATAAGGCTTACTGTATTTGTTCAGGGCTGTCCTCATAGCTGCGAGGGCTGCCATAATCCCCAGACTCATGACTTTTCTGCGGGATATGTGATCTCAACAGAAGATATAATGGATAAGATCGTTTCAAATCCTCTGCTTGACGGAGTGACTTTCAGCGGGGGAGAGCCCTTTTGTCAGGCAAAAGCGCTTTCAAGGCTCGGTTCAATGATCCGTGAAAAAGGGCTTGATATCATTACCTTCAGCGGTTATACCTATGAATTTCTGAAGGCTAATGCAGACGGCGAAAACTGTTACAATGATCTTCTGAAGGTCAGCGATTACCTGGTGGACGGTCCTTTTATCCTTGCAGAAAGAAGTATTGATCTGAGATTCAGAGGCAGCGCAAATCAGAGGATCATTGATCTGAAAAAGACAGCCAAAGAGGGCAGGGTAGTGACGGCAGAGCTGTAATGTTTTAATTTACTGAAAAGAGGGACGGCATGAAATTCAGAGCGTTATTTTTTACCGCTGCGCTTGCAATGCTGTCTCTTTGCGCCTGCGGTGCTGATGATGACGGAGCAGACGGCGTTTTTTATGCGGTTATTTCCGAAAATCCAAAAAATCTTGACCCTCAGATGGCTGAGGACAGTCAGTCCATGTTCGTTATCAGAAACACCTTTGCTCTGCTGATGGATATGGACGGCGACGGACGACTCATAAACGGTTCAGCAAAAAGCTACAGCGTTTCCGAGGATGGTCTGACCTACACCTTTGAACTGAGAGAAGGTCTTTATTGGTTTGGAATGAAGGGTAAGGACGGCGTTCCTCTCACTGCTTATGATTACGAATATGCTTTCAGAAGAATATTTGACGCTGATACCCATTCACCGTATGCTGAGCTGTTTTTCGGCATAAAAAACGGCATGGCTGTTTATGGCGGAGCGAAAAGCGAAGCTGAGCTGGGAGTAACCGCAAAGGATGAGCACACTCTTGTTATTGAGCTGGAATATCCGAACTGCGATTTTCTGAAACTCATGGCTCACACAGCAGCTTCTCCATGCAATGAGGAGCTTTTTCTATCAACACGGGGAAGATATGGCTTGTCCGCCGCTGACTGCTATTCCTGCGGTGCCTTTTACATCAGCGACTGGAATTACGATCCTTTCTGGACGGACAATCATATTACCCTTGAAAGGATAAACAGTAATTCTACCGAACAATACAGGACATATCCTCAGCTTGTGAATATTGAGATCTCGGATGACAGGGTCGGCTCCGAAAAAGCAAAGAATTTTGAAACAGACGCATATATTGCATATAGCTATTCCGAATATGATAAGGATACGGCTAAGGATCACGATATAAAGGAATATATCTGCGGCACGACCTTCCTTTTTCTTGATTCCGATACAGCCCCCTTTGAAGATCCTGCGGTGAGAAAGGCTGTTTTTTCAGCTGTTGACAGGGAGAAGCTGCATTCCGAGCTGGGGGAGGATTCCGTTCCTGCGGAGGATATTATCCCGCCTGCTATCACAGTGGCAAACAAAAGCTTCCGTGAACTTTTTTCGCTTTCCGAGAGAAAATGGAACAGCTCTTCAAGCGCATGGAAAAATGCTGTTTCAGAGCATCCCGAGATTGATTTTAACAGCAGTATCCTGCTTGCCTGCGACACTCTTAATTCGCCGTCTGTCCCTTATTCAGTTGCTGCGGACTTTGAGGAAAAGCTTGAACTTTACTGCTCTCCTGTTTTTATGAACGAGAAGGATTTCAGAAGCTCTGTTTCCGCAGGTGAGGAGACATTTTTTATTGATACAATCTATGGAAATATGAATCTTGCTGATAATTTCTTTGAAACGGTTTATGACGCCTGCGGTTATAATGATACCGAACTGGATGATCTGATAAAGAATATGTCCGGATGCACCGATCTTAACACTAAAAAGGATATCATCAGAAGGGCTGAGGACAAAATTGTCGGCAATGCCTGCATTCTCCCTCTTTCTTATGAAAAAAAATATCTGATTACTTTGAACGATTCTAAGGATATTTACTTTGACCCGTACACCGATACCATGTTTTTTAAATATGCCAAGAAATAGCAGATATTAACAAAATGTAAAATTCTGTTTTATGCTTGACAAACTCATATTTAAGGTGTATAATGATTAAGTAATGCGGATATGGCGGAATCGGCAGACGCGCTAGATTCAGGTTCTAGTGGTAGCAATACCGTGTGTGTTCAAGTCACATTATCCGCACCATCCCTCAAATGGCTATAATGCGCCATTTGAGGGTATTTTTGTATTGTTAACTGTATTAACATTAAATAAATATTTGTGATTACTACGACAAAACTACGACAAAACAAAAACTCCCCGCCGATCCAAACGGACCGACGGGGATAACTGTTATATATCAGAACCTGTTCAGCCCCGACCGCTTTATCATTGTGGGGAAATCCTTGTAGCAGTAATCCATGTCCACATCGCCCGAAATACCTCCGACCTTGCCCTTCCATGAATACTGCCATATGCCGATATTACCCTCGGGAACGCACTTCGGAAAAACATTCTCCACTCTTGCCACCCAAGCAGTGTATCTTTTCGGGATATCAGCCGTCAGCTTGTCCTTAAAGAACGTGTCATAGCTGTAAATGCCTGCCCACGCTCCGCTGATCTCCAGCCTGTCACAAAATGCCTTTACCATCTCGGTGCAGACAGTTCGGGAAAGCTTTCCCTGCTCCTCAAAATCACCGTAAACAGGAAGCGCGAAGGACTTGCCCTTGATCAGCTCAAGCATAAATTCAGCCTCTTTGACTGCCCCGGGAACGTCCTTTGCATAGCTGTAATGATAAGCACCTACATACAGCCCTGCCGCCTTAGCCTTTGCGTAATATTCCTCGAAACGCTTGTCAACCTGCTTAGGGGACTTCACTCCGAAGCCCGTCCTGATGATAACACCGTCAATGCCCGAAGCCTTGACCTTTGCAAAATCAACAGCTCCGTTCCACTTTGAGAGATCTATAATTCTGAGTTTGATATCAGCCATTGCTTTCACCAGCTTTCTTTGCGATTTCTGCTGAATGTTCCTTGCGGAATGCGGCAGCTTCTTCCACCGTCATTTCACATTCCTCTGCTATCTGCTTATCGGTGAACCCGTAAGCCATAGCCTTGATGATCTCGTTGATTTCTGCGTTTGACATATTATTTATCCTCCTTGTCTGATTTTTCGCCTGTTTCTTTGATTTGCGCCATTACTGCTATCAGCTTTGGGGGCAGCGGAAGCCCAAGATTCCCGCAGTTTTCGAGGATCGACACTCCCTCATTGCCGATATAGTACATAGCAACAACAGTCCGCACCACATCACCGTTTTTCGTAACATAGCAGTCGATATAATGTGCAATGCCAATAAGCAGTAAAATGCACACTTTGCGCACCAAGCCCCAAAACCCCACCTCCGAGGATAATTTCTTCTGCTTTACAGCCACCGCAACGCCCGTTATGTAGTCGATTGTGATAAAAGCGATAAGTGCATACATAATCCCGTCCATGCCGCCGAGGAACCCCGAAACGGCTGTGACGATTCCGCCGAAAACGATCTTGAAAAATTCTGTAAACTTGTCCATATTAACCCTCCAATTAAAGTATTAAATCTCAGGGGAGTAGAAGATATCGGGGTGTTTAGACTTAGAAACAAGAGTCTCCTCCTCAAATCTTTTGATATCGGACTGAGTAATGCTGCCCCTGATAAAAAAATCAGCCAACTGAATTGCCGCCCATTCCCTTGAAAACTTGCCGATCTTAACACCCGAAATAAGATTATCGGTTATCCATTTGTTTAAATTAAAACTGTCCATTGCCTGAACCCTCCAACTCAATTCTTACCTGTTCCCGCCATCTCTCGGGAACATCATCAACAGTCATTTTACCTGTTTTAACCTGATAAACAAAGATCTTAACCACCCATCATCACCTCCGCAAGCTCAGCAATAGCCGCCGCCAGCTCAGCATTTGAGGGCGGCTCGGGCGGCAAAGGCGCAGGCTCAGTGGGAATAACATGGGAAATATTGCCGTCATCGTCAAAAACAATGTCAAAATCGGGATACAG
>JALFVE010000016.1 GCA_022787085.1 Oscillospiraceae bacterium | reverse complement strand
ATCTACCCAATCGTCGGGTAAGTTCTGGTCCTTGAACATCTTGGCCACAATCAAGTAGCCAAGCCAAAATGCAATGGCAAAGAAGAGACTGTAATATCTCAGGGAGAAGCTCCCAATGGAGAAAATCACAGGGTCTACATCCCAATTGACAAAGCAAAGAAAGTTGAACATACAGATTATCAATTATTCAGCCAGACCCTTGCCGCAGCAGTTTTTATATTTCTTGCCGCTGCCACACGGACATGGGTCGTTGCGACCAATCTTCTTGTCGGCCACCACGGGCTGCGTTTTTTGCTGTGCAGCACCTGGTGCATCGGGCATACGCTGAGGTCCCTCAACCACATTGCCAGCGTGCTGGGCACGGAGACGCTCCAACTCCAGACGGCGCTTGGCCAACTCGGCCTGCATCTCCTTGGCGCGGCGTTCCTGAAGAGCTTGCTCCTCTTCTGGTGTGCGTTGCTGAACGGGTATGGAGAGGCGAGAGAGTGAACGTACAACCGATGTGTTGATGTCCTCTATCATGCTCTTGAAGAGGTTATAGGACTCGAACTTATAGATCAGCAGAGGATCTTTCTGTTCGTAGGTGGCGTTTTGAACTGACTTGCGGAGTTCGTCAATCTGCCTGAGGTGCTCGCGCCAAGCGTCGTCTATGGTTATGAGCATTATCACCTTCTCGAAGCTCTTGATGAGAGACTCTGCCTGACTGTCGTAGGCTTCCTTGAGGTTGGTGGGAATTTGGAACAAGCGCTGACCATCGGTGATGGGCACCACAATATTCTTGAACCTTTCACCTTGAGTCTCAAAGACTTGTTTTACCACAGGCATTGCCTGATTGCGGATATTCTCGCAACGTTTGTTGAAGGCCTCGTAGGCTGCGTTGAAGAGTTTCTCGGCCAACTGCTCCACGCTCTGCTTCTCGAGTTCCTGCTCATTGAAGGGGATCTCAATGGCAAAGTTCTTGAGCACGTCGAGTCGGATGGACTCAAATGATACTTCGCTCTGCTTTGCGTCGGAGACCATGGCAAAGGCTGCGTCTTGCATCATATTAACAATATCAACATCCAGTCGTTCTCCGAAAAGAGCGTGACGTCTCTTGGTGTAGATTACCTCGCGCTGAGAGTTCATTACGTCATCGTACTCCAGCAGACGCTTACGAATGCCAAAGTTGTTTTCTTCCACCTTGCGCTGAGCACGCTCAATTGCTTTGGTCATCCAAGGGTGCTGAATGGGCTCGCCCTCCTCCATGCCGGCGCGGTCCATGATCTTGACCATGCGGTCGTTGCCGAAGAGGCGCATCAGGTTGTCCTCCATAGAGACGAAGAACTGTGACGAACCTGGGTCGCCCTGACGGCCAGCACGACCACGCAACTGACGGTCGACACGACGGCTCTCGTGACGCTCGGTGCCAATGATGGCCAGACCGCCAGCGGCTTTGACCTCGTCGGTCAGCTTAATATCGGTACCACGACCAGCCATGTTGGTGGCAATGGTCACTGCACCCTTTTGACCAGCAAGAGCTACAATCTCGGCCTCCTTTTGGTGGAGCTTGGCATTCAGTACGTTATGCTTTATGCCGCGGAGTTTAAGCATTCGGCTCAAGAGCTCGGATATCTCCACTGAGGTGGTGCCGACCAACACAGGGCGACCAGCATCGGTTAGGCGCACAATCTCCTCAATGACGGCATTGAATTTCTCCTTGGTGGTCTTATAGATAAGGTCTTCGTGGTCCTTACGTGCAATGGGACGGTTGGTGGGAATGACCACGACGTCCAGTTTATAGATGTTCCAGAACTCGCCAGCCTCGGTCTCGGCAGTACCGGTCATGCCCGAGAGCTTGTGGTACATACGGAAGTAGTTCTGAAGCGTGATGGTGGCGTAGGTTTGCGTAGGATCCTGAATCTTAACGTGTTCCTTGGCCTCCAAGGCTTGGTGCAGACCATCGGAGTAGCGGCGACCGTCCATGATACGACCAGTCTGCTCGTCCACAATCATCACCTTGTTGTCAATAACCACATACTCTTTGTCTTTCTCGAAGAGGGTGTAGGCTTTGAGCAACTGAGTGAGGGTGTGAACGCGCTCGCTCTTAATGGAGTAGTTCTGCATCAACTCGTTCTTGCGGGCAATCTTATCCTCGTCGGAGGCATCCGATTTCTCTATGGCTGCAATTTCGGAACCAACGTCGGGCAGCACAAAGAATTGTGGGTCGTCCGAAGCCTGAGTCAGGGCGTCGATGCCCTTGTCGGTCAACTCTATGGTGTTGTTTTTTTCGTCGATTACAAAGTAGAGAGGATCGGTGGCTATATGCATGTTTTTGTTGTTCTCCTGCATATAGAAGTTCTCCACCTTGAGCATCTGGGACTTGATGCCAGGCTCGCTGAGGAACTTGATGAGGGGTCGGTTCTTGGGCAGACCTTTGTAGGCACGGAAGAGTGAGAGTGTACCCTCCTCAACCACCTTGGGGTCGTCGCTCTTCATCATGTTCTTTGCGTCGGACAGGAGCTTAGTAACGTACGCCCTCTGGGCTTCGACGAGCTTCTCGACGCGCGGCTTGAGAGCCTCGAACTGTTGGTCCTGCCTTTGTGTGACGGGGCCTGATATGATGAGAGGCGTTCGTGCGTCGTCAATCAAGACGGAGTCGACCTCATCGACAATAGCGTAGTTGTGCTTGCGCTGGACGAGCTCCTCGGGTTGGGTTGCGCCGTTGTCACGGAGATAGTCGAAGCCGAACTCATTGTTTGTGCCATAGGTGATGTCGCAGTTATATGCCTCACGGCGCTGGTCGTTGTCCAGGTCGTGGAGGATACAGCCGATGGTAAGACCTAAGTATCTGTAAACCTTGCCCATTTCCTCCGACTGGGATTTTGCAAGGTAGTCGTTTACGGTAACAACGTGAACACCCTTGCCCTCAAGAGCGTTAAGATATGATGCACAGCAGGCAACCAGAGTTTTTCCCTCACCGGTTCTCATCTCGGCGATACGTCCCTGATGAAGAACGATGGCGCCGATTATCTGAACGGGATAGGGCTTCTTGCCCAGAACTCTGAATGCCGCTTCTCTGACGGTTGCAAGAGCCTCGGGGAGGATATCGTCAAGAGTCTCGCCGTTTGCGAGCCTTTCCTTGAATTCGGGGGTCTTGGCTTTAAGCTCCTTTTCGCTGAGCTTGCCGTATTCCTCATCAAGGTCTAAAACCTTCTGCTTGATAGGATCGATCTTTTTCAGCTCTCTTTTGCTGTAGTTTCCGAAAAGTCCGTCTAAAATTCCCATTCCTTTTATTCCACCTTATTTTATTTAATCAATGCATAAAAGTGATAATGCATAAATACGCACAACTATGCTTATATATTATTATAGCGCATTATTCAAGTCATGTCAATATATTTTTTTGTAGATGAAATATATAATGTTAAAGGCTGCAATGTGTCCGTCTCAGAGATACAGCAGTATTCCCCAAAAGGACAAGGAGGGAGTGAGAAAAATTTGTCTTATATGGCAATTGACCGATGGCGAAAAATAGGATATAATGTAATAGTATTATTATACAAAGCTGGGGAGACCCCTAAGATATATTTTTTAAATGGAGAAGATAATACTATGGAAAACACTAAGGTTGTCAAGTTCGGCGGAAGCTCTCTTGCCGACGCGGGACAGTTCCGCAAGGTTGCGGATATCGTTCTTTCAGACCCCGCAAGAAGATTTGTCGTTGCCTCCGCACCCGGAAAGCGCCACAGCGGCGATACTAAGGTCACGGATATGCTTTACGGCTGCTACGATCTTGCCGTTAAGGGAGAAAGCTTCGACAAGGCGTTCGAGGCTATTGAGGAACGCTTCAATTCTATTATAAATGAGCTTGGCATCGAGCTTTCCTTAGCAGACGAATTTGCAAACATCAAGAATGCCTTCGCTCACAGAGCGGGCAGAGATTATGCTGCAAGCCGGGGCGAATATCTTAATTCCATCGTTCTTGCAAAGTTTTTGGGCTTTGATTTTATTGATCCTGCGGGATATATCCGCTTTGATGAAAAGGGCGCTTTCGACCTTGAGACTACCCGTTCTCTTCTGGCTCCGAAGCTGGCGGCTTCCGCTCATGCGGTAATTCCCGGATTTTACGGCTCAATGCCCAATGATACCATCAAGACCTTCTCGAGAGGCGGCTCGGACGTTACAGGCTCCATCGTTGCAAATGCGGTGAATGCCGTAATTTACGAGAACTGGACCGATGTAAGCGGATTCCTTATCTGCGACCCGAGAATTGTTGATAATCCAAAGCCCATCACCACCATCACCTACAGAGAGCTGCGAGAGCTTGCATACATGGGCGCAACCGTTCTTCATGAGGACGCTATATTCCCCGTAAGAAAAGCGGGCATTCCCATTAATATCAAGAATACCAATCACCCCGAGGACAGGGGAACCTTCATCGTTTCCGAGACTGCGGAGACATCAAAGTACACCATTACGGGTATTGCGGGCAAGAAGGGCTTCTCCGTTATCCAGATAGAAAAGGACATGATGAATTCCGAGCTTGGCTTCGGCAGAAATGTTCTGAGAGTTCTGGAGAAAAACGGACTTTGCTTCGAGCATATGCCCTCAGGCATTGATACCATGAGCATTATCGTTAATTCCGAGGCGCTTATCGGCAAGGAAAAGGCGATAATTGACGAGATAAACTTCCGCTGCCACCCCGACAAGCTTGAGATCGAGAATAATCTTGCACTTATCGCCGTTGTGGGACGGAGCATGAGAAAGGCAAGAGGTACTGCGGGCAGGCTGTTCAGCGCACTGGCTCATGCAAGAGTCAATGTCAAGATGATAGATCAGGGCTCCTCCGAGCTTAATATCATCATCGGCGTTGAGGAGGAGGATTTCGAGACTGCAACAAGGGCTATTTACGATATGTTCGTGCTGCCTCAGGAATAATCTCCCGATTAAAATGGATTTGTACAATGATGTGCAGAGATTTATTTTCCCTGCACATTTTGTATATGAAAGGACTGGTAAAATATGGATAAGCTTTATAAGGCTTACACGGAAAACAATAAGATCGACCCCAAGTATTACGATAAATTCAGCGTAAAAAGAGGACTCCGAAATCCCGACGGTTCGGGCGTTATGGCGGGTGTGACAAATATATGCAACGTTCACGGATATGTGCTCAATGAGGGCGAGAAGTTTCCCGATGAGGGAAAGCTGGTTTTCAGAGGATACAACATCAATGATCTGGTTGAGAATGTTGTTGCGGAGAACCGCTTCGGCTATGAGGAGATAGCATATCTTCTGCTTGCTGGCAAGCTTCCCGACAGGGAGGAGCTGGAAAGCTTCGGCAGGCTTCTTGACAGCAACAGAGAGCTTCCCGACGGCTTTTTTGAGGATATGATCCTGAAGGCTCCCTCGAAAAATATTATGAACAAGATGTCCCGTTCGGTGCTGGCGCTTTATTCCTATGATGACTGTCCCGATGATACGGGGGCAAAGCACGAGGTGGATACGGCTATTTCCATTATTGCAAAAATGCCCGTAATCATGGTTGACGCTTACAATGTTAAGCAGAGATATTATAATCACGGCACCATGTTCATGCACCCTATCACTCCCGGGCTTTCCACTGCTGAGACTATTCTTTCGCTGCTTCGTCCCGACAGGCAGTATACCGATGAGGAAGCAAAGCTTCTTGACATCATGCTCATGCTTCATGCGGAGCATGGCGGAGGAAACAACTCCACATTTACCTGTCGTGTTCTCACCTCCTCGGGAACAGACCCCTATGCTGCATATTCCGCTGCAATCGGTTCCCTCAAGGGACCCCGTCACGGCGGTGCGAACCACAAGGTGCTTGAGATGCAGCGCTGTGTTATGGAAAACGTTCAGCACTGGGATAATGAGGGTGAGGTTGCCGATTTCCTTACCAAGATCCTCAAAAAGGAAGCGGGAGACGGCAGCGGTCTTATCTACGGCATGGGTCATGCGGTTTACACCCTTTCCGATCCGAGAGCCGTTATCCTCAAGAAGAATGCGGAGAAAATGGCAATTGACAGCGAATTTGAGCCTGAGTACAGGCTTCTTGAGACCATTGAGCGTCTCACTCCCGAGCTTTTCAAGACCATAAGGGGCAATGACAAGAAGATGTGCGCAAATGTGGATATGTACAGCGGCTTTGTTTACAAGATGCTGGGTATCCCCGAGGATCTTTACACTCCTTTGTTTGCAACATCAAGAATGGCAGGCTGGTGCGCACACCGCTTTGAGGAGTCCATGACAAGCAAGAGGATAATCCGTCCCGCTTACAAGAGCGTAAGCAAGGAGCAGAGCTATGTTAAGCTTTGCGACAGATAATTACTGATATAATCAAACAGCCGCTTCCGTTTTATTACGGGAGCGGCTGTTTTCATTCCTCACTGTTCATTTTCTCAACGACCTTATTGTTTCGAATTGCGTACAATCCCACGATGCAAAAGCTTATATAGACCAGTCCGATATAAAGCCTGAAAAAAATGCTCATAGAATAAAACCATGACATATACATGATACCAATCGCCAGATATACAATAATATAGCTTTTTTTGCCCGCAGCTTTTGCAAATTTTTCACTCATAAGTCCCTTTGATGAGGTCTTTGCCGCATAAAAAATGTACATTGCCAGATCAATAAGCTCAATAATAATTCCGAATACCGACAGTGAGAGATTATATTTGTCCTTGAACTCAGCTGTGAAAAGCATAGCAAGGGATATTATAAGCCATATCCAGTATGAGGTCTGATATATCCCGAAGGTCAGCTTGTAGGTGGCTGCCTTCTGCATTTCATCAAGATCTTTATCACTAATAAGATCGCCTGCTGTTTCCTGACGCTCAATTCCGATAGATTCAAGGTCGAAAAGCTTGTCATTATTTTTGCTCATAGTCTGCCTCCTCATTTTCCCAGAATAATTCATCAAGTGTTTTTCCAAGTGCTTTGCAGATGTCAGTGCAAAGCTTTAATGTGGGATTGTAATCACCTTTTTCGATGGCGTTTATTGTCTGCCTTGACACTCCCACAGCCTCTGCAAGCTGCTGCTGGGACATATCCATAGCTGCCCGTGCGGATTTAAGCTTTAAGTTTTTAGCCATCCTTTCGCCTGCCCTTCCTATAATTGTATTATAGCAAATATTTTACATTATGTCAAGTATATTTTACACTTTATCGCATATATTTTTCTATATGTAAATAATAATTATTTATACTAAAAAAAACGGAGCCGAACATGAGTTCAGCTCCGAATATTTTTAATGTGCGGAATTAAGCTTGCTGCCTTTGTTTACGTCAACTGCGGTGGCACCGAAATAGTTTACCACCTTTTTGCTTTTTGCGGTCTTGGTCATTTCTGCATAAGTCTCGTCACGCAGCTGCTCAAGGCGTTCAATGGCAAGCTTGTCGTTTTTCTTGATGGAATCGGTCAGCTTTTTCAGCTCGCCGATCTTCTCGGAAAGCTCAAGCATGGAGCCTGTGAGCCCGTCTATCTCCTTGAAGGACAGCAGTGCATTTATTGTATCCTTGCGCTCAATGGACTGGCTGTTTATCAGGCTGCGCATTTCCATTGATATGCCGTCAACGGCGGTGACGATATCCTGACGCTGTTTTATCAGGTCGCCTACTCCGTCGATATCCTCGTAGATAATACGGGAGGTGATGTCGTTATAGTGCCTGAGCCGGTCGATTTTTTTATCCACCAGTTCCAGAAGTCTCGGATCCATAGGCATCCTCCCTTATCTTGCGGTTTTGCCTGCTTCATAAAAGGCGTCTCTTATTTCGGTTATCATGGGGAGGATCTCCTTGAGTATTTCGGGATCCTTTTTGATATTTGCCTGCACCAGCCTCTCACGAAAATACTGATACAGGGTCGCCAGATTGTCCGATATCTCGTATTTCACCTTGAGATGGGAATCCAGCGCGTCTATAATATCGCTTACCCGCATAATGGAATTATGCGCCTTGGGGATATCCTTGTCCTCTATATAGATAATAGCCTTGTTTATTTCGGTAATAGCCTTGTCGTAGAGGGCAATAAGGAGCTGAGCAGGCGTCATGGTAGTGACTGACTGCTGCATATATTTCTGGTAGGGATTCATTTTTTTCCTCCGATTTCAGATCATGCCGTGGTACCTGTGGTAGTACCGAAGAGGGATGTTGACTGGTTGTTCATGGTTGAAATATAGGACTCAAGGGTGGAATATTTCTTCCAGAGTCTTTCCTGCTCATTTTCGTATCGATCATTAAGGGTATCAATTAGGCTCTGAAGGCTTGAGATCTGATTATAGATCATATTGTTGCGGTCGGAGCGGGTGTTTGCCACGCCTGCCATTGCGGTGAGCGAGCCCTTGGGATAGCCGTTTCTGTTGGTATTTGTATCAATGGCGTCATTTATGGCATTATTCAGGACTGTTCCGAGACCGTCCTTGGTATCGGTGAAGAAATTTGCGATCTCATCGCCGTATTTCTCAATAGCAGCGTCAAGCACGCTCATATCGTCAATTTTCAGCTTGCCGTACTCGTTGAAATCATCGGAGGTGTCGATACCAAGCGCCTGAATGGTCATGCCGCCTACATTTGCGCAGCCTACAGCCTGACGAATCTGTGTGAATACCTTGGAAAGGGTATTGTCGTGGTATAAGAGACCTGTCTTTGCCTTTTCCTCCCACTTTTCGATCTCGTCGGGTTCCATTTCGTCCTTCTGATCGTCGGTGAGGGGATCAAAATAATCACCCTTATCTTTAGGACGCTTGGTATTAAGCTGATCGTAAACCTTGTCGAGCATTTCGTTATATGCTTCAACAAAGCCTAATATGGTTTCCTTTATCTTGCTTGTGTCCTTGGATACGTTAACGGAGATCTCCTCGGCAGTGCCGTTTGCGATATCGTCCTCAGTAAACTCCTTAACATCATCAATGCTGAATGTGGTACCCTGAACGGCAAAGCTGTTAGCTGCGCTTTCGAGAGTAACGCCGTTTATGGTTATCTGAGCATTGGAGCCTCTGAGAGTCATGCTGCCAACGTTATCCACGCCGCTGAGAGTGGAGGTGCCGAAAAGCTTTTTAATGGCTTCTGCGCCCTCGCCTTCAAATTCAACGGTATTTTTTCCTGTTACGGACAATACGCCCTTATCCTGATCGTATGTAAAATAACCCGAGCGGAGCAGATCGTTAATTGTAACCTTTCCGCCTTCTCCTGAGCCTGCCATGCCGAAGGACATCATGCCATTTACGGTGAAATTTATTTTCTCCATATCTGCAATAACATAGCTGCCGTCATAGGGTGTTTCGGTGAAATTGGAGGAAGCGCCTTCAACGGACACATTTCCCGATGCTTCAACAGACACCGCCTCGCCTGATGCAGGGGTGAACTTTATCTTTGCACCTGTATCATCGAAAACCTCAACGGAGAAGCTGCCCTTTCCGCTGGGGAAGGAAGCCTTATAAGCGTCATTGAGCGCCTTAGCGATCTCGTCGCTTGAATATTTCTTATAATCCTTTTCGATGCCCAGATCTTTGAGCTTATCCTCCTCAGTCACGCCCTCAAGGTCTGAGCCGCCCACGTTTACAACGCCTTCAGCGGAAACGGTCATTACATCCTCATAGGAATCGTCGGCATTTTTCTTTGCATAGACCGTGCTTCCGTCTTTCGAATAGCTGTAGATCTGATTGCCGTCAGCGTCGGTGTAGAGCTTTGCGTTTATCTCGGAATCGTCAATGGTAATCTTCTCGGTCTTCTGCTTTTGGGTAAGACCTGTAACCGCCAGGGTCTTGCCGTTGATAGTAATGCCGTCTCCCGATTCAAAGCCGCTTGCGGAGGCAGTGAAGCTGAAATCCTTTATTGAATTATCGATATTTTTTTCCGAAAGTCCTGTGGCAATGGTAGGGTCAATGCCAAGCTCATCGCCAAGATTGAAAACAGCGTTAACAAGATTACCCTTTGTCTGAGAGATCTTCAGTTCCTTGCCTGCGCCTGTTTCGGTAGTTTTCATCTCGAAGGACTGTGACAGAGCGTTAAAGCTCATGGTAACGCCTGCATCAGATTTATTGATGGTGCTCATCATTTCCTTGACGGTGGTATTTTTATTGAAGGAAAAATCGACACCGTTTACAGAAAATTTAAAGCTGTCTCCTGAAAGCTCCTGAACAAAATCAAGGCTGCCCAGTGAGGAGGTGGAAGATATTCTGTTGGAGGCATCATTTTTAAGTCCCACTGCGGAATTATAGCCAACTGTAAATATATGGAAAACCTTATCATCAGCAGCATTTTCGATGGTGAGCTTGTTAGTGCCATCCTTGAAGGAGAAACGTGCTGCGCTTATCTCACCGAAGGAATCATTAAGAGCAGTAAGGAAATTATCCTTTGCATTTGCACCGCCCTCGAAGGTAATATTCCTTGCGGAGCCGTCAAGAGTGACGGTAACAGTATTGCTGCCTGAGGAAGCTGCGGAGAAATCAAGCTCCACAGTACCTGCGGAAGCCATTGTTCCTGTAAGGGAAGCAGCCTTTGCCTGTTTAACGGAGGTGATGGAATATTTTCCGGGAACTGCGCTTGCGGAAGCAGAAACTTTGAGAGAATCGTCGGAGGATTCCGCCTTATTGGATTTCATAACAGCATTTGCTCTGACAGAAGAAGCAGACTCGATATTGAGATATTTCTTCTTGAAATCAGACATTGTTGAAATAACGCTTCTGTAAGCCTCCTGCTTCCACTGGAGAGTCTGGAGCTTCTGCTTTCTTTTATCAAGAGAGTTTTTTGTATTGGCAACGCCTGCCTTGACTAAGGACTCGATATCGAGACCCGAGGCGAGACCTGTCATTCTTGTTATTTCATGTGCGCTTGCCATATGAATGACCGTCCTTTCAGAAGTTATTTGGGATCATTTGATCTCATTGAGCTGAGCGGGTTTGTCTGTGAGGAATCTGTTCATAAAGTCGGCGGAGACCTTGTTTACCGCCGCTTCAACGTTAAATCCCTTGGATTCATATACCTCCGAGCGGATGATCTTAACATCCTTGGGAGCGCTGATGCCGAGCCTCACCTTATCCTTGCCCGCTTCTACCACTGAGACCACAACATCCTCGCCGATGTGTATTCCCTCGCCTGTTTTTCGGGTGATTATAAGCATTTATCAGCCCTCCTTAGCAAAAACGGGGAATTTTATGGGATAATCGTCCGCTGCGATGACCTGCGCTGCCTTATTGTTGCGGGTGTTTATAATTACGGGGCTTTTCAGATTTACGGTAGCGTCCATGTTATTTTCGGGGATAACAGCGATAACGTAGAATTTTGCGTCGTTATCGTCCTCAATATCCAGCACCGCAACATCCTCGTCCGCAACCATCACACGATAATCCGAGCAGAATTCCAGCGGGTCGAAGAGGATGAAGCAGAGATTGGGATTTTCCGTGCTCTGGAGCCAGACTGGGCATTTACCGTTTCCCAGCGGGGCAATAAGGATATAGTCCTTATAATCCTCAAAGGCGAATATTCCGTTGGGGAAGGTGATTATTTCGGAGGGAGCAACCTCGATCTCGTCAAAGTCACGGGTCTTTACCTTTATTCTGTTGATAGTATCGTTCATAATCATTCCTCATAACCGGGAGCGGCGCTTCTGGGGAAGTAGATAGGCTCGCCCGTATATTCGATCTCAACCTTGGGGCGCTGGTTCACGATAAATTCCACCGTTCCGGGAACAAATTCAAGCTTTGCGGTGGAATTTGTGTTCCAGTCCATATTAAGCTGCTCTGCCTTGTAATTTATGCTCAGTGTGTTGCCCGACCAGCTTATATCGGGTCCCTCCTTGGGGAGAAATTCCATGATCGTCTCCATTGTCCTGCTTACCTTGGAAGCAGCGATGGAGGCTGGGGTGGCTTCAAAATTGCCTAAGGCATTGCCCTCGTTCACGATATTTGCGATTGCCTGATAGGCAACCTTTATTCCCTTTTCAGCCTCGTCCTTTGCAAAGGTGTCGATATTCTTATGACCATAGCCCAGACTTTCCCTGGCGGCGGTGTTGTCAATATTCACCTTGATGGGCTCGGCGGTTATCTGCATACCTCCGGGGCTCTTGGTTATCTGCACGGTGGGGGCGGAGGTGTCGAGCTTAAGCTCCGCACGGGTAACGTTTATTTCAACATTAATGGGCACTGATGTGATATTTAAAAGCTGATCCATAGCACTTGCCTCCTGTGAATATAATTTTTAGGAGAATCAGACAAAATCGAATATGCTCTTGGGGATAACTCCCGAGCCTAAGGACAGGGATGCGTTGTATGCCGCTTCGATGGACTTCATATTGGTGATCTCTCTTTCGATATCCACGCCTTCGATGGAATTTTGCTTTTCCGAGAGATTTATGCGGTATACCTCGTTTCTGTCAAGATACATCTGCATATTGTTCTGCTTCACGCCGAGAGTAGTGATGGAGTCCATAACCTTGGAGTTTGCTTCGTCCAGCTTGTCGATATAGCGGTTGACGGATTCCGTATCTCCTCTTCTGAGAGCCGCAGCGGCATCATAAACAAGCTGAATGAGATTCAGCGAATCATTGTCGTCATCGGTGCCGCAGCCTGTGATCTCGGCTCCGTTAAGGCTCATGTTAAGGGCGGTGGAGGGATTTACCGCTCCGTTGCCGTAATACTTCATTCCAAGACCGATATCCACATAGATGGGATTTGTTCCCGGGAAGCCGTCTGCTCCGCCGCTTTCGGTGGGAGCGTTTATCTCCTTGGTTTCCACAAGCTCGCCCTTGTCGTCGTAATACTTGATGGTGCTGCCGTTTACGGCGTTTTTCAGCTCATCTCCCATGAGATTTACGGGGATATCGTTGTAGCAGACTATCCTTTCGGAGGGAGAGGGACTGAAATCGGGGCTGCCGTTTACCGTGAATTTAATGGTATCCGCAGCGTCCTTATCGGGGCTGCTGTAATAGGTCTCGCCCTTGAAATCCGCAAGCCCTGTAATCTCATTGCCGTCGGAGTCGTAATATTTTTCGGGAGCTTTTGCATAGAGATTGCCGTTTTCGTCGGTGTAGAAGCCATCTGAAGTTTCGGTGAGGGCGATGCCGTTTGCCCAAATGCTGCCGTCCTCCGCTGTTTCGATTGAATCAGCCTCAAGAATGGTTATGTCTGTGCCGTTCACGGCAGCAGTATCGGTCTCATTTCCGAATACCTTTACGGTTCCGTCAGCCATTGTGATCTCTACCTTGGAATAAACGGTAAAGGGGGTTTTGTCATTGCTGGCGGAGCCGAACATCTGCCTTGTGGCAAAGTCGGTGTTCATATCCTGTATCATATGCTCTGCCTGCTGCTCAAGCTCGAGGGATATGATATCAAGCTCGGTCTGGTCCATTGTGTCCTGTACGGATACTATTTTGGATTTTACATTAAGATAGGTCTTGTCTGCGATATCATAGAGAGCGTCCTCAGCTGCATAGAAGAGATCCTTTGCGGTATTGAGATTCTCATCGTATATATCCAGATTTTCAAGGGATTTTCTAACATGAGCCGCCTTTGCCGCAGAGGAGGAATCCTCGCTGGCACGGCTGTATTTTCTCTGTGTCAGAATTTTTTTCTGAGATTTGAGGTAGTCTGAAAGCAGTGAATTATAGCTGTTTAAAAAAGCTCCGCTGAATGCGCTGTTTGTAACTCTCATAGGGATTCAACTCCTTATATTATCAAGAGGGGATCAAAGTCCTACTTTTCCTGTGCCGTTGATAAGCTTGTCAAGGCACTCGTCAAGGGCGGAGATCATTCGGGAGATGGCGTTGTACCATTTCTGGTAGTTCATCATATTGACGCCCTCCTCGTCCATGCTAACGCCCATGACCTCGTCTCTTGCATCGGAAACGCTCTGGAGCATGATGTTTGTGGAATCAAAGTTTCCAAGCTCATATTCCAGATCGCCGCCTATGGTCTGACCGTAATACTGTATAAATCCCTCAAAGGTGAATTTATCGGGCTCCTCGCCAAATTCATATTTGCCCTCGAATACGGAGAGGATCTTATTGATATAGGCATTGTCAAGCTCATCGTAGTTATAATCGAGCTTTCCGTCGGCGTCAACATTGGGATGAACGCAGCGGAGGACGCTTTCACGCCATGTGTCTGCGATCTTGAGATCGGGCACGCTGCCGTCCTCAAGGGAGCCGTCCTCAAATTCAAAGAGCTTGAATATGGTTTTTTCAATCGCTTCTGCACGGACGTCCTCAAGGGTCTCATTCACCTTGGCATCTATCTCCGCCTTCTGAGCATCGGTGAGAGCGGATTCGTCTGTAATGCCGTTTTCATCCATGTATTCGGCGGTCACATCGGCTCTGAGCTTTTCCTCTGCCTTGTCAGCTGCAGCATCCTGAAGAGCCTTGGCTTCATCGGAATTATTATATTCATCATAGATGGCATTAAATTCTCTTACCATTGTATTGGCAAAGGAGCGGATAGTCTCCTGATAATACTTGATGCCGTTGTAGTTATTCTCTCCCACCTGAGAATAGCAGCCCTTGCCGTTATATGTATCGAAAAGACCGCTTATGGAGCCGTCCGAGAGCTTTTCGGTGCGCTCTGTTACCTCGATCGCATAGGTGGGAAGATTTTCGATCTGCTTTTCGGACATTATATCCTTATTGTTGATGAAAATGGGGGAGTAATCAACGCCCAGCTCATTTGCCTTGCCGATAATATCCCGCTCAAGCTCGCAGGCAGTCTTTACCTTGCCTGCATAGATGTATTCGTTAAGGTCCTTGACCATCTTTTCAAGCTCTGGCTGTGCAGATATGGCAGGAGTAATCTCACGCTCACACTTATCCCATTCCTTCTGGGAGTTGAGGGAGCTTATATGAAGTTCTGCAAAATCGTTTCTTGCCTCAAGCTCGTCGGAAAAGACGATATCGGTCTTGGCATAGGAATCGTTATGTACCAGCGGAACATCGGCAAATTTAACGTCATAAGTACCGTCAGCCTGCTGCTCAACGTTGATGTTCATATACTGTGAAAGCTCGTCGCAGAGCTTGTTGAAGCTGTCCTTGAGTTCCAGAGGACCGTAGTCTATCTCAGCCTGATAGCCGCTTCTGGTGGCGAACACGTTATCCATCTGGACATAAGCGTCTTTTATCTGCTTGTTCAGGGAGGCGAGCTGGTTCAGAATGGTGTTTACCCTGTCATTGGTGGCAATGATATCCTCTCTTGTTGCAAGCTCAACCTCGCCTATTCTTGTATTGAAATTTTTGATAACGTTAATAACGGATTCGGCGGAGTTCATGGAAACGGTGGCGAGATCCTGCCTGTCAGCGCCTGTTGAGGAGAAGGACTGGAAGGATGCCTTTAATTGACCGAAAATTGCGCTGAGACCAGCCTCGTCATTTTCAACGTCATCGAGAATATCCTCAATATCCGCAAGGACGTTGGTTTTTGCGCCTGTATCGCAAAGCTCTGCGCTGTATCTTCTCACCTTGGCGTCAAGGAGCTTGTCTCTTATCTGGGTAACGCCCACAGCGTCTGCGCCCTTGCCTGCCAGAGTTGTCTGTGTATTATAGCCGAGGCAGCCTGCGGTGTTTGCGACTGAAACAACGTCCAGACGCTGCCTGCTGTAGCCCTCAGTTTTTATATTAGTAATATTATGTCCTGTTATATCGAGACCCTTCTGCGCAAGCTGAAGACCGTCTCTCTGGACGTATAATCCGAAAAATGATGAAGCCATATTATTTCTATCCTTTCAAAAGCAAAAAGTGGCGAAGTATCAAGCGTTATTCAGTATCTTGGAGCCTGTAACGCTTCCTTTCTGAACGGTGCCGCTGCCGTTATAGGTCTCAAGCTCGCCCACGGCACTGCGAATCTTTTTCAGTCTTTCGGAAACGATAATATTGGCTGTATCGTTAAGCTCCTTTATTTTATATATCATTTCGGAAAGGCTTATGCGCTGCTCGTCGAGACGGGCTTTATACTCCTCGGGGGCATCGCTTACTATCTGCTCGAAGGTCTTATCGTTATCCTTTCCCAGAAGCGCCAGGCGCTGCTTTTCGAGAGAATTGCTTTTCATTATGAAAGCCTGCTCTGAGGAAAGGGCAGCTGTCAGCTTTTCGATATCGCCCTTATTCAGCATATCCATCTTGGAGTATTCAAATTTAAGAAAGCTTTTGAAATGAGCGTTATACTCATCAAAAAAGTCGATAAGCGCCTTATAATCCATTAAGTTCATTCCTTTCCGAGAGGGGGGGTGAGGCTTACAGACCCATTATGGAATCTGCAATATCCTCAGAGGACACATTGTAGCTGCCGTCGGCGATCTTAGCCGAGAGAGCGGCGAGCCTTTCGGGGGAAGCCGAGCTGTCAGCCGCAGCCTTTGCCGCAGATTTCAGAGAGTCCGAGAAGCTTGCTCTTGCCGAAACGGAAAATTCAGCCTTATCGGTATTTTTACTTTTATCCCGGGAGACCCTGTTCACGGATCTTGAAGCAGCTTCGCCGGCATATTTGTAGGCGTTGAGCGCACTTGTGTAATTCTTGATTTCCATAAAATCTCCGCCTTTCCTGAGGGGATACCCTTTGATATTGAAATTTTTACATAGTTACCCTAATGCTCTTACAATATATATCGGCATATGGTTTATAAAAGTTTAGTATTCTCGGAATATTTTTTTGAAAAATTCAAGAAAAATAATGCTAATAGTATATTTATATAAAAAATATACAAAAAGCAAAGGGCGAAGCACAGCGCTTCGCCCGAAATAAAGTTATTTGCCTTCCATATACTGGTCGATGGCTTCTATCATGGGATCTGTGAGCAGAAGCTCGGGTGAGATTATCATGATGATCTCGCCGTTTCCCTTATAGACGCCCTTGATATATTTGCTTGCGATTCCCGATATCGAGGGGGGAGGGGAGATAAGGGTTGTATCGAAATCCACCACAGCGCAGACGGTATCCACCACATAGCCTAAATATTCGGATTTTGCGCTGCCCTTTGATTCGGTGACGATAATGCATATTTTGTCGCTGTTTTCCATTGGGGGGAGGCAGAAGCGCACTCTCATGTCGATTATGGGAACGATATCGCCTCTGAGATTGATAACGCCCTTGCCGTATTCGGGAAACTCGGGTACGGGGGAAATGCTTCCGCAGCCGTTAAGAATTTCCTTGACGCAGCTTATTTCGATAGCGAAGGTCTGCCCCGACAGCTGGAAGGTCAGGAATTTTTCTTCCTCCACAATTATCAGCTCCTTTCGGGATATTTCATCTTCTTTTTAAGCATACCGCCGATATCCTCAAGAGCGACCTCGTCGCAGACGGCGCCTAATTTCATTGCCTCCATGGGCATTCCGTAAACAACGCAGGTCTCCTTGTTCTGACCTACGGTGTAGCCTCCTGCTTTTCTTATTTTAAGCAGACCCTTTGCGCCGTCAGCGCCCATTCCGGTGAGAATGGCAGCTGCGGCGGCATTGCCTGCGCATTTTGCAACGCTTGTGAACAGCACATCCACCGAGGGGCAATGCCCCGAGACCTTTTCGCCCTCCTTGCTGGAGATATAATAGCCCTTGCTGTCTCTGTGAAGCTCCATCTGGAATCCGCCTGCAGCGATAACGCACATACCGGATTTCAGTCTCATTCCGTCTGAGGCTTCAAAAACGGCAAAGTGAGTGCTGCGGTTCAGGCGCTCGGCGTACATTTTGGTAAAAACGGGGGGCATATGCTGGGTTATCACAATGGGAGGGCAGTCCTTGGGAAGGTCGAGAATGACCTTTTCAAGGGAATCTGTTCCGCCTGTGGAGGCACCCAGAGCGATTATCTCAATACCGCCCTTGTTATAAAGCCCATCGGGCTTCGGCGGGGGAGTGTGACCTCCGCTGCGGGGAAGCTCTTCGCTGAATTGGCGGGAATTGCCCTTGGCAGCCTTTTCGATATCCGAAGCCACCTTTGTGATAAATTTGTCTATCTCGGAATGGGAGGATACATCGGGCTTGAGGCAAAAGCTCACAGCACCCGCTCTCACCGCCTCATCTGCTTTTGCGGCGAGGGAGGATATGACGATAACGGGGATGGAATATTGGGGAAGAAGCCTTTTCAGGAATTTCACACCGTCCATACGGGGCATTTCAATGTCCAGAGTCATAACATCGGGTTCAAGCTCCAGAATTTTATCTCTTGCCTCATAGGGATCGGAGGCTGTGGCTGCAACGGTGATGCCGTCGTATTCCGAGAGCCTTTTTTTAAGCAGCTCCCTGAACATTAATGAATCATCTACAATGAGAACTTTAATCATGGGTGTTGATATACCTCGCAGCTTCAGCGTCAGTTACCGGCAGCGTCTTTTGGGGAAACGGCTGCGGAAACGCCGCAGATTTATTTCTCCCGCCTGTAGATAGCGGGCTTTATGTATGAATATCTTGTGTCTCTCGAAACGTTTTCGGCATGACCGATGAAAAGGTAGCCGCCCTTTTTGGTAACATCGTAAAAGCGTTCAATAAGGGCGTTTTTTGTGTCGGCATCGAAATAGATCATAACATTGCGGCAGCTTATCAGGTCAAAGGGCTTTTTGCAGACAATGGGATCCATAAGGTTAAATTTCTTGAAAACAACCTCGTTCCTGATGCTGTCCACAACCTGATAGTTATCGCCGTCAAGTCGGCGGAAATATTTATCTATCCACTTATCGGGGAGACCGTTCAGCATCTCCTCCGAATAGATCCCCGCCTTGGCAGTGCGCAGAACGTCGGTGTCAAGGTCGGTGGCGAGGATAGTGGTATCCCATCCTGCCTTTCTGCCGCCGAAATATTCGTCAATGGTCATGGCGATGGTGTAGGGCTCCTGTCCTGTGGAGGATGCAGCACACCAGATACGAGCGTCCTTATCCCTGACGGTGGATTCGATATAGGGAAGCACCACGCTTTCAAGGAATGAAAAATGCTCAGGCTCTCTCATAAAGAAGGTGTGGTTGGTGGTGAGCTTGTTTACCAGACGGATAGTTTCCTTTCCGCTGCTGTCGCTCAGGGCATAGTTAATATAATCTGTAAAGCTGTCAAAGCCGCTTTGCGAAACGATACCCGTCAGCCGTCCCTCAATAAGCACCCGCTTTTTTTCAAGATTGATACCGTAATTTGTCTTAATAAATTCAACGAGACGGAAAAAGTCGTTATCCGTAAGCTTCAGCATGGCATGGTACCTCCGACAAAGAGAATCACTGCTCCATTACCAGCTTTTCGCAGTTGAGAAGAAGCTTGATTCCCTCGGAATTTTCGATAATATTCTTGATATAGTGATTTGCATTGACGTTTTTGTTTGTGGGGGTAGCGCAGATCTCCTCGGGCTTAGCCTGAGTGACCTCTCTGACCCTGTCAACGATGATACCCGCCTGATTGCCGCCGTCAAACTCGAGAACGATTATGCAGGTGCGCTCATCGTAGGGGATTTCCTCCTTGCCGAAGCGCCTTCTCACGCTGATTATGGGCACGGTTTTTCCGCGGAGATTGATGATACCCTTAATATAGTCGGGAACCTTGGGAACCACGGTGATCTGTTCAATGCCAATGATCTCGTTGATATATTTTATCTCGATACCGTAAACCACATCGTCGAGGGTGAAAAGCAATACCTCGCCGCCTGCGGTGACAATATCCTTATTTTCTTCATTTGTAATGCTGCTCATGGCAAAAGCTCCCCTTTCTTTAAAAATCGGATATGATGTTGCTTACGTCAAGGATAATGGTGATGGAGCCGTCTCCAAGGATAGAGCAGCCCGACATACCGTTCTGCTTAACGTTGAAGTTATTGAGCAGGAGCGGGAAGGGCTTTACAACCACCTGCTGTTCGCCGATAAGCTCATCGGCAAGGAGGCAGGCGCACTTTCCGTCGGATTCTATGAGGATAATGATACCCGAATAGAGGTCGGTCTTAGCGCCGTCTAAGTCATAAAGCTCGTAGAGACGGATAAGGGGATAACATTCGCCTCTTATCATTACCATCTCTCTGCCGTCGGTGTCTCTGAGGACCTGATTGGGCTTGAGCTTGAAGGATTCCTTGATGTAGCTGATGGGGATGGTGAAGATGGAATTTCCGACAGAAACCTCCATACCGTCCACAATTGAGAGGGAGAGAGGAATCTTGATGATAAAGCTTGTGCCCTCGCCGATCTTCGAGTCAACGGAAACTGTGCCGCCGCATTTTTCGATATTCTGCCTTACAACGTCCATACCAACGCCTCTGCCCGAATATTCGGTAACAGTCTCGTTGGTGGAGAAGCCGGGGAGCATGATAAGACCCAGAGCTTCCTTTTCGGTGTATTCGGAGCGGGGCTTGGTGAGGATGCCGTTTTTCTCAGCCTTGTCAAGGAGCTTTTCAGGATTCATTCCCATGCCGTCATCGGCAACGACGATAACGACCTCTCCCGATGAGCTGTATGCGGAAAGGGTGATCTTTCCCTTGGGGTTCTTGCCTGCAGCGATACGCTCCTCGGCAGTTTCCTCAATGCCGTGGTCCATGGAATTTCTGACCATGTGCATAAGGGGATCGTTCAGGTTGTCGATGATGGATTTATCAACTTCTGTTTCCTCGCCCTCGAAGATAAGGTCAACGTCCTTATTGAGCTTTACCTTCATATCACGGACGATTCGGGTCATTTTATTGAACGCACCCGAAATAGGCACCATTCGGATGGACATAACAATATCCTGAAGCTCGGAATTGAGCTTTCTGAGCTGACGGGCAGCCTTCTGGAAATTGTCCAGCCTCATGCCCTTGAGATCGGGGTTTGAAGTAACCATTGCTTCTGTGATAACTATCTCGCCCACCAGATCGAGAAGCTGATCCAGCTTGTAGAGATTTACGCTGATAAGGGACTGCTTTGCTGCGCCCGAGGATTTGTTCTCTGCGGGCTTTTTCTCTGCCGGCTTGCTTTCAGCCTTGGGAGCGGGGGCTGCCTCTGCCTTCTTATCCTCAGCGGGCTTGCTTTCGGGCTTGGGAGCCTCTGACGGAGCAGCCTGTGCGGAAGCGGGAGCGGCTTCAGCCTGTGCGGGAGAATCCGAGCCTGTGTTCAGAACGGTAACGCTTGAAACATTCGGGGTCTCGCCGATTATCTTGAGAATAGCGTCGTCGCCGTATTCCGATTTGAAATAGACAAGGAAGCCGTTGTCTCTGATGACCTGAGCCGAGGACTGATTTGTTTCGATATCAGCGGGAACGAATGCAAGCTGCTCACATTCCTCACGGATATTGTTAATGACCATGAGAGCACGGAGATTTTCCATCTTGCAGTCCTCTGCAAACTCAACCTTTGCGCAGGTGAGGGTGTAAGCGGGAACCTCCTCGGTCTTTTCGCCGCCCATGGAAATGACCTCGCAGGCCTTGACGTTCATGGTGCTTCCGATAAGGCTGATGATATCCTCCGCAGTGGTCTGAGCGGGGGTGAAGTGAATAATGAAGCCGTTTTCCACAATATAAGCGGCTGTGTCGGAATTATCCTCGATATCCTCGGGCTCAAACTTGAGCATGGAGCATTCATTCCTGATATTATTGATAACCAGCAGGGCACGGAGATTTTCCATCTTGCAGTCGTCCTCGAAGGTGACCTTAACGGTGGTGCTGTTATCGCCGCCGCCCATGGAAACGGTTATCATTTCGTCGGCTGGCTGTTCCGAAGCTGCGGGAGCAGTCTCAGCAGCCGATTCAGGAGCGGGTGTGCCGCCGTTTTTGAGCATAGCCGCAAAATTCTTGATCTTAGTCATCTGATCGCTGAAATCGGTAGGCTCGCTGTCCTCGTCCTGAACAAGGTCTATCTCAGCCTTGAGCAGGTCGGAGGCGGTGAATACCAGCTCATAGAGGCTTTTCATATCGGAAATAACAGGGTTATCCTCCCTGATAATATAGAACATATCTTCAATAGCATGAGCAAGGTGGGACATATTGTCAAGACCCATCATAGCCGAGGAGCCCTTGATAGTGTGCATTATGCGGAAGATCTCGTTGATCTCCTCCTCACCGAAGCTGTTTTCATTTTCGGTTTTCATGAGTATCTGGTCAAGCTGCTCCAAGAGGGAAGTGGTTTCAAATATGTACATATCAACCATTGATTCCATGCCTGCTTCAAACCGAGCCATTATGTTTACCGTCCTTTCCGTGAGGGCACTTGCTGCCCGTTCCCATCGGGAGGAAAAAAGTTCCCTCAGAGATTAAATTTATGTATAAATATTTAAGTTATCGCAGCCGGCTGCCGCAAGAAATAAATAAATATGATAATCTGCCTTTTTGCGAAATGATTTTCGTGTCGGCAAAATTATACATTTATATTATACTATAAAATTTCATTAACTACAAGCGAAATTTTAAAGATAATTTTTATAAGACTTGAAAAAAATCAGAGCAATTTTCGGCTATTTTTAACAAAAATGAGAAAAAAGCTGCCTGAGACGTTGAAATACAGAGTGCAAATGTGATAAAATTAAGCTGATTAAGTATACTTATTCATAAAGGGGGGAGAAAAATGTCAGAGCTTATTCAGATAACCACACCCACCGCCCCCAGGGACTATGCTCAGAACAATAATCATAACCGTCAGAGCGATGCTGCGCAGAATCCCACAGGTCAGGTGTTTGATCTGGGAAATCAGATGCAGGTGGTCAAGACCAACGATCGTGGCGGGGAAAATGCCGAGCAGAACCTGAAGGATGAAAGCGGCGGAGTGCTTATGCGTTCCTCTGCGGGGGCAGTGAAGGATCCTTCTGCGGCGCTGAATGCGGCGAAGGAGCTTATCTCAACGGAGGCGCTGAATCTTGTAAGGGAGAGCGGGGACGCAGAGGCGCTGGGAAAGCTTACGGAATTTGCCTCGGAGGTAATGCTTAACCCGTCCAATCTGGCGGGGGACATGGCTGCCCAGCAGAAGAATGCCACCATTTTCGGGGATAAGCTGTGGGGCGTTTTAAAGGATATAGTTGATTTTTCCGCAGGCGAGGCTCCCGCAGCGGCGGAGGAGCTGAAAGCGGCGGTGGCGGATTTTGCAAAGGCGGCGGCAAACGTTTCCTCAAAGGACGAGATACTGAGATCGCTCTCTGCAAATTTCAAGTATCTTTCTCTGGAGGCGGCGCCCAGCAAAGCGGTTTCCGAGGAGCTTGCGGCGGCGGCAAAGGCGCTTTCGGGAGCTGACGGAGAGGCAAATTTTGCTTCTCTCAAGCCCACACTCTTAAAGCTTCTGGGCTTTACCGAGCACAGCCTTTTATTAAATGACAATACAAAAAATCTTCTTCCGCTCATAGTTCATAATATGTCAAGATACAATGACGACCCCGACGCATTAAGGGGAAGCTTTGATTCCCTGCTGATGATGTGCGAAGGGATCAAGCTGCCGCCCGAGCAGGCAGAGCAGATGGGTCTTGACAAAAATCTATCCCTTACGGAAAATTTAGAGCAGCTTTTTGATGAATACATAAAGGGCAATGATTATCTTTCTCCCGAAACAAAGCAGTCTGCGCTTATAAATACGGAGACCGCCTCCCATGAAGCGGAGCTTCGTTCGTCGGTAAATCTCCTTGCTGCGGGAGCGAGACATATGGCTGCAAGGATACCCGAGGGAACGCTTTCAAGGGTGCTTTCGACGGTAAATTTCTCCGAGGGAGATGAAGCTGTCAGAAAGCTTCTGGGCGCAGTTATTCCCAATACCCCCGCCATGAGAAACGCTCTCCAGAGCATTTTCAATGAGCTTGAAGCAACGAGAGATCTTGACGCACTTATCGACAGGCTCAATGTTATCCTTGAAAATATCGACGGGGACAGCAATGAAAATATGATAACCCTTGCACAGGGGCTTAACACCGCTCTTGGAGAAATGGCTCAGAGCGGGGAATATAAAATATCCGCAGCCACCTCCATGGAAACACTTACGGATTTTCTGACCAAAAATATCAACAGCAGTATGCTGCAGGCGCTTTCGGGAAATACAAGGAGCGATATGGTGCAGAATATGCTCACAGCACCGGGAGTATTCACGCCTCTTATCCATCAGTTTGTTCCCCTTGACGCATTCGGCATAAGAGCCTTCGGGGAGCTGTGGGTGGACCCCAATGCAGAGGAGCTTGTGGAGAATAAGAAAAGGGGAGGCAGCGGAGCTTCGGAAGCAGGCTCACATATGCTTCTCTGCTTCGATATCGAAGAAACGGGCTATTTCGAGCTTGAGATATACGAAAAGGAAAGGAACATGACGGTCATGCTCCTTTGTCCCGAAAAGCTGGAAAATGTGTTTGCTCCCATCAGGTCGGTCATACCGAAAATAGCGGAGGAAAACGGCTATCATGTAACGGCGGCATTGGTGGAGGGGCTTCGTGAGAAGCGGACTCTCGATCAGGTGTTCCCGAAGCTTGCAAATCAGAGGGGTGGTCTGAATGTTAAGGTCTGATGTGAAAAAGAGCGCAGCGGTAGCGCTCAAATACAATCCCGAGAAGGATTACAGTCCCGTAGTGGTTGCGGCGGGTCACGGCCATGCGGCAGAGCGGATAATCTCCCTTGCGGACGAAAGCGGCGTGCCGATTTATCGTGATGACAGCGCAGCGGCGGTGCTTACAATGCTTAATGTGGGACAGGGCGTTCCTCCCGAGATGTATTCGGTGGTGGCAGCCATATATGTTGAGGTAATGAAGCTTGCCAAGGAAAAGAACGACGGAAAGTGAAGAATAAATAAAAAATTGCGGCTGCCCGAAAAAGCAGCCGCAATTTTTATCGCAATACAATTATATCAGACATTTATCTCCGCAGATTCATGAGCAAGATCGCCGTATCTGTCAAGAACGGGCTTCACGCACTCGGCAATAAACTCGGAAACCTGCTCGGAGCTTCTTCCCGTGTAGTTTTCGGGAACGAGAATAGCCTCAATGTCCTCACGCTTCAGACCGAAGGAATCATCAGCAAGGATGCGCTCGATAAGGTCGTTCTCGAGACCCTCCTTCTTGACCTGATTTCCTGCCTCCATGGCATAGGTGCGTATCTTCTCGTGAAGCACCTGACGGTCGCCGCCCCGCTTAACAGCATCCATCATAATGTTTTCGGAAGCCATAAAGGGCAGCTCCTTCATAATTCTCTGACGGATGACCTTGGGATAAACAACCAGATCGGAGGTAACATTTATCATAATGTTGAGAATAGCGTCGCAGGCAAGGAAGCCCTCCGCAACGGAAATTCTCTTGTTTGCGGAATCATCGAGAGTTCTCTCGAACCACTGTGTACCTGCAGTAAATGCTGGATTTAAGGTGTCAATGATAAGATATCTTGCAAGAGCGGTGATCCTCTCGCAGCGCATGGGATTTCTCTTGTAGGGCATAGCGGAGGAACCTATCTGATTTTTCTCAAAGGGCTCTTCCATCTCCTTGAAATTCTGGAGTATTCTCATGTCGTTGGCAAATTTCATGGCAGACTGAGCGATATTACCAAGAGTGTTCAGGATCTGGGAATCTATCTTTCTGGAATAGGTCTGACCCGAAACGGGAACAACAGCCTCAAAGCCCATTTCCTCGGCGATCATTCTCTCAAGCTCCTTGACCTTGGCGGAATCACCCTCAAAAAGCTCCTTGAAGGATGCCTGAGTGCCTGTGGTGCCCTTGGAGCCGAGGAGCTTCAGATTTTTGATCCTGTACTCAAGCTCATCAAGGTCCATGAGCAGCTCATTTATCCAGAGAGTAGCTCTCTTGCCCACAGTGGTGAGCTGAGCGGGCTGGAGATGGGTGTAAGCCAGAGCGGGCATATCCTTGTATTTATCCGCAAAGGCGGAGAGCTGGGAAATGACCGTAACAAGCTTCTTGAGAACCACCTGCATAGCGTCACGCATAACGATAACATCGGTGTTGTCGCCAACATAGCAGGAGGTAGCTCCCAGATGGATAATTCCCGCAGCCTTGGGGCAGACCTGACCGTAGGTGTAAACATGAGCCATAACGTCATGGCGCACCAGCTTCTCACGCTCGGCAGCGCACTCATAGTCGATATTGTCGATATTAGCCTCAAGCTCGTCCACCTGCTCTTCGGTTACGGGGAGACCCAGCTTCATCTCGGCTCTTGCCAGAGCCACCCAGAGACGGCGCCATGTGGTGAATTTCTTGTCAGCGGAGAAAATATACTGCATTTCCTTGCTTGCATAACGGGTGCAGAAGGGGGATTCATAGGTGCTTGTATCCTTCATTATAGATAACATCCTTTCAGCGAACATATTATATTACTATTATACCACATGATACCTGTAATGTCAAATAGGAGAGAAATATTATTTGCAGTCTCTTCATTGTGCATGATGATAAAATAAAACCCCGGCAAATACACAATAATTGATAAAATCAACGGAAGTGACGGGAGAGACATCAAAATTCATAAAAAAATGTAGACATGAGGCGGGAGACGTGCTATAATATAATGTATCTGTAAAGTTTTCATGACATACAGGAAAGCATATACCTGCCCGTAACGGGCTGTCTGAAAGGATTGGTAAAAATAAAAATGTCAAAGCTTGATATAAAGAAGATCACGGCGCTGAGCGCAGCTGCCGCAATGATGGCATCACTTACAGCCTGCGGCGAGAATACCACATGGGGAGCAACGGCTGACGGAGTGCAGATACCCGCAGGCGTGTTCATATATTATCTTGAGTCTGCACATTACGAGGCAAAGGCAAAGCAAAGCTCCCAGAATAGCGAAGCCGAGGCAGATCTCAGCCCCGAGGGAGCAGCGCAGACCGCCGAAACTGTTACCCTGCCTCTTTTCTCCACACAGATAGACGGCGTGGACGCAAAGCAGTGGATATATGACGAAGCCACAAGATCCATGCAGGAATATGCCGCAGTGGAGGCAAAGTTCAGTGAATACGGACTTGCCCTCTCGGACGAGGATAAGGATACCGCAAAGGTATATCTTGACCAGATGTGGGAATATGCGGGCGAATATTATACCGCCATGGGAATCAGCGAAAGCTCCTATCGTTCCATATTCATGAACTCCACCAAAAGGCAGAAGCTTTTTGAGAAGATATATAATGAAGGCGGAGAGAGAGCCGTTTCGGACGACGAGATAAAGACATATCTTGATGAAAACTATGCAATGATAAATTATATAGAAGTCGAGCTTCGTGACGGCGAGGGCAATCTTCTCAAGTCCGAGGGCAAGGCAGAGCGGATGGAAATGCTCAACGGATATATCGAGAGATATAAAAACGGCGAGGATTTTGACACTCTCAATGCCGAGTATGTGGCATATTACGAGAATCTCAAGAAGGCAGCCGAGGAAGCAGCTGCAGCAGCTGAGGCTGAAAATGCCGAAACAGCTCCCGCAGAGACCGCAGAGGTAGAAAGCTCGCCTGCCGAAGCACCTCTTGCAAACGATGATGATGAGGTGCTTCCCGAAGGCGAAGAAGCTGCAGAAACGGAGGCTCCCGCCGAGGAAGCAGCCGAGACCGAAGCACCCTCTTCTGAGAAGCCTGCCGAGACAACAGCTTCCGAAACCGAAGCACCCGCCGAGACAGAGGCACCAGCAGAGACAACAGTTCCCGCAGCTGATGAAAATATGAACGTCGGAGCAGTACAGTCCAATCAGACGGTTATTGAAAAAGCAGACATGACCACCCCCTGCGCCGAGGTAGCAGAAAAGGTGTTCGGCAGCATGAACAAGGGCGATATTGAGATAGTTGAGACAGCAGACGGCGAGCATTATTATCTTGTTCTCAAGATGGACGTTCTGGAAAACGAGGATTATTTCACTGCCGCAAGGGATTCTCTCCTTTACGAGATGAAGTCGGAGGATTACGACAGCCTTATCGCAGAATGGACAGCCGCACAGAGCTTTGAGAAGAATAACGACGCATATAAGAGATACGATCCCGAAAAGCTGTTCGGAGAATAACTGATATAAATATATCCGCAGAAGGCAAGCCCCTTCTGCGGATTATTTTATGTAAAATCTTTTTCAAAACACTTGAAAAATATCCCATATCATGTTATTATATAAAAAAGTATGTGTAATATGATGGAACAGCCTAATACTAATTCCGCACCAACCTATAGACAGATACGGCAGCTATAATTTCGTCACTCGTCGTCAAGCTCCTCTTGCCATGCATAAATGCCGCCTGCAGTCGCTATCCTAGATTGACGAAATTCTATCTACCGTCCTTGTCTATAGAACGGTGTGGGATTAGTATAAAAGAAAGGAATGATCATAAAAATGCATGATTTTGTATATCATAATACTGCGAAGATCATTTTCGGAAAAAACGCCATGGAGAAGCTGGGCAGTGAAGCAGCCCTTTACGGCAAAGCAATGCTTGTGATGGGCGGCGGCTCAGTAAGGGAGAACGGCGTTTTTGACAAAACAGTGGCAGCATTAAAGGAAAGCGGAGTGGAATACTGCCAGCTGTGGGGAGTAAAGCCCAATCCCGATATCAGCAAGGTCAGAGAGGGCGTCAGGATGGCAAGAAATGAGGGAGTATCCCTTATCCTTGCGGTAGGCGGCGGCAGCGTTATAGATACCGCCAAGGCAATTGCCGCAGGAGTGCCCTATGACGGGGATCCGTGGGATTTCTACGGCAGCGCAAGAGCACCCGAGATAGCCCTGCCTGTGGGAGTTGTCCTCACCATTCCCGCCGCAGGCTCGGAAAGCTCCATGTCCTCGGTCATCAGCAACGGTGAAACAAAGGAAAAGCTGGGCTGTACGGCAGAATGTTTCCTGCCCCGTTTTGCGGTGATGGATCCTCAGAATACCTTCACCCTTCCCGCATATCAGACCGCCTGCGGAGCCTCGGATATGCTTTCCCACCTGATGGAGAGATATTTCGTGACCACCGAGTGCTGCGACCTTACCGACAGGCTTATCGAGGGAGCGGCGCAGACCGTCATTGAATTTGCACCAAGGGCAATAGCCGACCCCGAGAATTACGATGTCCGTGCGGAGCTTATGTGGACGGGCTGTATCGCCCACTGCGATATACTCGACAGAGGCAGAGGCGAAGGCGGCAGAGGAGGAGACTGGGCGTCCCATCAGCTTGAGCATCAGCTTTCCGCATTTTATGATATCGCCCATGGCGCAGGGCTGTCAATAATATTCCCCGCATGGCTTAAATACGTATCGGGAAAGAACCCCTCAAAGCCCGCACAGTTCGGCAGACGGGTATTCGGAATTACAGGGCTTTCCGACGAGGAAACAGCGGAAAAAATGATTTCAGCTCTTGAGGATTTTTACAGATCTTTATCCCTTCCCGTAAGGCTTTCGAAGATCGGAATAGGCAGTGAAAACTTCGGTGAAATGGCGAAAAGAGCGCTTGCTGCAAAGAATGGCAGGATCGGCTCATATATAAGGCTAACCGAGGAGGATATAAAGGAAATATACACTCTTGCGGAGTAAGAAGCAATAGGAAAAAATGGGAGAAAGCAATGGGCAAATGTGATAAAAGGGCATAAAACTGTTTCATTTCACTTTCAGTTTGCTTTCACATAATTTACACATTGGCAGGGTATTATATAAACGTACTCAGAAATGAGTATGAATTTCATTTCAAGCTTTTATCAGGGTTGTGTTTACCCCTCACAGCCTTATAAAAGACCCCCTAATTTTTGCCCGCCGCGGTTTTACCCCGACTGCGGCGGGAATCCCCCATAATCCTATATCATGATCTTGCCCCCGCAGCTTAACGGCTCGGGGGCGCCTTTTTTGAGGGGTAACAGGAAAAAATTCCATGTGACGGCAAAAATATAAACAGAAAATTAACCCAAAAAGGTCATTTGCGGATAAGCTCCGCAGGAAGAAAGGTTTGATAATAATTTATGGAATATGTCGCGATAGCAGCGCTGCTTGCGCTTTCCGCATTTTTCTCCTCATCAGAAACAGCATTTTCCTCGGTAAATAAGATACGTCTCAAGCACGAGGCGGCGGAGGGAAACAAGAAAGCGGAGCGGGCACTAAGGATCGCCGAGAATTATGATAAAACCATCACCACAATACTTGTGGGAAATAACATAGTAAATATTTTTTCCGCATCACTTGCCACGCTCATCTGCACCACCCTGTTTGCAGATAAATACGGAACGGGAACGGCAGCAGCCATCTCCACCGTATCCATGACGCTGCTGGTGCTGATATTCGGGGAGATACTGCCCAAGAGCATAGCAAAGCAGCACGCCGACAGCATGGCGGTCGCTATAAGCGGAATGTTGGGCTTTTTCACAGTTATCCTGACGCCCATAACAATAATATTCGGCTCTCTGCAAAGGCTTGCGCTGAAGCTTTTCGGCAATGGCAGCGACACCCCCTCAGTCACCGAAGACGAGCTGAAATACATAATCGACGAGATCGAGGAGGAGGGCGTGCTTGAGGAGCAGGAGAGCGATCTGGTGCGGTCGGCGCTGGAATTTGACGATAAGAGCATATCCGAGGTGCTGATCCCACGAGTGAGAATAACCGCAGTGGAGCGCAATGACAGCATCGAGCATATCAGGGATGTGTTTTTTGCCGAGCAGTATTCCCGAATGCCCGTTTACGAAAAAAACATTGATAATATTATCGGCTTTATCCATGAGCGGGACTTTTTCAAAATGATACTCAGCGAGGAAAAGCATGAAAATATCGAAAGCATAATCCATGAGCTGATCTACATTACGGAATTTACCACAGTATCCGAGGTACTTTCCCGAATGCAGAAGGAAAAGGTCCACATGGCAATAATCAAGGATCAGTACGGCGGAACTCACGGAATGGTAACGATGGAGGACCTGATCGAGGAGCTGCTGGGAGATATCTATGACGAGGCAGATGAGGAGGAACATTCCTGCGTAAAGCTTTCGGAGAATGAGTATGAATGTGCCGCAGAGCTGAATGTCAGTGATTTTGAGGAATATGCAGGTCTCCCCGATGATACCATCGAAACGGAGAATTATACCGTAGGCGGATGGGCGCTGGAGCTTTTCGGGCATATCCCCGTTAAAGGAGAGACGGCAGAAAGCGGCAGATTCAGGCTTCTGGTGCTTGAAGCTGAGGAAACCCGCATAATACGTCTCAGGGTAACGGTGGGGGAGGATATCCCGGACAAGGAAAAATAATTAAGTACGGTGTGCATCTGAACTGCGCACCGTATTTTTTGAGGTAAAAACGGCTTCGGAAATTCATCCGAAGCCGTTAAATTTTGTATTAAAGGTTAATTCTCATATTTTCCGCCGTCATATTTTCTTCTTGAAGCGAATACCAGAACAGCTGCGGAGGCAAAAGCGGTAAATGCAGCCATATGAAGAGGAGTACGGTTTTCGCCTGTCTTGGGGTTGGCAACAGCAGAATCGGTGAGAGGAACATCGGGATCCTCCATCTCCAGATAATCGCCCAGAGGAATATCGGATTCGGAAACCTCAATGTAAGAAACATTGGTAATTCCTGTAATATCGGAATCCTGAGAGGTAACAGCGGAATCCACGGAGGGTTCAGCAGAAGCCTCGGGAGTACCGGCAGACACCTCGGGAGCCACGGGAGTCTCGAGAGCCACGGGAGTCACAGGAACATCGGGAGTCACAGGAACATCGGGAGTCACAGGAACATCGGGAGTCTCGGGAACATCGGGAGTCTCGGGAACATCGGGAGTCACAGGAACATCAGGAGTCTCTGGAACATCAGGAGTCTCGGGAACATCGGGAGTCACAGGAACATCGGGAGTCACAGGAACATCGGGAGTCTCGGGAACATCGGGAGTCACAGGAACATCGGGAGTCTCGGGAACATCAGGAGTCTCGGGAACATCGGGAGTCTCAGGAGTGCTCGGCTTAATAAGATCCTTTATAACGGAATCCTGAGAATATGCGCTTGAGCCGAACTGAATATCACCCACAAAGCTCTTGCAGATGACCTGACCTTCAAAATGTCTTGTGCCGGAAGCGAGATTTGAAGTCAGATTGGAGTTAGGCGCAAGAAGGCTGCCGACGCCCGAACCGATAATAACATTCTTTGCGTCGGGAACGTTAATAAGCACCTTGGAATTGCCCAGCTTGTTGCCGCTTGTGAGCTGACCGGTGGAAGAATAGCTTGCACCCCATTCAGCAACAAGATCGAGATCGCAAGAGCCTTCGCCCACGATATTAACAATAACAGCGGAGTCATTTGGAACATCGTAATTTATAGCAACATTGGAAGTGCCGCCCTTGAGAGCCATAAATTCGTCAACAGTAAGCGTAAAAATGTTAACGTCCGAATTTGAGCCTCTGAAGGTGATAGTGCCGTAATTATTTCTTATGTAATTATTTTCGTCAGCGCTGCTTACACCAACGCTGCCGCTCAGAGCGGACATTTTCTCGGAAGTATTTCTGAGATCGGCAAATGCAGCGCCGAAATCGATCTTACAATCATCGCCCACAGCGGTGATGGTGCCGTCAGCAGTGCCATACATATTTTTGCCGACTTCAATGCTGGCAGCCTTGGTCTGATTGAAGTACATATCGCCGCCCACAGCCACAACAGCCTGACCGTCGCCCATGTCAACATTGCCCTGGGAGCCGTACTGAATGTAGTCGCCCTCAATAAAAACAGTATAACCCTGCGCAGCGTGGAGCAGATCATTGGGGTCGGCAGATTTGCCGTCTGCCAAGGACATTGCCGCAATGGAAGGAGGACATTCCTCGGAAATTAAAGTCCGGTCATCATCGGAATCTGCAGACTTGATATTTTTAGGCTGATTTACGACAGCTTCATCAGCCTCGCTGACATCGCCCTGCTCTTCGTAAGCCTCATCGTCAGTCTCATAAGCCTCACCGTCAGCCTCGTAAGCTTCACCGTCAGCCTCGTAAGCCTCTTCACCGCCCTCGTCCTGCTCTTCGCCGTAGGTGGTGGAAATATCGTCCGCATTGTCGCCGTTAGCCTGCTCGTCACCCGACTCGGATTCCTCGCCGCCGTCCTTGTTCTGTTGAGAAACAGCAGTGGTGCCTGCCATGCTTCCCGAAAGGTCAATAGTTTCTGCGGAAACTCCGCCGCCCTGGCTGTTGGCAGCGAAAACGGTCAGCGCAAAAGCGAAAGCGCTGAGTGACTGAATAACCTTGCGTTTTTTATTCTCGTTTGTATTCATAACAGATTACTCTCCCTTCAAAAAAATGAAAAATAATCAAAAGAATTCACAGTATCCTACTGTAAAAATTATATCACATTGGCATAAATTTGTCCAGAGGATTTGCAAAAAATTCTTCACAAATCACAAACTTTGTAGACTTACACAGTCTAAATCTTTTTATTTGTGAAAAATATTACAACTTGTCATAAAATACTGCAATAATTAGAGAATTTTATAAACTGCCTTCTTCAAAAAGAGCGATTTTTTTATTCATCATTTCGGGATTTGAAGCGTAAAGCACAGCGGTTTCCTTAGAAATAACGCCCTCGGAGAACAGCGTAAAAATGCCTGTGTCCATGGTGTGCATACCCTTTGAGGTCTGCATGATAGTTTCGATCTGATGGGTCTTTCTGTCTCTTATCATGGTCCTGATGGCGCTGTTAACGGTCATTATCTCAAAAACGGGATGGAGAGTGCCGTTTTTATCGGGAAGGAGCTGCTGGGAAATAACGGCTCTCAGCACCATAGAGAGCTGCATCCTGATCTGATGCTGCTGATTGGTGGGGAAGGAGTCGATAATGCGGTCAATGGTGTTCACAGCGCCAAGGGTGTGAAGAGTGGAAAGCACCAGCTGACCGGTCTCAGCGGCAGTCATGGCAATGCTCATAGTCTCGTTGTCTCTCATTTCGCCGAGGAGGATAACGTTGGGGGACTGCCTTAAAGCAGCCCTCAGAGCGTCGGCATAGCTGTCGGTGTCAATGCCTATCTCTCTCTGGCTGATAATGCTTTTCTTGTGCTTGTGAAGAAATTCGATGGGGTCCTCGATGGTAACGATGTGCCCCTGTCTTGTGGAATTTATCCTGTCGATCATGCAGGTAAGGGTGGTGGATTTACCGCTGCCCGCAGCGCCCGTGATAAGGATAATGCCGTTATTAGAGTCCGCCAGGGAGAGGATATCCTCGGGAATATTAAGTGCTTCGCTGTCGGGAAGCTCAAAAAGAACATTTCGAAGGACCGCCGCCAGAGTGCCTCTCTGCCTGTAAACATTGACTCTGAAACGACCCACTCCCGCAAAGGAGAAGGAGAAATCCAGCTCACGGCATATGCCGTCCGTATCCTTTTTAATGTCCGCCAGCTCAAAGATCTCACGGATCATGCGTTCGGAGTCGGAGGGCATAATTGTCTCTCCGTCTCTGGGCATAACGTTACCGAAAACCTTGTAGCTCACCGCCGTGCCCGAAACGATGAAAATATCCGATGCGCAGAGACTGACAGCCTCCTTTAAAATTTCCCTGATACCCAGCATGGGAATATCCCCTTTCATACAAAAAATACGTTATCCCTGCCAAACGTTGATGTGTTCGCCGTCCTCCGCAGCATCGGAGGAATAAATGATCCTGTTCTGAAGAATGACATATCCGCCTCTGCTGTCCGAAGGATCAGCGTCTACTGTAATTTCCCAGAAGACCGCAGTATGACTGTCAATGGGAGTAGAGCAGGAAACAATGAAATGATCTCCCTCACGGGAATACTCCGCAAAATCGAGTCCGCTCACCAGCTCTTCAAAATTCATATCAAAAAGCCCCGAATAAGCCGCCTCGGCAATGCAGCCGTCCACCTGACTGAGCCTGATTTCCGAGAGATTCTTAGCCTCTCTGTATAAATGGAGCCTCTCCTCGCTTTTCTCGGTAAGCCGTCCGCCGCCCGCAGTAACGGATAAAGCCGCCGCACCCACCGAAGCAAGGCTGATAATGAGGAAAATAACGATAATGGTCAGAAACCCGGGGACAGAGACTTTTTTAATGTTCTTATTCACTGCGTCTCCTCCGTTTCTGTCGGGATAACAACGGGGTATGGAGAATAATGCACAGCCCTTTCCGAAATCTCCCCATTGTCCCAGACGATGCGGATATCCGAGGAAAAAAGCTGCCCGTAAACAAGCCCGTCCGAAACACATTCCTCAACGCTTTCGGAAATAAAAACAGCGGCAGAGCTATCCTCGGGGGAATAATGAAACAGCTCATCGGTGGGAACAGCAGCGCTCAGACCGCTGATGCAGCTTTCCGCAGCCCGCTTGCCGAAAAGCTCCTCAGCGGATAATTCCAGACTGCCCGAAGCGCCGTACAGCTCGCACCAGGATTCGGCGCAGGCAACAGCAGCCGCATAGGTCTGCTCATGGTCAGCCCTTTCCGCAGCGATACCGAGGATACGAAGAATACCGCAGCAGCACACGGCAAAAACCGGGATAATAAGAGCAGTCTCGATAAAGAAGGGGTCGAGCCTGATGCCGACCTTATTTCGGGGGAAACCGAAAATTGATCTTTTCAAGGCACCATCCCCCTCTCGGAAATAAAGAAAGCGATCTCACAGGATGGCTCAGCGTAAATAACAGCGCTCTGACCTCCCGAGGAAAAGGCGGAGATCTTCACCGTATCACCCGCCACGGAAAGAGAAAGCATTTTTGCGGAAAAAACCTTTTCTCCGATGGAAATATCCGAGTCAATAGGAACAAGCGCCTCCCATAAACAGCCGCCGCTGACGGAGATAACAGTCTCGAAGCCGTCCTCTCCTGTGATAACGAGCCTGTCAAGGGAGCCGTCGGGATAGGAAAAAACGGATATCCTTCCCTCAGCGCTTTTCAAATGGTGTGCTGTAAATCTTGCCGCCCCGAGACATTCGGAAGCGCTTTCATAAGCGCCTCTGATGCGTTTGAAGCAGCTCACCGCCGTCCACATGAGAGCAAAGGCAGTGACAGCGAATATCATCATAAGAAGCAGATTATCAAGCCGCAGACTTTTGCTGCTGCGAAGCCTTCCCATATCCAAGCTGCCACCCCCTTTATAAAACTTACGAACTTAATATGTCTCGGTAAAGTTTCCGAGGAATTTGAAATATCCCATTCCGGTTTTCAGATCGTCAATAAAAGCGGCGACCTTTCTGTTCTCATATGAGCCTTCGAAATCAAGGAAAATGACCGCCTCAAAATCCTTTCCCGCAACGGTCTTGTTAACGATCTTTTTCATGTTTAGACCATAGACCGCAAATTTGGTAAGGATCCTGTAAAGACCTCCGGGAGTATGGGGAACGGAGAAGGAAACGGAAATGGTGTTGGCATTTTCGGGAACGGCAAAATGCTTTGAGAAGCAGATGAAGCGTGTATAATTAGGATAAGCGTCCGCCGCCTTTTCCTCAACTATCTTGAGCCCGTTCATCTCGGCGCAGGACTTTGAGCAAATGCAGCCGATGGTGTTGTCGGTGCTGTTTTTTACCATCTGAGCGGCAAGAGCGGTGTTAGCGTAATCCATAGGCTCATAGCCGTTGTTTTTCAGAAAAACGGAGCACTGAGCCAGAGCCTCACGCTTGGAAAAGACCCTCCGGACCTCCGCAGGATCGGTCTCGGGCTTCACCGCAAAGCAGTGGGTTATCTCCACCCTGACAATATTGTTTATGTAAAAATCATGGCTTGCCATCAGGTCATAGGTCTCTGCAATTGAACCGACGGTAGAATTTTCAAGGGGCAGGATACCGTAATCCGCCCTGCCTCTCTCAACAAGATCAACAACATCCTTGAAGCCCGAAGCGAAGCGGATAGGCTTGTCGCCGAAAAGCTTCACGCAGGCAGCCTCGGCATAAGCACCCGATGTGCCCTGACAAGCAATGACCTGAGCCTTTTCGGGAGCGAAAAGCTCGGGCTTTTCATAAATCTTGCCCCAGGTGTTGACCTCAGCCTGAACGCATTTGCTGATGTCCATGATCTCGGTGAACATAACAGCCGCAGCGTCCGCCATATGCTCGGGGGAAGCAGCCCTTATCCTTTCAATGACCTGCTGTTCTCTGCCCTCCTGCAGAATGGGGAGATTATTTTCCTTTTTGTAAAGCGCAACGCTTTTGCAGACCTCCATTCTTTTCAGAAAGAGCTGGAGCATCTGTCCGTCAATATCGTTTATTTCTTTTCTCAGATCATCAAGCTTCATAATAATAAAGCTCCTTTCAAATTAGCTGATATCCGCCATCTCAAGATAAGCGCTGCCGTTCTCGGCAATGTAATCCTTTCTGCCCTCCAGATCGTTTCCGAGGAATAAGTCAAACATTTTAGCAGTTTCCTCCGCATCTGTGGGAGTGATCTTGATAAGCCGCCTTGTTTCGGGATTCATGGTGGTAAGCGCCATCATTTCGGGGTCATTCTCACCCAGACCCTTTGAGCGGTCAAGCTTGTATTTTTCGTTTCCGATCTTGGCGAGAATATCCGTCTTTTCCTTCTCGTCATAAGCAAAATATGTCATGTTCTTGGTGGTTATTTCAAACAGCGGAGACTCTGCAATATAAACGCAGCCCTGTTCGATAAGAGTGGGAGTGAGACGGTATATCATGGTAAGCACCAGAGTCCTTATCTGAAAGCCGTCGTAATCGGCATCCGTACAGATAATAACCTTGTTCCACCTGAAATTATCCATAGAGAAGCTTGAAAGATCCTTGTTAGCCTTGGACTTTACCTCCACGCCGCAGCCTAAGACCTTGATAAGGTCAGTGATGATGTCATTCTTGAATATCTTGTCATAATCAGCCTTCAGGCAGTTGAGAATCTTTCCTCTGATGGGAATTATCGCCTGAAATTCGGCATTTCTTGCAGTCTTGCAGGAGCCGAGAGCGGAATCACCCTCCACAATGTAAACCTCTCTGCGGGACTTGTCTCTTGTGCGGCAGTCAACGAATTTCTCAACCATGTTTGCAAGGTCGATCTGCTTTGTGAGGGTGTTTTTAGTGCCCTGCCTGATCTTGTCGGAGGATTCTCTTGCCCGCTTGTTAATGAGTATCTGGTCGGCAATTTTGTTAGCGTCGTCGGGATTCTCAATAAAATAAACCTCAAGCTGGTGCTTTAAAAAGTCCACCATATTCTCGTAAATGGACTTGTTGTTGATAGCCTTCTTGGTCTGATTCTCATATGAGGTGTATGTGGAAAAAGTGGAAGAAACAAGCACAAGGCTGTCGGCAATATCATCGTCCTTGATAGACTTTTCATTCTTCTGATATTTGCCCGCAGATTTTATGAAATTATCCACCGAGGAGCGGAAAGCCTGCCTTACCGCCTTCTGAGGAGTGCCGTCATATTCGAGAAAACTCGAATTGTGGAAATATTCCTGAAAGCTCACCTTTGAGGAGAAGGTGAAAGCACAGGAAAGCATCATCTTGTATTCGGGTCTGTCCGCAGCGTCACGGCCCTTTCTCTCGCAGGAGCAGTACTGCAAAGCAGTGAGATTATCCTCTCCCACAACCTCTTTGAGATAATCGGTAATGCCGTTCTCATAGAAATATTGGGTTTCCTCAAAGCCCCCCGTCTCCTTTTCGATACGGAGAACAAATGTCACCTTGGGATTGACTACCGCCTGCTTTTTGAGAGTTGAACGGAAATAATCCGCAGGGATGTCAATGTCCGTAAAGACCTCTGTATCGGGCTTCCAGCGGGTCTTTGTGCCTGTTTTCTTAGTCTTGGCGGGCTCCTTTGAAAGGCCGCCGATATTCTCTCCCTTTTCAAAGTGAAGATTATATTTAAAACCGTCACGGATTACCTCAACGTCCATGTATTCCGACGCATATTGAGTAGCGCAGGCGCCCAGACCGTTAAGACCGAGAGAAAAGCCGTAATCGCTGTCATCATACTTGCCGCCCGCATAAAGCTCGCAGTAAACAAGCTCCCAGTTCCAGCGCTGTTCGTTGTTGTTGAAATCAACAGGGCAGCCTCGCCCGAAATCCTCCACCTCAACGGAATGATCGAGATAGCTTGTAACGATAATTTTATCGCCGTGACCGTCTCTTGCCTCGTCAACGGAGTTAGAAACGATCTCAAAGACCGAGTGCTTGCAGCCCTCAAGATCGTCGGAGCCGAATATAACCGCAGGACGTTTTCTGACTCTGTCCGCACCCTTTAAAATGACAATGCTGTCATTGCCGTAATTTTTTTTCTTTGCGCTCATTTTGCAGTGATGATTCCTTTCAAATTGAAATTTGCGGGTGACGACCCTCTGAAAGAGTGTCAGATCCGCAGTGCTCTTGTTGGTGTGTTTTGTATGAAACCCCTCATTTGCGTCTCGGTACCGTTCAAACGCACAAAACCTAACCCCAGACTCTCACAGCATGGACGTATGCCCCATAACGGAAAGCGGGAAACCGCGAATGGAGGGAAATAGGCGAAGAAATTGGAACAAAACCAATTTACAGCAAGCAAAACAAAAAGCCCTTGCTATATGTAAAAATGCGGAAAGGGGGAGGAGTAAGGGAAAGAGCGTGCAGAGGGAAAACCTAAAGAAGAGGGGGAAATCCCGCATTTTTGTTGGGTTTAGTTTTTCCCCCTCCTCTTAGGTTGTCCCTTTGCAGACTATTGAGGGAAATCAAACAAAACAAAATTTTACAAAACAAAGCATACAATTCCGACAAACATATTACGATTTATCGTACTGTTTTGCAAAACCTATCAGCGCGGTGACAAAACAATCGTCCCACACAAAATCACAGCGCAGCCTCGCCGCGGGGCGTCCCCCGTTATTTAACATTCGCAATATTCTTCTCTCTGTAATCGAGAATATATTTGCAGCCTGCAAAGACCGCCCCGAAGAATAAAACGGGCTTCCAGTCAACCTTAGAGCGGCGGGAGCTTACATAAACCGCCGTAGGCTTGTCCTTTTCGCCGATGGTGTAAAGAGCGGCAGGAATACCGTTTTCCACAACGATCTTAGTGGGACGTGCATTGACGACCGCCTTTAAAACCACCTCGCTGAGGAAGGAAGAAATGCAGGCAGCCGCAGCAGTTTTTCCCACCAGCTCAATGATCTCTCTGAGAGACTGTTCATCAACATAATAGCTCATAAAATCTATCCTTTCTTATACTAATCTTTAATCGTTCTGTAGACAAAGCCGACAGGTGAAATAATCACAGTCTAGGAAAGCGACCGCAGCAAGGCTTGCCGCCTTGCAAGGGAGTGCTGCCTTATAAGGCAGCCAGACGACGAATGTGATTATTTCAGCCGAGGATTTGTCTATAGGTTGGTTAAAGATTAGTATTAAACCTCAAGCTCCATGTAATAATCGTCCATAACGAAGCCGTTGCCGATATCGGCAACGCCCTCGCCGATAGTTTTGTAGCCCATGGCATTGTAAGCGGCAATGGTGCTGTCATTGTGCTTGTTGACAGTGAGCCATATGGCTCTGAGCCCCCTGCCCCCAGCAATATCTTTAAGCAGCCTTGTCACCGCAGAAGCATACTTCTTTCCCCTCTCGGATTTTAAAAGATAAAGCTTTGAGAGAAAAAGCCTGTCACCGTCGGACTTGATGGCAGTGTAGCCGATGTCACTGCCGCCACGCTTGATGAAATAATACTCATAGCCTTCCTTGATATTCTGCTTTTGAGCCTCAAAGGAGCAGAATTTTTTGACCATATAATCAACCTGCTCTGCAGAAATTATCCCGGGAAAATATTCATGCCAAATCCCGTCGGCAATTTCGGAAATTCTGCGGAGCTGATCGTCCGTTTCGGCAAGAACGAGTTTAATTCCGTCCATTTTTCTATCCCTCATTTTCTTAAAAAATATTTTAAGAGTGCCTGCACATTCATCCTCCATAAATCCCCCCGATAAAGCGGGGCGGTGATTATAGGGGAGAGCAAAAATATCCGTTACCGATCCGCAGGAGCCTGCCTTTTTGTCGAAAGCGCCGAAAATGACCCTGTCAATGCGGGAATTAATGATACCCCCCGCACACATGGGGCAAGGCTCAAGAGTCACATACAGCTCGCAGCCCGAAAGCCGCCAACCGCCGAGGAAACGAGCCGCATTATCAATAGCCTCAAGCTCCGCATGAGCCAGAGGACTGCGTGATCTTTCCCGCCTGTTCCTCCCCTCACCCACGATCATTCCGTCGGAGATCCTTACGACCACTGCCCCCACAGGGACCTCACCCTCCGCAGCAGCCATGTGGGCAAGCTCCAGAGCCCGCCGCATATAAAAATCGGGTGGATGCATATCCGTCACCGCCATCTTATATTGATTATCATCAGCATAAAAGCAAGAGACAGCCAGATGATTACCGAGGCATTTGTAAGGCAGCACATAATTCTCTCATGGTTGTCGAGATACATTTTGTAAAGCGGGAGATTGATCTTGTTGCTGTGCTTTTTGATAAAAACGGATACCGCCGCAAAGCCCGCAGAGATGTAAACGAAAAGGAGAGCGGAGGTGATGGTCATGTAAACACCCTCGGGAAGCCCGACAGTTTTGAGAAACGTTAGAAAATAAACGCTTCCGCTGATAACTATCCGCATGATAAAACCCGTCAGAATAGAGCCTGAGCGGACCACAAAGAAGCCCGTAATGAGCATAATGGTGAAGGTAAAAAGGAAAATGTGGAAATTGCAGGAAGTGAGAGCGGCGATAATGCTTGTAACAATAAGCGCATAGCCGTCGCCGAACTGTTTTAATATCTGCAGAATAATGCCATGGTGAACGACCTCGCTGATAACAGGGACGATAACCACAGTAAGAACCGCCGATAAAACGAGACAAAGCCTGTTCCGGGGAATGGTGATGGAAAAGGTGGGGTCAACGCCCATAAGAGCCGCTGAGGTATGCTGGATATTTGATAGAACGGTAGCGACCCCGAAGGTAAGCATAGCCATGGGAACAGCGATAAAGAAAAGGGGCTTGTTGTAAATTTTAGTAGGCATGAAGATCTTTTTGGGCATATTGATCTTCTTCATAAGGTAGAAAAGCGGCAGGATACGAACGGAGATCCTGACCAGATAATCCACAGCCACAGAAGCGAATTCATTTCCGAAGCTCAGAGCGTTAATGCTGCGGAAAAGAGGAATGTCAAATTCCGGTGAGGTCATGACCAAGCCCGCCGCCATCACAAGGAAATTCAGCAGGGAATAGATGCACAGAAATCTTGCAAGCAGGGAATGGATCTCGCTGAAGGCAGCACGTTCCGCCGCCTGAGGGGACTCGGTGATAAAGCCCTCGCCGTCCCGATAGGTAAGCTCGTCCGAGTTGTCGAGGAAATAGAAGCCGTAGTCCTTTTTGTGTTCAATGCGCCATTTGCGGTACATCTCGTTATATTCCTTATCCTGAAGCCTGAGAGAAGCGATACGGCTGTCGCTGGTATCTCGTTTTTTTGAAATAGCCATATGACCTTGCTCCTTTCCCCTATAACTATAGTATGTCAGATCCGTTAATGCGTAAACTTAAAATAATTATACCACATATTTCACCGATATTTGTGAATTTTTTGTGTATGAAAAATAAAGCCTGACCATACAGCCCGCCAAGCTTCATAAACCCATTCTGACCATAACCGAGCCTTGACAAACCGCCCGTCCGTATGCTATAATAATCCAAAATGGGATAATATCTGCGAAGGTGAAAGGGCGGCTTTGAATGAATAAAAAAACATCTGCGATAATAATGACCGTCCTGCTTCTCTGCTCCTGCGGCAGCCCGTCGGAAACGGCAGAGGAGACAGATAGATCCGAAGCCTATGTAATAACGGAAACTGAAACAGCTCCCTCCGTCATCCTTGAAACTACATTGCAGACATCGGAGGAAACCGTTTCGGTGACTTCCGAAACGGCGTCTGCGATCTCGGAAACCGCTTCATCGGAAGCTTCCGAAGCCGCCTCGGAAATTCCGCAGACGGAATCCATGATGAGGAGCGAAACGGAAACCACTCCCGAAAGCGAAACCGAACCTTTGCCGCCCGCCTCTGAAATAATCACCGAAACGGAATATTCGGAGCTTCTGAGCACCGAAAGCTATACCGAAGCGGAGACGGTTTCCGAGACCGCCGTAATGACCACTCTGGCGTCGGTATCAAAGGAAAAGGTCACGGTAGAGGTGCCCAAGATAAAAACGGGCAGCTTCAGCGGAGAAAAAATGCTTGAAAACGACCTTGCCGCCGTTGATATCAGCGCAGCCTCGGAGGGAGTTGTAAAAGTAACCTATAAGGGGAGCGGCAGCAAGGTAAAGGTGAGGATAACCAAGGGAGATGCCATATATGACTATTCCCTTGACCCGGCGGGAACGGTTTTCCCCCTCCAGTCGGGCAGCGGAACATATAATATCAAGGTGCTTGAAAATGTGAAGGGCAAGACCTATGCCATCGTCCTTGACAATGATTTTGAAGCGAAGGTGGACGAGCTTTCGCCCTATCTTCTGCCAACGCAGTATATAAATTTCGGAGAGGGAGACAAATGCGTCTATAAGGCAGCGGAGCTTTGCACGGGAAAAAGCGGGGATATCGAAAAAGCCTCTGCAATGTTTCTATACATAACCGAAAATATCACCTATGACAAGGAGCTTGCCGCAAGCGTAAAAAGCGGCTATATACCCGACCCGGACACCACCCTTGAGCGGGGAAAGGGGATATGCTTTGACTATGCCTCGCTATTTGCCTCCATGTGCCGCTCCCAGGGGATACCCGCCAAGCTTGTGATGGGCTATGTCCGAGGGGATGTCTATCACGCATGGAACGAGATATATACCTCGGAAACGGGCTGGATAACCGTTGATCTTTTCCTTGATTCCAAGGGCTGGAATCTCCTTGACCCCACCTTTTATGCAAGCGCCTCGGACAAGGCAGGGGTGTCGGAATATATAGGCGGGGGCAGCGATTATTCCGCAGTATATTATTATTGATAGGGATGACAAATAATGTGGTTCGTGTTTGCACTTTTGTCGGCAGTTTTTGCGGCAGCCACATCGGTGCTTGCCAAGGCAGGAATTGAAAATGTGGAGTCTAATCTTGCCACCGCCGTCAGAACGGCAGTGGTGCTTATAATGGCATGGCTGATGGTGTTCATAACGGGAGAGCAGGGAGGAATTGTCCATATTTCCCGAAAGAGCTGGATATTTCTGATACTGTCGGGGCTTGCAACGGGAGCCTCATGGCTCTGCTATTATAAAGCCATACAAATAGGGGAGGTCTCCAAGGTAGTCCCCGTAGATAAGCTCAGTGTGGTGATAACTCTGATACTTGCGGCAGTATTCCTCGGTGAAAAATTCACCCCGAAAACCGTGATCGGCGCCCTGCTCATAACGGCAGGAACTCTGGTGCTGATATCGAAATAAACATCCCGAAAGGACGAAAACACCAATGAGAGAAAGCATACTTACCATACCCATAAGCGAGATACTCGACCCGAAGGAGGGCTGTCCCATCTGCCGCATGAGAAATATGCTGGAGAGCCGCACCGTCGAATACATCATGGGAGCGGCAATGATGGAGCCTGATGTGCGAATCGAAACCAATCGGGCAGGCTTCTGTTCCACCCATTTCACCCAGATGCTGGGTCAGAAGAACCGCCTCTCCCTTGCCCTCATGCTCCAGACCCATTTAGATGAAGCGAGGGGGCAGCTTTTCTCCCGCAAAAAGCTTTTTGAGCCGAAAAATGCTCGTAAGAAACGGCTTTCCGAGATAAACGAGAGCTGCTTTGTCTGCGAAAAGGTAGACTGGGGAATGGAGCGGCTGATGAGAACATTTTTCGAGATGTACAAAAACCCCGAAATAAAGCAGCTTCTTTCCGAGCAGGAGTACATCTGCCTGCCTCATTTTGACCTGCTGCAGTCCATCGCCCCGAGCTATCTGCAAAAGCAGGAGCTTCAGAGCTTCAATGAGCTTTGCAGCGGGCTTACGAAAAAATATATGGATACCCTTTATGAGGACGTGTCAAAATTCTGCTCCATGTACGATTACCGCAGCTCGGGAAAGGACGCAGACTGGGGAAATTCCAGAGACAGCATAGAGCGTGCAATAGGCTTTCTCACCTCCCGCAGACCGCAATAAAATATCCGCCGCCTGTAAGGGGCGGCACATTTGCACTATAATAATAGCACAAATGTTTGAAAATGTCAATGGATAATTTGTAAATAATTCCAAGTATCTGCAAATGCGGGAAAAACAAGGGAAAGAAGCTTGCAGCTTACACAAAAAACATCCTGAATAACGGTTGACTTTTTGTGCGAAATGCGGTATAATTATTTTACAGTTATTTGTATAATAATCAAAGGGAGGAATGAATATGTCCGACGGAAAAAAGATAATAAAACAGATGACCGAGGATATCACCGCCTTGTGCGACCCGTCCATGATATACCTTGTGTCGGAGAAGAACAATTCCAAGGGTGAGCTGACGGGGTTCAAGCTCTGCGTAATAGTCCCCGATGATGTAAGCACAGGAACGCTGGAGACTCGGCTTCTGCTGAAAACCGACTGTGCGGTGCCCTGTGATTTTATCGTGTACAACCTGACCGACTGGAACGAGCACGCCGAGGATGACTGTTCGTTTGCATACAGAGTCGAGAACGGCGGTGAACTTCTCTATGTCAAGAGGGACTAAAAAGACCGACAGCAAGAGGTATTATGACTGGATATACCACGCCTCGCTGGATATGATGGCAGCGAAGCAGCTCTGCGGCGAGCCGAAGCTCTATTATACCGCCGCCTTTCACTGCCAGCAGTGCATAGAAAAGGCGCTTAAAGGGTATCTGCTTTTCAAGAGCCGAAAGCTCCTTGACGGACATAACCTGACATGGCTCTGCAAGCAGGCAGCGATGATGGATAACAGCTTTGTGCAGTGGCTTGATGAAAGCGCCGTCCTCAACAGGTATTATATCGAGACAAGGTACCCCGCCGATATACCCCTTGAAATAAACGGCGAGACCATGGAATCGCTTATGAGGATGAGCAGCGAGATGATGGATTTCATCTGTGACCTGACCAAGTTCGATTTCAACAGCTACCACAAGAAAAGCAAAAAATAGCAGAAGGAAGAATAAATTTGATAATTGATTTTCACACACACGCATTTCCCGACGCTCTTGCGGAGCGTGCCATGGCAGGGCTTGTAAAATCGGTCCATGACGCCCAAATGGGCTTTCCCGAAATAATGTACGCCGACGGAACAGCGGCAGGGCTTGTCCGAAGAATGGAGAAAGCAGGAGTTGATAGATCCGTCCTGCTTCCCGTTGCCACAAAGCCCTCCCAGCCCGACGGGATTAATAAATGGGCGAGGGAGCTTTCGGAAAATGACCCGAGGATAATTCCCTTCGGAGCCTTTTACCCCGACGAGACCTTTGAGGAGCAGCTGGAAATACTTGCAGCAAAGGGATACAAGGGCATAAAGCTCCACGGTGATTTTCAGGGATTCTACGCCGACGATCCCCGAATGATCGGGATCTACCGCCGCTGCGGAGAATACGGGCTGATAATTGTCCATCATGCAGGGCTTGACTGTGTTTCCCCGAGGGATATCCATGTGACACCCGAGCGGATGGCAAGGGTGCTCGATCGGGTCACGGGAGTAAAATTCGTCCTTGCCCATATGGGCGGAAACTGCCTCGAGGACAGGGCTGCGGAGCTTCTGGCGGGAGCGGAGGGGCTGTGGGTGGATACCGCCTATGCCGCAAATCGCTTCACACCCGAAAAAATGACGGAGCTTATCGGGAAGTTCGGTGCGGACAAAGTTCTGTTTGCGTCGGACAGCCCATGGAACGACCCCGCCGACGATATCAGCCTTATCCGTGAAACATTCCTTTCGGAGGAGGAGAAGGAGTGCATTTTTCACAAAAATGCGGAGAAGCTTTTGGGGATAACATAAAAAATGTGTTAAAGGTTACAAAAACCCGCTTTATTAATGATTTTTCCCAAAAATTTTACCTAAAACTGCCTGAATTTGTTGCGTATAAATGAAAAACAGGTTAATTTTTATTGTGATTTATGGCATTTATACAATGGCATTGCAACAATTTAGGTGCATTTGGTTAATTCTCCCGAATATTTGGTTACAATTTGGTTAAATTAACATATTGCTAATTTTTAGTCAAAATGATATAATATGATAGGTATTTGAAATATGCGCGGACTGCTGCATATTTTCGGGTAAACGTAAATTTTTAAATTCGGAGGTGTCAAAGCTTAATGAAGACTTTTATCTATACGGCTACCGACGTTCAGGGCAAGGTCGTCAAGAATCAGAAGATGAACGCCGAAGACGTGAATGATTTCCTTGAAAAGATCCATGACAAAGGTCTTTTCTGCTCAAGCTACAGAGAAGCCAAGGGCGGAAGCCAAAAAAATCTTCATAAGTTCACAACAAAGGAGCTTGCCTATGACTGCCGTCAGCTCTCCGCCATGCTGACATCGGGTCTTACTCTTGTAAAGAGCCTTGATATCATGCAGAGAGAACAGCAGAAGGAAGCCCCCAAGAGGATCTACCGTGAGATCTACGAGGAGGTTCAGAAGGGTACATCCTTCTCGGATGCAGTAAAAATGCAGGGCGACGCATTCCCCAACTTTTTCATTTCGATGGTTCAGGCGGGCGAGACTTCTGGAAGCCTTGACCAGGTTATGAAGAAGATGGAGGCTCAGTACGACAGCGACGCAAAGCTCAACAACAAGATCAAGAGCTCAATGATGTATCCTATCATCCTTGCGGTTCTCTGCGTAGCTATCGTAATCATCATGTTCACCTTCATCATGCCTACCTTTAAGGACCTCATGACCGAGGAGGATATGAAGGGTCTGACAGGCGCACTGTTCGCATTCTCAGACGGCTTCAAGAAATACTGGTGGGTGATCGCTCTTGTTATCGCAGCAATAGTTTTCGTCATCAAATATGCTATGAAGATCCCCGATGTAAGATATAAATGGGATCAGCTTATCATCAAAATGAAGCCTGTGGGTCCTCTGGTAGTAAAGGTTTACACAGCCCGCTTCGGTTCCACTCTTGCATCCCTTTATTCCTCGGGTATCCCCATGGTAGAGTGTCTTGCAAAGTCCTCTGCTATCCTTAACAACAGCTACATATCCAAGAAGTTCGAGACTGTTATCGACGAGGTAAAGCAGGGCGAGACCCTTTCGGTATCCATCCAGAGAACAGGCATCTTTGAGTCCATGTTCACATCCATCATCTATGTCGGCGAGGAATCCGGTGCACTTGACTCCATCCTCACCAAATCCGCAGCCTTCTATAAGGAAGAGGCGGACGAAGCTATTACACGTCTCGTAGGTCTTATCGAGCCTGTAATGATCATCTTCATGGGTACTTGTATCGGTCTGGTAATCGCCGGTATTCTTCCTGCGATCTACAACTCCATGGGCAACATTACCTAATAAGAAAGAAGTATTCTATCGGGGACGTCCCGTAAAAAAATAAAATTCTAAAGAAATCAGTGAGGTGACGAGAATGCTTTCATTTGATATTACTGACAGACACATCCGCATTGTTCGTGGTACGGAGTCAAGAGGAAAGATTAGACTTTCCGCTGCTTCTACCATCGATCTTCAGGAAGGTCTGATCGTAAACGGTCATATAAAAGATATTCCCAGATTGGCAAACATCATCAACGACGAGCTCAAGTCAAAGGGCATGGAGGACAAGGAAGCTGTTGTAACCCTTTCCTCAAACCTTGTAATCTTTAAGGAGCTCCATATACCCAAGGCAAAAACCAGCTCCCAGATGCTCACCATGGTAACAAACCAGATGCAGCATACAATGGGTATCGCAGAGGAATACTCCATTTCCTACTCCATTGCAGGAGAGGTTGAGGAGGAGGGCGTTCAGGCACAGAAGATCCTTGCCACCGCCTGCCCCTTTGAAGTGGTTGACTGCTTCAGAAAGGTATTCTCCTCAATGCTGAATATCTCCCTGAAATCGGTGTGCGTATCCTGTAACGCCATTTCGAGACTTATTCTCAGCGATAAGAAGTCCGCTTCCAAAATGCCCATGCTGGTAGTTCAGGTTGACCCCACATTCGTAAGCATCAACCTTTACGAGAACAATCAGCTCTCCTTCGCAAGATTTGCATCCATCGACCCTCTGGACTATGACAATTCCGAGGATTACGTTTACGAGGCTGTAAACGAGAATATTTACAGAATGGTTCAGTTCCATAAGTCGAGAAATCCCCAGAACCCCATTCAGAACGTAATATTCTACGGTGATACCAGCGAATATATCCGTCTCACAAATGCTCTCGAGAGCATGGAAATTTCCACAAGCCAGCTCAGCGTAAATACCTCCAGCATAAGCGGCTATGAGAATATCGAGGCACTTGTTTATGCAAATGCCATCGGTGCAATGTTCAGAAGCAACAAGGACGTTGACCGTATCAACCTTCTGGAAACAGACTCCTCCGCAGGACGAAGCGATGCCGGCTCAGGCTTCCTGCTTACACTGGGCGGTGCGGCAGTTCTTTCGGCAGGCGTTGTTGCTGCAGTATATCTCGGACTTAGCAATGCCATCAACTCCAATGATAAAAAGGTTGCTGACATCGACGAGTACATAAACAGCCCCGAGGTTGTTGAGACCCTTGCAAAGGTTGACGCTACACAGGCAAAGATCGATAAGGTAGGTCTTTTCAAGGCAGACCTTGATATCGCAGTTGCAAACTTCGCAACAAAGACTCCCGCAGAGGCTGATATGATCAACGAGATCATGGAGACCATCGAAGAGCAGGACTGCTATGTTGATCAATTTTCTTTTGCATCGGGCAATATCTCCTTAAAATGCCACGCAACAGATAACCTTGCTCCCGATCTTGCAGCTCAGGCAATTTATGACCTTGACAAGTTTGATAATATCATTTACGGCGGCTTCACGATTGACGATAGCGATGAATACGCACTCATTGAAGGCGCTGCTCCCGACGAGCTTTATTCCTTTGATATTTCATTCAATGTAAGGCCTATCGAGCCGGAGGAGCCCGAGGCAGAAGCTGCCGAGGAAGATGCAAATGAGGAAGGCGGTGCTGAATAATGAGTATGAAGCTCTCTTACAGAGATAAAGTCATAGTAATAGTAGTTGCGGTGCTTGTAATTCTGGGTATTGGAATTTTCAGCTTTATCAAGCCCAAATATGAGGACCTCCAGGTATCCAAGGAAAGACTTGCTGCCAAGGAAGATGAAAAGGCACAGGTTGAAGAAAAGATGGGCACTCTCGAGGATCTCAAGAAGAAACTTGAGGATGACATCAATTCAGTTGTTGAAGATCAGGAGCAGTTCCTCAGTGAGGAGGAATACGGCGAAACTTACCAGATCAGCCAGTACCTCATGGAGCTTCTCGCCAATGACAATTTCAATATTACCGGAATGAAAGTTGACCGTCTTGCTCCGTCCGCTCTTTATGCATATTACTACAATAAGTTTGCTGTAGCATATCCCCTGAAGATAAACAGCGATATCAACGGTGAGCTTCCTCCCGAGGTTCAATATGCTGCTACAGGCGCATATCCCGCAGCTCCCGCTGCTGTAACCCTTGCGGGAAGTGTGGTAACAATCAGCTACGGCTGCGAGGAAGCAGATGAGCTTCTCGAGGCAGTTCAGACAATTGCCGACAATGACAAGAATCTGTATGTCATGACATTCTCAGGCTCATATGTGAATGCTGCTGAATTTAAAGAAACAGCAGAAGAAAAGTCTTATCCCTTCTCAGGCGATATCACTCTTGCATTATATGAGATCTGGCCTCTTGATCCTGATGATATCAAAGACGCAGATTGATCTTTAATAATAAGTCCGACCCGAAAAAACGAAAATGCTTTTTTCGGGTGGGCTTGTTTATAAAATTAGCAATTTTATTAAAAAATTATTGCGAATAATATTAGAGAAAGGATGGACTTTTTATGAAGGCGAGTAAAAAAGCAGCAAAGTTCAAGGGTGCAGCACTTTTGCTGGTTCTCAGCGTCATGGTTGTTTTAATAATCATGATAGCAGGAACGCTTTCTATTGTTGCTTCAACATACAACCGCACTACCATAAAGTATGAAGAAAGTCAGGCGTATTATTCTGCCCGATCAGGCTTGGAAGCTATGTGGAAAACACTTATGCAGGACAGTATTCATACTGATGACACCGGTGTGGCTAAACCTGTTAGCGATACTACCCCCAGCCAGGGACTTATTATTCAGGAAGCAATTATCGGAAAATTAGTGGATTCAGGCACATCTGTAACCTACAATTGCTCGGATTCTCTTAAAGCGCTTTACGGTACGCCTGCTCCAAGTAATGTGGAGGATACATATCTCGAGTTTAAAATGAATCTTTCTCAGCTTAATGCCCTTTCCGCTTCGGAGGGAGGCGTTGGTCAGCAGGACGCTACTGTAAGAGTACAGCTTCTTGAGCTTTTTTATGACGACGGCAACGACGCAACTGCGGGTATCGACAGAAACTCTGTAACAGGATCGGTAACTGCCGACCTTACAGCAGGCAGCAAGCAGGCTCAGTATATCAAGTCATGCCGTATCAAAATAGCTTGTACGGTTTACGACACTCTTTCAAACAGTCCCGTAACAGTTTCTGTTGAGCTTGAGCCATATGTAGCTGAGAGAAGCACAGGCTCTGGTACTGTATCCACAGGCTCCTCCTCCTTCGATAACGGTATCCTCTACGGCGGTACCGTTTCCGCAGGTGATCAGTCCTGGGGCAATGATTCTATTGTTGTCGGTTCGGTATTCGTAAACGGTGATATTAATGCTACAGTAGCAAAGCTGATATATCTCAAGGCTGACGAAAGTGTTGTTATCAACGGAAAATACAATGCGTCTGCTCCTCAGTCCAAGATTATTGTAGAGCCTATCGAGCCGACAAACACGTCTCAGAAAGAGCATCCTTATGTATTTATCAAGGATACAGCAACAATGCCAAACGACGCAACGTTTGGAAAAAATACAGGTAAGGATTGGAGCAAGGTGGATCTGGTCTGCCGAGGAATGTTTACTTTAGGCTCAGCCTCAAGGCTTCCTTATGTATATGGCAACACATATATTGATGGCCCTCTTCAGATAAACTGGAGCAGCATCAGTTTGGATTCAACTCCTGATTTTGATGGTGATCTTTTCATCAGCGACAGAGAAGCTGTAACAAAATACGATTATGCAAATCAAAAATTTGTTGATGATTCAGGCGATAAAATTGAAAAGACCGATCTTGGAATATTCATGCCAATTAATATCGGTACAGTATCAAACCCGATCCTTGTTCCATATTATGAGAAGGGCGATAATGTTTATTTCAACATCAGGGATAAAGAAAATAAGTTTTATAAGGTTCTTGTCGGAAGAGATTTAAGTGTAAGTCTTGATTCCTTCTGTAATGGAAAAATATACTATTACTATAAGAATATAACAAATGGATTTGAGGGTGCATGGGAGTTTGAGGCAATAAGGAAATTCCTTGATGCAGCAAGCAGCGGTAAGGCATATGTTTTGAACAGTGCGACAGATAATCCCTCTGAAGCTTCTTATACGGGACAGATGCTTTCAACATATGATGCTAATGTTTCCGTTGTGAATATGCCAAGCTCCTCTAAATTCAAGAGCGTTAACTCTGATAAGCTCAAGTATATCTGCCAGCTTGAGAACGCATCGGAATTCCTTGAGGGTGCAACTGTAAGCAGCAGTTCCTTATCTTTGGATGATCCCAATCAGAATATTTCTTACAAGTACTATATGTCTCTCCCTGTAAATGACACAGAGTCAACTTCATGGAACAATGCTGACGAATTAAAGAGATCTAAGCTTGTACCCACTCTGTTCAGCGAGTATTCCGAGTATCTTATGTTAAATGTACCTAAGACACTCACAAAGAGTGAAATTGACAATCCTTCCGCTGCAGACCCTGCAAATCCCGATAATCTCTGGGTAAAGGGTGTGGATAAGTTTGATTTTATCAAAGCAGACAGAAGTGCCGCTATCGAAGATATCACATATTGGGATCCCTTCAGCGGAACAAGCGGTGCACAGGTAATTCAGAACTGGAAAGCTGCTCTTGGTGCTGCTGCATATCACACAACATATACACCTGACCAGAAGCTTGACCTTGTGAGCAACATTCTTAATGCTGTTTATAAGGTAGGTACTGACGGTAAAAACTATACCGAAGTTCCGACAGGTGAGTATGAAGGTAAATGGGATCCTATACAAAATAAATTTATTATGATTCCCAAGACCAAAAAGCAAATGAATGCTCAGAATGTGTTCTTCATGTCTCCCGCTCTTGCCTGCGCTGAGAACGATAATATCATTTTTGATAATTTCAATTCAGTAGCAAGCGTTAATCAGAGCGCTACAGAAGAAAAGGGCTTGACTGTAAACAGCTATACCGGCGGTTCGATTTCCATTGACACCACCTCCAATGAGGCTGTTGTGATCCTTAAGCCCGGAAGCTACAGTAACATTACAGTAACAGGCAATAACTTTGCATATGTTCTGATGGAATCGGGTACCTATTATTTCAATAACACAAAGGTAGTTGATGATTTCTACGGTTCGCTTTCCAGCAACATAAATTATGTTCACAGCGGTTCAAAGACAAACTATACAAACCTCAAGTCACCTCGTACTCTGATCTATGCCGATGACGGCGTTAATATTCAGTGCAGCAACAACTGCCGTATCGCAGCATATATTTATGGACCTTTGGCAAAACTCAATCTGGCAATGTCAAGCGGAGGTCCCAGTAATATAAAGATCCTTTACAATCTCAGCGGACAGTATAAGGGCGCAGAGATCTACCAGGGATTATTATCGGGAAATCCGGTAACCATTGATATTGCAGGCTCACTGTTCCTGAGAGAGATCAATGGTGCAAACAACGCTTCTTCACTGTACATTCCTCTTGATCCCAGCAATGCTTCGCCCGGTTCTCCCACCATCAAGTGGACCCAGATCAAGTATTCAAATACTGATATTAAGACATCTTAAAAGAGGTGATGAGCATGAAAAAGAATATAAAATTACGAGCCTTCACTCTTATTGAAGTTCTTATTGCACTTTTCATTCTCGCACTCAGCAGCCTGGTGCTGGTAACTGCTTATGCGTCGGTATATGCTCATGTTAAAAGCAACACTCAGCTCACCGACCGAATGAGCGAGCAGCAGAGTTTTGTTGAGAACAAGAAAACTACCAACGGATCAGGTACAAAGGTGTTTGATGTCATTTGCGATACTAATGTTAAGGATGCATACAAAAGTGATACAACAGTTACAAACGGTAATGTGTATGTAACGCTGGAATGTGTACAGTCTCCTTCATATTTTTCGGCGGATAAAAGCATTAAAAGCAAGCCGAATTTCCGAATCAACTGCGCACTCTACACCGTTAAGAATCTTGAAAACGGCGACGGCACTGTTGTCAGCGATAATGATGAATTGAATGTTGACTTCAAGTATTTTGAAGGCAGCAATGCTAAAAAGTGATGAGGTGATGCGAAATGAAGAAACTTAAAGCATTTACCCTTATCGAGCTTATCGTGGTAATGGCGATCCTCGGTATCCTGATGGTTTCCATTATGAGAATGATGGAGCCCGTTTCCGCAATGAGCGTAAACAGTAAGGTAATTGCTGATGCTGAAAATGTTGAACGTTCGATAGCTTCCTACATTGTTGAAAATACACGTTATGCTACAAACATCGGCGTGTACAAGGGTCAGGCAAGTGCATCAGCAGCGATCAGTACGTTTTTGGGAAATAACCCCAAGAAAAAGGACGGAACGGCATTCACAGACGCTGAGGTCAACGTTATCTGCGTAAACAACAAGGGTAATTTCACTTTAACGGGCAAGGCTGCCACGTCAAGTGACAAAACCTTCAGAGGCAGGCTTATCTCTAAGGTAACAGGCAAGACCGGCTGCGGTGAATCTCAGCCCTTTGATTACACTGGCGACAGCAATTCCTATATGGTTTTCGGTGACGCTTACTACGGCTCAGCTGATTACTTTATCAGAATAGAGAATTTCACCAAGAGCGGATTCGATGTAGTTGTTGAGAGCGATTACTATTATTCCAATTCAAAGACTAAAAAATACAGCAGGAATATGTCAGCTACAGGTGATAATTACTCGAATTACACCGTAATGAGCTGCAGCCTTGTGAATACTCCTTTTACCTACAATAATGGAACAGATACTATCACACCTGTTGTAGATACCGATCTGCCCGACAATTATAAATCAAAAGGTATCCGCACCACCCCAGAAAACTTCTATATCGTTTATACCATCGAAAAATAAATTAAAAAATAACCCGTGCCACGCACGGCACGGGTTATTTTTTTAAAGCTTATCTGACTCTCAGAAGCGAAAGATACATATCTATCAGCTGTCCGTTAACAAAGGCTGCAACCGCAAGCCCGATAACAAGAAAGGGTCCGAAGGCAAATGCGCTTGATTCATCGTTATCCCCGCTCTTTATTGATTTGAGGATAACACCGTAAACTGCTCCCAGAATAATGGCGATCAGAGCGGCTGTGACTGTGGCTTTTACGCCAAGCATAAGTCCTCCCGCTGCCATGAGAATAATATCTCCCATTCCAAAGCCGTAAACAGGCGGCTGTTCCTTGACCTTAGCTTCAAGAGCCTCCTTCTTGGAAATGAGAACGGCATAATTTCTGTCGTCGGGCGAGGTCCTCTTGATATTTGCCTTGATACCCCGAAGTGATTTCCTGTCCTCGTCGGCAAAGGCTCTGTAGAAAAGGGGAGTTATTACAAAACCGATTATGAGAAGCGGCAGGCTCACTGAAAACATTCCGATGATGCCATCCTTCAGATCTGTTTCGGGGAATGTGAGCAATGAACCCTGTGAACCGTTTATAAAGCTCAGCACATGAGACGCTGCTGCAATTATTATTGTGTAAATAAGTACCGATACGCACATTTCCTGTGTGTCAATATCCTGAAAGCACAGAACGATAAGACCCGAAAGGAAAAGACACAGCATTACGGGGTAAAGCCCGTACTGAGTAAAATCCCAGCGCATAAATACTCCAAGAAATACAAGACCTGTCATAAGCTCCACTATCATGTATCGGGGAGTGATCTTCGCTCCGCAGGCTCGGCACCTTCCTCTCAGTATCAGCCAGCTGAATACGGGAATAAGATCATACCTTTTGATCTGCGTTCCGCAGGTCATGCAGTGGGAATTGTTTGTGATAAGCGATTCGCCCTTCGGAAGCCTGTATATGCATACATTCAGAAAGCTTCCGATGGTTATTCCGAACAGGAATACGAAAACATTGATGGTTACCGTCATGATGGTTTCCAGAGTCTCAATACTAAGGCTGCTCATTTTATCAGTCTCCTTTAAATATGAAAAATCGTACCGCCCGCATTTTTCTGCGGCATTACTAATAATATATTACCACAACTTATTACTTTTTTCAAGCAAAAATGCGGTTTTCCCGCAAAAATATATCCCCGTACGCTTTTCCCGCAGGAGGGCGGACGGTCACCCCCATTCGTCTGCGGAGAAGGAGAAAATTACACTTATGAAGAATGTTCCTATTGGCCAGTATATGGTGAACGAGGGAATCATTACCGATGAACAGCTTCAGGCTGCCCTCGATGCTAAGAAAAATGATAATACCCCCGGAAAATTTTTCGGAGATTATGTTGTTGAGCTGGGCTTTGTTACAGATGTTCAGTTCGGTCAGGTGCTCGCAAGGAAGAATAATCTGACATTTGTTGATCTTGATGACCCCGAGTTCGTCATCGACGTTGAGGCTGTTAAGAAGATTCCCGAGGCTCTGGCAAGAAAACATACCATCATTGCCATAAAGATCACCGGTAAGCGTCTTACCGTTGCCTCCTACGACCCCGTTAACTTCTATATCTTCGAGGAGATCAAGGTCTCCACAGGTATGGACGTTGTTCCCGTGCTGGCTACAAAGGCGGCTATTACCAAGTCTATCGGTAAGATCTATGCCAATGCAAACGTGGGCAACGTTATCAGCTCCGTTGAGGATCAGTTCAAGGGCGATGACGAGATCGACGAGGCTGCTGCGGAGATCGCTGAGCGTGTTGATAATGCTCCTATCGTTAAGCTCTGTACCACAATCGTTGAAAACTCCTTCCGTGCAGACGCTACGGATATCCATATAGAGCCCTTCAAGACATACACACGAATCCGTATCCGTGTAAACGGCGACCTTATCGAGCTTATGAACGTTTCCAACGTCGTTCATAACTCCCTTATTACCCGTATCAAGATCATCAGCGGCATGAATATCGCCGAGAAGAGAGTCCCTCAGGACGGCCGTTTCACTCAGGTCGTTGACGGAACTACCCTTGATGTCCGTGTATCTAACCTTCCTACCGTTAACGGTGAGAAGTGCGTTATCCGTATCCTGGCAACAGGCGATGTGGGCGTCCGCAAGATCACTGACCTCGGTATGACCGATTATAACTACGACAGATTTTCCAGACTTATCAAGGTTCCCCAGGGAGTTATGCTGGTAACCGGTCCTACAGGTTCCGGTAAAACTACCACCCTTTACGCCGCTCTCGGTGAGCTTGCAAAGCCCAATGTTAACGTTATTACCGTCGAGGACCCTGTCGAGAAGAATATCGAGGGTATCAATCAGTGTCAGGTTAATGCCAAGGCGGGCATGACCTTCGCTGCCGCCCTCCGTTCGATTCTCCGTCAGGACCCCGATATCGTAATGGTCGGAGAAATGCGTGACCAGGAAACTGCCGAGATCGCTATCAGAGCCGCTATCACAGGTCATATGGTGCTCTCCACACTCCATACCAACGACGCCGCTTCAACCGTTACCCGTCTTGTGGATATGGGCGTTGCGCCTTACATGGTTGCCACTTCCCTTATCGGTATCGTTGCTCAGAGACTTTGTAAGGTTGTCTGCGATGAGTGCAAGACCCCCAGAGTTTCCACCGAGGAGGATAACGAGCTTCTTGGTATCAGCGAATCCGTTACCATCTATGACGCCTGCGGCTGTCCCAAGTGCAATAATACAGGCTATACGGGCCGTACCGCTATCCATGAGATCCTGCTCTGCACACCAACAATGGCTTCACTTATCGCAGCTGACGGCAAGACCGACGCCATCTCCGAGCTGGCAAGGGCAGAGGGCTGCAAGCTGCTTCGTGACAACGTTGCAGAGCTGGTTCAGGTCGGAAGAACTACCATGGACGAGCTTGTTAAGCTCACCTTCGCAGTTTAATTTATTTTCGTCATCGCCTGACGGAAAACTCATTTACATCAATTTTGTTTGCCGCTACGCTGCGGCAGATTGGAGGAAAAAATGGAAATAGATATCAAAAAGCCTGCGGACAGAGTTGTCATCAATATCGACAAGATCCTTGACGAGGCTCGTGTTCTGGGATGCTCCGACGTTCACTTCACTACCAAGATCTCGCCTATCGTTCGTCTCCACGGAACCTTGCGCAAGCTCAGCTCCTATCCCGAGATGACTGACGGCGCTATTATGAAGATCGTTGAGCAGATGACCGGCGGCAGAAATATGGAGAATATCAAGAACAGGATCGACACCGACTTCTCCTATGTTACTAAGCGAGGCTACCGTCACAGAGTCAATGTTTATCACCAGAGAGGCGATACGGCTATTGCTATCCGTCTCCTGAGAAATGATATCCCCACCCTTGAGGATCTTGACCTTCCTCCTATCCTGGGCGATTTCGCAATGCGTCCCAGAGGACTTATCCTTGTAACAGGTCCTACAGGTTCCGGTAAATCCACGACCCTCGCAGGCATGATCGACTATATTAACTGCAACCGCAGCGCCCATGTCATCACCGTTGAGGACCCTATCGAGTATATCCACGAGCATAAGAGATGCATGATAAATCAGCGTGAGGTCGGCGACGATGTTGAATCCTTCGCCCTCTCTCTCCGTGCTGCTCTTCGTGAAGACCCCGACGTTATCCTCGTAGGAGAGATGCGTGACTACGAAACCATTACGGCTGCCGTAACCGCCGCCGAAACAGGCCACCTTGTTATGAGTACCCTTCATACAACCTCCGCTTCTGATACCATCAACCGTATCATCGACGCATTCCCCGCTCACCAGCAGAATCAGATCCGTACTCAGCTGGCAACGGTTCTCGTAGGAGTTGTCGCTCAGACACTTATTCCCAAGGCTGACGGCACAGGACGTGTTGCCGCTCTGGAGATCCTCAACGCTACCGACTCCATCAAGGCTATGATCCGTGACAACAAGGTTCACCTTATCCAGACCGCTATCCAGACAGGACGCAAGGACGGAATGGTCTGCCTCGATCAGGAGCTTGCCCGCATGGTTAAGGAGAGAGTTATCACCGAGACTCATGCAAGAGAGAAGAGCCTCGATATCGCCGAGTTTGAGCGTTATCTCAAGGCTGTAAACTGATCTATGATTTTTGTATGATAATTTTGCATAGCCCTGCTGCAGATGCTGTTTGCGGCAGGGAATATGTGTAAAAAATCAGTGTATTTTGCCAAATGCTCTCCGAAATGGTTACAAATTGTAATAATCAAAGATTTTTACAATTTCAGAGTGAAATAATTGCAGCTTTTATTGCTCATAAATGTATAAAGCTGAATGATTTGTTTAATTTCATGTAAGACTTTTATTTCTCAGCAGAAAAATTTATGGCAAAAATTGCAATTATTAGTGTTTTTTGAGAGTTTGAAAAAAATGTTTTGTGCAAAGTGCATTGATAATGTCCAAAATAAAACGTTTTAGTGAAATAATCCACAAATTCACAAAATTAGAGGAAAAATTATCAGAAATCTATTGACTTTTTGAAGCAGATATATTATAATGTAATTACAGTCAAGGGAGGGAGTTAAAGGACTCTTGAAAAGAGACCACGGCTCCGACTAAGACAAGACATTGGTATCTGCGTTATGAACGGAGGGCGTCCAATGGACAAATCTAAACGGAAGCTGCGAGGCTTCACTCTGCTTGAGCTGATCGTTGTTATCGCTATTATCGGTGTCCTGATTGCGATCCTGGTTCCGAATGTTATCACTTACATAAGAACAAATCAGATTCTGGAAGCAAATGAACAGGCTCAGCAAATTTACATGGCAGCTCAGGATTTTCTTGTTTCAGAGCAGGTAAAGGGTACTGATTCAAGCAAGATTGCTGACGACAGCACAAAGAAATTATGTTGGATCATAGTTACCACTGAGGCGGGTTCCGATGCGTCGCAGGCTGACAAGAGCAACAAGACGACGATCGTTGATTCCTACAATATCGGCTCCGATTTTCTCGAAAAGGTTAACTCGGGCATTTCGAGCTTTCCTCTTGCCGACGGAATTGAGAGAAGACTGGAAACGGGCTTTATCGGTTCGTGGATGGTTGCTTTCTATCCCAAGACTTTCACCGTTGCTTATGCTTGCTTTAATGGTTATTATGAGAAACCCGCAGATCAGGCAGACGCTGTAACGCTTATCGGTACAAACGACAGCAAAAAGGACGATGCAAACTGCAAGCTCAGGCTTTATGAGGAGATTTTTGGTCCTGCAAGCGAGACACAGCTTTCTCAGGAAAGGGATATTATTCATCCTAATTCTAAATCCGACGAAGTTCCCCACCTCTACACAGGTCAGTTCCCTGTGCCGGGACCGAGCAAGAAGTAATTTTTGTATAACTTCAGAGCGATTGAGACTCTGTTGCTTATAAATCAAATTTATATTATTTTTAAAAGGAGGAATTTCTCATGAGAAATTCAAAGGTTAAGGGCTTTACTCTTATCGAGCTCATCGTTGTTATCGCTATCATCGGTGTTCTCGCAGCTATCCTCGTTCCCTCTATGATCGGTTATGTTGGTGACTCCAAGTACTCTTCCGCTAACGCTAACGCTAAGCTTGCTTTCACTAACGCAGCTACATGGTGCACAAAGTTCGGTACAAAGGGTTCTACTGTTGCTGACAATACCACTTGGTCTGTTGACCTTAAACCTAAGTGCACAATGGACTCTGTAAGCTACGTTGCTACTCAGGCTGACTTTGAGGCTGCTCTCCGTGCTCTCATGGGCGGAACAGAAAGCTCCGGTACTGCTAAGGTTAAGTTTGTAAGCAGCGCTCCCGATGATGCTAAGTGGAGAAGAGGCGGCGACGACGATAAGTACGTTGGTTCTTATCCTCAGGCTAACGACGCTCAGTCTAAGCTCGAATTCTAATCGCTCTGCGATACATTAAATTACTTAAAAAAAGCCTCGGCATAATTGTTGAGGCTTTTTTATTGTATAAAGGAAAAATGCAATGAATAAAGAAAAAAATATTTCACTAAAGGAAAACCCTTTCAAAGGAAAGGCTGCCTATATCATACTGGCAATACTTATTGTCATTCAGACTGTTATGGTAACATATGTTTTTTCAGTGAAAAAAGAAGGCTTTCATTCTGATGAGATGTGGACTTACGGCTACGCCAATTCATTTTACAGGCCTTATATTTTTCTGGATGAGAAAACCGGTGATATTTCCTGTGATCGCTGGATGGACAGCGATGAGATGAGAGATTATATTATTGTTAACGAAGGCGAGCAGTTCCGATTTGATTCGGTGTGGTACAATCAGCGCGGTGATATGCACCCTCCGCTTTACTGTTCTCTTGTGCATTTTATCTGCTCGTTCTTTCCTGAATCCTTCTCCAAATATTATGCTTATGTTCTGAATTTTATTGCTATGGTGGTCGGACAGATCTACCTTTTCAAGCTGTCCAAGGGGCTTTTCAAATCCGATTTCTACGGGATAGTTGCTTGTGCTGTCTGGGGCTTTTCCTGCGGATTTATTAATGTAAATATTTTTCTTAGAGCATATTCGCTTATGGTAATGCTTGCCATAATGCTGTTTTATTACCATTACAGGATATACGCAGGTGAGGGCAGGGACATTACCAATTTTATCGCTATAGGTGCCATCATATTTTCGGGGGCACTTATACACCATTATTTCCTTGTTCTGAGCTTTGCCGTCTGCGCAATGTTCTGCCTGTATCTGCTTGTGAAAAGAAATTGGAAAAGGCTTTTTATTTATGCAGGCTCTGCACTTGCAAGCGTTGCTTTGTCATTCCTCTGCTTCCCTCAGGCACTTACTCATATGCAGAATGAAGGTCCGGGCAACGGTGACAGACTTTCGTACAGAATGCCTCTTGCGAATGGAATAAAATACTGCTTTTCTTTGATTTTTACCGAACTGTCAGGCTTGGGAATGTCCACATATGTTTATCCCGACTATGCATATGTTATTGCAGCATTGGTGTTTCTTATCGCTTTGGCGATTCCCCTTTGCTTCCTTTTCAGAAAAGAAACATGGTTTATCAGCTTCAGGACTAAATTGGTTGAAAAGCTTCGCAGCTTTGTCAAGAATATTAATTATATTTTTGTTATGATGGCTGTAACGGTTTTCTTTGTTGTTGAGATCGTTGCTATTACTGTAAATCTCAATGCAATGCTGGTTACTTCAGACAGATATCTTTTCTTTGTTATGCCCTTCGTTGTTTTGATTGCAATAATGTTCTGGAAATATTTATTTGAGCATATCAAGCCAATTGCAGGGGCGGCAAAGCCTGTTGTCTGTATTTTTGGAGCTTGTGCAATCTTTTTGAGTAATTTCTTTTCAAACGGCACATATTATTTCCCATTTACTCCAAGGGGCGAGGGCGGCCTTGAAACGATCGCCGGTGACGAAACTACTTATGTCGGCGTCCTTAGTTCCTACTGGCTTCTGACGGTTTATCCTTATAAGCTGATGGATTATGAATCCCTGTTTATTACCAGTCAGGATTCATATCTTTATAGTGCGGACAAAATTGCAGCAAGACCTGTTGATGATAAGACTTATGTATTTATTGACAACGCTAATCTGAATGAAGGCGAAAGGTATAAACCAAAATATGATGAAAACGGCGAGGAAATTGATTCTCCCATCAAATATGAATTTGATGATGATTCATTTGAGGACTGCTTAAAGGAAGAGGATATCATTGAGGATTTTGAGACCGAGATATATCCCGGCTACAAGCTGCAGTTCTACGGTTCGGAATTGGTTTTCTCGAGAATGATTCACATTTTTAAGGTGGTCCCCGAGGAGGAATATATTGATATTCCTATTGTTGATGCGTATTCGGAGTATGAAGAGTATATTGCGGAGCAGAAAAAAGAACAGGTAACTCTCGGAGATGACTAAAAAAGATCCCTTTAGTGCAAGCACTAAAGGGATCTTTTATTCTTCCATTGCGAAGCAGACGAATTTCATGGCTGTCCGCTCCTCACCGTTGATATCCACTGTGGAAAACTCGGGAAAGCACACAAGGCTGAGCCCCACCGCCGCAAGATAGCCCCTTGCGACCGCAATGGATTTCACCGCCTGATTGGTGGCACCCGCCCCCACAGACTGAAGCTCCACCTGACCGCACCCGCGGACAATGCTTGCAATTGCTCCCGCCACGGAATTGGGTGAGGAATTTGCCGAAACCTTGAGAATATCCATTTTCAGACCGCCTTTCGTGTATGATAAACTCATTATATACGAAAAAGCGGATATATGCAAGGATTTATAAAAAATTTGACGTTTTATCTAATAATCAGCCGCTCGATACTGTGAACTTTGCCGCATTTTTCATCAATTTGAAGCTTTACGCCGTTGAAAAACGGCGGCTCGTCGGATTCAACGAATTTAACGGGGCATTTCGTCCGCTGCTTTTCGATGGCAAGCTCCTTCTTGACTCCCAGCACCGAAAGCTCCGCTCCGCACATTCCTGCGTCGGTGATATATCCCGTATGACCCGAGAGAATTGTCTCGTCGGCGGTCTGGACATGGGTATGGGTTCCTATCACAGCCGAGACACGCCCCGCAAGATAAAAGCCCATGGATTTTTTCTCAGATGTGGCTTCTGCGTGAAAATCCACGATTATATTCGGGGTGTCGATATTTTGCAGGAGCTTGTCCGCACATTCAAAGGGATTGTTCAGCGGCTCCATGAACGCCGTTCCCATCAGATTTATTACGCACAGGCTGAATCTGCCCATGTCAGCGACCGTTACGCCCTTTCCCACTACTCCCTCGGGGTAATTTGCGGGGCGGAGGAGATTTGCCTTGATATCATAATACTCCATGAACTCCTTGCGGCGGAAACAGTGGTTTCCTGTGGTTATAATGTCCGCAAATCTGAAAAGCCGCTCCATGGATTCTCTTGTTATGCCGTTTCCGTCTGCGGAATTTTCCCCGTTTGCGATTACTGCGTCCAGTTTTTCCTTTGCTCGGAGACGTCCGACGGTCTTTTCCGCAAAATCACAGCCCCTGCTGCCCACAATATCTCCGATGAATAATATGTTTATCATGTGTTCTCCTTTATATATTTTTTTCGTATCCCGTCCATCATGCGGATATATTCCTCACGCATTGACTGAGGCGCTATTATCTCCGCCTTGTCACCGAACTGGAATACCCAGCTGTAAAATGCGGGGGCGGCTACCACCTTGACATTCAGGGTGAATTTGTCCTCCCCGTTTGGGATCAGCATCACATCTGTGCCGAATCTGTCCGCTGCCACATTGGCAAGGCTGTTGTCAAGGCATAGGGTGACGGTGCGGGGTTCACCGCTGAACATGGAAAAGGTGGTGGCGGTGTATTCCGCAAGATCGAAGCCCTCGGGTACAGGCTCGGCTGCCTCGGGAAGAAGCTCCACCTTTTCCATGCGGTCAATGCGGAAATTGGATAGGGTGGTGTATTTCTTCTGCTTGCCCACAAGATAATAGCTGCCGTCATTCCATGCAAGGGCGAAGGGGGAGCAGCTCCGTCCGCCCTGGCGGTATTTTTTCTTCATGCCTACAGTACGGTCGAAATATCTGAAGGTTATCTGCTTTTTTTTGTCGATCGCCTGCTGGATAAGGTCGATGTTAATATAGATAAGCTCGTTTTCCGATTTGATGCGGTTTGCCACATAGATTCGGCGGTGGATCTCCCGCCCGTGGAATATGCTTGTGAGCCCCTCAAGCTTTGACAGCAGCTGACGGGATTTCTTTTCGGTGATGAATCTTGCCGAGCTTACTGCGTCCGCAAGCAGCTTTATCTCGGCCAGCTCAAAGCTGCGGCTGCCGAGATAATATCCCAGCTTTTTTCCCACCGAGACGGTGATTATATCCATTCCAAAGTCGCAGAGCAGACTTATATCCTCAAGCAGAGTCTTGCGGCTTTCCTTTATCCCAAGCTGCTCAAGGCGGCTTAATATGTCATATACCGTCAGGATATGCTCCTCGTCCGTCTCCCTTTCAAAGAGCCGGGCAAGATATAAAAATTTTAGCTTCTGATGTATTCCCGCTTCCATTTTTCGACATCCTTTTCTTTTTTTTTAATTCTCGTAAAAATTCAATAAACCATTGACAGAGGATAAAAACTATGTTATAATAAATTAGCGATTTTGATACCGCTTTATTATGGATTTATGGAGGTTATATTATGAAATATGAGGTGAAAAATGCCCCCCTGCCTGTGCTTATCTGCCGTCTTGAACCGGGCGAGGCTGTTGAGTGCCAGAAGGGCGCAATGTCCTGGATGACTCCCACTATGGAGATGGAGACAGGTCTCGGCTCGGGCGGCGGCAACGGTCTTCTCGGCGCTCTCGGCAAGATGGCGAAAAGCGCTGTGACAGGCGAGTCTATTTTCAGAAATAAATATACCGCAGCAGGCGGTCCCGGTGAGATCGCTTTTGCGTCAACCTTCCCGGGCGATATCATCTGCTTCGACGTTACCAATTCCCATATCGTTGCTCAGAAGTCTGCTTACCTTGCTAACACCATCGGCGTTGAGATGGAGATCTTCTTCCAGAAGAAGATCGGCGCAGGCATTTTCGGCGGCGAGGGCTTCATTATGCAGAGATTTACAGGCAAGGGAATGGTTTTCCTGGAGATAAACGGTGGCATTGTTGAGTATAACCTTGCTCCCGGTCAGTCCATGCTCATTGACACAGGCTATCTTGCTGCTATGGAGGCTTCCTGCGCCATGGATATTCAGACCGTTAAGGGCGTCGGAAATATGGTTCTCGGCGGCGAGGGTCTTTTCAATACCAAGGTCACAGGTCCCGGCAGGATCTGGCTCCAGACAATGCCCGCAAATATCCTTGCAAAGGCTGTTCAGCCCTATATCATTACAGGTACCTGATATTTTTACATGATCCAATTATTACAATATCCGCCTTCGGAATATCCCGAAAGGCGGATATTTTTTTATAAATCAATACCCCTCGGAGCCTTCTATGGATTCGTCGTTTTCCACCCAGCTCTGGACGTTGATGGTGGTGTATTTGTCGGGGGTATTTCTGATTATAACGGTGGAAATGCCCGCATTGATTATGAGCCTTTTGCACATTGAGCATGGCTCCACGTCGCCGTATAGCTCCCCTGTTTTTGCGTCATGGCAGGCAAGATAAAGGGTGGAGTCGATGGTATCGCTCCTTGCGGCGGAGATGATGGCATTTGCTTCCGCATGGACGCTGCGGCACAGCTCATATCGCTGCCCCTTGGGGATCCCCAGCTTTTCTCTGGTGCAGTAGCCCAGATCGCAGCAGTTTGTGCGTCCTCGGGGGGCGCCCACATAGCCTGTGGACACGATCTCGTCATTCTTTACGATAATTGCTCCGAAATTCCTTCGCAGACAGGTGCCCCGCTCGAGGACCGTCTCGGCTATATCCAGATAATAGTTGATTTTGTCCCGTCTCTGAACATTGTTCATAGAAAATGCTCCTTTACGAAAATTTATCCTTGTAAAACCTTTTAATTCAGTATAGCAGATTCTTCGGGAAATTGCAATAGGAAAAACGCTTTATTACAGGATTTTTACGGCGTTTTATCAATCCCTGCCCACAGCGTTTCTGATCGCTCTCAGCTCCTCGGCGGTAAGCTCACGCCATGCGCCGGGCTTCAGCATACCGAGCTTTATAGGTCCTATGGAGGTTCTGCGGAGCCTTACCACCTCAAGTCCCACCGCCTCGCACATACGGCGTATCTGTCTGTTTCTGCCCTCTCTGATGGTTATTCTCATAACGCTTCTTTCGGGAGATTCAAGCTCTGTTATTACCGTTGCGGGGAGGGTCATTTTGCCGTCAAGCTCCACGCCCTCGGTGAGCCTTACTATCTGCTCATCTGTTATCTTTGAATGAACGGTGACACGATAGGTCTTGCTGATATGGCGGCTGGGATGCATGATATCGTTGGCGAAATTGCCGTCATTGGTAAAAAGCAGCAGTCCCTCGGAGTTTCGGTCAAGCCTTCCCACGGGATATACTCTTTCCTCCACGCCCTCAAGCAGCTCGGTAACACACCGTCTGTCCAGCTCGTCGGACATGGTGGTTACATATCCGCGGGGCTTGTTGAGCATGATATATATCTTTCTGCGCTTTTTTGTATAGCGGACTCTTTCGCCGTCCACCATGATAACGTCCTTGTCATTTGCCTTGTCGCCAAGCTTTGCCACCTTGCCGTTTACCTTGACAAGTCCCTTGGAGATAAGCTCCTCCGCCTTTCTGCGGGAGCAGATACCGCTGTCGGAGAGAATTTTCTGAAGTCTGATCTTTTCCATATTTATAATCCTTTTTATTTTATCTGAAAATGAGTTTCTTGAAATAGTCCACTGTGCGGTCGTAAAGCGAGGGCTTATAGCCGTATCCGCTTATCTGAAAAAGCTCCTCGGAGGATATGAGTGGTATTTCATCAATTATCCTGCTGCCGCACATTACCCGAAGCGTCCCCAGCTCTTCCCCCTTTGAAACGGGTGCGTAAACCCTTTGAGGTATGGCTGCGGAAAATGTCACATCGGGAGACTTGCCGTTAATTTTCGGAAGGGTTATGCTCCGTGAGGTCACAAGGGAAATGCTGTCCTTATCTCCCCCTGCCGTATTGACCGAATAGCTTTTTCCCCCAAGCTCTGTTTTTTCGGTCACGGAAAAGCCGTAATTCAGAAGCTTTTCGTGGTCGTTCCAGTCGTCGGGTGCATTGAGAGTGACGCAGACAAGAGTGATGCCGTTTCTCTCCGCTGCCGAAACAAGGCAGCGTCCCGCCTCGTCCGTAAAGCCCGTTTTAACGCCGATGCAGCCCTCATAACGGCTCAGAAGCTTGTTTGTATTGGTGAGCCATCGGTCATATGGGGGATCTCCGAAGGTGAGCTTCATGGACTTTGAAGAGCATATCTCTCTGAAATCGGGATTTTTCAGCGCATATGCGGCAAGAAGCGCCATATCCTTGGCTGTGGAATAGTGGTTATCGTGGTGAAGCCCCGAGGGGGTCACGAAATGAGTGGAGCTCAGCCCCAGCTTTGCTGCCTTGGCGTTCATCATATCCGCAAAGCTCTCCAACGAGCCGCCCACACGGACAGCTGCGCAGTTTGCGGCGTCATTTCCCGAGGGCAGCAGCATTCCGATGCACAGGTCACGCTTTGAAACGATATCTCCCTCTCTAAGCCCCATTGATGAGCCCTCTGTCTTAACGGCTTCGCTGTCAACCACAAATTCTGTGTCTAAATCGCCGCTTTCAAGGGTGAGTATTGTTGTCATGATCTTGGTGGTGCTTGCCATTGGGAGACGCTGACCTTCGCATTTTCCCCAGATCACTGTTCTTGTGGAGGCTTCTATGAGTACAGCCGCCTTTGCGGATATATCCGTCATGGCGGGTCTGTTCACTGCGCAGACATTTGCCGCACACATTACAGTCATCACCGCCGCCGTAAGCATAGCAGGTAGCCTTTTCATTCCCATTCCCCCGTATAAATATTATAATATTATAATACTATGCCGAAAGGGACGGGAAAATTCAGTCAGTCCTTAAAATCGAAATCCACGCCGTCGGTCATGCCGCTTTCCAGCATTTCCTCGGGTATCTCGATATCATCGGTGTCACGGGAATCGGTGAGATCGGCTTTTTTGTCGTCCTTCTTGTCCTTCTTGAAAAGCCCTGCAACCTTGTTGAATACCTCGGGAACCATATTTACAATTGCGGAGGATGTGGAAACATCAAGATTCATCTGCATGAGCTGAACGTCTCCCCCCGAGATTACAAGAAAGCCCAGAGGGGTTACGGTTATCCCTGCGCCCGTTGCGCCGCCGAAAAGCTCCTTGTCCGTCTTGCTGGGAAGGTCGGAGCCGCCTCCCGCAAAGCCGTAGGATACCTTTGATACGGGTATGATCGTTACGCCGCCGTCAACCTTCACAGGCTCTCCCATGATGGTGTTTGCGTCAGCCATTTCATGGATCTTGTCCATGGAGGCGGAAATGAGTTCTTTAACCTTTGTGTCCATTTTTCATTTATCCTTTCCTTATAAGCTCCATTACAGGAGAGTATTTTTTCGTGTTGGTCATATATCCGAAGCACACTGCAAGGACTGCGTTTATAAGGCTTGCAGGTCTTAACCGCAGCTTACATTCGCCGTCATAGCGGCTCTTTTCGGCAGGTGTATTATAAAGGCAGCTTATATTCACAGAACGCACCGACATTGATACATATCGCCTGAGAAACGCTATGCCGTTATAGACCGCTGCCCCCAGCTCGCCATAGCTTATGGCTGCCTTTGCGGCGTCCTCGTCTGCGGCGGCAAAGTCTATTATTATATCGTCAATGCGAAGCTTGCTTCCGAATTTCTTCAGATGGGGCAGCACAAGCTCTATAAGCAGCGAGATCTGATTTTTCTTTTTGCCAAGCTCGTCAAGCTTTGTATTTATCCTTTCAAGCAGGGGAGGCTTCTCTTCCTTTTGGGAGCTGCTCTTCTTTGAAAAGCTGTCCTTTTTCGGAGTATTCTGAGATCTGCTTTCCTGCTTGTCCTTATCAGCAGGAGGCTCATTTTTATTTTCGGGCGGGGTATCTTCGGCGGGAAGCTCTCTGTATTCCGTTGGAGTATCGGTTTTATCCCTCTTATTTTTCCTCTTTTTCTTCTTTTCCTTTCGGGGATACAGGCTCAGAAAAAAATATCTCACCCTGATATCTGCCTTGCCGCCGTAAAATTTTATATACGCTTCTACTGGGATATTGCAGATTATTACCAGAAGCAGTATTATTGCGGCTATTATTATCAGAGCGGTCATTCCGAAGCTTCCTCCGAAACAGGCGGGTCATCTGCAAGCAGAGGGGTATCCTCTACAAGCAGAGGATCAAAGTCCTCCTTGACGTGCCCGGGCAGCGGCGGAAGATCGTCTATGGATTCAAGCCCGAAGCATCGCAGGAATGTGGATGTGGTGCGGTATGCAATGGGTCTGCCCGGAACATCGAGCCTGCCCGCTTCTTCAAGCAGGCATTTTTCCACCAGCGAATTTACCACGCTTGAGCTGTCGATGCCTCTGATATGCTCCACAAAGCTTTTGGTAACAGGCTGATTGTAGGCGATGATGGTCAGCACCTCCATTGCCGCAGGGGACAGGGGAGCGTTCTTTTTGCTCTCCGCTGCAGCCTTTACGCACTCGTAATATTCCGAGCGTACCGCCAGCTGGAAGCTGCCTCCCAGACGAAGGACGGTGAGGGAGCTGTTATTTTCCGAATATGCGTCGTTAAGCATATCCGCCAGCTGTGACAAAGCGCCCTTTTCCACGCCAATCGCGGCGGCAAGCCTTTCAGGCTCTGCGGGGTCTCCGCAGGCAAAAAGCACCGCTTCCATGGAAGCAGCTTTACTCGTCAGCTTCATTGTCCCTCTCCTCCTTTTCCTCCGTTTCCCATTCGGAAACGGCTGATTCGTTTATATCCTGTCCCGAGGCGGCGTTGAAGGTCACCTCGGTGTTATCGTCGTTTAAAAGTATCCTGCCCGTTTTGGTAAGCTCCAGCACCGCAAGAAATGCCGCCACTCTTTCCGAGCGGTCGGTCATTCCCGAAAATAATCCTTCAAGAGAGCATTTTCCCTCCTTGTAGAGCATTTTCAGCACCGAAACTATCTTTGAGGAAACGGACACGAATTTCTTTGATACTATCTTCGAGAATGCCGACGGAGCCAGCTCCTCGGGCTTTTTCTCCTTTTTTATCTCCATTCCCCGATAGGCTTTAAGAAGCTCCTCGGGGGAGTGGTGACGGCTGTATTCGGGGTCAAGCTCGATCTCCATGGGCTTCCGCACGCTGACGGTGTCGCCAAGATATCTTTCCCTCATAAGCTCCGCTGCCGCCTTGCACAGGGAATATTCGATCAGCCTGCCCTCAAGCTCCTTTTTGAGAGTTTCAGCCTCTTCCTTTCGGGGAAGAAGGGATACGGTCTTGATATAAATTAGCCTTGCTGCCATTTCAAGAAATTCTCCCGCAATTTCCATATCCTGCTCCGCCATGTCGGAAATATATGCGAGATACTGCTCCACAAGGGTCATTATGGGAATATCGTTTATATTCAGCTTATGCTTGGAGATAAGATGGAGCAACAGGTCTAAAGGCCCTTCAAATACCTCAAGCTTGAATGATATGCTCATACCGCTGCGCCTGCCGTTACGGCTGCCATGATATAGTCCACCCAGAGGGTGAGGATATCCATCAGGTCAATGACCTTCCCCTGCAAAAAGGACAGGGGATTGTCCAGAAGTCCCGAATAAAGCAGGACTATCAGGACGATAAATATGATATGCTCATATTTCATTATGGTAAAGTACCATTTTTCGGGCAGAACGGCGTTGAATATCTTTGAGCCGTCCAGCGGCGGGATGGGCAGGAAGTTGAATACGCCAAGGGAGACGTTTATGAGCATAATATACAGAAATACCCATGCGATCATTCCCATGGTGGTGCTGTCGTCAAAGCCGCAGAGAAAGGCAAGCACCTTATACACTATCATTGCGAGAAATGCCATGATAAAATTGGAGGCGGGCCCTGCAAGAGAGGTTAGCACCATTCCCTTTTTGGAATTTTTGAAATTTCTCGGGTCAACGTTTACGGGCTTGCCCCAGCCGAAGCCCACAAGCACCATCATCAGGGAGCCCCAGAGGGTAAGGTGGGCAAAGGGATTCAGGGTGATGCGCCCCTGCTTTCTGCCTGTGTCATCTCCCATTTTCTCAGCCGCCCACGCATGGGCGCACTCGTGGACGGGTACTGCTGTAAACAGCACCAATCCCTTTATCAAATAATCAAGAATTGTTTCATTCATAAGCTTTTTTCCTCAGAAAATAATTATACAGCTTAATTATACAATAAATCTGCAGAAAATACAAGGGCTTTGAGGAATTTATATTCAAAAAAATCCTGCGCCTTCGTGAACTGACCCCAAAAAGTTAGACAAAGTTTTAGAAGAAAAATTATACAAAGCGACCAGAAGCGATTTTGGTCGCTTTTGTTATGCAACTTTTCTGTATTCAACAGGAGATAGACCATCAAGCTTAAGCTTGATGCGCTTG
>JALFVE010000007.1 GCA_022787085.1 Oscillospiraceae bacterium | reverse complement strand
GGCAACAAGTATGTCTGCAAGGACGGACCTGTATTCAGATTTGACCAGCTCGACGAGCTGCCTAACGAATATTGATTAAGGAGTGAAGTTCACGATGGAAAATATGGTAAATATTTATCTGTTCGGCAAGCAGTACAGCGTTCCTGCAAGCCTTACTATCATGAAAGCTATGGAATATGCCGGCTATCAGCTTATCAGAGGCTGCGGCTGCAGAAACGGCTTCTGCGGTGCCTGCGCTACAATCTACAGAATCAAGGGCGAGCAGGAGCTCAAGACCTGTCTCGCTTGTCAGACTCAGGTTCAGGAGGGTATGTATATCGCTACTCTGCCCTTCTTCCCTCTGGTTAAGCAGATCTATGATATCAACACGATCCCCACTACTCAGGCTGTTATGATGCAGCTTTATCCCGAGATCTACGCTTGTGTAGGCTGCAATGCCTGCACCAAGGCTTGTACTCAGAAGCTCAATGTTATGCAGTACATCGCTTATGCTCAGAGAGGCGAGTTCGACAAGTGCGCTGACGAGTCCTTTGACTGCGTAATGTGCGGCGTTTGCTCCTCCAGATGTCCCGCAGGCATTTCCCATCCTCAGGTTGGTATGCTCGCAAGAAGAATCAACGGTAAGTATCTCCAGCCCAAGAGCCAGCACCTCGAGGACAGAGTCAAGGAGATCCACAACGGCGATTTCAAGGCATTCCTCGATGAGCTTATGGCAATGTCCGATGAGCAGATGCAGGAAAAGTATAATAACAGAGACATTGAGAAGTAAGGGAGGGCAAATACAATGTACACAAGTGAAGAAATGCTTGCTTCGATCAGGAAGGTCGAAGCTAACAGAGCTGCTAATGCAGCATTAGAGCCCGAAAGAATGACTGCTGAGCAGAAGGATGAGGTTCTCAAGACCTATCATCCCGACTACATCGAGTCCGAGTTCGAGGAGCTGAAGATCGGTCCCAACAAGGGCGAGAAGGTTCCTCATCAGCTGGCTGACCTCCTCCAGGCCAACAGCCGCATTGATCCTGCTAAGATCGACCTTGAGCATCCCAAGTATGATGTTGATGTTCTCATTATCGGCGGCGGCGGTGCAGGTTCATCTGCTGCTATCGAGGCTCACAACGGCGGCGCTAACGTTATGATCGTTACCAAGCTCCGTATCGGTGACGCAAACACTATGATGGCTGAGGGCGGTATCCAGGCTGCTGACAAGCCCAATGACTCCCCTGCTATCCACTACGTTGACGTTTACGGCGGCGGTCACTTCAAGGGCAAGCACGAGCTTGTTGCTAAGCTCGTTAATGACGCTCCCGAATGTATCAAGTGGCTCAATGAGCTGGGCGTTGAATTCGATAAGGAGCCCGACGGCACAATGGTTACAACCCACGGCGGCGGTACCTCCAGAAAGAGAATGCACGCCTGCAAGGACTACTCCGGCGCTGAGATCATGAAGACTCTCCGTGACGAGGTTCTCAACCGTCAGATACCCGTTATTGACTTTACTGCTGCTGTTGAGCTTATCCTTGACGATCAGGGCAAGGCTGCAGGTGCTGTTCTTATGAACATGGAGACTAAGGAGCTGATGGTTGCCAAGGCTAAGACTGTTATCATTGCAACAGGCGGCGCAGGCAGACTCCATTATCAGGGCTTCCCCACCTCCAACCACTATGGTGCTACTGCTGACGGTCTGGTTCTTGCTTACCGTGCAGGCGCTAAGCTCCTTTATGCCGATTCTCTCCAGTATCACCCCACAGGTGCTGCTTTCCCCGAGCAGATCTTCGGCGCTCTTGTTACAGAAAAGGTTCGTTCCCTCGGCGCTAAGCTCGTTAACGTTGACGGCGAGGTATTCATGCATCCTCTGGAGACCCGTGATATATGCGCTTCCTCCATTATCAGAGAGTGCAAGGCAAGACACAAGGGTATCAGCACCGGCGACGGCGAGGGCATCTGGCTCGATACTCCTATGATCGAGCTCAAGAACGGCGAGGGCACTATCGAAAAGAGAATCCCTGCTATGCTCAGAATGTTCATGGAGTACGGCATTGATATCCGTAAGGAGCCTATCCTTATTTATCCTACTCTCCACTACCAGAACGGCGGTATCGACATTTCTGTTGACGGTATGAGCAACATCGAGAACCTTTATGTTGCAGGTGAGGCTGTCGGCGGTATCCACGGCAGAAACAGACTCATGGGCAACTCACTCCTGGATGTTATCGTATTCGGCAGAAATGCAGGCAGAAGCGTTGCTGCTAAGTTCAAGGACGTTACTGTGGGCAAGCTCACTCTTGACCACGTTAACAAGTTCGCTGCTGAGATGAAGTCCGCAGGTATTGAGACTGATATTGTTTCTCCCAAGCTTCTCCCCGATTATGCAAGAAAAAGTAACTAAGAAAAAGTAAAAATAATGTTAAAATTTTACTTAGGTACTTTATTTTGATTCGATTTTGTTGTATAATTTCATAGGCACATTTCAAACCCCTGCTTTTGCGGGGGTTTGAAGCTGTGTATATGGGCTGATACGATAAAGACATGATGTTTTTTATCGTGTTTTGATCGTATCAGCCAAAATTATTTACGGAGGTTTATGCCTTATGAATTTATTTAACGGTGTGATATCCATTACGGGTATTTCATTCCTCATGTTCACTGTCTTTATTGTGGCAGGGCTCGGTTATCTTCTGGGTCGTGTTACCATTAAGGGCGTTTCTCTCGGAACGGCAGGCGTTTTTATTGTTGCTCTGCTTTTAGGCGCTCTCGTTTTTTCGGTGGACGGCAGCAATCTTGTTACTGCTAAGTTCGGTTCCGATGTCGCTCTCGCTAAAAACTATTTCAAAATTATCGAAAATCTCGGACTTATTTTATTCGTTACCTCGGTCGGATTTATTGCAGGTCCCAACTTCTTCTCCAACCTGAAGAAAAATTTCAAGTCCTATGCGCTGCTTTCGCTTATTATCATTATCCTCGGCGGACTTACTACCGTTTTCTGCATCAAGGTTCTCGGCTGCAGCACTTCTATGGCGGTCGGTCTTCTTTCAGGCGCTCTGACCTCTACTCCTGCTTTCTCCGCTGCAAAGGATACTCTCAGCTCCGTTTATGCCGCTAACACTGACGCTGTTGCAAATTACGCTGCTAATGCAGGCATTACTGCTGATGAGGCTTCCAAGACGATCATTTCACAGTTTGAGGATATTGTTACTGTTGGTCACGGTATCGCTTACCTCTTCGGCGTTGTGGGCGTTGTTCTTTTTGTTCAGATCATTCCCAAGATCCTCAAGGCTGATCTTGACGAGGAGAGAAAGAAGATCGCTTCCGTTGACACCGGTAAGGCTGCTGCTGAGGGCAAGAAGCTTTTCGATATCGACAACTTCGGTCTTGCTGCATTTGCTATCGCTGTAGTGATTGGTATGTTTATCGGCGGTATCAAGATACCTATGGGTTCATCTACCTTCTCTCTCGGTACTACAGGCGGCTGCCTCCTCGCTTCCCTCGTTGTTGCTCACTTCGGTCACTTCGGTCCTCTCAACATGAAGCCCGAAAAGCGTATGCTTGAGCTTTTCAGAGAGTTCGGTCTTATGGCGTTCCTTATCGGCGCAGGTATCCCCGGAGGCGCTTCCTTTGTTAAGTATTTCCAGCCCTCTTACTTCCTCTATGGTGTGCTGATGACCCTCGTTCCTATGATCGTTGGATTTATTATTGCTAAGTTCGTTATCAAGCTCCCTCTCTTCAACAACCTGGGCGGTATCACAGGCGGCATGACCTCCACTCCCGCTCTCGGTACTCTTATCAACGTGGCTAAGACTGATGATGTCGCTTCCGCTTATGCGGCTGCTTATCCCATCGCTCTTATTGCTGTTGTGCTTATTTCTCAGTTTATTATCGTATTCATGCCCGATGCCCTTTCGGTTATCGGATTGTAAGAGATACAAAAAAATCCCCTCCGACTGCTCGGAGGGGATTTTTTTGTTATTATGAATTATGCGGACTTGAAAATTCCGAAGGTGTAAATCAGGGGAAGGACAAGGAAGAAGATATCTCCGATATTGAAGATATGGGCAAATATGCTGCAGAAAAAGGAGATAAGGCATATCGCTGACATTACCAGCCCCCAGATGAAGGCGTTTTTCCTTGATGAGCTGCGGTCGGAGGTTATGCCGTAAAATGCCATTGCGCCGAAGCCCATGCAGGTTACTGCTATTCCCAGAAGATTTCCGATAAATCCGAACATGATTCCCTGTCTTGCCATGGAAAACAGCGCAAGTCCTACGAAATAGCCATGCCCTGTCAGGACTCTTATACCCAGTATCAGCGTTATTATTGCTACTATCCCGCTGAATACGGAGGTGATATCTATAAGCTTTTTCATTTTCATTCACCTTTTTTTGGATTTCTTTGATTATACCACATAATACAGAATATGTCAAACAAATTCGGACTGCAAAGCTTTTTCTTCGCAGTCCGAAATTATTTATACTATCATTCAGCCATCAGGCTGCATACCTTATTGGAAAATTCAACGGGATCTTCTATCTGCATTCCCTCGATAAGGAGCGCCTGATCGTATAGAATGGACGCATAATCCTTGAATTTGTCCTTATCGGTTTCAAAAAGCTTCTGCATTGCTGCGAAAATCTTATGCTTGGGATTAAGCTCAAGCACCTTTTCGGAAGTGACCTTCTGATTCTGGGGATTCTGATTGAGTATCTTCTCCATTTCAAGGGAGATCTGTCCGAAGCTGGAGATGCAGACGGGATGTGTTTTCAGCTTATCGGAAATGCGGCACTCCTTGATCTTGCCGCCAAGTGCCTCGGTGATAAGGGCAAGCATATCCTTATTGTCCTCGGCAAGCTTTTTGGTCTCCTCCTTCTGCTCCTCGCTGTCGATTCCAAGATCGCCCTCGGAAACGTTCTTGAACTCCTTCTCTCCATGTCTCATAAGCACCTTGACTGCAAATTCATCGACATTATCGGTGAGATAAAGGATCTCATAGCCCTTGTCTCGGAGAAGCTCGGTCTGGGGAAGCGCTTCGATCTTGCTTACGCTGTCGCCTGCGGCATAATAAATGTATTTCTGATCCTCCTTCATGCGGGATACATACTCGTCAAGGGTCACAAGCTTCTTTTCCGCTGAGGATGTGAAGAGAAGCAGATCCTCTACTGCGTCCTTATCTCTTCCGTAATTGTCATATACGCCGAATTTCAGCTGAACGCCGAATGCTTTCCAGAATTTTTCGTAATTCTCACGGTCATTATTCAGCATTTTCTTCAATTCGCTCTTGATGGATTTCTCGATGGATTTTGCTATTATTTTAAGCTGATGATCGTGCTGGAGCATTTCTCTCGAAATATTCAGCGACAGATCTGCGGAATCCACAAGTCCTCTTACAAAGGAGAAATAATCGGGCAGGAGATCGGCACATTTATCCATGATAAGAACGCCGCTGGAATAAAGCTGGAGTCCCTTTTCATAGTCCTTGGAGAAGAAATTGTATGGTGCCTGCGCGGGAATATAGAGCAGGGAATCATAGGTGGCGGTTCCCTCGACCTTGGAGTGGATATACTTTAAGGGATCGGTATAATCATAGTACTTTTCCTTATAGAAATTGTTGTAATCCTCGGGCTTAAGCTCGTTCTTGTTCTTTCTCCAGAGGGGAACCATGCTGTTTAAGGTCTCATTTTCAATATATTTTTCGTATGCCTCGTCAGAATAGTCGTCCTCCTTGGCGTCGTCCTTTCTGCGGGATTTTTCTACGTCCATCTTAATGGGGAAACGGATATAGTCGGAATACTTCTTTACAAGCTCCTTGATCCGGAAATCGCTGAGATACTCGCTGTATTTCTCGTTTTCCGTATCCTCCTTGAGGGTGAGGCGTATCTCGGTTCCAACTGTTTCCTTATCGTCCTCCTCAATGGTATAGCCGTCAACGCCGCAGGAGGTCCATACATATGCCTTATCTGCGCCGTATGCCTTTGAACGGACTCTTACCTCCTTGGCTACCATGAAGGCGGAATAGAAGCCTACGCCGAACTGTCCGATTATATCTACATCCTCGGTTTTCTCGTTCTCGGTCTTGAACTTGAGCGAGCCGCTGTTTGCGATCACGCCCAGATTATTCTCAAGCTCCTCGGCGGTCATTCCGATGCCGTTATCGGTGATCGTAAGTGTGCCTGCGTCCTTATCCGCAATGATATTTATTGCAAAGTCGGACTTGTTCATGCCTATGCTGTCGTCTGTCAGTGACTTGAAATACAGCTTGTCGATGGCGTCGCTGGCGTTGGAGATAAGCTCTCTCAGAAATATCTCCTTGTGTGTGTAGATCGAGTTGATCATCATGTCAAGAAGCCGCTTGGATTCGGCTTTGAACTGCTTGGTTTCTGCCATTTTTAATGCACTTCCTTAAAAATATTATATAGTAATTAGCACTTTGTAAGTGTAAGTGTTAGCACTCATATTCCTTGAGTGCTAATTTTATTATAGCTCACTGCCGTTTAAAAATCAAGGGGGGACTGAATATTTTTACAATTTGTTAATATTTTGATTTGGCTATTCCATTATTCTTTTGAGGCAGTTTTTACATAAAGATGTTCTCCAAAGATTTTCATATGCAAAAAAGAACTCCATATTGCACGGAAAAAACTTGCAGATGCCAACAAGATCATCTGTGTAAGGGACGGGTAATCGGCAAGCTTATAAGAATGATAATGGAACATGAAATTCAGGCAGAATGAATTTTTATACATATTAATCTCTAAATTTGTGTATGTTGTACGGCATACGGTAAAAATAGACAGTGCTTTTGTTATTCATGCCTAAAAAATTGACGACAAGTTTATGCAAATTTTTTTTCGGAAATTGGTTGCTGTATTTTGAACAATATGTTATAATAAGGATATAGTAACGGCAGACCATACATATTTTCGGTAATGGCGCTGTGTCTGCTGAGTATATTTTTTGGAGGTATTCACCATGGCAGAAAACGGATTCCTTAAAACGGTCAATTTCGGCGGATTTGACAAGAAGGATGTACTTGCTTATGTAGATCAGCTCAATACTAAGATATATACGCTTGAGAACGAGCTTGAGGAAAAGAAGGCCCTTCTCGAGAACAGCGGCGGCAATATGGAGGACAAGGAAAAGTACGAAAAGCTCCTCGAGGCTGACAAGGCTAAGATCACTGAGCTTCAGACAAGCAACGAGTCCCTCAAAAATAAGCTTTCAGACACTGAGGCTGAGTCTGCCGAGAAGGACAAGGAGATCGCTGAGCTCAAGAAAAAGCTCTCCGATATGGAAAATGAGCTTATCGAAGCTAAAAATGCAGCGGCTGCTGCCTCCCCCGCAGAAAACAACGCTATGGACCTTACCAACGTATTCATGGAGGCTCAGAGAACCGCTACCACCATCGTTACTAACGCTAAGGAAAATGCGAGAAAGATGGATGAGGACGCTAAGAAGCTTGCTAATCAGGTCGTTGATGACGCTAACAGCAAGGCTTCCACTATCGTTAAGACCGCTGACGAAAAGGCTAACAAGATCCTTACCGACGCTGAGGACAAGTCCTCCAAGATGATGAGCGACGCTGAGGGCAAGAGCGCTGAGATGAGACGTGCTGCCGACAATATGAAGGCTGTTGTTCTTGCTGAGATCACCGAGATCGAGGGTCAGGTCAACTCCATCAAGTCTATGCTCGAAAATATTTCCAAGCAGAGCCTTTCCGAAAGCATTGCTAAGATCACTGAGACTGCAAGTCTTCTGACCAATACTCAGGACACCCTCAAAAAGGACGGCATCCCTGAGTTTACTCCTCCCAAGGGCGTTAAGATGGCTGCTGCTCCAGCTCCTGCAGCTGCTCCCAAGCCTGCTCCCGCTCCTATGGGTGCTAAGCCCTCTCCTGCTCCCGCTGCTGCGGCTCCCAAGCCTGCTCCCGCTCCTGCGGCTGCTCCCAAGCCTGCTCCCGCTCCTGCTGCGGCTCCCAAGCCTGCTGCCGCTCCTGCTGCTGCCGCTCCTACTCCTGCGGCTGCTAAGCCTGCTCCCAAGCCTACTCCCAAGCTTAACAACAACTTCGGCTTTGACCTCAGCGAGATCGAGGCTATGGCTAAGGCTATCGAGGCTGACGCTTCCAAGCACGGCAAGGGCACTCCCCTGAACGATGGCTATGATGGAAATGTTGATCCTAAATCCATTAAGCTCTCCAACATGGGCTGATTAATTAATAATTTCTCGGATCTGCGTCGTTTCGGCGCAGATCTTTTTTATTAGTTAAATTAGCTTTTGATTTGGTTAAATTAAGTTAAATCAGGGTTATTCAGCGATTTGATGTAAAAGATTTGAGCTGTTTTTTGTTGAGTTTTAACAAATTTATTGCTTGCTTCCATTGTTATTTAGCCTGAGATGAATTTTTTTCTGCTTCGATAACGTTTGAAATTATTCAAAATATCGGCATTTTTCGGATTATTACGCTTTTATCAGTTTTTATTGTGCAATAATAACAAAATTAAATTTTCTTTCACAGCAATATTCACACTATTGACAAGCAGGCTTTTTTCTGGTATATTTATTATAGTGAACAGCACAGATAAAACGTGTGTTGAACCATTTTATCTTTATTATAATGAAAGGCGGTTTTTCAAGTGAAAACAACAGTTGTAAACGGTGTATCAATGCCCAATATCCCCTGGATGGACAAGCCCGAGGGATGCAGAGACGTGGTTTGGCGCTACAACGCTAACCCCATCATCAAGCGCGATCAGATCATGGTCAAGAAGGCTAACGGCTACAGAGAGCCTTCCAACTCCATTTTCAACAGCTCCGTTGTTCCCTTCGAGAACGGCGATTACAAGTTTGCAGGCGTTTTCAGAGTTGACGACAGAGAGCGCAACATGGAGCTTCACGTTGGTTTCTCCAAGGACGGCATCAACTGGGATATCAATGAGGAAAGAATCCACTTCCAGTGCGATATTCCCGAGGTTGCTGAGTGGCAGTACGGCTATGACCCCAGAGTCTGCAAGCTCGAGGACAAGTACGTTGTTACCTGGTGCAACGCTTACGGCTGGAAGCCCACTATCGGTATCGCTTATACATATGATTTCAAGACCTTTACTCAGCTTGAGAATGCTTATCTCCCCTTCAACAGAAACGGCGTTATGTTCCCCAGAAAGATTAATGGCAAGTACATGATGATGAGCCGTCCTTCCGACAGCGGTCACACTCCCTTCGGCGATATGTTCATCAGCCAGTCTCCCGACCTCACCTTCTGGGGTCAGCACAGACACGTTATGGGTCCCTCCAAGGGCTGGGAATCCACTAAGATGGGCGCAGGTCCTATCCCCATCGAGACTGACCGCGGCTGGCTCATTTTCTACCACGGCGTTCTTACCTCCTGCAACGGCTATGTTTACAGCTTCTCCGCCGCTCTCCTCGACAAGGATGAGCCCTGGAAGGTTCTCAAGAGAGGCGCTTCCTACCTCCTCAGCCCTCAGGAATACTATGAGCTCGTTGGCGATACTGACGCTGTTACTTTCCCTTGCGCTAACCTCGTTGACGCTGACACAGGCAGAATCTGCATCTACTACGGCTGCGCTGATACCTGCACTGCTCTTGCTTTCACCACTGTTGATGATGTTATGGATTTCCTTGACAACAACAGCCAGGTTTGATCAACTGCTTTAATATGAAAATTGCCCGTGAGATCGCTTCGGCTTTCTCACGGGTTTTGTTTTTTTCTGAAAAAAATCGGTAAATCCGACTGTTTTATGCCGAATTTACCGATTATTTTCAATATCTCTGCGCTCTGAGTCCTTTATATTCCTCAAACAGCTCAAGACAGCCTTCTCTGTCCTCACATTCCAATAGGATAGTCTCGCCGCTCTTTAATGCCTCATAAAATACATCGTCCTTGAATCCGATTTCGGCGGTGTCGTTTACGGTACAGCCGTAGACTATCCTTTCAATTCCCGCCCACAAGGCTGCGCTCATGCACATGGGGCAGGGATATGCGGTGGTGTACAGGGTACAGCCCTTCAGGCTATGGGTGCCTATATTGGAGCAGGCGTTTCTGATGGCTGCTACCTCGCCGTGCATGGTAGGGTCATGGTCGGCAAGGACTCTGTTATGCCCCTGCCCGATGATCTCACCGTCCTTGACGATAACTGAACCGAAGGGTCCGCCCTCGCCGTTTCTTATGCCGTGGCAGGCTTCTTCTATTGCTATTTTCATGTAACTCATTTCTTCAGCTTTGTCTCCTCTGCGTCGATTATGCTCATAAGCTCGCTGATCGCCTTGCTGTTATTCTTCTTTTTGGGTGGAGCAAGCTTTTCCTTGGGTACTACTGCCTTTTCGGGAATATTGACTGTGGTTTTTACCATCTTATCCTCCCTCACGGGCTTGGGCGAATAGGTATTCTCATTTTCCGGCTCGTTCTCCGCAGGTATCTCTGCCTTTGCGGCTGTTTCGGCTATTTCCTGAGGGATCACATTGCTCATGAAGCCTGTGCTCTTATCCTCGTTTTCAGCTGCGCTGCTTTCATTTTCAGCGGGCTGCAATTTACTGCTGTTATCGGCATCGGATATCTTTACGGGCTTTACCGATGTGCCTGCTCTGTCGGCATTTCTGTTTCCTGCAAAGCCATTATATGAGAACAGAGGCGTGCCTTCGTCACGAACTGCGGAAAGCCCTGCCTTGCCGTTTTTATCGACGCTGAGCACCGATTTCTCCTGAACAGGCTCAGGTTCGGCTGCGGGAGCCGAAAAATCTGCAGGCTCCTCAAAGAAATCGTGAGCTTCATCCTCTTCGCTTTCCATGATCTCATCCAGCTCGTCAAGGGAATAGGATTCCTCCTCCACTCGCTTAACGTTTACTATCCTGATTATCTGGAATACTATTATGATAAAGCTGGGTATGATTATTACCAGCATTATTCCGAAGGTGGATGTGGCAAATGTCAGCACCGAACCGAAGAGGCTGCTCTGATTTGTGGCTCTTGCGATGATATTCTCCGCAGGCAGCTTAAAGGTATCATTGGCGGGGGCTGTATCGAATTTTACCACATATGACATCTCGCCGTTTTCGTTAACCAGCTGGACTACTCTTGTAAGGACCGTATCCTCACCTATTTTGCAGACAACTACGCTTCCTACCTTTATATCGTCAAGATCGCCCGTTTTGCCGAATACTACGGTATTCTGCGGTATCTTCGGCTCCATCTTCACCGCTTTGGTGTGGTATATTGTATATCCGAACACGCTGGGCGCTGCCCCGTTTTCACTGAATGAGAAATACAGGAACAGCATTCCCGCTATGAGAATTATCAGTATTGCTATTACTATGCCCTCGATTATATTTACAACAGAGCCTTTTCTCTTGTTTTTTCCTGCCATATTGACCTCCGATGATTTATGTATTTTTCCGAAATCCTGTAAATTTCGATATCCTTTTTAATTATACCACACCTTTCGGGAAATTTCAATCTATTTTTTTATTTTTCATATTATTATCACCGTTATATTTTTCTCTTCTCCCGCATATTATCAATTAAAAAAACGGGAGTTTTTCATTTGGATGCTATCAATTCTATCCTTTGGGGTCCTTTTACAATTTGTGTGATTTTAATCTGCGGTATTTTTCACACATTCAGAAGCGGCTTCATTCAGCTGCGGTTCCCAAGGCTCCTGGGCGGCGGCAAAGGCTCACGCAGCAGGGCGGTAATGTCCGCTCTTGCCGCCTCCATGGGCACGGGGAATATCACAGGCTGCGCTGCGGCAATTTCCGCAGGCGGGGCGGGGGCTGTATTCTGGATGTGGATTTCCGCTCTTCTGGGCATGGCTCTCGCCTATTCCGAAAACCGCATCGGCGGTGATTACAATAAGCGGTATCCCGAAAAGATCAAGGGTCCCATGCTTTATATTGAAAAGGGACTTGGCTCAAAAGGACTTGCCATGCTGTATGCTGCTGCCTGTCTCTGCGCTGCTCTTATTATGGGCTGCATGAGCCAGACGGCTGCTATGTCCGAGGCTGTCTGCGAGCAGGGGATATTGTCCCCCGAAGCCGTTGGGATCATTGCTGCGGCTGCCGCAGGTCTGGTTATCTTTTCATCCGAAAAGGCGGCTGACGCTGCCATGAACACCGCTGAAAAGCTTGTACCCGCTATGGGGCTTCTTTACGCAGGCGGCTGCATTTTTCTCATTATTCTCACAGGATGCAGTCTGAAGGAGATGTTCGGTCAGATCATTTCCGATGCCTTCAGCTTCAGGGCGGCGGCGGGCGGTCTGTTCGGCGCTTCGGTGTCAAGGGCAGTTTCTGTGGGGCTCAGGAGAGGAATATTCTCCAATGAAGCAGGTATGGGAAGCTCGGTCCTTGTTCACAGCGACGGCGGCTTTGATTCCCCCGAAAGCATGGGCGCATGGGCGGCTTTTGAGGTCTTTCTCGACACTATTATCTGCTGCACTCTCACTGCACTGGTTCTGCTTGCTTCGGGCAAGGAGACTATTTCTGCCGCTTTTGTTCTTTGCTTCGGCAAATCGGGCGGGGTGTTCATCTGCCTGTGCGTTTCCCTTTTTGCATGGGCTGCCATGCTCGGATGGTGCTGCTACGGGGAAAAAGCCTTGGATTTCTTATTTCCCAATAAGCGTTCATCTATTCCTTACAAGATCATTTTCTGCTTCTGCGCCGCTATTGCGGGAAATATCTCCACTGCTTTCCTTTTCGGGCTTTCGGATATTATTAACGTTTTTCTCATTTTTCCGAATCTTATTGCTGTGACTCTCATTTCTATTCACGAAAAATGAAAATATTTTCGCCGCAGTATCACGCTGCGGCGAAATTCATTTATTATGCTTTTTATAATATATCTCAGAGATTTTCTTCTGATATCTGTCCTCCGCTTTGGCACGGATCGCTCTTATTCCCCTGCCAAGCAGCTTTGTCAGCATGAACAGGGCATATACAAGGGACAATGCGGGTATTATCAGCAGATACGGTATTGGCGCTGCTGCCAGCCTTGCTGACAGCTCTGCGCTCCTTATTCTGTTCTCATACCACGGGAGCCTAAGCTCATTATTCATCATTACACTTCCGGGCAGCTCGGATACGCCCTTCACCAGCCTTACGATATCAAACCGTCCGCTCTGGTCCACTATTATGCCGCTGTCTCCTGCGGGATTCAGCTCCTTCATCATGGTGTATGCATAGTCCTTGACCGCATTGGGCAGACACACCTCATAGCTGTTGAGCATTGCTCCGCTGTCAAATCCTTTGAGAGACTCATAGGGCATATATGCTCTCGGTGCTGTGCCGTATGCAAGCCTGTCGCTTTCACTGTCGGCAGATTCCACTACCCCTGCAACATAAAAGACCTTGTTTCCGATATTTACTGGCATTCCCGCAGTGTCCATGGAGCCGAAAAGCTGCCATGAACATTCCCTGTCGAGGATTATCCTGTCCATGTTTATATCGTCGCTTGTATAATAGCTTCCCGACATGAGCTTTTCGGGATGGAAAATGAAGTAATCCCCGAAGGTCCCCGTTACCGATGCGCTGCAGCTTCCGAGGGTCCCCGACAGATTCAGGGTGCTTTCTCCCCCTGCGCAGTCTATCCACAGTCTGCCCGAGATATTTTCCTTATCCTTTGTCAGCGAGCCTTCCTTCAGCTTTTCCTCCACCGATCTCCTCAGGGAATAGATGCCTAATATATCCTGAGAGCTCTCCTTGGGGAAAAACAGGGATATCTGCGAATAGGTATATTTTCCCCCGTCCCATGCCTGCTTGGCGCTGTCGGCTGTGTATTCCCGTTTCAGTGATGCTGTTCTTGCCATAAACAGCCCTGCTGTGATAAGCAGCACGGCATTGACCGCTGCAAGGATAATGTTGAATTTTTTCAGCCTGCTCATATGCCCTCCCATTATTCTGCGGGACGAACCTGCTCGCCTGCCGATATGGGCTTTGTGGAGGTGATTATTACAAATTCGCTGCCCTGGAGTCCCTCTACTGCGCTGTTGTTATCATCCTTGACGATCACATTTACGTCGTATCTTACTGCTTTATAGCGATTTCCGAGAGGACTGCTCTTCGCTTCCATTACAAGGACAAATTTGCCGTTGGAATCCTCTCTGACTGCTGAATTGGGGACAACTGCACTGTAGGTCTGTCCCTTGCTGCCCATGGACAGGGTGATAGTCTGTCCTGTGGATATATCAGAGCCGCTGACAGTAAATACAAGGATCTTATGAGACTGGGGATTTGCGGTGTCGGGTCTTATTTCGCTGAGTGTTGCCGAGAAATTATCTCCCCAGTACCAGCTTGTGATCTCCGCCTTATCGCCTACTTTCACCTTCTTTGCCTGCTCTGTTTTTACGGAAAATTCCACTTCATAGCCCATATCGGACACATTTATCACTGCTGCTGTGGTGCCTGCCTCAACCTTGCTTCCCGATGTCACGGATACGCTTTCAACGGTTCCGCCCATCTTTGCCTTTACTACGGCATCATAGGATTTGCTTTTCAGCTTTTCCACCTTTTTCTTCTGCTGCTCTATCGCATCTGCCTTTGCCTCAAGGTCAAGCTGTGCGGTCTGGGTCTCAACGTTTGAGGTGCTTTGCTTTACTGACAGGTCTGCCTTGAGCTTTGCTATCTCATCGGATTTCTCGGTGATCTTTGCTGTGAGCTGCGATACCGAAAGAAGTCCTAAAGCCTCTGCTTCCGACTTCTCCTCCTCGGCTATTGCCATTGCGTCGGATGCTGCTATGAGCTTTTCATTCAGCTTATCCAGCTCTGCCTTTATTTCAAGCTTTACCTCTCTTGTAAGCAGGCTCAGCTCGTCCTTGGCTTCTGTGACCTTATCCTGTGCCTTATTCATGGACGCTTCCGCTGTTTCAAGCTTCGTCTTCTTTACCGAGCTGGAGGATGCCTTTACCATAAGCTCGGAAAGCTCTCTTTCAAGCTTGCTTATCGTTACCTTCTGTGAGCTTATCTGCAGCGACATTGATGTGGAATCCTCGTCGGGCTTCAGATTAAAATATGATACATAGTATTCATTCAGAAGATTTCTTGCTGTCTCGATCTCGTCCTGCTTTGATTTTATAGCTTCCTTATAATCGGTGCTGTCGCCTATCTCGCTGACAAGATCATCATAGGTCTTCTTTGCCTTTTCCGCCTTTTTCTCTGCCTCCGTAACCTTATCCTTTGCGGCTCTCAGGGCATCGTAATGCTCTCCCGTAAGATCAAGCATATCCTCCGTATCAACGGACGCAAGGGCGGCGTTAAGGCTTTCCTTTTCCCTTGTGAGCTTCTCCGACAGAGACTTTGCCTCCTTGTATTTCTCAGTGGCTGTCTGAAGAGGGTCATCTCCGCTTTCGGCGGCTGCAAGCTGTTCTTTGAGCTTTGAAAGCTCCTCCTCCGCTCTCGATATGGTGAGATAATCCGTCTCAAAGCCTGTGCTTGCGGCAAGGGAAAGCTCTGCCTTCTTATACTCAAGCTCAAGGCTTGCAAGCGTATTCTGTGCCTCGGTAAGCTCTGCGGAATCCTCGTCGGCAAGCTTAAAAAGCACATCTCCCGCTGCGACCGTCTGTCCCGCTTTTACAGCTACGCTCTCTACCTCTCTGGTTTCCTCGAATTTCACCTCGTAACTTTCTGCGGCGGTAACTGTTCCGCTGCCTCTGATCTGCTCGGAGATGATTCCCTGATTTACATATACTGCCGAGACCTGCGGCAGTGAATAATTCATGATCGTGTTTGAGAAAAAGGTGAGCACAAGAAGAACGGCTAAAAATACTATTGCTATGTTCTTGATGATCTCCTTTCTCGGAGTTTTTTCGTTGTTCATATTACTTTATTTCCTTTCTTATCCTTTGATTCCGCCCGAATAGGTTATGCCCTCAACAAGATATTCCTCTCCGTAAAGAAACATGAGCAGGGATGGCATCATATAGACCACCGCCACCGCAAATGCAAGACCTGTGTCCGAGGAATTTATCTTCGACAGGAATACCGACAGCGGATGCAGCTGCTCGTCCGATAAAAGAATAAGGGGCTGCTCTACCATGTTCCAATAGTCGATAAATACAAGCATCAGAACCGAGAATACGGCGCTTCGCACCATGGGAAAGCAGATATTCGTAAATATCTGAAATTCGGTGGCACCGTCCAGCATGGCTGCCTCAAAATATGTTTTCGGTATCCTCTTCATTGCCTTTGTCAGCAGAAAAACCGCAAAGGGTGAGAAGATCCCCGGCAAGATTATCGCCCATCTTGTGTTCAGAAGCCCAAGCTTATCCGCCACAAGATAATTGGGCACAAGCGTTACCTGATAGGGCATGAGCATCAGCACAATGTAGAAAAAGAAGATTATCTCCTTTAATTTTCCAGTGAGCCTCGCAAAGCCGTAGGAAGCAAAGAGTGCCACTGCTGTCTGAAAAATTACGATGGGTACGGTAAGTATCACCGAATTCCAGAATTTCAGCAGGTAATCGGGTGTTTTGAAAAACGCCGAATAATACTGGCTGAAGCTTACGATATCGGGGATAAATTTCAGATTGACACGCTCCGAAATATAGGTCTTTCCGCCGCCGCTTACGGCGGAAAATACCACGCCGTAATTGGCGTTTATCTCCGACTGCGCCATGAAGGAATTGGAAATAGTCAGCACTGTCGGCAGCAGGAATATGACCGACGCCGCTGCTGCAAATATCGTCATTATTGCAAGGAGAAGCTTATCCGCCTTTTTTTGCAGGGATGTTCTTTTTTTCATTCCTCAACGTCACCCCCCAGCTTGTTTTCCGCTATGAACATTGCTCCGATTATGATTATCATCACAACCGACATTATCATTGCCGCTGCTGACAGCTTCTGATAATCAAGGGATTTGAAGGTGTTATTCATAAAATGCTGGAGCAGGTACAGGTCCTCGAAGGGATAATCTCCCGTCAGCAGATATACCTCTCTGAACAGCTTGAAGGAATTTATCAAGGAAAGGATCGTTACAAACAATATTGTGGGCGAAAGATATCTCAGCTTGATATGTATCAGTCTGTACAGCCTTCCCGCTCCCTCAAGCTCCGCTACCTCGATAAGGTCATGGGGGATATTATTCAGCGCTGCGAGAAACAGTATCATATTATAGCCGAGATTTTTCCACAGAAACAGCAGCACCACCACTATCATGCATTTGCTTGATTTCATCCAGTCCACAGGTGCCGCAGCAAACCATTCCGCCATCACCGCATTGAGCGTGCCGTGATAATGGAACACTACCTGCCATATGAGCACCACCGATGCTACGGGGACCATCATGGGGCAGAGGAAAAAGGTCCTGAAAAGGCTCTTGCAAGGTATTTTTGAATCTAACAGCGATGCAAGTCCCAATGACAATACCACTGCCATCGGCACTGCAACTGCCGAAAGCAGAAGAGTATTCCTTGCGGCGGTCAGAAATGCGTTGTTTTTAAAGAGTATCTCGTAATTCTTTATGAATACAAACTCCTTATTGATTGGATTATCGAGGAATGAATACCCGATTATTATAAAAAACGGTATTATGAAGAATACTGCTACGCCCAGCAGGCTGGGAAGCACCGTCAGACGTGCAAAAAGCGTGTTGGTGTCCGTGAGCCTTGAGGGTCGGAGCTTCTCCTTCCCGATCTTTTTTTTCATTTGAATTTGCCTTCCTTTTGTCAGAAAATGTTATCAGAGGTTCTCCTCCATAATCCATTATAGCCTATCCCGTGGGAAAAAGCTATAGTTGTACCAAACTGTAATCAAATCTTAACCATTTAGGGAATAATAGAGTTTTTTGAAGATATTGCTTTTATTTATGACAAAAGCGGTCATGTTTGTTTCTGACCACTTTGAAAATCTGCTATTTTTTTAATCCTTCATCCAGAAGCGCATTGTATTCCTCCAGGCTTATTGCCTCGCCGCCCATACTTTCAAGATGATCTGTATGAAACTGACAGTCGATCATTACAAAATCTTGCTCCGCAAGGTATGACGAAAACAGTATCAGCGCTGCTTTCGAGCCGTTTTCCATATCCGAAAACATACTCTCCCCAAAGAAGCATCTCCCCAGACTTACGCCGTATAATCCGCCTGCAAGCTTATCGTCAATATATGCTTCCACGCTTACTGCAAGACCGTTTTCATGGAGTCTGAAATATGCCTTTTCCATATCATCGGTTATCCATGTCCCCTCGTTTTGCTCTCTTTTCAGCCTGCACCTGTGCATGGTATCGGCAAAATCTCTGTTTAGCCTGATTTTTACGTCATGCTTTCTCATGAATTTCTTCATTGAATGAGAAACGTGGATTTTGGAGGGTCTGATTATAAACCTCTCCTTCGGACACCACCACAAAATAGGAGAACCCTCGTTATACCATGGAAAGATCCCGTTGCTGTATGCCAGCACCAGTCTTTCCACTGACAGATCTCCCCCTGCTGCCAGCAGTCCGTCCTCCTCTGCCAGAGTCGGGTCGGGGAAATATATTTCCTTTTCATCCAATGCAAAAACAGGCATTTTTTCACTTCATTTCTTTTTCTTTGATGTGCTGATGAAAAATTTATCATCCTTTGCCGAAAGCATGAGACTGCCGCCATTCTTTAATCTGCCGAAAAGTATTTCATCCACAAAAAGCGGCTTGATATCATTTCTGATGACACGATCCAGCTCTCTTGCGCCGAATTCATGGCTTACGCCCTTTTTCTTTATCAGTTCCCTTGCGCTCTGCTCGGCTGAAAATTCGATATTTCTGACCAGAAGCTGCGCTGACAGCTCCCTCAGCTTTTTTTCAATTATCCGCTCAGCCATTTCGTCATCCATGCTGCTAAAGACTACTATCTTATTCAGTCTGTTGCGGAATTCAGGCCGGAAGGTTTTTTTCACCGCTTCCATGACAGCGCTGTTATCCTGATTTGTACTTTCAAAGCCTATGCTGCTCTTTCCCAGACGGTTTGCTCCTGCGTTGGAGGTCATTATGAGAATTACATTTCTGAAATCCGCTTTTCTGCCCTGATTGTCCGTCAGGGTGGCATAATCCATGACCTGAAGAAGGATATTGTAAATATCGGGATGGGCTTTTTCTATTTCATCGAGCAGCAGCACCGCTGAGGGCGTTTTTCTTATGGCTTCTGTCAGAAGTCCGCCCTCCTCATAGCCCACATAGCCCGCAGGTGAACCGATAAGCTTTGCTATGGCGTGCTTTTCGCCATATTCGCTCATGTCAAATCTGATAAGCTTTATTCCCAGCTCCTCAGCCAGACTCCTTGCTATCTCTGTCTTGCCCACCCCTGTAGGACCCACAAAAAGCAGACTTGCCTGCGGCTTGTTTTCCTCAAGCAGTCCTGCTTTTGAAAATTTTACCGCATTTACTGCCTGACTTATTGCCTCGTCCTGACCGAATATCCTGCTTTTAAGCCGTTTTTCAAGGTCTGCAAGCCCCGATATATCATCGGTCCTGACGGATTCGACAGGCACTCGGCATATGGTTGTCAGAACTTCATTTATTACCGCTCTATCCACGGTCTGAGTCTTTTTATCCGTCGGGTGGAGCTTTCTGTAGGCGCCCGCTTCATCTATCAGATCAATGGCTTTATCGGGAAGAAAACGCTCATGGATATACTTTTCGCTCATTTTCACCGCATACTCTATTACGCCCTTTGAAAATTTTACTCCATGATATTTTTCATATTTCGGCTTCAGACCTTCGAGTATTTTTATTGCCTCAGCCTCGTCAGGCTCCTTGATCTCAACATTCTGAAATCTTCTTACAAGGCTCTTATTTTTCTCAAAATATTTTTTATACTCTTCAAAGGTGGTGGCTCCGATGAAGCGGATATGTCCGTCGGACAGATATGGCTTCAGCATATTTGATGCGTCAAAGGAGCTTTCACCCACTGCTCCTGCCCCCGCAAGATTATGTATTTCATCAATATATATGATGGGCTTCTCTTCCCTGCCTATCTCGGCAAGCACCTTCTTGAAGCGCTTTTCAAAATCTCCTCTGTACTGCGTTCCCGCAAGCATACCGCCCAGATCAAGGGCGAATACCTTTGCTCCCAGAAGCGGCTTCGGGACCTTGTTTTCTCTTATGAGCTGCACCAGTCCCAAGGTGACAGCCGTTTTTCCCACGCCAGGCTCCCCTATATGAAGCGGATTATTCTTATCCTTTCTGCACAGTATCTGTATCGTTCTGTCAAGCTCCGCTTCACGTCCGATAAGCGGATTAACATCCGCAAGGGTTTCATTGAGGCATGGTGCATATATTTCACAGCTTTTGCTCTGCTCTTCGCTGTGCTCCCCGAGGAATATTTCTTCATTCTCAAAAATTGCTTCATCTTCCTCAAGACAGGCTATTTCCTGAAGAAGCTCCGCTTCCGTTACGTCCTGCTTCTCCATGAAATATACTGCATAGCTGTTTTCAAGATTCCACAATGCGTGTACAAGATGCCTGATATATATTTTATCGCTGCCGCTGTTATAGGCACTCCTACCTGCAATGTCAAACAGCTCCTTTACTCCCTCGGATAGCTCAGGCTCCTTGTCCGGAGCCTTATCAACATAGCTCTCGGCATATTCGGAAAGCTCTTTTTCAAGTGCGGATATATCTCCGCCGCAGCTCTCAAAGGCTGCGGAAAATTTCTCATTCTTCAGTATCATCAGCAGGAGAATTTCGGGAGTCACATATTCATAGCTTTTTTCCTTTGCGTATTCCCCTGCCTGTATTATTGCGTTTATTGCTTCTTCGGACAGCTCCATTTTCACGCCTCCTCCACTGTCATTCTGAACGGAAAGCCCTCTGCCTTGGCTCGGGAAAGCGCTGCTCCCACTTTGGTCACTGCTATATCATAGGGATATTTGCCAACCACCGCCTGCCCGTTTTTATGGACATGAAGCATGATCGCCTGTGCGCTTACCTGATCCTTGTGAAATATATCTATCAGCACCTCCACAACAAATTCCATTGATGTAAAATCATCATTGATCATAATTACATTATACTGCTTCGGCTCCTTTATTCTGCTGTCCGTGCGCTCCTTAACTGCATTATTTACTGCCATATTTTCATCTCCGATTATTTTTATTATCTTATTCTAACATATTTCGACATGGAAATCAATTATTTTTTATAAAATGCTCCGCCGGCTTGTTTGAGGACAGAAAACAGCTTCGGCTGCCTTTGATCACGGCAGCCGAAGCTGTGCTGTTTTGTTATCAGAGCTCAATATCAAATGTATATTCGCAGACTGCATTTGCGGATTTGATTTCGCATATCATACTGCCGTCAAATTCGGGTGTGTGTTCAAAATAGATTCGGTCAGACTTGTAAAGAGGATATATCTCCACCTGGAGCTTTTTCGGGAAGCCATATCGTTCAAGACCTGTTGTCCAGCCCTCGCCCGTATAGAAATCATCGTCGGCAAGCTGTCCGTCAATGTAAAGGCGTGACTTATCACCTGTGTAGTCTATCTTAACATAGCACTAATAATCGTCACCCCAGGCATTTTTCACCTCCATAGCACTCCAAACGCCGCTTACGCCTGCCACAACAGTCCGTCCTTAACGCCCGAGGGAAAATCGGAGTCTACTCTCAGCTCAAACGCAGGACTGGCTGAAATGTCGAGCAATGCCTGTGCGATATCAACGCCCTTTATGTCTCCCTCTGTTGAATTCCAGTTACAGTAGTTTGTAACGCCGTCCTCGTTAAGCCCGAATTCAAGACCGGAATTGCCGAAAAACGCATACATATACCAGCCTGAAGTCCATTCCATAGTGAACTTTTTACCGCACTTCTCGGCTGCTCTTAGAATACCATCAAGGGTCTGAGCATCGCTTTCAGATATATATCTTTTGTCATAATACAAGAAATAACCGTTATCTGCGTCATAGGATAAGCATACAGGATGCCATTAATTTTTGCCGCCTCGGAAGCCTCGGTTACGTTCATGGCACTGATCTCATCGGCATTGGGAACAGGCTCAAGGGCGCCTGCTGCATTTGTGACAGCCTCGGATATCTCATTATCACCGCTTTGACTGTTGTCTTTTTCG
>JALFVE010000044.1 GCA_022787085.1 Oscillospiraceae bacterium | reverse complement strand
TGAGCAGCCCTTGCCGCCGCAGTTGAAGCAAACAAGGTCAACCTCTGCGGAAGGCTCCGTATAGGGGAAATGGTGAGGACGGAGACGAATCTTAGCGTCCTTGCCGTAAAGCTTTTTCATAAGCAGGTCAAGTGTGCCGTACAGGTCGCCGAGGGTAACGCCCTTGTCGATAACAAGTCCCTCTATCTGATGGAAAAGGGGAGAATGTGTTGCGTCAACGGCGTCGGAGCGGTAAACACGGCCCGGGGAGATAATTCTGATAGGAGGCTTTCTCTGCTCCATAGTTCTTATCTGAACGCTTGAGGTCTGTGTCCTCAGAACCACGTTGTCATTGATGTAAAATGTGTCCTGAGTATCTCTTGCGGGGTGGTGTTTGGGCATATTAAGCGCCTCGAAGCAGTAATGATCGGTCTCAACCTCGGGACCGTCCACAATGTCAAAGCCCATGCCGAGGAATATTTCCTTTACCTCCTCAAGAGTTGCGGTGAGGGGATGGAGACGTCCGGGACGGGGTGCCTTGCCGGGGAGGGTAACGTCGATAGTCTCCTCCGCCATTTTCTTAGCGGCAGCCTCGCTCCTCAGAGCCTCTGCCTTTTCGGCAAGCTTTGCTTCAATATCCGAGCGCACCTTGTTTGCAAGCTGTCCTATAACGGGTCTTTCCTCTGCGGACAGACCGCCCATCTGCTTGAGAATTGCGGTAAGCTCGCCCTTTTTGCCGAGAAATTTAACTCTCAGCTCCTCCATGATCTTCAGGTCGTGACACTCTGCAAGCTCTTTCTGAGCCGCCGAAAGTATCTGTTCAAGCTGTTCTTTCATTGGTTTCGTTCCTTTCTCTTAATTTAAAAATAGCAATAAAAAAGCCCGTCCTTAAAATGCCGTACTGCATTTTAAGCACAGGAGAAATATCTATTCCCGACTTTACGGAGCGTATAATATCACTCGTACAAAGGCTAAGGACAGACATCCCCCCGACCTTAACGCGGTCATTCGTCTGCCCTTACTTGCCAAAATATACATAATGTATAACGTTCGGGACAGCCACTCACGGGTGAATTTCGGAGCACGCCGGCACAAAGGGATTTCCAGCCATTTATAAAAACGATCCCTTTTCTCTGGATATGCCATTATTTGGCGGGGTCTTACTTGAGGAAACTGCGTTTAATAAGTTCCCATTCCCGGTCACAGTGTTTTTGTACAGATTCTATTATACATGACTTTTTCGGAAATTGCAAGTGTTTTTCTGAAATTTGCGGGAAATTTCATTCTTCGGGATTTTTTTATTGACTAATTATGCCAATGGGGGTAAAATATAATTATAACAAACAGATAAAAAGGAGTCATGCGATATGAAATTTTCCGAGATGAAATACACCCGCCCCGATATGGATATGCTGAAAGCCGCAGCGGACAAGGCTGCCGAATCCATTAAAAATGCCAAATCGCCCGAGGAAGCCGCCGAAGCCTATCTCCTGTGGGATAAGGCAGGCGGCAGCTATAACACCATGTACAGCCTCTGCTATATCCGCCACACCATCAACACCGAGGATAAATTCTACAGCGATGAAAACGAGTTTTTCGACAATTCAAACCCCACCTTTACCGAATACGGTCAGGCTGTTGCAAAGGCGCTTGCGGAAAGTAAATTCCGTCCCGAGCTTGAGAAAAAATTCGGCAGAGTTATGTTTCTGAATACCGACATATTTTTAAAAAGCTTCTCCCCCGAAATAATCCCCGATATGCAGGAGGATAACAAGCTCACCACCGAATATGAAAAGCTGATGGCTTCCGCTCAGATAGATTTTGACGGCAAAAAGCTGACAATTTCCCAGCTTACGCCCTACAAGCAGTCGCCCGATGATGATATCCGCCACAGGGCATGGGCAGCGGAGAGCGGATTTTACAAGGAGCATGAAGCAGACCTTGACCGCATTTATGATGAGCTTGTCAGGGTGAGAAATGCCGAGGCCGTTAAAATGGGCTTTGAGAATTACGTTCCTCTGGGCTATCTCAATATGTGCCGAAACAGCTATACCGCAGAGGATGTGGCGAGATTCAGAGAGGCTGTGGTAAAATATCTCGTTCCCGCCGCAGACAGGCTTTACAGGGAGCAGGCTGAGAGGTTGGGAGTGAAATATCCTCTTAAATATGCGGACACACCCGTTGCCTATCGTGACGGAAATGCCGTTCCCAAGGGCACTCCCGAGGATATTCTTGAAGCGGGCAGAAGATTTTACAGAAGCCTGTCCCCCCTCACCGCAGAATTTTTCGACTTTATGATGGATAACGGGCTTATGGACGTTCTCAGCCGAAAGGGCAAGGCGCCAGGAGGCTACTGCACCGAGCTTACGGATTTCGAGGCACCATTTATCTTTGCCAATTTCAACGGCACTCAGGGAGATGTTGAGGTCATAACCCATGAGGCGGGTCATGCCTTTGCCGCATATGTGAACCGTCACAAGCGTCCCACCGACAATCAGCTCCCCACCCTTGAATCCTGCGAGATACATTCAATGACCATGGAATTTTTCGGCTGGGCAAGTGCGGAGGACTTTTTCGGTGACGGTGCAATGAAATTCTGCCGAAAGCATCTTGAGGACGCTGTAAAATTCATTCCCTACGGCACAATGGTAGACCATTTCCAGCATATCGTCTATGAAAAGCCCGATATGACTCCCGCCGAGAGAATCGGGGAATGGAAAAAGCTCACAGCCATTTATATGCCATGGATAGACCTTGACGGCAGCCCCTTCTACGGCGAAGGCCGTGCATGGCAGCGCCAGACCCATATTTATGAAAGACCCTTCTATTATATTGATTACTGCCTTGCTCAGACCGTTGCCCTTGAGTTCTGGGCAATAATGCAGAGGGACAGAAATGAAGCCTTTGAGCGTTATATGAAGCTTGTCCGTCTGGGCGGAGAGGAGACCTTTGACGGACTTGTAGCCGCCGCAGGACTTGATACTCCCTTCGGAGATGAAGCCCTTAAAACTGTTGCGGAGGCTGCGCAGAAGTGGCTTGATGAGAATCCCATAAAATAAGTCTGTTTCCTTATCTCAATAATATTATATCGAAAATCAATAAAAATCTCTTGACATTTGATAATTGATATGATATTATAGAGAAAAAGGAGGAATGACCTGTGGAAATTGTTGAAAGCTTGCTTGAGGGTATAACTCAGATATTCGGAATGATCATCTTTTTTGCGGCAATGTTTATCTGCTTTATATTTCCTATAATATTAACGGTGAAAAACATTATTCATCTTGTAAAGAGAGATGTTCCCCAAAAGAAAAAGCAGAAACAGACAGTTGTTACAATGGTGACGGGTATCCTGCTCAGTGCATTTGATATTGCCTTGATAAGCAGCTACCCGTGGGACAAGCCTGTGGTGATAAACGAGCCGAGTGAATTAACCTCGCTTCACGAACCCTTTTCCTCCGATTATGCATTGTCACTGTTTCTGTTTGCACTGACGGCGGCTGTATGCCTTATCATTCTAAGCCTTGGAAAAATTCTGCCGCCTCTATCCGCTGTTTTATGCGTAAGCGGAGTGTACGGCGGGATAATCCTCAGCCTGTTTTTTGTATCGCAGCTCTCGGTGAATCTGTTAAATTTCGACGATATTTTCTTTCTTGCAATACCCTATCTGATTTTGTTCTGCGTAAACTACATCATAATAGCCGCAAGGGTCATACGGGAAACAATACTGCTGTACACCACCCATTTCCGTGAAAATGACATAGAGCCGAAAAACGCATTTGACAGCTTTCTCCGCAAAATTCTTGAGCGCTCCGCAGGCTGGATATGGTTCCCCATTTTTGGAATAATACCATTAACGGGTCTGCTTGTGATAATATGCATACTTTTCGGGCAGGGTCCCGCAGGCATTATCAACGCATTCACCGAGACCTCCGACTGGGCATATTCAACCATGATATCGCCCCCGCCCGTTGAATACGAGGGACATTATCTCTGCACCGTTGCGGTGAACGGGCATGAAAAAATCGTAAAGCCCACCCGTCTGGGAATACGCCATGGAGTGAAAATAGGCGTTAACCGTCAGCTCTGCGTGGCGAATGCATTCGAGCAGCTTATTGAGGACAGGGCGCCCCGCTTTCACAAATGGGTGCGGTATATTTATGACAAATACGGCTATCCCCTGTCAAAGCACATCACCACAAAGCTTCGTGCAGATATAATATATATGGCAATGAAGCCCCTTGAGTGGATTTTTCTCGCCGTTTTGTATCTGTTTGACCGTGACCCCGAGAGCCGAATTGCAGTTCAGTACACGGGCAGGCACGTTTCCGAATTTATGAAAGGATAATTTTATGATAAACGAAATTTCTAAAAAAGCACACGAATACACAGACAGCGCCGTTAAGCTCCTCTCCGAGCTTATAAGCTACAAGAGCGTAATGGGCGAAACCGAGGAAAATATGCCCTACGGCAGGGCTTGCGCCGAATGTCTTGAATTTGCGGCAAAGACCCTTTACCAGGACGGTTTCAGGGTGCGTAATTTTGAAAATCACGCCATAACCGCCGATTTCGGTGACGGAAAAGCGGAGCTTGGCATTTTGTGCCATCTTGACGTTGTTCCCACCGATGGACAGGAGTGGAGCAGTGACCCCTTCAAAGCGGATATCCGTGAGAGCAGAGTTTACGGCAGGGGTGCAATTGACGATAAGGGTCCCGCCGCCGCAGTTATCACCGCAATGCGCATGATTAGAGACAGCGGCATTAAGCTCCGTAAGAATTTCCGTCTCATTCTCGGCAGCAACGAGGAAAACGGCTCCGGGGATATGGAATATTATACGAAAAAGGAGAAATTCCCGCCCATGCTTTTCACTCCCGACGGCAGCTTTCCCGTTATCAATATTGAAAAGGGAATGATTCGTCTGGGCATTAAGGGCGATTATTCTTCGGGTGAGATAAGGCTTATTTCTCTTAAAGGCGGCAGCGTTGCAAATGCCGTTCCCGAAAGAGCGGAAGCGGTTGTTTCGGGAATATCTCAGGAGGATATTATAAATGCTAGCGGGGAGTATAAGCCCAATGGGATTATATTCTCGGTAATAAGACATGATGATTATACTGTTAGTATAAAAGCAAAGGGCAAGGGGGCTCATGCTTCCACTCCAACACAGGGAAAAAATGCTCTTACAGCGCTTATTACCCTGCTTTCAAAGCTGCCCTTTGACGGTGATATTTCGGAAAAGCTCACAGCAATGTCAAAGCTTTATCCGCACGGTGACAGCGAGGGAGATGGCATGGGCGCTGCCTGCGAGGATATGCTTTCGGGTAAGCTGACGCTGGTTCTTAGCCTGGCGGACTGCTCCGAGGGAAAGCTTTCCTTTATGACCGACTGCCGTTTCCCGACTGTTCTGCGTTCGGGAAATATTATCCCCGATATGCAGGAAAAGCTGTCTGCGGCGGGACTTGCGGGAGAGGCTGTCCTTGTGAGCGAGCCCCATCATGCAGATGAAAACAGCGAAATGATCCGGACTCTCCTGTCCGTTTACGAGGACTGCACAGGCAAAAAGGGAGAGTGCATTGCCATCGGCGGCGGTACCTATGTTCACGATACGGAAAACGGCGTTGCCTTCGGCGCAGAGTGGAGCGACGAGAACAATATGCACGGTGCAGATGAATTTATCGGCATAGACGAGCTTACGAAGGACATTGAAATATACTGTGAAGCCATTTTGCGGCTTTGTATGTGAGAGGGGCGGAAAAATGGGTTCATCAGCATCAAAATATTTTGAGATACCGAAATTTTTTGTGTTCGGAGAAAAGGGAGTATTTTCGGGCAGCGCTTCGGAAAAGGATATGAATTACAAGGTAATCCCTAACTGTCCCAAGGAGGGTGAAAAGACCCTGAGGGCATATATATGGTCGGGAAGAAACTGCATGGACAAGTCCGAGGACGTTATAATGCGGGAATTTCCTCTTTCCGAGGAGGGCCATGCCGAAATGCTTAAATGGCTTGAGGAGGAATATCTGAGCCGTGAGACCGTTCCCACCTATATTGACAAGCAGAGAGCCTACAAGGAGCTTGTCTGTGAGGAATATCTCGATCTGGAGGATTATCTGAATCACCCCGAAAGAATAAAGGAAAGGATCAGAAAAGAATAGGAAAAATAATAACGCCGCCCGAGGAATATATCTCTTTTCCTCGGGCGGCAATGCGTATTATTATAAATTATCCGCAAGTCTGATGGTCAGCGGCGGCTCGGCGTTTTTGTAAATATGCACAGGGATATGGTCGGAAAAGGTGTAAAGCTCGGTAATGCCTCCGTTTTCAAACCAATAAAAGATAACTCTGCTGTCAATGGGATCGACTATCCAGTATTCCCTTACTCCATGGGATTTGTACAGCGAAAGCTTAATAGAAAAATCCTTTCGTAGAGTAGATGGCGAGAGTATCTCGATGATCCAGTCGGGAGCGCCGTTATGGAACTGACCGTCAAGCCTGTCGGGACGGCAGGTAACAAAAATATCGGGCTGGACGATGGTGCTGTCATCGAGCTTTACGTCGGAGGGGGCGTTAAAAGCCTCGCAGCCGCCCTTATTTCTGCGGATATAGTCTGTTATGGAAAATAAAAGCTCTCGGGATATTCTTTGATGGAGCTGGTTCGGAGCAGATAGACTGACAGTTCTGCCTGCATTCGGGTCATATTTTTCGGATTCTTCACCAATATAGATCTCGCCGTTTATCAGCTCACACCTTTCGGGAAGCTCCATTTTTAAAAATTCATCGGCGGTGTATTTCTTTTTAAGCGGCATTGGCATAATGCTCACCTCCATTATAATTATTATACAGCACTATTGAGAAATTTACAAGTATAACCGAAAATAATCTCAAAAATAATAACGCCGCCCGAGGAATATATCTCTTTTCCTCGGGCGGCAGACCGTTTTGTTCTTTCTTTTGTTCAGCACAAGCTTAGTAATCAAGTGAGATTGTGATATCGGGCTCTTCCGTGAATACGGTTGGCTGGGTAGTGGGTTCCTCATTGGGGAGAGTGATCTCGGGAACGGAGGTCGTTACCCATGCGGAGGAAAGCTCGGAAGTTGTCTCGCTGACGGTGGTTGTCTCGGGGGGAGCGGTGTTTTCGGGATTTACCGCCACATGAACGTACAGTATCTCGCCCGCCTCCAGATCAATATATTCACCCGGTTCAACGCTTATCCATGCCACATAGTCATGAAGGGTCTTTTCGGTCTCATAGGGCTTTTCCTCGTATTTGATGCCTGCGGCATTGAGGAGATCGAAGTAATCCTTCTTGTTGAGCCCGAAAAATTCGGGAACGATGACCTTTGCGGGACCCATGCTTATTTTCAGAGTGACCTCGGAGCCTTTCTCATAGTTGGAGCCTTTTTCGATGGACTGGGCGAAAATAATGCCCTTCTCATATTCGTCGGTGTAGATATACTCGGGGATAATGGTGAGATTTTCATTAGCCGAGGAATTTTTCACCGTATCGAAATTCTTGCCCACCAGGTCGTTCATAATATAAACGGTTGCTCCGGGCTTGATGGTTGTCTGTTCGGAAGCGCTGTCCGAAACGGAGGAGGTCTCGATCACCGCAAGAGTGGGCAGTGTGGACGGATCGGCAGTCTCCGCAGCGGTTGCGGGAGGCTCTGTCACGATCTCCGAGCCGCTCTCATCCGTAATAACGGAGCTTTCGGAGGCTTCGGGAGCGGAGGCGGCAGTCTCGGCAGTGGTTATGGCGTTTGTTATCTGACTGCTGTTGTCGTCGAGGGTCATCATAAGGATCGCCATTCCCGTAAATACCACCACAGCCGCAGCGATAGCCACGATAACGAACATTTTCCGTCTGCTCATGCGCTCCTGCTTTTTACTTGGCTGGGGCTTGGAAACGGGGCCCTGAGTGCTGTGCTGCTTGGGGATGGAGATAGTCTGGGTCTGTGAAGCGGGACGGGGCTTATTGAACTCAGGCTCTTCAAAAAGCTGAGTAACAAGCTCTGTTACCGTCTGTATGCGAAGCTCTCCCGAGAGATTCATTCCGTTCATAATTACCTTGGAAACATTTGCGGGAATGTTATTATTAAGGCTCTTCGGGGGGAGAAGTGTGTCATTTGCGAGACGCTCCATGGCGTCTGTGGGAGCAGTTCCCGTCAGGATACGGTAAAGGAGGGCGCATATTCCGTAAACGTCCGTCCATGTACCCTGCCAGTTGCTTGAGCTGTACTGCTCGGGAGCGGCATATCCGCTGTAGACCTCGGAGGCAAGCTCTGTATTGGCGGTTCGTGCATCTGCAATGCAGAAGCCGATGAGCTTCAGCTCGCCCTTTTCGTCAACGATTATATTATCGGGGGAAATGCCTCTGTGGACAAGCCCCGCATTATGAATAAGGGAAAGAGTGGTGAAAATGGGAGGGAAGAGCTTCTTTACCTCGTCCCATGTAAGCTCGCCTGCGTGCTCCTTGAGATATTTTCCCAGATTCATTCCCTCGATGTATCTGAAGATCACATAGCCTGTGTTATTGTCCCCGAACATATCAATAGCGGGGTTTATATGACCTAAGGTCCTCATTTTTGCGAGCATCTTGTTAAGCTCCACAAATTCGGACATGAATGCCTTGTACTGAACGACGCTGTTCTGCTTGACAGCGATAACGGGACTGTCCTTGGCACGGCTGCAAAGGGTATCGGGCATATATTCCCTGATAGTGACCTTTGAAGATGTAACGGTGTCAAATCCTATGTAATCGGCGCCCTCGCCGTTAAAGCGCAGGAGCTTTCCCACGATATACCTGTCATTCAGGAAGGTCCCGGGGGACAGATATTCGGGCAGAGACGGAACATCGGGAGAATATCCGCACAGAGGGCATACGCCTTCGCTGTCCTTAGGCTCCATGCAGCCCATACAAAGCTTTATGTTATATTCCGCCAAGCCTGGCATCTCCTTTCGCAAGAAAATTTTCGGTTCGGGAGTCCGCACTCCCGCAATAATATGATATCAGCCGAAAAGCTTTATGTCAATGGGTTTTCCCGAATTGTCAGCCTTTTGTTTTCATCATTTAATTTTTTTCCTTTTTTTGATACCGATTTGTTTTCGGTTTGTAACCATTTGAAAGAAATAATTATATAAATTTATATATATTTTCATATATGAATATGAAAAGGGCTGCCCGAAAGCAGCCCGTCAAAATATCATATCAGCTTTCGGAGGAGCCCTTCGGGATATCCTCCTTGGCTTTTCTGTTCATAATACGGTAAACGGTGATTCCCGTCACAATTCCAAGGATCGCCCCGCAGAGAACGTCCGTGGGGAAATGAACACAGAAATACAAGCGGGAAAAGGCTATTAAAACAGCCGTCCCAAAGGCGGATATGCCTGCCTTTCTGCTGTGCATTGCCAGTATGGACGCCGAGACAAATGATGAAAAGGTGTGCCCCGAGGGAAAGGAATTTCCCGACGGCGGAGGGATTATGGTCAGGAAGGATGGGTCTGTAATAAATGGTCTGTCCCTTGCAACCAGCGGCTTTAAAATAATATTTCCGATAACAAGGCACGCGATAAGACCCACAGCCAGCGATGCCCCAAGTCTGCGGTATTTCTTTGAAATAAACAGAGCTATGGCAATAACGTTCCATACAATGCCATAGTTTCCCGCAAAGGTGAATATCATCATCACAATGTCCATAAAGCCGCATCTGAGATTCTCTCTGATAAATTCAAGTATGGCAAAATCAACATTATAAATCGTTTCAAGCACTTATAATAGCTCCTTTATGAAAGCTGCAAGCTCCTCCGCCATTTCCTTGTGCTCCTGATATCTGGGATGCCCGGGAGTTGCGGCGCCGTTGCGCTTGAAGAGCATATGATAAGCGGGAATACCCTCGGACTTCAGCTCATTTACCGCCTCGTCAATTGCTTTGTCCCACTCGGGGTCGTGCATGAGCAGGGTGGTGAGGAAAATGTATTTCGTATTATTTCCGTAATGAGCGAAAATATTCCTGACTATGCCCTTGTAGCCCTCCTTCCATTCTGAGCGGGTACCGGGGTCATAGATGTCGATATCGTCCTTGTCGGTAATGCCGTTGTGCTTGTCGTTCTGACCCAGCGCAAATACGGCAATATCGGGAGTATAGCGGGAAAAATCCCATTCTGTAAGCTCTCCGCCCTCGGGGAAATAGCACATTTTGTCATAAACCGATTCCATGCCTATCATTTTCGGAGCATGGAAATAGCCCGTATCGTCAAATACTGCAATGCCGCCCTGAGAAACATTCTGTATCTGTGCTCCGAGAAGCCTTGCGGTCTGCCATGTGTAGCTCAGATAGGAATTGTCATAAGCGCTGTCATGGGAAGCGGGGTCGGACCGTCCCACGAAATCATAAGCCTCCGTAACCTCTCCCGCCGAAACGCTGTCGCCGTAAAATTCAAGCTTCAAGGCAGGCTTTTCGGGGGGAGCGGTAAATTCACCGTCACAGGAGAAGCCCTTCAGCGAAAAGCTTATATTTGCCGCCTGCATTTTGTAAAGGATAAGAGTGTGCTCCATGTCGGGCTCAAGAGAATTTGCAAGCTGATATGTCATATCCCTGCCGTTATTGTCCCTGTTCAGAGGCACTCTGCCCATCCTTCCGTCGATAACATAGCCGAGAGCCATCGTTCCCCATACGATATTCGCATTTATCACAGCGGATATCTCGCTTCCTCTGAATCTGACCTCCGCCGAGGTGGAGGGGAAATAGAAATATGCTCCGTCATTTTTCATATCCGTTCTGCCGTAATAATTTATCCTGCTGCTGTCGAATTTAAGCTCCATAATGATATGCTCCTTTGCATCAGATTTATTTATACAGATTATAACATAGTCCGACAGGGATTTCAAGCCGTTCAAGCAAATTTAAAAAAATCAAATAAATAATATTTTATATTGGTCATAGGTATCACTATATTGAATTTCCGAAATAAGGTATAATTATATTACAGTAAAATGAGATAAGAGACCTCAGGGCGAAGGGAGGCGGACATATGAGAAAGAGGATACAGGTTTGTCATCTCGGATATATGACGGGAATGCCGAAAAGTGCGGTGTGCAGGGTAACGGCGGGCATATTCTATCTTGTTGAAGCGGCTACGGGCGTGAGCGTTTACGCAGGCCGTCTTACCTGCCCCTTTTTCGACAGGGAATCGGGAGATACGGTAAAGCTTGCCGATTTTTCCGATTTCAATGTGTGCGGCTCCTATTTTATCCGTGCGGGATACAGGCGCTCGGACGTTTTTGAGATATCCCCCGAGCCTTACAAGAATGTCCGGAAAACCATTCTTGACGGCATATATTCAAGCCGCTGCGGCTGTGACCTGACGGGGGATAAGTCTCGCTGCGGAAATTATGCTCACAGGGAATGTCACACCGACAGCATTATGATGAACGGCACCTATGCGGATGTGTCGGGAGGCTGGCACACAGGCGGAAGATATGCAAGAACTCTTCGCAGCTCATGCCTTGCCGCTGCTGATATGCTCTATGCGCTGAAGCTTTTCGGAGAGAGCTTCAATGAAGCCGAGAGCGAGGAGATCGCAGATGAATGCCGCTGGGGGCTTCGATGGCTCCTTAAAATGCAGGATGAAAGCGGCGGAGTTTACAGCGGGATAAATTCCTGCGCCGCAGATATGGTCCTTCCCGAGGATGACGGCGGGACATATTTTCTGGCGGAAAAAAGCTGCTCATCGGCGCTGCTTTTCACCGCTGCTGCTGCGCTGGGAGCGCAGTATTTCACAGAGAGCGATCCTGCATTTGCCAAAAGGCTTCGTCAGGCGGCTGAAAGAAGCTGGATCTGGGCGCTTCAGACCGAGGAATACGAAAGCTATTGCAGCAGGCTGGGCAGCGCCTCGGAAAGCGGCGATATGCTCAATTCCATCGAAAGCGAATTTATGTGGGCGATGTGCGAGATGTACGCTCTTACGGGTGAGGACAGCTTTGAGCAGATGATAAAGGAGAAATATCTTCTTTCATCCTTCTGCGGCTTCGGCTATTCCTCCTGCGGCGGCTTTGCGGCGCTTTCCTATCTTATGAACAGCCGTGCAAGAGACCGCTCGGCAGAGGCATTCATCAGAAAGCGGCTCACGGACAGGGCGGACAGAATGTGCATTGCGGCAGGCTCCAGCGGCTACCGCACAGCAAGGAGCGCAGGCGGAGGATATTCTTACGGCAGCAATTTTGCGGTTTTATCCGACTGTATGGGCTTTATAACGGCATATCTTGTGAGCGGCGACAGCAAATATCTGGAGGGCGCCACAGATCAGCTGGGCTATGTTTTCGGAAAGAATCCCATGGGGATATCCTATATGACGGGCAGCGACGGCGAGTGCTGCAAAATGCCCTATCATGCCATGAGCGCTTTTATGGAAAACGAGCCGCCCCTTGCGGGAATGATCGTCAGCGGTGCAAATCTGGAGCGCAGCGATGAATATTCCAAGTGGCATATTGAAAAGGGCTGTCCTGCGGCAAAGTGCTATGCGGACAATACATACAGCTTTTCAACCAATGAGCCTTCCGTTCATTTTTCGGCGCCTGTTATCTTCATTTCGGCGTTTTATGACAAGGTGGGCAGAAGCGCACTTACGGGAAAATAATTTGATATGATTGATCTATCCCCCGGATTATGTTCGGGGGATAGTTTTATAAAAAAAATTCCCACATCCCGAAAGGAATGTGGGAATGATATTATTCGTTATCAGCATCGGCGCATTTCAGAACATAAACATTAACAGTCTTGTTGCCCCACTGAATACAGTCATCATACTCGTTCATAAAGAGATCAACGATAATGTGACCCTTGCGGACGGAATAGCCTGTATCAGCGGCAATAGCATAGCCGTAAACATCGCCGTCCTCGGCAACTATGTAAAGCTCGGAGCCATAGGGGATAATGTCGGGGTCTACAGCAACATAGCCCTGAAATACCTCTTTGCCTGTGGACATCAGAGCGTCGGGCTCAGCTGTATATGCGCAGGCTTTTCCGCTCAGGACCTGAGCATATTCTGTGGGAACGCCGTTTTCATCAAACTGAAGCCATTGAGGAAGCTCGAGAAGAGAGATGGCTTCCTCCTGAGGAGCGGAATCGTTGTCCTCGTCCTCGTCGTCAAGGGTGATATCCTCGGGGATATCGTCAAGGTCGTCTTCATCCTCTGCTTCTGCGGCTGCTTCTTCGGTGCTTTCCTCGGAAGCGTCCTCCTCTGCTTCTTCATTGTCATAATCCGCTGCGGGAACTGCTTCGTCGTCTATTTCAAGGTCAAGTGCGGAGGAAAGTCCGCCGTTTTCCTCGTCTCCGTTTGCGGCAGAGCTGCGGGCTGTTACGCTGTCGGAATTTCCGTCAAGCGCCTCGTCCTCGGCTTCGCTGTCCTCAGAGATCTCATTTTCGGTATCTTCAGGCTCTTCCGCTTCTGCGGCAGGCTTTGCTTCTTCATTTGCAGGCTCTTCCTCTGCGGGAGCCTCTTCATTATCTGTGTATTCCCCGGCTTCGCTTTCAGCTTCAGAAGCCTCGCTGACTTCTTTCTCATAAGCCTCTGCGGCGGGAGCTATGTCTTCGGTCTGAGCCTCTTCTTCGGGGATATCCTCGGAGCTGTCGGCTGCGGACTGCTCTTCATCAGCTGTTTCTTTGGCTGCTGCCGTGTCCTCATCAAAGAGGAAATCAATATCTCTTGAATATGTGCGTTTCTCGGTCTGCGCCTCGGTTACGGCTGCATCCTCGGGGATAACGTCCGTTTCAAGGTTTAGGTTCGAAACGCTGTCCGAGCCTGCGCTGCCGATGACCGCAAATGCTGCGATTCCCGCAGTGACCGCACCTGCTGCCATGCAGCCTCTGATGCCCGAAAGCCTGCACCCTTTGGCGAGGATCTGTCTGATTCTGCTTATCATATAAAAATCTCCCTGACAGCCTTCTTTAAAAAAAACTTGCGAGGCTGTCGTTTTTTGTATTACCACCTTTATACTTGCCGAATAATACGGAAAGTTTAACCATGATCCCGAAGCTGTCCGAAATAAAACCCGAAATTATTTCAAATGGTTTCAAAACGGTTACAAATCAGAATGTACTTGTAATTATACCGTAATTTCTTCTTTGTGTCAAAGAAAAAATAAAATTCGTTTTTGTGCAGAATGACTATAAATTGTTGATTACATTCATAAATAATGCGATTTTAAGGGAGAATAAATGCGAATTGGGACGAATGTGCTGTAATTTTTAGTCATTTAGCCAAAATTGCATTTTTACACTTCAAAAGGGGGCTTTTTTACAAAAAGTATAACCATTATTGTAAACTATGATAATTTAATGTTAATATATTCGGCTAAGCAGAACAAATTTCTTCTTTGTTTTTTATGCATAATGCATATCTGCTGTGATATAAATTTATGCATATCTCTGAAATTTGCTCCAAAATCATTCCTTTTGGAAAAAATCCGCATATAAACGTTTGAAAACACCTGTCCCCACTTGAAAAATCCGCAGGAAAAGTATATAATAGTATTGTCAGGCTGAAAGGCTTGCAGCTGTGGAATAATTACAGGATATACTATATTTATAGTATATCACCGCAATGAAAGGAACGATAATATGAAAAAAGAAATGCACCGCCCCGATACAAGAACAATGATACGCACCGCAGTGCCTGTTGTTACAGCTCTGTTTGTCTTTCTTGTTTCCGCAGGTTATATCGCATACAGAATGATAAGCAACTATAATTACAACGAGCGCTGGAAGGATTACGACGAGTGCGGTCTGGGCTGATGACTGCGGGAGTGTGCCATGTACATTTATAATGCAGAAATAATCACCATGGATAAGACCTGCCCCCGTATCCCTTCGGGCTTTGTGCGGGTGGAGGACGGGAAAATATGCGGCATCTCTGAGGGCTTGCCCGAAAATATTTCGGGGGAGGATATTGACGCAGGCGGAAATATCCTTATGCCGGGCTTTATTGATATCCACACTCACATGGGCTTTATCGGAGACGGCGCAGGAGACGAGGGCATTGATGTAAATGAGGGCAGCGACCCTGTTATGCCCCAGCTCCGCTCTGTTGACGGGATAAATTTCCGTGACGGGTATTTCGGGGACGCTGTTAAAGCGGGAGTTACCTCGGTAGTAACGGGAGTCGGCTCCTTGAATCCAATAGGCGGGGATATGCTTGCAATAAAAACTGCTGCCCGCTGCCTTGACGAGGCTGTTATAATGCGGGCGGGGATAAAATTTGCTCTGGGGGAGAATCCCAAATCCTACTACACCGAGCGGGATGAGGCTCCCCAGACACGAATGGCAACGGCGGCGCTTATCCGTGAAGCTCTTGAAAAGGCGAAAAGATACGGCGAGCAGCTGGACAGCGCCGAGGAGCCTGAGGACAGACCCGATTATGATATCAAATGCGAGGCTTTGCTTCCATTGCTGAAGGGCGAGCTTAGGGCGCATTTTCACTGCCACAGGGCGGATGATATAATGACCGCTCTGAGGATATGCGGCGAATTTGGCTTGAAGCCCCTTCTTGTTCACTGCACCGAGGGGCATCTTATTGCGGATATTTTAGGGGAAAGAGGAGCTATGGCTGTGGTTGGCCCCATTATCTGCGACAGGGGCAAGCCCGAGCTTGCAAATGCCTCCCTTGAGAATGCCGCAAAGCTATACAAGGCGGGCGTTAAGCTTGCCATATGCACCGATCACCCCGAAAATCCCATTAACTTCCTTACAGCAGGTGCGGCATATTGCCAAAAATACGGTCTTCCCCGTGAGGAGGCGCTTAAAGCTATTACCATCACCGCTGCGGAGCTTGGAGGCTTCGGGGATAGAACAGGCTCAGTTACCGTCGGAAAGGACGCCGACCTTATTTTAATAAATGGCGACCCCTTTGAGATATCCTCGGATATTTTAATGACCATGATAAACGGTAAGATTTACTTTGAAAGGAATTGAAATAATGTCGAATAAAATCGTAAAAATTGCGGCAGGAGTATGTGCTCTTGTCATGACCGCTTCCGTTTTTGCTGCCTGCGGAGACAAGGCTGCCGACAGCGTGGATAATGCGGGCACGGGCGGCGCAGAAAGCGTTCAGAGCGAAACGGCTGCTGAGGAAGGAAGTGAAGCTGATGGGATAGATGCAGTTTTCGGAGATATCAGGACCGAGTTCAATGAAAATCTCGATCTGTCCGATTATCCTCTTACGCCATCGGAGGTGCCTGCGGACTTTACTCTTACCGTGGAAGCGGAGGGCGGAGCGCTTTCGGGCTCGGCTGTGACCGTAGATCTCCCCGAGGCTTCGGGAGGCGGCTATGTTAACGGCGTGAACGTTGAGGGCGACGAGGTCAGGATGACGGCTGATATTCCATACAGCGGCTTCTATGATCTCAATTTTCAGACCAAGGGCGGCAAGGGCAGAGTGAATAACGTTCTTCTGGACGGCATGAAGATAGGCGATATCACCACCTACTCCACCGAGCTTTTCGGAGACACACCTCTTGTGAATATCTATCTTGAAAAGGGCACTCATGAGATATCCATTACCCCGAGCTGGGGATATATCGACATTGACTGCGTTATCATTTCGGCGGCGGCAAAGCCCATAACCGAGGATACATACAAGGTAACAGCGCCTCTTTCAAATCCCAATGCGGATGAAAATACCCGCAGGCTTTATAAATTCCTCTGCGATGTTTACGGAAAATATTCCCTTGCGGGACAGTATGCGGACGAGGGACGTGCTTCCTCCGAATTTGAGAAGATAACCGCAAAAACAGGCAAGTCATTTGCTGTTTTAGGTCTTGATGTGGGCAATTACAGCCTTGGCAGCAAGGCTCACGGCAGCGAATCAAGGACTGTTGAATACGCTTATGACTGGTACAAGAATGCAGGCGGAATAGTTCAGCTCTGCTGGCACTGGACATCTCCCGAGGAATATGCGGTGAACGCAGGAGAGCAGCCATGGTACCGCTCCTTCTACAAGGAAGCCTCTAAGCTTGATCTTGACAAGATAATGAACGGCGAGGACGAAAAGGGCTATCAGCTCCTTATGGATGATATTGACAATATGTCCGCAGAGCTTGCCCGTCTCAGGGACGCAGGCGTTCCCGTGCTGTGGAGACCTCTCCACGAGGCTTCGGGCGGCTGGTTCTGGTGGGGCGACTGCGAGGCTGAGAGCTACAAGAAGCTCTGGAATGTGATGTACGACAAGATGACAAATGAGCATAATCTTACAAACCTTATCTGGATATGGAACGGTCAGGACCCCGAGTGGTACCCCGGCGATGATACCGTTGACATCAACGGCTGGGATATTTATGCGGGAAATCACGTTGATTCCTCCCAGAGCGGCCGCTTCGGGGATATGGCTGCAAACTACGGCGAAAAGACCAAGCTTATCGCACTCACCGAGAACGGCTGCGTTATGGATCCCGACAAGGTAATGAACGACAATGCAAGATGGCTTTTCTGGGGAACATGGAGCGATCCCTTCACCATGAAGCTGGGCGTTGTTATAAATGACGAGTATACTACCATAGAGCTTCTTACAAAGGCTTATAATCATGAGAGGGTGCTCACTCTTGACGAGCTGCCCGATCTGAAAAATTATCCTTTGGACTGAGATTGCCGATTTTTCGCAGGGAGGTGCGGGAAATGCTATACATAACAGGCGATACCCATTGCCCCATTGATATCCATAAGCTGAACAGCCGCCATTTTCCCTGCGACGGGCTGACCCGTGATGACTATGTAATTATCTGCGGGGATGCGGGGCTTGTCTGGTATAAGACCGACAAGGAGGATGATTTCTGGCAGAACTGGCTTCAGGGCAAGCCGTGGACCACCCTTTTCGTGGATGGCAATCACGAAAATCATGCAAAGCTTGACGAATACCCCGTTTCGGAGTGGATGGGCGGAAATGTCCATTTTATAAAGCCCGATGTTATCCATCTGATGAGGGGACAGGTTTACGAAATTGACGGGCTGAAGCTTTTCACCATGGGTGGAGCGGCTTCGGGGGACAAGAAATACCGCAAGGAGAATGTAAGCTGGTGGGCAAGAGAAATGCCCTCTCCCGAGGAATATGATACTGCCATGGAGAATCTTGCAAAGCATGGAAACAAGGTGGATATGATCCTCTCCCACTGTGCGCCCACATGGGTCCATTGCACAATTGACGTCCTTCGTGAGACCAATGAGCTTACGGATTTCCTTCAGAAAATTTATGAGACGGTGGATTTCAGAAAGTGGTATTTCGGGCATTATCACCTTGACAGGCAGTTTGATGAGCGCATGAGATGCGTGTATAATGATATTGTTCCTTATACCGACAGATAAAACTCAAAATATTCATAATTCATTAACACTTTGCTGTTGAAAAGCGATGCAGTAATGCATTATAATTGCATATATATGATAAAGAAAAGGGGTAAAAATATGAATCCAATTACATTTGCATCATCTATTCCCACGTTTTACATGAAGGGTGAGATCAGGCAGGACGATAACCTTATCACTCTCAAAGTTCCCAATAATATTCTCACATTCATTCCTCTCGGCTGCAAGACCGATACGATCCCCGTAAATCAGATATCCTCTGTAGGCTCGGATTTTTATCTTGATTTCAAAAATCTGGTGATCGGAGTAATTTGATATAATCCCCTTAGAGTAGACACTCGAAAAAACAAAAATTCGAGACTACACTAAGGGGGTTAATTTATGCCAAAAAGAATACATAAGAAATATTCTGTAGAACTGAAATTAAAAGCAGTGAACGACTATTTGTCCG
>JALFVE010000013.1 GCA_022787085.1 Oscillospiraceae bacterium | reverse complement strand
GACATAGCAATCAGACTGACTTATGTAAGTATATTACACCGATCAACACAACTGCATTTCTTCTGCCCAATTTTCTATCCGAAGCCCTGATACCCTCTCAAACTCACGAACATTATTGGTCACAACTGTGTAACTAATCGACCTTGCATGCCCTGCTATCATCATGTCAAGCGGACCGATAGGGGTTCCCGCTTTTTCAAGTGCAGCTCTGATATTACCATACTCATTAGCGGCATTACTGTCAAAATCAATTATTTCAATATTCGATAAAAGCAGGGTAAGTGCAAGTCTGTTTTTCTCCACTGCCGCACTTTTTTCGACTCCATGAACAAGCTCGGCATAGGTTATTGCGGATATGCAGATCTCTGATGGCTCATGCTCCTTCAGACGTTCGAGCACCTGCGGCGGTCTGTGCTTGATAGCATAGATGCATATATTCGTGTCAAGCATATATCTCATAATTCTTCTCTTTTCTGTGGTGAAAAATCAGTTCTGCCGTCTTCCATAAAATCATCGGAAAACATATCTAATGCCTGTGAAAACATAGCCCATTTATTTTCAGCCTCTTCAATAGGCATAAGCATCACAATATTACCTATTTTATTAACAGCAACCTCGTTAGACGAAAATCTGTATTCCTTTGGCAGTCTTACAGCCTGGCTTCTTCCATTTTCAAAAATCTTTGCAGTCATCATAATATCGCCTCCCTTATTATTAGTATATATCATAATATATACCTTGTCAAGGCGTTTTCCTACAAAACAGCCTCAATTTTGAAAAGTCATAATCCCTGTTATACCCCTTGGGGATAAGGCTGCGGTAATATTCCCGCTTGCGCTGTTTCTCCAAAAGAAGCTTCTACATTTGAGGTATATGCGGAAGCACTCATGTGCTTGAGGCGTTTTTTGCTTGTCCTCTGCGCTGAGCTCCTCATCATTACCGTTATTATTATGTGGAGCAGAGATATGCCAACAATTTTGGTCTTTATTTGGTCTTTAATGCTGCAAAAAGATACCTGAAAACAGCAAAATCGAATTTGCGCAAATTGCCGTAAAACCTCGTAGAATAGGCGTTTGTGACGAATTACAGAATAACGCAAAAAATGATTTGGTCAATTCAAATCCCGTTTGCGGCACCAGTCCCCTGAACAACGCAGATACGTTGCTCAGGGGATTTTTTTGCCTTTTTGAAATATGATACAATGCGAAAAAAATCATTTTTTCTAACCAATTTCTAACCCAGCCGGCATTTCAAAGAAATTCCGGTTAGAAATGAGAGAAAACAGGAAAACAAATCCACCTCCATCGCTGAGAGCGGATTTGTTCCTATTTATGTGCGACATAGCAATCAGACTGACTTATGTAAGTATATTACACCGATCAACACAACTGCATTTCTTCTGCCCAATTTTCTATCCGAAGCCCTGATACCCTCTCAAACTCACGAACATTATTGGTCACAACTGTGTAACTAATACTAATCTTCAATCAACCTATAGACAAATCCTCGGCTGAAATAATCCCATTCATCATCTGCTGCCTTATAAGGCAGCGCTCCCTTGCAAGGCGACAAGCCTTGCAAGGGAGCTTTCCTAGACTGGAATTATTTCATCTGTCGGCTTTGTCTATAGAACGATTAAAGATTAGTATTACTTAATAATTATCCTTGCCGCCAAAGCGCCTTGCGTGCTTCCGGCGGTTTTTGTTATTTACCGCAACGTCCTTCATAAATTGGCGCTTGCGCCGCATAAGTTCCTCCCTGTCGGATATTTCAGCCTCGGCTTTGAGCTGTTTGTAGCTTTCCCATCTTTCTTCGGAAAGCTCACCCCGCTCGATTGCCGCCCTGACTGCGCAGCCCGGCTCGGACTCATGGCGGCAGTCGGAAAAGCGGCACATATGGGTAAATTCCTCCACGTCCTCGAAGGCTTCACCGATCCCCTTTGAAACGTCCCACATTCCAAGCTCTCTCATTCCCGGGGTGTCGATTATCATGCCGCCGTTTTCAAGACGGATAAGCTGGCGGTGGGTGGTGGTGTGACGCCCCTTGCTGTCATTTTCCCTGATGCCGCTTACTGACATGATATCCTCCCCCGCAAGGGCGTTTACAAGGGTGGATTTTTCCACTCCCGAGGAGCCTGCGAAAACTGCGGTCTTTCCATCGCATATAAATTCTCTCACCCTGTCAAGCCCATAGCCCGTTTTTGAGCTGATAGGAATTATCTCCGCTCCCGCCGCCGAAGGTGAAAGCTCTGCTACGGCGGCATTGATATTATCCGAGATATCCGCCTTTGTGAGCAGGATAACGGGTATAGCTCCCGACTGCCACGACAGGGTGAGATATCTTTCAAGCCGCTTGGGATTCAGGTCGTGATTTAAGGACTGCATGATGAATACATAGTCGAAATTTGCGGCAACAGCCTGTTCTCCCCGTCCGGGAGTGGGGTCTCTCCTTGAGAAAAAGGAGCGTCTCGGCAGGGTCGCGGTGATAAGGCTGTCCCCTATGGGATTATATTCCAGCTCAACAAAATCCCCCGCTGTGGGGTAATCCTCGGAGAAGTCCCGATATGCGCCTGTTTTCGTTCTTGCGCTGACAATGCCGTAAGGGCATACTGCTTCAAAGCGTTCACGGTGAACGGCGGTTATCCTTGCGGGAACATGGCTCTCGTCAGAAAGCGCTCCGCCCTTGTAGCCGTAATCCTTCATATTTATTGTATATTCGTTCATTTTCAAAACCTCCGCTATAATTGGCAATGCTTGTTTCGTAAAAAAATTTCATATTACAACACTCCTTTCATGGCGGCAGGAAACCTTTTTCCCAAAAATGGGTAAAAAAATACACACCCTCAGGTGTGAAGCTTCAAGGCATAATGCCTTTATATCATTCTCACAAAAAGGTCATTCGGGCACAAAGATCCAAAGGGGAATATCCCCGCAGATTTTTTAAGCCCCGTTATTCGGTTTTAAAATGCTGCCGCCTCATATTTTACAGTCATCAAAAACAGCTCCTTTCAGATTGATTTTATTTATTATAGCACGGAGACGGGGAGTTGTCAAGAAAAATTTTTCCGTGTAATTATAAAAAAATCCGAAAAAGCTCTTCCATTTTCCGAAGGGATTTGGTATAATATAAACGTGTAGACCTTTATGCAATATTTTCGGAAAGGATAGATATAAAAATGACAAGCAGAAAAATACGCAGCATACCTGTGCTTATTGCAGCGGCAATGCTCATAAGCCTTATAATAGCGATGTTTCCGCCAAAGGCATCGGCGCTGACCTTTACCCCCAATTTCACCATCTCCAGCGAGGCGGCGGTAATGATAAATCTCGACAAGGACGTGGTGGTTTATACCAAAAATCCCGATAAGAAGATGTATCCCGCATCTCTCACCAAGATAATGACCGCCATGATAGTGCTCGACAATGTTTCAGACCTGGATAATACATATTTTGAGGCACCCCTTGCGGTATTTGACGAGCTTTACGGTCAGAACGCCTCTTCAGTCGGACTTGAAAGGGGCGAGGAGGTCTCGGTAACAGACCTGCTGTATTCCCTCATGCTCAAATCCGCCTGCGAATCGGCAGGTGTGCTTGCCTATCATGTGGGTGGGGAAAGCACCGCAAATTTTGTTGATATGATGAACAAAAAGGCGAAGGAGATCGGCTGTACGGGAACAAATTTCGTAAATCCCCACGGTCTTTACGATGACAAGCAGTACACAAACGCCAATGATATGGCTCTTATCGCAAAATACGCAGTGGATAATTATCCAAAGCTTGTGGAAATAGCCACCACACCCGAATATGAAATGCACGCCACCAACGTTCACGGCGAGGGCTGGGCGCATATTTACCACACAAACAGCATGCTGAATCGTTCCAGCAGCTATTATTATCAGTATGCAAAGGGCTTCAAGACGGGTACTCTTGACGAATCGGGAAGAAATCTCGTTACCCTTGGCTCAAGAGACGGCAACAATTATCTTCTTGTGACCATGGGCTCCCCCATGTACGACGAAAACGGAGATTCCGTTTATCTCCATTACGACGACCACAAAAACCTCTACGAATGGGCATTCGAGAATTTTGAATACAAGCAGTTGCTCCAGTCAAACAAGGAGATCACCGAGCTGCAGGTGCGATTCGGCGAAAGCAGCGATTTTGTCCGTCTCGTCACCGCCGAAAGCTACAGCTGTATGTGGCTCAAAACCATTGACGCTGCCCGTCTGAGCGAAAAGATCACCATTGATGAAAGCCTACTGAATGAGGACGGCACCATCACCGCTCCCATTTCCAAGGGTCAGGTGTTCGGAACCTATTCCCTGTCCATGTCGGGGGAGGAGGTATGCTCCGTTCCCCTTGCGGCGCAGGATGACGTTACCCTCTCTCAGCTTGCCTACAGCTGGGATAAGGCAAAGCAGTTCATTTCCTCGGGCTGGTTCATAGCCGCCGCTGCAATTGCCGCCGCTCTTATTGTGATATATATTATTATTTACGCTGTTTCAAGCAAGAAAAAGAAGCGCAGACGTGTCAGAAGAAAAAGAAAATTCTGATGCCGCAAGGTGCATTATCATTAAGGAGAGTCAGAAATGTCCCACCCTATAAAAAAGGTTCTTTATTCCCTTACGGCTGCGGTCCTTACTGCCGCAGCCGCAGGGCTTTTCTGCCTTTTTGCCCGAAAGCCCGAGGAAAACGGGCGGGCGGTCATATTTTTTACGGAGGCATCCCCTCAGAGCAGCGTGGTGGATACGGAAATATCCCGAAGCGTTTCCGCTCTCAGACGTGCCGTTGAGGATGAAAAGCTGCTTGAAAGAGCCGCTGTGGGCTCGGGAGTAACTGCTGACAGGATAAAGGACGCTGTTTCGGTTTCAAGGCTCGGAAATTCCTCGGGAGCGGAGATAATCCTCTGCGGAATGGATGATCCCGCCGAAGCCCCCATCATTCTGATGAATATCCTGTATCTTGCGGAAAGCTCCTCCGAGATACCCCCCTTTGAGATAATATCGGGCTTCGATCTTCCAAATGCTCCATCGCTGCCGTTTTTAAATATTGCGGCAGGGGCAGGACTTGCGGGCGGGCTTGTCTGCTATCTTGCAATGTCCTCATTATTCGGCGGAAGAAAACATTCCTACCATACCAAAAAAGCCGACAGGGAAAATGATTATCAGTCCGCCCTTTTCATGCAGAATTACATTGATGACGCCTGCAAGTCGGCTCTTGATCTGGGCGAGCTTCCTCTTGCTGCTCCCGAGGGACTGGAAAAAAGCGGATATACGGCGGCGGCAGACAAGCTTGCCGAGGCTTCCGAAAAAGCCTCTTCAAAGCTCATCACAATTGCCTCGGACAGTCACAGGACCTCCGAGGATATCCCCCCCGCCGCAAAGATAACCTCCTATCTTGCCTGCGCACTTGCCGAAAAGGGCAAAAGGACTGTTATAATCGACTGCATGATAAATTCTCCTGCCGTTTATAAGATATTCAAAGCCGCTCCCGCAGGCAGCCTTGCGGGCTTCGTCAAGGGTGAATGTGCCGTCTGGGATATTATTTCGGTAAATGCACGCAAGGGAGTTGACATTATTTCCCATGAGAAGAAAAAGGGAGATATGTCTCCCGCAGAGGTCTTTTCCTCCCCCGAATATGCAAGGCTTCTGGAATATCTTGCTCCCCAGTATGACTATATCCTTCTCTGCGCTGCCAGGGCATGGGATTGCAGCGAGTGGGGGCATATAACACAGGGCTGCAAAGGATATGTGATTGTTTTAGGCGGCGATTCCGTCGGCGCTAATATCGCAAAGGAGATACTCGGTCAAAAAAGCGGCTTTGCGGCATTATGCAGAGTTAAAAAGCCTGTGTCCGAGGAATCCGCAGCCGACACCCGAAAGGACGAAAAAATATGAAAACCTTCACTGCTGCTCTTACGCCTCCCTATGAAAAAGCGGGGCTTTCGGGAGAGGGGCTTTGCCCGTCTCTTTCCTGCATTATCCACGATACAGACCCCGACAGGACATTCCCTGCGGTGATAGCCGTTCCCGGGGGAAGCTATGAGCACTGCTCAAAAAGAGAGGGCGAGCCTTGTGCGGCAAGGTGGTATTCCCATGGATTTAACAGCTTTGTGCCGGAATACAGCTGCGTGGACAAGCCATTTCCCACCGCTCTTTTAGAGCTGGCTGCGGCGGTGGAATATATCCGTAAAAATAAGGACAGCCTCCGCTGCAATGGCGATATCATTCTCTGCGGCTTTTCTGCGGGAGGTCATCTCTGCGCAAGCCTCGGAGTCCATCACGAGAGATATGCGGAGCTTTTTTCGGAAAATATCCGTCCCGACAAAATGGTGCTCTGCTATCCCGTTATCACTGCGGGGGATTATACCCATCCCCTTTCTGCGAAGAATATTGCTCCCACCGATGAGCTTAAAGCCCTTGCAAGCCTTGAAGCTCACGTTTCGGAAGCAACCCCGCCCGCATTTATCTGGCACTGCGCCGATGACAGGGTCGTTCCCGTCGAGAACAGCCTTATGTTTGCCGCTGCAATGTCACGAAATAACCGTCCCTTTGAGCTGCATATTTTCCCAGAGGGCGGTCACGGCATCGCCATGTGTGACATCACCACTGTAAAAAACAACGACCCCCGCTATATAAACAAAACTGCTGCCCGATGGTTCGAGCTGGCGCTGGATTGGGTGAATCGTTCTTTTACAAATAATCAATGATAAGTAATCTGCCCGTAAAATCGGAATATGTTTGTCGGAATTGCTTATTGTGTTGAACAGAAAAAAAGCTGTCCGCATTTCTTGAAATGCTCCCCTTTTGTTAGACAATGTGGTATAATAAAAATATACCGATATTGAAACTAACGAAAGGGGGCATTTTTATGCCTAAAGGACAGCCAAATAAAAGGTACACGCCGGAATTCAAAATCAAAGTAGTAGAAA
>JALFVE010000056.1 GCA_022787085.1 Oscillospiraceae bacterium | reverse complement strand
TTGAAATGTATGACACCTATGGAATTCCACTCGGCAGCGGCGGCGTAAAAAATCCACCCTGCTGCGCAGCAGGGTGGATTTGAACTAATTCTAAACATTCTTTTGTTTTTTCAGATGTCTACTTGACAGGGGGCACTTCAGATTTGTCAAAAGCGGTTTTTTCTTATAAATATTATGAGAAAAAATCATCAGAACAATCTGAATGACAGCAAAGCAGAGCTGCCGCCAAGCTCAAAAATCAGGTCATGCACCGAGGAAAGCTTTTCCACAGAAACGGTAATAGTCCTGAAATCGTCAATTCCATCGGTTGGAGGGACAGCAATTTCAGCAATCGGAGCGCTGTCTGTCGTGTCGGCATACACCTTGACGTTTTCGGGCTTTTCCCATGCAGATGCCTTTATCTCAAGCATTTTCGCCCCATCGGTATTGCAGCTTTGATAAATCAGATAGGGTGTATAGCCCGAGCTTTGAATAAAATGCTCGGAAAGTCCTTTTGACCAAAGCATTTTTACCGTTCCCTTATCATCGAAATTTATTGCCTTGACAGCTTTTCTGACATCTCTCGGAGGAACAGTCTCACCCTCAATGAACAGCGCTGCGGTATCTCTGATATCCTCGCTTGATGCGCCTGCCATAAAGGTGTAGTCTCCCGTTTCAAGGCAGAATTTTTCTCGGGATACGTCCCAGAATTCAAGCTCAGAACGGTCAATTTCAATTATTATGTTAGCAGTGGAGCCCGCTTTGATGCTTTGTCTTCTGAATCCGCAAAGCTGCTTTATCGGGCGCTTTATCCGTTTGTTTTCAAAACGGAAATAGATCTGGACAACCTCGTCTCCGTCAATATCGGATATGTTTTTTACATCAAGCTCGGCAGTCAGATAATTTTTGTCGGGAGCTTCATAGACCGTGAAGTCCGAATATGCAAAGCTTGAGTAGGAGAGTCCGTAACCGAAGGGATAAAGCGGCTTTCCTCGGTAATAACGATATGTCATATCGTTTTTGATAATGTCATAATCCATGATATCGGGCAGCTCACGAACAGAACTGTACCATGTCATGGGCGTTCTTCCAGCGGGATTATATTCGCCCAACAGGCAGGCGGAAACGGCATTTCCAAGCTCGGGACCTGCATGAGATGTGTAAACAATGGCAGGCAGAAGCTCATTTTCACGGTTTACAGAAAAGGGATAGCTTGAAACAATCAGCATAACAGTGTTCGGATTTGCGGAATATGATGCCTCTGTCAGCTCCTGCTGTGGCTTTGGTAGAGTGATATCGGGTCTGTCATAACATTCCCTTGCGACCTGCATGGGATGATTTCCAACACATACAATTGAAGCGTCTGCCTGAGCAGCAAGCTTTGCTATCCTGTCGGAACCTTTGGAAATTATCTCAATTTCAAAAAGCTTGTTTTTAGTTATTCCCGATCTTGGGCGGCAGATAAGCCTTCCGTTTTCGTCTGTTATCACTTCATCATGGGTGCGGGATTCAAAGGTCACAAAGCCTTCATAATCACGCCTGTGAATGGTTTCAGTTGTGAACCATTGAAAAACAGCTTCGGTCTCCGCCTTAACCTCGTTTGTAAATGTCAGATATTTTCTTTCGGCGCATGAATAGATGTTCAGAACATCAAAATCCAGATCTCGGTATTCAAAAATCTCTCTTTTGCCCACACTATCTGCCGAGCAGACCGCAAAGCCGTTTTCGTCAATGGTGAGATATTTTCCGTTTGATACGGATTTAATCGCAATTCTGTCAAAGCCGTTGTCATAAAGAATTTTGTCCTCTCCAAGGGAGCGCCTGAACCCGTCTAGAACGGAGTATTCATAATCCGAATAGCCTGTGTACCAGTCACGGAGATTTTCATCTGCGAGAGGACCGCAGATAAGCAGCTTATTGATTTTTTCCTTTGACAGAGGGAGAATACCGCTGTTTTTAAGCAGTGTAATGCCTTCCATTGCTGCTCTGAGATTTACCTTTTTCGAGCTTTCGCAATTTATTATCTCGGGCGGGATATTATCAAAGGGAGTGGAGCTGTCAAATTCACCCAGACGGAAGCGTCCCTCCAGAGAATTTCCCACAGCCCTCTCGATGTCAGCTTCGGTGATAAGCCCTTCCTTTAAAGCCTTGTATGCCGCCTCGGAAACAAGCTCGTCACAATCTGTCATTACATCGCAGCCCGCTTTAAGGCATAACGCAAGCGATTCCGCATGAGAAGAGCAGAACCTGTGATATGTAACATTCTGGGAAAAATCTCCTCCGTCGGAAACCACGAATCCCAGTCCCCACTTGTCCTTAACAATAGTCTGAAGCTCGGGATTGCAGATGGCGGGAACGCCCGAAAGCTCGTTATATGCAGCCATCATCGAATATGCCCCGCCCTTTGTTACGGCGGGCTTGAAGGCGGCATAATAATATTCGTGCTTGGTTCGGGGATCAATATTTGCGGAGCAGCTGCCCCTGTTTTTTTCATTGTTGTTTGCGCAGAAATGCTTGAGAGTGGGAATGGTTTTCACTACCTTTGGATCATCGCCTCTGAGGCCTCTTGTATATGCCGCAGTCATTTTTCCTGTGAGGAAGGGATCCTCGCCGTATGCCTCTTCGGTCCTGCCCCAGCGGGGGTCACGCTCCATGTCCACCGTGGGACCCCAGATCATTAGTCCGCCCTTTCCATCACGATTGTAATATGCACGAAATTCATTTCCTGCGATTTCACCGATCTTTTCCATAAGCTCATCATCAAACATTGATGCCATTCCGATTGGCTGAGGAAAAACAGTGGATGGACGGTCGTTGTCATGTGTGACATAGCCTCGGGCACATTCTGTGCCGATAAACCATTCCTTGATTCCAAGCCGTTCAATACTGTGATGATGGGTGGAAAGCATATTTATCTTCTCGTCAAGAGTAAGCCTTGAAAGAAGGTCGTCCACTCTTTCCTTGTATGAGAGGGATTCGTCAAGATAGGGGAGCTTTTGTCTGATATCATCCATAATGAACCTCCGCAGCGTATTTTTTTTTATTTTATTACATATTTCCCGTAATGTCAATCTAAGAATATTTATTAGGACGGAAATATTTAAATAAATCCAAGATCTGACATTTTTCGCACAATCGTTCCACGTGGAACAATTGATATTTACCTTTTATATATTGTCCTTTTCATTTCAAAAATAACAATGATAAATGTTATTAGCTCGGCAGCCGCAAAGGAAAGCCAGATCCCGTTTAATCCCCATACAGCGGACATAATGACAGCACAGAGAATTATTGCAATAAAGCCTCTGCTGACCGATACCGAGAAAGCAGCTCTTGCGGCTTCGGCTGCGCTCAGTATTCCCGCAGCGGAAATGTTCAGACCTGCAAATAAAAATCCAATAAAATAAAGCCTGATGCCGTTTTCCGCATATGCCGAAAGCAGCAAGTCTCTCTCACTGTTGAACACTCCTGTGATCTCCTCGGCAAGGATAAACACCGCAGAAAAAATGACTGCAAAAAACGCAAGAGATGTCAAAGCTGCAAGTCTGACAGTCTTTTTTATCCCCTTTATATCACCGTCGCCGCAAAGGCTGCTGACGATGGGCTGGGAGCCCTGAGCGATCCCGTTAAATATTGAAGCCGCCACAAGGGAGCAGTTTGCAACGATTCCATAAGCCGCAACACCCGTATTGCCCGCCGCAGCAAGGATAAGCCCGTTGAAAACCGCAGTTGTGACTCCCGAGGAGATCTCTCCCACAAAGGATGATATCCCGACCTGACAGGAGTACAGCAGCTTTTTAATAGAGGGAACAGAAAATACGAGCCTTACAGAGCTTTTCTTTGATGTGAGCCTGATGCCGCAAATCAGAACACCGATCAGCGGAGAAATACCTGTTGCAAGCGCCGCTCCCTCCATCCCCATTTTCATGGGAAACATGAAGATATAATCAGCCGCAATGTTAAAAAAACTGCTCAGAAGCGTCGCTGCCATTGCGATTGACGGTGCATTATCATTTCTCACAAAGGCATTGAAGATATGGTTATAGATGAAAAACGGAGCGCAGGACATAAAAATGCGTGTGTAGCCTGAACCGACAGCGCAGATAACGCTGTCAGCGCCCATGAAGGTCATAACCTTCTGTGGAAAGAAATATCCCGTAAATGAGAAGATCAGCCCGATAGATGTACCCCAGAAAAGTGCGTTAAAGAAATATTTGTCCTTGTCATCACTTCTGCGGACATTATCGACCGAAAAACGTATGGCAGAGCCGACCCCGATCATAGCGCCAACAGCGAAAATGAGACTGTAGATAGGGAGCACAAGATTCAGAGCAGTAATTCCGTCTGCACCCACTGCAATGGAAATAAAATAAGTGTCCGCAAGGAGATACAGAGAGATACCGACCATTCCGAGGACGCTTCTTAACATATATTTAGAAAATTGCTTTGTAACATTCATTTTTTCACCTGAATTATTTCGGAGATTATCTGTTGATATTTTTATTTTATCATTTTTTTCAGCAATTTTCAATCCATTTTAAATTTTATACAAAATAAATTTGTATCGCTTAAATTCAAAGTATTTTATTTTTTATGACGAATTTTTTTAAAATACTATTGACGAATTTGTTAAAATGTGATATAATAATGCATGGAATAATTTTCAATTCCATCTTTATCGTTGGGGGTCTTGCCTTTATTGTATCAAAAGGTGTGCCTGAAAATAAAAATGAGCGGAGAGATTTATTTGGACAAGCGCAGACCTTTGATTGCTGTTCTCGTAGACGAGGCGGACAGAAGCTTTATTTGCGGAGCTCTGAATTATATCCAGAAGGAGCTTTTTGCTGCAGATATGGATGTTGCGGTTTTTTCCACCCTCCTCACAAGGCATGAGGACATATCCATGGAAAACAAGCTTTTTGAGATCGTGAATTACGACAGCGTTGACGGAGTAATTGCATTTCTGAAGGGGCTTAACAGCGAGGATATTCGTAAGTCGGTGGAGGATAAGCTCAAAAGGATCGGAAAGCCTGTGGTGTACATAGACGAATACGAGCCTCATAATAACAATACCGTTTTCGATTACGATGAATGTGCAGAAATTGCAGTGAGCCATCTGGCGGAGGTCCATGGAGTTAAAACAGCTGCGTTCGTGGGCGGATATGAAAATTCTGAGTATTTCGACTGCCTGAGAAAAAGCTTTTTATCCGCAATAGAAAGGCATGGAATATCTATACCCGAGGGAATGGTTTATTACGGCAGAGAGCTTTTCGGGGATTACGGCGCTATTGCCGACAGCCTTATCGAAAAGGGGCTTCCACAGGCTGTGATCTGCTGCAGCGATTATGCGGCGGTGTCTGTGATCGGCGAGCTTTACCGCAGAAATATTTCTGTTCCCGAGGATATAATCGTTACAGGCAGCTGTTTCGGTGAGCCTTATACCACCGACAAGATAAATATCACCTCTGTAAAAAGAGATCCCTCGGGGATAGCAATAAACGCTGCCCGCAAGCTAATTTCCATGATAAATCACTCGGAATATGTTCCTTCCGAGAGCAGCTCTTCCGAGTTGGTTCGGGGAATCAGCTGCGGCTGCGGACATATTGACCTTCATATGCTGTCGGAGGCGGCAAGGCGGGATCTCCTTCCCTATGGAGACAACGGCTTTGATTCATGCTATAACTATATGCAGGATGAGCTGTTCAGCGCACCCGATTTTTCCGAATTTCTCTGGAAGCTGGACTGGTACACCTTCTATATCAGCGGCTTAAAGAGCTTCTGGATGTGTCTGAACGAGAATATTATGCATATAAGCGCCGATATTACCGATTATTCCGATGTAATGGAGCTTCCGTATATGAGGATAGAGGGTCAGGGCTCTGTAGATACCGAGCGGAAATTCAGCCGCAGCGAAATGCTTCCTTTTATTTTTGAAAAAAGGGACAAGCCTTCTTCATTTATATTCACACCTCTTCATTTTGATAAGATCAACTTCGGATATATCGTCCTTTCCTTCGGGGACAGCGGAGCTATGTACGACAGCGTATTTGTAAAATGGCTCAGATATGTGACCAGAGCGCTGGAGAAGCAGCGCAGACATACGATATATTGTGACGATACCACAAATGCGCAGATACGAGATCAGCTGACAGGTCTTCTGAATATGCGCGGCTTCAAGCGGATAATGACAGAGGAATTTAACAGGAGCAAGGGAAAGCTTCTCAGAATAATCTCCGTGGACGTGGATAATCTGAACGGCATAAATAAAGCATACGGCTATAAGGAGGGCGACAAGGTCCTTCAGAAAATGGCTGTTATCCTGAATAACTGTGCAGGCGACGGAGATATCTGCGTAAGAGTCAGCGGCGACGAGTTTATTATTGCGGGTATCCTTGATAATGACAATCCCGCAGACGAGGTGCCTGTAAAGCTTGAAAGAAATCTTGATTCCTATAACAGCACAAGCGCAAACGGATATGGAATTCATATCTTCTATTCCAGGGTGACTGCGGTTTTCGATTCAAAAGAGCTGCTGGACAAACTGCCCTATGACGCGGCATATCAGCGTAATATGACAAAGGATAATCACCAAAAAAATCGTCTGATGAATTTGCCTTCGGGCGCAGAGGAATACGATCCCAACGAGCGCAGGTATGTTGCAAAAATGCTCAATGATAATTTGCTGCAATATCAGTTCCAGCCGATCATTGATGCTCATACAGGGGAAATATTTGCATATGAAGCTCTGATGAGGTCCAGCGGGGAAGCAAGGATATCGCCCGTAGCGATCCTGAAACACGCTTCCGCTCTTGGAAGGCTGGGAGATGTGGAGCGTCTGACTATGCTCAATACCTTCGGCTTTCTGTATGAGCATCGTGAAGAATTTGGCTGCAGGCTTCTGTTTGTTAACAGTATTCCCTCGTGCTTTCTTTCCGATGAGGATTTTGACGAGCTGTATTCTAAATTCAAAAGCGTCATGGAAAATGTGGTAATAGAATTTACCGAGCAGACCGAGGCAAATTCCGAACAGCTCAAGGCGATAATTGACAGAAGCCGAAAGATGAAATTCAAGATCGCCATTGACGATTACGGAACCGGCTATTCAAATATCAGCAATCTTCTGAATTTTATGCCTCATTGCGTAAAAATTGACCGCAGCTTAATAATGAATATTCAGTCGGACAAGCGCAAGCAGCACTTTACAAGAAATATTATCGAATATGCACATGATAATAATTTCAATGTTCTTGCCGAGGGCGTAGAAACAGTGGAGGAGCTTTCTACGGTAATATCAATGGGAGTTGATCTGATACAGGGATATTATACCGCAAGGCCCTCCTATAATCTGGTAAATTCCATTGAACCCGAAATAGCGGAGGAAATCGTCAGATTTTATTCTCAGAGCAAGAATACATATGCTCCGAAGACCTATTTCACCTGCGATGAAACCAAGAATGATATAAAATCTCTGGATCTTGATAATTTCACAGAAATATTCATCAGCGGCAGCTATTATACATTAACAGGAAGCGTGGGCTATACATCTGATCTGATGGTCATTATCAAGGATAATATTGAATGTACGCTGAATCTTTGCGACGTTGAGCTGAAAAATGAGCATGGCGATTCAAGCATTATCATAGGCAGGAACAGCAAGCTTACTCTGAATATATCGGGAGAGGTATTTATTTCGGGCTCGATCCTTGTTCCCGAAAACGCCGAGCTGAAAATAGTAGGCAGCGGCAGGCTCTCGGTGGTTCCTCAGTCGGATCAGAAATTTGCCATCGGCTGCGATCTCAGTCATTCCTACGGAAATATCGGCATTTATCTTAAAAATCGTCTGGAGATCAGAACAGCCGCCGAGAAGAGCGTTGCCATAGGCGGAGGATATAACCGCAGCCAATCAAAGATCGACATCAGAACAGAGGAATTAATTGTCGATATCAGCGGAAAGAAGGTTCTGGGAATAGGCTGCTTTTATTCCAAGCCGATAATGAACATCACCGGTTCATCGGCGTCATTCAGGCTTCTGTGTGCCGATGGAATAGCAATGGGCAGCTTCGGAACAGGCATAGAAGCCTCTGTCATCGATTCCGGGTTCAAAGTAAAGGCTGAAGGTGACAATATCTCGGGAATTTATTCGGTTGATGCGGCAAATGGCATTATTAACATTTCGGACTGCAATATCGTTATGAAATATAACGGAAAAAACATTCACGGCATAGGATATGAAAAGGGCGGGGGAGAGGTTAATATTTCAGACTCCTCCTGCGATATCAGAATAGAGGGCAAGAAATGCTTTGCTGTTGGAAGCAGCGATAAAAGGGCAGAGGTCGCAATTAACAAATGCAGCGGAATTGTATATGTTGCAGCAGCCGATCCGCATATCGTTTTTGCAGACAATGAGCATCTGACAATGACCGATTGCGAAATATCAGGCTATGAGGGCTCCTGAGAAAAATATTAAAAAACACATTTTCCGTAAGCAATCACGGAAAATGTGTTTTTTAATGAAATAATTATGTATTATTGGCGCATTAACGATTCAGCGCAGACAAATCACCATGTGCGGGAATTGAGCTTTTTGAACTCTCCGACAGTAGAAACATGAGCATTCAGACCGCCGTCAACCGTAACGACCTGACCTGTGAAGTATTCGCTTTCATCGGAAGCCAGATAAACGCACATATTTGCAATATCAGCAGGAGCGCCGTAACGGTTTACCATAATGTTATTCAGGAAAACATCCTTGAGCGCCTGAGGAACATAAGCCTCGTTTTCGGGAGTAACGATAAGTCCGGGACGAACGCAGTTGCAGCGGATATTATCCTTGCCGTACTGAAGCGCAGTGGACTTGGTGAGCATATCAACTCCCGCCTTTGCGCAGGCATAAGCGGTAGAGCCTAAGTCGCCGCCGCAGGAAGCCATGGAGCCGATGTTTATGATGGAGCCGCCCTTGTTTTCCTTCATGTAAGGAAGAGCACACTTGATAGCATAGAAGGTGCCCCGGATATCGCTCTGGAAAATGTTATCCCACATTTCAAGAGTAAGCTCGTCCACACGACCGTCCTTCAAGCCCACATTTGCGGCGTTATTAACGAGAATATCGATCTTTCCGTATTTCTTGACAGTATCGGCAAGAAGAGCCTCGATGCTCTCGGTTGCAGTGATATCCATAAAATGGTAAAATGCTTCTCCGCCATCGGCAGTAATGCTGTCAACCACAGCCTGTCCCTTTGCTTCACGGCGGCCGCAGATAACTACTTTAGCGCCCTCAGCTGCAAAAAGCTTTGCAATTCCAACGCCAATACCGCTGGTGGAGCCTGTTACGATAGCGACCTTACCTTTTAATCTGTCCATCTTTAAATGACCTCCTTAATAAATTTGAGTGATAACAAAAAACGCATAGTAAGATATTTGAGGTGAAAATGTTCTGCTGCCGTCATCCCAAAATTGTCATTATACTGCCGATCGGACAACAATATTATAGGAATGGACATAACATTTTCCCTGAACTACAATCATTATAACATGTTTTTTTGAAAATTGCAAGATGTTTTTGGAAATATAAACAAAATTTCAAAAAAATACTCTTGCTAATTGGTTATTAATATTATATCATGATTGATGATAATGCTCTGTGGAACGCCTCAGAGCAGTTGAATAATTCCGATGCTTGTTTATGACGATCTTATCGGAACAAAGCTTTGCATTTGTCAGCTTTCTCTTACCTTGTTCCAGAAATACTTTTGCCGCATTCAGGCTCATTTTCCAAATCTCGCCTGTACCGTCGATCAAAGAGTAAATCCCGTCTGTACAGCCAAGCACATAGAACACATTATGTGCGTTTTTTGGGTCGATGACCTTGAGATTGCCGTCCGTCATTTTAATAACGGTATTTTCCAGCTGAGCGTTTGAAACCGTTTTATTTAGTATCAGATTTGTCATTTCGGTATTGCCAGCTTCAGTAATTTTTTCTGTTTCTTCATCATAAAGAATGAATGAAACCGTTGGGCTCAATTTCTTTCCTATAAGTATCATTTAAATTCCTCCTGCTGAAAAAATTTTTCAAATACCCTTATTGGAATATAACATTCCGATTTTCCTTCATTCTGCCGATCAGATGATGCCTTCATAAAGATTAAACATTTACTTTATTTTATTATATACTTTCGGATTTGTTTTGTCAATAAAAAGGCTTTGAAATTATCACGGCAATTTATATGGATATGGAAAAGTCAGCCATTTATAATATGCGGAGAAATGCATAAAAATTATATATTTTTTTGTCATAATAAATGAAAGTAATTTTTTCCTGTTGACAATAATATACAATGCATGTATAATAAAATTATCTAAACGCCTGTCAAAAATGTACAAAGCTATTATGAAAGGAATGGATATAGTATGAAACAAAAAAATGGTACGCACGATTAGGGGCGTTCCTGCTTGCTGTTCTGACGGCTTTTATGATAATGCCCCAATCGGTTCGGGATATTGAGGCGATAGAGCTGCCGGATGATGATTATAATTATGAAGAGGTGCGTTACAGCTCAGAGGATCACAAGGGATTTACGATAAATGCGTTAGATGTCAAGGTAAATGACGTTACTCCTATTGCCGAAGCCGAACTGAAGGACGGGGACAGGATCAAATTCAGCATCAGCTGGAGTTACAGTGACAAATCCTATTCCGAAGATACAGATGGCAATAAAACCAGAAGATGTATTGTGATAGATCTGGCAGAGCAGTGTCCCGCAATTGATTTTGCAGACAAAACCTTTCCGAAGGTCGACGATGACGGACAGATCGCCTGCCACTACATAAAAGATAATAAGCTCTATATCGCATTCAAGGAGGATATCGGTGAGACAGGCAAGCAGGGAAGCGCAAGCATTGACGGTATCCTTGATATCACAGGGCTTGGAAACGATGGAGATAATAAGATCCTGAAAATCTTTGACGATAATATCCCTGTCAATATTTACCGTGAGGACTCAAGGATATTTGTATCCAAGGACACGGTTGGCAGCATCGGTTACGAGGATGGCATCTATTATCAGGATTACATAATAAAAGTATCCGGTTCCGCTGTTTATGACGGCAACACCCTTACAAATGTAACTATAACCGATACAGTCCCCGAGGACTGCGAGCTTGTGCTGCTTGAAAGCACTATCACGGGATTAAGCTTTACCCAAAGCGGAAACGAATATACCGCCTCTGTAGATTCCCTCCCCGTAGAAGGTGAGTATTATCCCGTATATCAGATAAAATGCAGAATGAAGCTTCCTTCCGGCGAATTTACGATCTCGGACAAAAACAAGGTAACTGCCGATTCGGATGAGACTGAGCCTGCATATTCAGAAGCAAATGCTGTGTTTGTTGCTCCTTCATCCGTGAAAACTGGAACATATGACAATGATACAGGCAAGATACTGTGGACCGTTACTGTTTCTGCAGGTACTCTCAGCAACGGAAAAATTACAGTAAACGATATTCCCGTAAGTCACTGCGGCACGATTGATTCTCTGCCCGTATATGCTTCTGCATCGGGAGACGGTTTTACCATGGATATCCCCGTTTCCGCCTTTACCGATGGAAAATATATTTTTACTTACTACACTACAGTAAGTGAAGCTGACAGAAACAGCGAGACTTCTATTACAGCTAAAAACAAAGTCGAGACATACCCCAAGGATCATTCTGAATTGAAGGATTCCAAGGAGGCTGACGCAGTAATACCTGCCGCTGTCAGTGATGTTACAGTGGACAAGCGGCTAGTTTCCGAAAATGTCACAGACGCAGATCGGGAGCTTGTCTGGTCAGTGGAGTTCAGCGTTCCCGATACGCCCATCGGAAGTATCACAATTTACGACAAAATGACAATTGATAATGACTGGACAATGTCCGGCAAGCCCGATAGTATTTCAGGCGTCGGACTTGACATTATCAGCGTTACAGTTGACGGTGTGCCCGCTTCTTCAAGTGACTGGACCGCAGTCAGAGCCAATGATTGGAGCAATTATAACGAATATAATATCACTTGCAGTAACCCCGGCAGTTACAGAAGAAAAACAGTCAAGCTCACATACAAGGTATATGTTGCCGAACCTGATATCGCCGATGCTCAGAAATTAATCAACAGCGCAGAAGTTAAAGTCGTCACTGAGGAAGGAAATGCTAAAAAAGGCAGCGATACCGCCAAAAGGGACTTTTTAAGCCTGAAAACTACAAAAAGAGCCTTAACGCTTAATGAAGATCAGAAAAGGAATCTGGGAATAACAGATGTTATGAACTATCCGATTTGCTGGTCTGTAGCTTTCCAGAAGGCAAGCGATGTTGATCTTTCTGCAGGACAGGAAATAACCGTTACGGATACCCTTAGCAATACGGATTTTGAGTTTGTCGGAGATACAGTAAAGCTCTGTGTTACCGACAGCTGGGGCGGAGATTCGCCTTTCAATAGCAGCAATACCATTTATAATACTGAAGTTCCCGCAGTTATTGTAGGAAATACGCTTACAGTGACCATCACACTTGATGCTGAACTTGCAGCCGCTCTTAACGCCAAAACTAACGGTTATGAGTATAACCTTCTGAATATCGGCATCATTACCGATATTACTGCCGATAAATATAATGAATATTTTGACGACGGACAGACCCATGAGATCAAAAACACGGCAGTAACCAAAATTTCAGGCAAAATGTCACAGGGCGACGCAACAAAACAGTATAATATCACATCCGGAAATGTTATTACCAAAACAGTAATAGGCAGTCCATCCGATAGCACAGGTCAGTATGCCGAGTACAAAATCGAATTAAACTCCGAAAAGGCAATGCTCAACGGCGGAAACACCATGACTGTTACGGATACACTGGGCTCAAGGCTTACCTATGTCGACGGTTCCGTTGCAATTACTCCCGTGGGACAGTGCAGCTTTGATGGCTATGATCCCGTAAGCAGAAAGCTGACATTCACTATCCCCGATAAGACAGCCTGCGTAATTACCTACAAGGTTAAAGTAAAGCAGATACCTCTTAATGGACAGTATTCCGATGATCAGATCGGAAATATGTTCGGAAACTCTGTGGAGATCAGCGGAAGAGGCAGCTATGATACCCGAGCTGTTCTTGATGAAAGCGTGTACAGATCTGAACAGAGCTCCACGTCCAACACAGGTTACACCAAGATCAAAATCAGCGGAACAAAGACCTGGGATAACAACGGTTATTCTATTCCGGCTCCCTCAAGCATTACATTAGTTCTTGAAAAGTATCAGCTTCTTGGAAGAAATGGAGCTATTGATACCACTCAGGGTGAAAACGGAAAAGTCGATACAAAAACAGTGGTCATTGAGCCTGACGTAAACAGCAGCGGCGAATGGACCTATACCGTTGAAGACCTTATCGTTGAGGACAGAACAGGCTCTGAAAGTGAGCATAAATACTTCAAGTGGAAGCTTGCGGAGAAATATATTGACGGCTATACAGCTGAATATTCTGCCGACGGCGCAGTTTATACTCCATCTGCTGCACTCGGTTCCGATACCGAGCTGAATCTCACAAATACATTTACAGCTCCCGAGAAAGAAATAGGAACTGTCGTTATCACCAAGAACTGGGTGGGCGGAGATTCAGCATCACGTCCGACTCTTGACATCGGATCTATTTCTATCAAAAACCTGAGCACCAACGAGGTAATCAATGCCGCAAGCTATTCTGCAGCCGATCAGACCTACACCTTTGATGAGCTTCCGATTTATACCTATTCACGAGGCAGCGATGATACTCTTGTCAGAACTCCTGTGAAATATCTTGTGGAGGAGAATATCAGCGGCAGCTACATAATGAGTGTTAACGGCAGCAGCGATAATACTTTTGTACTTGACAGCAGAAGCGAAATAACTGCTCCGCCTGCAAATTTACCCGTTAATAAGAACATAGCTGTTACAAACACTTATTCACCCGATTCGTTTGAAGTAAAGATATCCAAGAGGACCATAAACGGTACAAACGAGCTTCCCGGAGCAATGCTTGAGATGTACAGCATTGCTGATTCCAACCGTACACTCATAACAAGCTGGACATCGGGTACTTTCGAAAAAACAATTATCCTTCCTGCGGGAAGTTATGTGCTTGTTGAGAAAACAGCCCCTGTCGGATATAAGATTGCAGAGGAGATACAGTTTACCGTTAACAATAACGGAATCGTATCAACCGGTGCAGAGACCGATAACGGCGTTATAATCATGAGAGATGATGTTATTCCTGAGGAGACGACCGTTTCTTCCGAGAGCATATCCGAGGATACAACTACTGTTTCGGACGAAACGACGACCTCAGCGTCTGAAACAACCGTCCCCGAAGAAACAACCGGAACAGTATCCGAAGGCAGTGTTACAACCGTTCCCGAGGAAACAACAACAGGCAATTCCGAAAATTCCACAATTATTTCTTCTGATACTGTAACCTCTGCTTCCGAAAATACTGTTACATCTCATGTGACATCTGTATGGACGACTGTTACCACAACAGAACCTTTTGATTACCCTGTTTACTATACAACCAAGAAACATTCTTCCGCTTCGGGCGAGGATGTTGCCGCAGGAGCAGGTATGAATGCAGATGAGGATGAAGTCTCAAGGAGCACAGCTGCAAGAGTGCTTATCCCCACAGGACTGTTCCTTTCAGCAGCCTTTATCGGACTGGCATTGTATTCAAGGAAATCCAATCAAAAGTAAATAATTGAAGTTGAAAAGGGCTGCTGCAGCGAAAAGCTGCAGCAGCCCTTATGATATTATTTCAATTCCTTTATCAAACAACAGCTGATTGGTTTCGATAAGCCCCAGATTGTTTGCGAGAGCAAAAATTATTATAGCGTCTCGTTCGTCTCGGGCATATAATGTTCGGTTGCGTGAGACTTTTAAGAGATCGTTGACCTCATCAAGAGAGAGCTCCATTCCGAAGGACAGGGCAATAAGCTTGTCTCGGGAGGGAGCTTTTCTGCCCGAAATAATCTGATGACCGTAGCAGCGGTCAATTCCGCTTTTGCGAATTGCATCGGCGGGCTTTATGCTTTTCCTGTCAAGCAGAGCTTTCAGATAGTCAGTCAGCTCCTCAAAGCGAAAGCTTTCACGATTTTTATCAAGTACATCATAAATATTATCAGCGTTTTGTATTTCCTGCTGCATTTCATTGGTGTTTTTAATCATAAATATCCCCTTTGTTGACAATGATTTGAAAATATGTTATCATAAATTCAGACAAATGTCAAGATATAGGAGATGAAAAAATGGGGAGGCTTCTTAAAGAAAACGAGCGTGGCTGCATCTATGCCGAGATTGACAAAAAAGGCAGAAAGGTAATTAAACGTGTTATCGAAAAGGGGAGTGCCGATGTATATGAGCTGCTCATGAATAATCCTCACCCATATATGCCGATAATATTTTCTGTCAATTGCGATGAAAAAAGTGTAATCGTTTCGGAGGAATTTATTGAGGGCAAGATGATTTCCGAGGCATGCTTTACGGAAAATTCTATGGTAAATGCCGCAAAAGAGCTTTGCAGGATTCTTGTGCATATTCACAGGCTGGGAATTGTTCATCGTGATATCAAGCCCTCAAATATTCTTCTGGCAGATGACGGACATATCAGGCTTATTGATTTCGACGCTGCAAGGACAGTCAAGCCTGCCGCAGACAGCGATACAAGATATCTCGGCACAGAGGGCTTTGCGCCTCCCGAGCAATATGGATTTTCACAGACCGACAAGCGTTCGGATATATATGCTCTTGGCAAAACTCTGGAATGTATTCTCGGCAGCCTTGCTTTTGACAAGAAATACGCAGATATAATCTATAAATGCACAAGGCTTGATCCCGATAATCGTTATTCGGACGCAAGCGAGGTCCTGAGAGATTTAAACAGCAGAAGACAGCCTGTAACTGCAATGATAATGTTGGCAGTATTGGTTCTGGGACTTATTTCGGGAGCAATAATTTCTCTGAATAATGATCCCGATTCTCTTTCAGCTGATGACTTGCCTTCAGCGGACGAAACAATGCTTATATCCGAGAGTGCTTCGGAAACATTACAAACAAAGGAAATCACAGTCACTCATATTTCTGAAGCAGAACCCATTGAAACACCGACAGAAAAAACAAGTGAAGCTCCGAGATCCGAAACCTCGGCAGCCGAAACAGGCTTAACTGAAGCTGCTTACTCAGCAGTTTCCCAAACAGCCATAACAGCGGAAGAGGCAGACCCGTTCAGTAAATACAGATCATATTATAAAAATCTTGATTTTGACAAAGCTGTACGAATCCCCACGGAAGAAATGGAAAAGCCATTGCTTTTTGAAACGATCAATGATATCCCTATGGAGTATATTATCATTGATACGGCTTCGCTGAAGGAAAATAAGTATGCATCAATGCTCTATGATTACAATAAGGACGGCTATGACGATCTTTTCCAGCTTTCTGCATACAATCCCGAGGGGCAGGACGAGTATTTCAGGAGTCTTTGTGTTTCGGTGGTATCAATGGCAAATGACTATCCCGATTTTCATGTAATATCAGATAATACATATTTTCCTGTGCTTATATCCACACTTTCCATGAATCAGGAAACGGCTATGCTTTATGATAATCGATATGTTCAGCTGACGGTGGTCGACATCAATCACGATGAACGGAATGAGATCATTCTGTCTATCGGAAAACCCGGTGTATATATAAATATGCAGATATTTGCTCCTGAAAATACAGGGCTTGAATACAGTTCAAGCATGAAGCTCAATACTTATGCAAGCTGCATTGAGAAGGCATATTATGACGGAAAAATGATCTACGATAAAGAAAATAACCTTCGATACATGGATTTTGAGAATACTCTTTCGTTTTACAAAGCAACAGACCTGAACCTGTATATGTATGAAAAGGAAGACGATCCGCTTTATCAGTTCCATAAGAACTTTGCGTCAATACCATAAAAAAGACTGCTTCGCCGAATGAGTTCGGTAAAGCAGTCTTTTTTTGTTAGCTGTCAGCACACCAAATATTCTGCACAATGCTCTATAATATAATAAAAATAAGTTTCGCTGCAAAGAACGGTCAAAGCTCTTCCTTAATAGAGAGCATTTTTTCGACTACCTCTGCGACACGAACAGCTTCTTCATCGGTAAGACCTGTCATTGCCGCAGATATTCTTTGAAGGGCTTCCGTCTGAGTGGGAGCTGTATCGCCGTCAAGGTCAAGGAGTTCTGAAATGGGTATTTTAAGTCCTGTTGATATTTTGTAGATGGTTTCCACCGAGGGGCATTTTTCTCCTCTTTCAACGCTTCCGAGATATGCGGGGTGAAGTCCTGCAGCAAATGCCAGCGATTCCTGACTCATTTTTTTTCTTACTCTGTAATCATGGATACGCTGCCCCACAACAGAAGATATTTTATCACGATCTATATTCATTAACATCATCCTGTTTTTTTTGATTGAAGGTATATATACTATAATTTTATTATGTCCCGAAAGTAAAATCAAATGCTTATAGAATATATATAATACAGTCTATAGACTTGACAATTATAGAATAATATGATACAATTATAAAAATGGAAAAAATCAGAATAATTTCTTGGCGTCGAATATTGTCAGGAAAATAATTATTCATATATGAATATGATTGAAGAGGTGTTTTTTATGAGCAAAGCAAGACGAGTATCTGCAAACTCGGTAAAAATGTGCGGCATATGCAAGCATTGGTATGACCCTGCAAATTCTCATATCACTCCCGTTAATGTTAGGCTGAATGTCTGGGATATTGAATGGAATGTTAAATGTCCCTGTATGGCACGAAACGGTGTTATGATGGATTCCGTAAATAAATGTCCTAAGTTTGAGAGGAAGGTATGAGCAGCGTTTTCATAAGGCTGATAACAAAATAAAGGGTGGTCATATAAATGGAATTGCCGGTAATTTCAGTATTAAACGAGGAAAAGGTATCAGAAGCAGAACAAATATATCATAATATAAGGTGTGCTTATAATAAGGTGTATTTTGAATTATTTGCGGAAATGGATGATTCATTTGAGAGTAAATGTCCCGATTTTGATTCGTTAATAAATAATCCGGTTGATTTTCTTTTAAATTCAATGACAGTAATTTCTGACTCGCTTTTGCAGGTCCTTTTTGATTACGAAATTTACAGTGTGGATGTTAATGCAATTGTAACATATCTGTTAACTGAAAAATCCAGTCGCAGTGTTTTGAATGATTTATCAGATTCTATCAGTAAAGCTGTAAATATTGTTCAAAACGCTGAAAATATAAATCAGCCTTCAAATTCTTATCGTGCAAATGTTCAGTGGAATTTTGCAGGCTGGTTTGAAGAGGGATATGAAAACGGCGGAATGAATGGCGCCAAATCTAACATCACTTCAAATATGATAAAATCCTTTGGTTTGTCAGCCATAAATGCTGCTGTGGAGTCAAATGAAAATAAAAAGCTGAGAAAAAGAATCAATGAAACCAAAGAAAGAGCTTATGACAAATATTTTGATACAATAAAAGAAGCGACCTTGCATGCAATAGCGAATATGAGCAAATTAATTTTGTTTTATGCTTATGCCTATATTTCAAAAAAGTTTGATTGTGATGAGCAATGCTCATCAATTATGAAAAGATACAATGATATTAAATTTGATAGCGGATTATATTATATTGAAGACTCGGTTAACACTACAATATTTAGAAATGTAAACAATATGTATGCTCAGGGGAAGCTTTCAGCAGAAAAGGCTGCTGAGCAGATCGGAAAAATTATTATTGATAATCCATACGCCAACCCCAGATATTACACAAGACTTATGCAGCTTTGTCCGGAAAATGCAGACAGTATCCTGTCAACAGCAGAACGCTATGGAATGAATGCTTTGGCGTGTTGCAACAGTATGTTTCTTTTAATGCTTGAGCCGTCGTGTAAAGATACTGCTGCTACATTTGATGTAAATATCAACCTGTTAAGAGAGGCAATTAGGCTAACTGATTTATCAAGCTATAGACAAGTAATGAATAAGCTTATCAATGAAAATCAGACAGCAAAAGAATATTGCCAGTTTTGCGGCGTGAATACTTTGGAAGAGACTGCAGCTTACTCTTCTGAGCTTAATGATATAGAAAAATATCTGGAAAAAGCCAAGAATAAAATGAGTGAGAGGAGAGCCCAAGACAAATTATCCTTGTTTATATCTGAAAATTTTTCGGATATTGATTTCAATGATTTTTCCAAGAAGAATTATGAAAAAATTCAACAGGCAAAGCGGAAGCTTGAAAAATTCAGCGATGTTGAATCTAAGGAAAAGCAGGAGCTGTTCAGAAAAGTCAAAAAATTTTATTCCGAATATAAGCAGCATCGTATGTCGGAGTTTATAGACCAAAATCTGGCAGGAGTGGATTTCGGAGTATATACCGAAGAAAATTATGAGAAGATATTCAACGCTTATGAGATATTGAAGAGCGATTTTCCTGATTCGGATTCCAATATAAAAAACGAACTTCTCAGCAAGATCGAAAAATATTTTTGCGAATACGATATCTATCAATTTGATAATAAATATTATACCGAAGTGATCGAAAAAATCAATTTTAACGATTATTCAGCAGGAAATTATCATAAGATCAAAGATGAAAATGAGGTCATTCTGAATAAATATAGAAATGTTCAGTCGGACAAAAAAGCCGAGGCATTAAAGCTATTTGAAGAATACTATCAAAGGTATGAACAAAATCGTTTAGTAAATTTGAAAATAGAATATGAGGAATTTGTCAGGAAAAATCTGAATGATGGTGCCTTTATTGAGCGTACAGAGTATCAGAAAAAATTTGTCAGCGAAAAGCTGGAGATAATAAAAACCGATTATGCGGAGGTGGTAAGTGAGGATCTTATTAACCGATGTGACGAGTATATAAAAAATGCTGAAACTACATCGGATATAATCTGTTCTGTCATCGGCTACATTATTGTCTTTGTTATTTTATATCTCTTAATTGCCGGCTTAGGCGGTTTATTAAGTAAGATACCGCTTATCGGAATAATTCTAAAAATATTAACCTTCGGTCTCAAGATTATATGTATTCTATGCGGAATTGCTGTAGTATGGGATAAACTGTCTAAAATAACAAAAAAATACTAATGTTCAAGATTTTGTGTCAAGAATAACATTAAAGATGAAAATAAGGCGATGCCTTACTGACAGCAATTACACAGGTTGAAAGGCTAATCCGTCTGTAGGAATGGATAAAGGAACATTGTTAAAAAACGGACTGCTGCAACACCGAGCAGCAGTCCGTTTTTTTAGGATAATATCAGATATTATCACGAAGAATATTCTTTTTATTTTTCTTGTCGTCATAGAGCAGAGTATCTGCTTTAGACATTATCTCGCTGAGATCGACATTCTTGCCGCATATAAATTCATAAAGACCAATGCTCATCTGGACATTATAGGGCTTCGTGTGGGAACGGTTGAAACGGTCGGTAGTATCCTTAATACGCTGTCTGATCTCTGCGCAGACATCGTCTGTGCAGCCTTCATCCACAAGAGCGAGAACTGAAAATTCATCTCCGCCGATACGTCCGATGATATCACTGCTGCCGAATGAATCCGTCAGAATAACAGCGGCATTTTTTATAGCAAAGTCACCGTCTTCATGACTGAAGCGATCGTTTATCAGCTTCAGGAAATTCAGATCAGCAAAAATAATTACAGCTCTTTTTCCTTCATTCTGGGACGCACTTATCATTGTATTAGCTTTTGCAAAGAAGCCTCTGCGGTTATAAACAAATGTCAGCTCATCCATTTTCGCAATATTGTCAAGCTGTTCGTTCTGATAACGTATCTGCTCCAGATTCTTTTTCAGCTCTTCCTGCATATTATCCTTGTCCTGAAGTATTTTGATAAATTTCATAGAACCGCCGAGCTGCGCCACAAGAGGATTTATGTAGTAAAAATGTTCGTCATCAAGTTCACACAGGAACAAACCGAAATGATCTAAATAAAGCGACACTGTTGACATAACCATAGTAAACCGTCTTCCCGTAGGGATAAATCTGTTTGTGAATATATCCTCAATGTTTAACTCCTGCTCTTCAGGCTTGAGAACAATCATTTTATCTCCGTTATGGTAGGATTTGAGCAGAACCTTTTCAGGAGGCTGCCACTCAGATTTTCCGTCGTAGCTTACCTTGTCGGGGAATACATACAGGTAGCTGCTGTAAATACCGTCCATTCTCAGCAGCTTGTCTATTACCGAACCGTAAGCATAATCATTATAGGTGTTGTAGTAGAGCATATCTCTAACTATTGCATTTGACTGCCATGATAGGAATTCCAGCTGGCTCATTTTTCTTGCACCGTAATTAGCGACCGCCTGTGTAATAGAACGCAGAATATTAAGGAACAATCCGCTGATCGCACTTATATTGGATACCTCTGTCTGAATACGCTCCCTGAGATACATTATCACGCTGCAAAGGCGGTCAGTATCAATAAACTCCATATTCTCATCACAGAGGAAATCGTTAAATAATCTGATGATCTCCGAATATGTTTTTTCATCGGGATCTTCCGAGATATTTTTGAGCATGAACTCAACAAAGTTAAAAAATGACGATTTTATATCAAGAGCCTCATTGCTGTTTTCTCTGCCCTCCATAAGATATGAAGAAAGAACAGAAGCCGTTTCATTTACTGTACGGCAGAAGCTGTTTTTGAACATATAAATTGAAGATCCCTTGATCTCGGAAACCGAATTACAGCCACAGGAAGCTCTTCGGGTCATATAAGAGGGAACCTTATCATCTCTGACGGAACCCTTGTTTATATAATCTATAGCTGCGATCGCAGATTCATAACCGAGAGTTTCGGCATCGGCATGAACGGAAGTCAGCATTGGGCTTAGCTGCGTTGCCACAGGCGAATCGTCAAAAGCTGCAACGGATATATCAGTGCCGATTTCCAGACCTTTTTCCTTTATAACGGTATATCCTGCCTGAGCCATGCAGTCATTGGCAAAAACGATAGCGTCAATATCGGGATTATCGTCAATGAGCTTTTCGACAGGTTCTTTGCAATATGGTGAAAAATCTCCGTGGGCAATAAGCTTATCATCTATTTCAAAGCCTCGGGATCTGAGTACATCCAGATATACTCCAAGTCGCTCGTTAGCATCGTTGTTAGTTTCAGGACCGCTTACAAAACCAATTCTTTTTCTCTTGTGAACATCAATGATATGCTCGATCTCTTCACGCAGACCGCTTGTATTATCAAATACAATGGAATGGTATCCTTCAACATTGCAGGCAACTGTTATTATGGGAATACCCTTAAAGCTATCAAGAAATTTCTTTTTTCTTTCCTCTGACAAAAAGCCTCCGATAACTCCTATGAGAGAGATGACCACATCAATTCCGTTCATCTTGACATAATGAAAAAGAGTATTGTACTGATATTCAAAGTCGGTGCGCTCAACATCTTCATATTTTGCGTCAATATATCTTCCGGGAAGAACAATTACATTTACATTCTTATCCTCGGCACAGGAGATAACTCCTTTGCAGACCGCCTTGGCAAAATTGTCATCAAGGTGACTTGTCATAAGTCCGATCGTTAATCTGTTATTAATCACAATAGCTGCCTCCTAACGATATTTCAAGAAACACTCAGAATTTCGCGGCGTATATCATCGGGTATAGCCTTTACAGGCTCAAACACAGGCTTTCCCATATAATATCCCTGAACATAATCCACACCGAAAGAGACTACCGTTTTAAGCTCTTCAGATGTTTCAACGCCCTCCGCCAGCACTTTAATGTTGTTTATGCGGGCAAATTCAATGGTGCTTTTAATAAACATCTGCTTGTTAACATCTTTGTCAACGCCTGAAATAAGAAATCTGTCAATTTTTATTATCTGCGGGGAATACCGCATCAGATTCACAATGTTGGAATGACCTGTGCCATAATCATCAATTGCTATCTGATTATTTCCGTCCGTTCCTCCCAGGGATTTTATTTTTCTCAGCTCATCATCGGAAACGGAGTTCTGCTCTGTTATCTCAAAGACGAAATTATCCATCAGATCACCGTATTTTTCTGTGATGATAAGATTATCCCCATCATTGAGTGTATAACCTGGGATCGAGTTGATAAAAAGCTTTTTACCCTCAAAATGCTCACGGTTTTGTGCATAATGACTGATAACATTAAACATTGTTGCATGCTCAATATCATAAAGCATATTATACTCGGCAGCTGTGCTGATAACATCAAATGGCGACATATTGATATTTGAATCGGTGCGCATAAGCGCCTCATAGGCAAATATATCTCCCGTATGCACATCAACAATAGGCTGGAAGCAATATCTGAAAAGATTTTTCTTTATCAGCAGACTGAATATTTCAAAGCTGTGCTTACTCTTATTCTCCTTGACAACAGGACTTACTCCATTCTTCAGACGGTTTATGTACATTTCGCCGCTTGCAAGCTTGATAAAACTTGCAAGCGAACCCTGCCATCCCGGATTTACCACCGTACAGCCGCAGTTGACCTCGACGAAATATTCCTTTCCGCTGCTGACATTAAATGCGTCGATCAACGGGAAGAAAGTGGACGTAGCATGATTTATCCTTTCAGTAACCATGTCAGCGTCGTCAAAATAATCCACAATAACAAATTCATCTTCTGTGATCTGACCTACAAAGCAATCGGTCGTATTCGCCTGTCTGAGCGCTTCGCTGACATGCTTTATAGCATTTTCAATATCAGCAATGCCGTAATTTTCATAGATATACTTATACTGCGGCAGACCGTAAACGGAAATAGCCAGAGTTTTATTATGATTGCTCTGCCGGGAAGCAAAATCATTGAACCATCGGCAGCAGCCTCTGAGATTAGGAAGAGCAGTAATGGGATTTATATACGCAGCATTTTCAATTCTCTGCTTCATTGTCTGCTGCTTGTAACGGTTTACAGCCTCATGGAAAGCAATGTTTATGCTGCTTGAAATACGCCGCATCTTATGGGCATAATTAATTATTTCATTTGTAAAAGCAACATAAAATCCGCAGGAGATATCTTCAACATAAATTGGTGTGACGATATACATTCCTGTTTGTCTATTATTTTCTCTTATCACCGATCTGATTGTTTCATCATCATAATACCTGAACACATAATGGTCACTGTTTTTTTCGCTGAAAGTAACCTGAGTCATATAATCAGCGCCGTTAGGAGCCTCATCCGGAAGTCCGCTTATAGATGCAAGGAAGTCGTTGCGGATACACACAACAGAATCGGGCAGAATATGATGAGATATTATTCCAAGCAGATCTGTAATGGAGATATGCTCCATAATATGGTCGATCCATGAAAAAGAATGATCCTCATGAGATATCATATCATACAGTTTCTTATACAATTTTGTAGAAACATCTATGTCAGATATGTTTGAATTTCCGCTGCATCCGCAGGATTCTGTAATATGCACCATAAAATTAACAGTGTCACAGTATGGCTTTGCACCGTTTATCATTTCTTCAGCCATATCTATAGTACGCTTTGCAAGAGCAGATACATTCTCCTTGCAGGTGGTAATTGCAGGGGAATGAGCATCTGACATGGGAAGTCCGTCAAAACCTGTTACAATAACGTCTTCGGGCACCTTATATCCGTAGCATGAGAGCTGTTCGCAAACAGCCATTGCCATAGTATCATTTGCGCATAATATAGCCTCAGGAATGCCTCTGCTTTCAACAAGACGATCAACGATAGCTTTTGCCGGTTCTTCCCAGTATTCGCCGTAAGCAACATTTTCCTCGGAAAATTCAATTCCGTTTTCAGCAAGAACGTCCTTATAGCAGCCAAGGCGCAGGTCCGATGTCGGATCGTTATCTTTTCTGCCTGCAATATAAAATGTATTTCTTGCACCGTGATGAGTTATAACGTGTCTGATAACTTCTTTATATGCCTCGGAATAATCATCGGTTATTGAAAAACATCCCTCAGCCTTGCCTTTTACGGTAAGAACAGGAACACCTGCTGATTTTGCATTTTCAATAATACTGTTTACGATGCTGTCATTGAAGAATGTTTCTTTCATAATAATGACAGCGTCAAGCTTATCACAACGCATAAAATCATAAACATATCTTGCGCCTTCTGCATAGGTGCTGCTATCGTAAAAATCAATAAAGCTGCTGTAGATGATAAGCTTTATAGACTTTTTTTCGGCATAATTAAAAAGCATATCAAGAAAAGCACTTCGTGAAATATCGTGGATCTTAGTCATGCAGATGCCAATAGTCATTTTTTCTTTCATTATTATCACCTTAATATACTGCAAATGATATTATAAATCATAAATATATATTTTATTATACCACATTTTGTATATCGTGTCAATATTCTTTGGAAATATAAAGTTTTATTGTGCATTTCAACCTAATTTTATTCTCGATAAACAGCATATTATCAATGCAAAAAGGCTGCATCTTGCAGTTTTTAAAGCAAGATGCAGCCGAAAAGAAATTATTGGCAGGGGATATGCTTCAGATGTTTTTGTTTCTTCATCATAAATAACGAACGAAACCATAGGACTTATTATCTTTCCTGTCAGTATCATAATCTATGTCTCCGATTCTGTAAAATGCAATATCCAAACTATTCCTGCTCAATGCTGACCATATCATACAAAGCCTCCAGCTCGGGACGGCATTTCAGAAATATCCTGCCAAGCTGCGGGTCAAAATGTGTGCCGATGGAGCTTTCTATTATGGAGAAGGCATTATCATAGGAATATGCTTCCTTGTAGCACCGCTTGCTGACCAGAGCATCGAACACGTCTGCAAGCGCCATTATTCGTGCTTCGATGGGAATTTCTTCGCCCGATAATCCGTCGGGATAGCCTGAACCGTCCCATTTTTCGTGGTGATAGTGGGCAACATTTGAGGCTATATCCACAAAGTAATTCTCTTCAACGCCTTCAAGAATCTGTCTGACTATCCGTGAACCCTCAGCAGAGTGATTTTTCATCTCAGCGTATTCCTCTGGAGTGAACTTGCCCTGCTTGCGAAGAACTCTGTCATCAACGGCTATTTTTCCCAGATCGTGCATTGGAGCGGCACGAATGACCATATCAAGAAAGCTTTTTGACAGGAAATCCTTCTCCTTTGACAGCTTTTCCGCAAATATTTTCATGACCATACTTGTACGCTTGATATGTCCGCCTGTGGAAAGGTCACGGCTTTCAACCATTGTCGCCATTCCTATGACCATCATTTCCTGGATATACTTTATATGCATGGTGCGGGCTTCAAGCTGCCCCGCAAGGTCCCGTCGGAGCGCTTCCAGCTCAAGTACACGGCTTATTCTCGAAAGCATGACATTCTGAACAAATGGCTTTGAGATGAAATCCATAGCACCTGCTTCAAGACAACGGCTTTCGGTTTGCGGGTCATTGTCAGAAGTAAGGAAGATTATGGGTATATCGGAGCGGTCGGGGCTGCTCTGTATCCTTTCCATAACCTCAAAGCCGTCCATCTCAGGCATATTTATGTCCAGAAGGATAAGGTCACAGGTGTTGTTTTGCAGAAACTGCAATGCCTGTGCGCCCGAAGTTACGGCAGTGATCTTATAATTTTTTGAAAGAGCTTTTTTGGCGGCAGACAGATTAATCTTATTGTCGTCAACAATCAGTAAATGATACATAATATCCTCTTATAAATTTTTCCTGTGTTTTTGGAATTGCAGACAGCAGACTTTGCTGACATAGTTTTTCATATATTGAGTGGTTTATATTTATTATACATTATTTCAACGATTTTGTAAAGCGTTTTGCAAATAAAATATATGACCTATAGCAACCTACTGCTTAATTTCCGTTGACAAGGAGATAGGTCAGGAGAATGTCTCCATCGAGAACCGGAAAAGCATCGAGTTTGAGAATCTCAGAAACAGCGGTAACCGTATAATCCCCATAAATTTTTTATCTGTTGGAAAATGAATTAAAATAATATAGATGAATAATCCACCGCAAAGATGAAAAAATAGTAATGCAAACAAAAAATGCTTAATATAGCCCGGAACAGACGGGCTGTTATCAAATTATATGTGAAAGGAACGAAAAAGAATGAAAGCAACAGGAATTGTCAGGCGAATAGATGATCTTGGCAGAGTGGTAATTCCAAAAGAAATAAGAAGGACCATGCGAATCCGCGAAGGCGACCCCTTGGAGATCTACACCAGTTCTGACGGCGAGGTGATCTTCAAGAAATACTCAGCAATAAATGAAATGGCCCAATCAGCCTCGCAGGTAGCCGAGGTAATGACAAAGCTTGCAAACTGTCCCACCATTGTTTTCGACAGAGATCATGTTGTTGCAGTAGCGGGCGTTGGAAAAAAGGAGTTTAATGAACGACGTGTTTCCCAAGGCTTGGAGGAGTTTCTGGAGCACCGCAGGAACTACATTTATTCCTCAGATCAGGACGCTAAGGTTTTTCCTGTGGAGGGAATAGACCGACCTGCCATTGCCTGCACTCCTATTTTGTCCTCAGGAGACGTTACAGGCGCCGTTGCCTTTCTTGCTCCCAGCACCGATGAAGGCGCAACTGCCACTGAGGTTCAGAAAAACCTTATCCAGGCGGCGGCCCAGTTTCTTGGAAAGCAGATCGAGGAGTAGAAATATTGCTATAAAAATATCTCCCTGAAAAAATTGGGGAGATATTTTTTCAATATTTTATAGGGTGTCGGATCACAGTTTTTAGATTTTCGGGGGCACATTTTCTCGGATCGGAAAGATAGATTTCATGGTGAAAACGTCCGTTGGAAAAATCCTCTTTGTACCCGTTTTCTGCAGCAAAATTCTTGAGCTTTTCAATGCTTGCAGGTTCGTCATCATATGAGCCCTTGTGCATCAGCTGAATACAAAGTCCCTCATTATATTTCATATACCTTGCTTTTGAAAGGTCAAAGTGAGGCTTTTTATTTTTTACGGCTTCTTTCGCATTCTCAAAAACCTCTTCGGTAACAAATTCGGGCTGTCGGATCATTGATATCCACATGAAATCATCTTTTCTTGAATAGTCAATACCGGCAACATTTTCCTGATACCACAGCCCCTCAAGAGGAGGTACCACATATTCAAAATATCCCTCAGGCTGAGTGTTGTTCATCTTTGACATTTTAACTGTAAAGGACAGAGCATAGAGAATTTCAATTGCATTTTTGTATTCGGCGCAGGTGTTCGGATCTCCCGAACCGTCTACTGCAAAGAATATCATTTCGGGAACAGTTACAACAGAGGGCTTTGACGAAGGAAGATAAAGCTCCTTGAATTTCTTTTTGTAATCAAGCTTTTCCATTATTTCCATTCCTTTCGATATGTCTTATTTCTGAGATCAAAATATTCCATATAGGGCTTTGTGAGCTGATAGCTCCACGAATATATCAGAGTGGGAGTGATCTCCAGAACTCTTTCTGTGGGAAGAGTCGAATATTTCATCACAGCAGATTTGTAATATTTTTTCATTGCCGATAGAAATGCATCATTTTTGATGGGAGAGTCTGAGATAATGCATCTTCCTTCAATTGAAAAATTCCGGGTACACAGTGAAACGTTGGGATTATCGGATATCTGCCTGCACTTCAGATAATTTATGTCCGTCTGGCAGTAGAATTTTCCGTCAATGACCACAACGCTCATTGGGCGGGAGGATACCCGAGCTTTTGAAGAGGTTGACAGGGTCATTATTCCGTGAGTTCCAAGCTTCTGCATGAGTGAGAGGAGTTTTTCTGTAAATTCTCTGTTCTGCTCACGGTATTCATTGGCAAGCGCTTCAAGTCGGTCAACTCCATTTTCGTCCCATTGGCTGAGCTTTTCCTTCAGCATGGCGCAGGGGAATTCACTGCATATCCCGCAGAAGCTTGCACCGTGCTCAGTGCAGCATTTGCAGATATCACAGCCGTTCTGCCACATTTTAACGCATTTGCCGCCGTTACATATGCAGCCTTCACATTCATCCGACAGAAAATGCTTACATCCCGAGCAGCTGCCTCCGCAGGCAGTGATCTGCGAAAAATCAGTATTCATTGATAAATCACCTCGCATTAATTTTCATTAATTCGAGTATAACACAATCAATATGACTGCTGTATGTCATATTTATCCGAAATTTTTTTCACAAGCTCGGAAAATTCCTTTCGGGCTGATTCGGGAGAAATAATTTCTGCGTCATCTCCGAAGGTAAGAATATAGCGGAAAAGGGAGGGCTTGTCCATCCATGAAAAATCCAGATATATGTTTCCCTCGTCGTCATATCTGGGCAGCACTGTTCCAAATTCATCAATTATTCGCCATTTAACCGATTTGTTAAATCGGACCTTTGCAAGAAAATCTCCCTTGGTGTGGCGGAGCTTGTCGCAGGTATATTCTGGGATATTTCGCTTTTCAAAGCTTGTATGTGTGTTTTTCAGGTCTGTCATTCGGGAGAGCTTGAACATTCTGTAATTCTGCCGCTTTTCGCAAAAGCCCCACACATACCAGCTTGACCACTGAAATATCAGTCGATAAGGCTCGATTTTACGTTCCTCTGTCCGTTCGGGGGAGTAATAGGTGAAGGATATCATCTCCCGAAGATCAATTGCCGCTCTGATAAGCTCAATTTTCGGGGATATGGAGGATTTGTCCCACATTGACAGATCAATTATCATCTGATCGCCGTAAATTCCGTTTACATTCAGTTTATTCATCAGCTGAATGTATCTGTTTGTCCCGCAGACGCTGTCAAGACTTTGCAATCCCGAAAAGATCGCTCTCATGTCATTGACAGAGAGAAGTGTTTTGTCGATCCTGAAGCCCTCCATAATGCTGATGCCGCCCTTTGAGCCTCTTGATGCGAATATGGGTATCCCTGCTAAGTTTATAGTCTCGATATCTCTGAAAATTGTGCGTGTGGATACTTCGAATTTATCTGCCAGCTCTTCGGCGGTCACTTTGTCCTTCTGGAGAAGGATCGAGAGTATTCCCACAAGTCTGTCTATTTTCATTTTTATGTCCGTCCTTTCATGAATCTTTGTTATTTTTCGAATACAAGAGCCAAACGTCAGAAAACGTTTGGCTCAGTTGAAATAATGATCCATTTTCCGCCTGTAAAGCTCATTGTCACTGATACATTGTCATAGGATATGCTGCTTCCGCCGCCGAAAAAGTCAATATCGGCGGTGCAGACCCATTGTGAAAAGCTGCCGTTCATTTTATGCGAGGTTATTTTCACCTTTGAACTGATAGTATCGGTGCTGTCAAGCTCAGAAAATTCAGGGAGACCTTTTATCCCGCTTTCGCAGGCGGCTATGAAATCGCTTTCGCTGCCGCCGGCATAACGGTCATCGGGTGGAACAGTTTTAACATACTGGCTGAAGCTGCCTGATGTTACAGCGGCGCAGTATTTTTCCAGAACCGTTGTCTGCCCGCCAATAAACCATGAGGCGGCAAAAACGTTAAGAAGGATCAGTATTACAACGGCGGTCAGCGCCTTTCCCGCCTTTTTTGCACCGCTATCAGTTTTGCTCATGTATCATTTCTCCGATAATTATTCGTTTTTGAGGACTGCGCCCTGTGCGCCCGAGGTTACGAGAGAAGCATATCTCTTGAGATAACCTGAAAGCTCCTTCTTCTTGGGCTTGAATTCTGCCATTCTGCGCTCAAGCTCTGCATCATCTATATTGAGCTGAATTTTATAATTGGGGATATCAATGGTAATGCTGTCTCCGTCCTTGACAATACCAATAACTCCGCCAACAGCTGCTTCGGGGGAAACGTGACCGATAGATGCTCCTCTTGATGCGCCGCTGAAACGTCCGTCGGTAATAAGTGCAACAGAGGTTCCGAGACCCATTCCCTGAATTGCAGAGGTAGGATTGAGCATTTCTCTCATTCCGGGACCGCCCTTAGGTCCCTCATAGCGGATAACAACAACGTCGCCTGCTTCGATTTTGCCGCCAAGAATAGCTGCCTGAGCGTCCTCCTCGCAGTCAAATACCTTTGCGGGACCTGTATGTGTGAGCATTTCGGGAACAACTGCGGAGCGCTTTACAACACAGCCGTCTTCGGCAAGATTGCCTCTGAGAACGGCAATTCCGCCTGTTTCGCTGTATGGATTCTCGATGGGACGGATAATGTCGTGATCCTTGTTAATGCAGCCCTTGATATTTTCACCCACAGTCTTTCCTGTAACGGTGATAAGATCAGTGTAAAGGAGTCCCTTCTTGTCAAGTTCGTTCATAACAGCATAGATTCCGCCTGCCTCATTGAGCTGCTCCATGTATGCATGACCTGCGGGAGCAAGGTGGCAGAGATTGGGAGTCTTTGCGCTTATCTCATTTGCAATGTCAAGATTGATATCAATGCCGCACTCGTGAGCGATGGCAGGGATGTGGAGCATAGTATTTGTGGAGCAGCCGAGAGCCATATCAACAGTGAGAGCATTCATGAACGCCTTTTCTGTCATAATGTCTCTGGGACGGATATTTCTTCTGTACATCTCCATTACCTGCATACCTGCGTGCTTGGCGAGACGTATTCTCTCGGAATAAACGGCGGGGATGGTGCCGTTGCCCTTGAGTCCCATTCCGATAGCCTCGGTAAGGCAGTTCATGGAATTTGCGGTGTACATTCCCGAGCAGCTTCCGCAGGTGGGACAAGCCTTGTTTTCATACTCCTCAAATTCCTCCTCGGAGATCTTGCCTGCGGTGTATGCGCCAACAGCCTCAAACATACTTGAAAGAGATGTCTTGCTGCCCTGAACGTGACCTGCGAGCATAGGACCGCCTGAAACAAATACGGTCGGAACATTTACTCTTGCTGCAGCCATAAGGAGACCGGGAACATTCTTATCGCAGTTGGGGATCATAACAAGTGCGTCGAAATGATGGGCAAGAGCCATGCACTCGGTGGAATCGGCGATCAGGTCACGGGTAACGAGGGAATATTTCATACCCTGATGACCCATTGCAATACCGTCGCAAACGGCAATGGCGGGGAATACCACAGGAGTTCCGCCTGCCATGGCAACGCCGAGCTTAACAGCCTCAACAAGTTTGTCAATGTTCATATGACCGGGAACGATCTCGTTGTAGGAGGATACGATGCCGACCAAAGGCTTCTTCATTTCCTCCTCGGTCATGCCGAGAGCGTTGAACAGGGAACGCTGTGGAGCCATTTCGGCACCTTCGCAGAAAAAGTTTCCGCAGTCTTTGCAGTTTTCGTTACAAGACATTTTATATTACCTCTTTTACAATTAAAATTTTGTTTCCTTATATGTAGCCGCAGCTTTTTGGACGGCAGCAATAAGCTTTTTTTCAAGTGCGGTTCCCGAAAGCTTCGGGTCGTACTGAACGCAGAGCATTTCGTGTTCTCTTGCGGTGTCCTTTGCAAATGCATAGGCATAGATCATTTTATCATATTCCTTAAAGCTTGCGCTGAAAAGAAAGTATGGACTGTCACATTCTGTCACGCTGATATCCTTAACTGCTTCTCCGTTTTCAAAGCTTTCCGCAGCGTCATATATAATATCGCTGGGACCTATTGCAATAATGGGAAGGGAGCCGTCATACTCGGTGTAATCATCGCTGCTCAAGGGTTCTTACTGATAGGAGGGCATAAATTCGCAGTGACTTTAAATTCGAAATAATCTCCCGACAGCTCAAAGGAATATTTCTTGTCGCCGTAATCATCATTAACGGTAAAATCGGGCTTCGGGGGAATATTGGCAGTCGACAGAAGAGAGTCGGAAGCAGTATTTCCATTCTGATTTGCAGAGGGCGCAGAATGGTTCTGAGCGGCAGCTGTCTGTTCATTTATAAACGTGTTTACCGTTTTTTCCGCAGACTCGGTCAGCTTATCAAGCTCTCCGCTGTTAACAAAGCATTTTAACTTGTCAAATAATCCCATCTCAGCTCTCAAGACCTAAGAACGCTGCGCCGATAATGCCTGCGTCGTTGCCAAGCTTAGCGATAACGATCTCGGTATTCTGAGAGAGCATACGGGTATAGACTTCTTTCTTAACGATATCCTTGACGGGAAGAAGCAGGGGATCTCCCTCGTTGCAAACTCCGCCGCCTATGCAGAGGATATCGGGCTGGAAGATGTTGATTGCGTTTGTAATACCTGCCGCAAGATAATTGCAGTATTTGTTAACGACCTCGGTGCCTGCCTTGTCGCCCTCTCTCATTGCCATGAATGCATGACGGGCTGAGAATTTGCCGTCAGTCTCGAAATACTTGTTCAGAACGGAGGATTTGTCCGCCTCGGCTGCCTCCTTTGTCATACGGATAAGACCTGTTGCGGAGGAGAATACCTCGAAGCAGCCCTTTCTACCGCAGGTGCACTGAGGTCCGTCCACTTCAATTACCATGTGACCCAGCTCTGCTCCCGCTAAATTGGAGCCTGTGAGTATCTTGCCGTCCACGATTATTCCTGCGCCCACGCCTGTTCCGAGAGTAATGCAGACAGCATTCTTTGCGCCCTTTGCTGCTCCTGCAACAAATTCTCCGTATGCTGCGGCATTAGCGTCGTTTGCAACATAAACAGGCTTATTGATATGCTCCTGAATGTACTTTCTCACGGGTACATCGTGGAAATCAAGGTTATTTGAATAGGGGATGGTGCCGTTGACATTGTCGGCAATACCGGGGGTTCCCACGCCTATCCATTCGATATCATCAACCGAAATTCCTGCCTGCTTACACGCCTCGACAGACACCTTTGCCATATCATCGCAGATCTCCTTTGCCGGACGGGGACAGAGGGTTTTGGTTGAAGCCTTTGCGATTATCTCAAAATTTTCATTCACAACTCCTGCCTTGATATTTGTTCCGCCGAGATCAATACCGATGTAATACTTCATTTCAATCAACCTTTCTGAATATTTTCCGAGGCTACGATATTCCGCAGCCAAACGCCTTTTTTGATAAGGATAAATCCTATCGTCATTTTTATTATGTCAACAAGCTGGCATAAAAAATACACAGCAATGATGTCAAGATTTGTAAAATGGATCAGCAGCAGAGCGGTGGGGATCGTTACCGCCCAGACATATGCACTGTCGAACAGAAATGTGATGAAGGTCCTGCCGCCCGAGCGCAGTGTAAAATAAGCTGCGTGCATAAATGCTGCAAAGGGCATGAACATTCCCGAAATTGTAATAAGACTGCCCGCCAGCTCTCTTATTTCGTCGGTGGTGTTGTAGAACATGGGGAAAACTCCTGACAGCACAGCCATAAGACCGCCTGTTAACGTTCCGGCTGCAACGGTGAATATAATAAGCCTTGTGTCCGTTTCCTTAGCCTTTTCCATATCTCCCGAGCCGAGTATCTGCCCCACGATTATTCCCACCGAATTTCCGAGTGCGATAAATATTACCGCAAACAGATTGAATATGGTCGAGGAAATATTTGTGGCTGCCACAACGTCCACGCCTCGCATTGAATAGCAGCGGTTCAGAACTGCCATTCCCGCAGACCAGAGACATTCGTTTATCATTAAGGGAAGCCCGCTTATTACTATCTTTTTTACAAGCACCCCGGGCACTGCGATAGTGCGGTAGGCTCCTCTGATAAATTCATTCTTAGCGGAATTTCGGTGAGTCCATATCACGACGCCCCCACACTCCGCAAAGCGGGCAATGACCGTTGCAAGAGCAGCGCCCTTAACTCCCATTGCAGGAAGTCCGAAATGTCCGAAGATAAGGACCCAGTCCAGCGCAAGATTTATCAGCACCGCCGCCAGCCCCGCAAACATGGGAGGAAAGGTCTGATCGGTCTCTCGAAGAGTCGAGGCGTAAACCTGCGTTATCACAAAGGGAATAAGCCCCACAAGCATTATCCTCAGATAATCCTGACCCGAGGAAAGGATAAGGGCTTTGTTTCCGCTTTCGCCGTTTCCCGTAAGATATGAGGAAATAAGCTCCGTTCCGAACAGCGACAGAATAACACCGCCTGCCGCAAGCACCACGATGCCTGTTGCAAGCTTGAAACGGAATGTATCTCTGACGCCGCTGCTGTTTCCCTGTCCGAAATACTGCGCTCCGAAAATACCCGCTCCGGAGATAGAGCCGAAGAGAGTAAGGCTGAACACAAATAGAAGCTGATTTACAATCGCCGTTCCCGACATCTGTTCCGTTCCCAGCTGTCCCACCATAATGTTGTCAAGGAGAGCCACGAAATTTGTGATGCCGTTTTGAATCATTATGGGAACGGCGATAAGAAGAACTTTTTTGTAAAAGCCTGCGTCACCCAATAAACGTCTGTTTGCCATATGAAATCACCTGAGTAAATTATCAGTCGATATGCGTCATTATTGCACAGCAGCTTCCTGTAAGCTCAAATTTTCCGAGACCTGCGGGAACGAAAAGACTGTCGCCCTTTCCAAGCTCCAAAGAAGCGCTGCTTGCTGCCGAAAATACACAGCCGCCCTCTGTAACAAGAATATGAACAAAGCTGCTGCTGTCAGCCTCAAGGCTTGCGTGAGTGTCGATATTCAGAGAATCCACGGTGAAATATTCGCAGGACGCAAGGCGCTTCTCGCTCCAGCCGTCCTTTTTAACGGATTCGCTGACAGGATAGGGCTTTGCGGGGCAGAGATCTGTCACTTCAACTGCCTTATCAATGTGGAGCTGTCGGGGCTTGCCGTCTGCGCCAACTCTTCCGTAATCGTAAATCCTGTAAGTAGTATTGGAATTCTGCTGGATCTCCGCAATGAGGATTCCCTTGCCGATGGCATGGAGAGTTCCTGCCTGAATGAAGAATACATCACCCTTTTTAACGGGAACGGCGTTTGTGACCTCAAGGAGAGTGTTATTTTCGATACGCTCTCTGAATTCCTCCTTGGAAATATCATGCTTGAAGCCGTAAAGCAGGGATGCGCCCTCATCGCAGTCAACTATGTACCACATTTCGGTCTTTCCATATTCGCCTTCGACCCTCATTGCATATTCATTGTCGGGGTGTACCTGAACGGAAAGATTATCCTTTGCGTCGATGAGCTTTATGAGAATAGGGAAGTTCTCAAACCTTTCACAGTTTGTTCCGAGAACCTGTCTGCCGTTTTTCTCGATATATTCCGCAAGGGTGAGTCCCGCAAATTCGCCATCGGCTACAACCGAGTTTCCGTCCTTATGACAGGAAAGCTCCCAGCTTTCGGCAATTTTATCAAAATCGCAGTCCTTTCCGAAATCGTCCCTGAGACGTGTTCCTCCCCAGAGATAGTCCTTGAACGCAGGATTCAGTTTAATTGGTTCCATAGATCAATATGCTCCTTTATTATTTAATATATCGGCGAACCGAAGCAACTAACAATAACACATCTTATATTTTACCACATTCTCCGTATTTTGTCAATCGCAGAGCTGCTTTTTTCGGACGGAATTTTAAGGAAGCAATATTTTTGTTATTCATTGTAAATATGACGGTACATTTTTGAGCTGTCGCCGTTGTTCTCAAGTACATCGCAATAGTATTCCCAGCCGCATTTTTCGTAAAAGCCGTTTAAGGATGTTATGAGGTAAAGCACATCATATCCGAGTCTGTGAAGATCATTGCAGACAAATTCCAGAAGCTTCTTTGCCGTGTTATTTCCACGATGTTCCTTTTCTACATAAACTGCGCAGACATTCGGAGAAAGATCCTTCCGCTGATGAAAATCATTCTCGATAACTCCCATGCCAGCGATTATCTTGTCATTCTTCTCGATAAAATACCATTGAGGAACGCCCGTTTTTCCGTTCACACATTCCTCCATGCTTTCAAGATAGGCTTCCTTTGGTATTCCCCATTTTTTATGGAACCATTCGGCGGCTTTCTCTGTTTTTTCGGGATTGTCTCTGAGTAAGGTCACTTTTGCAGTTTCCATATTATATTATCAGCCTTTCATTTTTTCTGCGAGAGATAGAAATTTCTTCTCGGAAAGTATTTCATGGGTAACGAATTTTCCATTATAAAACAAGGCGGATACCGTCCATGCCGAGGGAGCGTTCCGAGCCTTCTCACAGCTGTCGATATGTACCGATCTGAATGGGATATCATTTTCTCTTGCGGCGTTTTCGATTATCGGCACATACTTGGCGTTAAATGGACATCCGTTTGAATAATAAAGTATGAAGCCCTCCCCGTCGATTTTCGGAGAGACGGCGCAGCTTTTGAATTTCGGAGGCGCAGCCCCTTCATCAAAGGGGAGATACATCAGCGTGAAATACGGCTCTGCGGCGTCGCACTCCTTAAAGCCCATAAAACTGAGAAATTTCGGGTCGGAGAGAAAGGACAGCTTCTTTTTTGATGATATCACGCAAAGTCCTTTTCTGCCCTTTTCTCTGCTGTCGGAAATGCAGCGCTCAAGCAGCTCTCTGCCGTATCCGTGCCCCTTGAGCTGTCCCGACACCCAGAAGCAGTCTATGAACATATATCCGTCTGCATCAACAGGTGCCCACGCTTTTTCGGCGGGAATATATTCAATAAAGCATTTGCCTCTGGCATCCGCCTTGAGAAAAACAAGTCCCTCGTCAAGACGTTCCTCCAGCCATTTCTTTTTTGAATTTACCTGAGGATCGTCATTATTTGAAATGGCGCAGCAGATATGCTCCGAAGCTATATTTTTGTGATTAAGTGCTATAAATTCCATAGTAATTCTCCTATCTGAGTTTAAATTCAAGCTGACAGTCGCAGGGCTCTTTTTCGGCATGATATGAGCTGTATTCCTCGGCTTCTGTACAGCCCACAGCCTTATAAAAGCTCTGACTTTCCACTGAGGAATGTGAAGAGATATACAGCTTTTCTCCGCCCTTCTCCTTTGCCCACCCGGCTATGAGCCGAAATAGCTTTTTACCGATCCCATGCCCCCGAAGGTCCTCGGTGACGTGTATGCTGGAAAGCTCAAGATACTGTTCTCTGCTGCCGAAAAAGCTGCTTTCCGCCGAGGCAAAGCCCACAAGCCTTGATGCCTGAAAGGCACCAAAAACAACACCGCCCGTCTCAACAGTGCTGATAAGGCATTTCACAAGATATTCGTATTCCTTTTCGCCCCAGTCCTCCACAAAGGGATTGTCTATTGCTTTCCACTCTCCGTCTATTTTTCGCATACATTTTTCGACTACCTGATGCCTGCGGAAGGCTGAGAATAATTCTGTGTTGATATCTTCTGCTTTCAGCTCGGTATATTTTATTTCTCCGCCTTTGTAAACCACCTGAAAATCCTGAAAGATCACAGGCATATCCTCGGAAAATTCGTAGCCAAGCTCCCTGCCTTCTTCGGTAAAAAAAGCTCTGTGACCGTCCTGCCACGACTTTAAATCATCATCCTCGCCCTCTCGGCTGCAAATTTCATAGGTGATATCCTTAAAAGGGATTATTGTTACCGCTGTTGTTTCTATTACGCATTTCGGCTCGCCGCTCCAGTCGGTGACAATGCTCAGCTCGCCCTTCTGAGGAAGCTTATCTCCTTCCAGCTCATAGCCCCATAGACTGCTTGAGGTCGCTTTTTTTCTGCCCTCGAGAACAAGCCGCAGAAGCTCATTTGCCCAGTATTCCGTCAGCTCGAAATGAAAACATTCGGAATATCTGAGGTTTTGATCCCTGCCTGTATCTCTCAGAAAATCCTGCCAGAATTTTTCTGCCTTTTCATTCATTATTATCATCCTTTCATCGGAGCTTTGCGGTTTTCAAAGCCACCTCTCAATACTTATTCCTCTAATATCCTTGAATCCATATTAAAGACCAGCTGCCATTTATCATCAAGCCTCTTCCATATTGAAGCTACATGGAATGTTCCGGCCAGATCGGCATTTTCGGGGAGCGCTGCACTTGTTTTTACAACATAGTGAACAGCTATGATATCCTCATCTTCGGCTGTTATCTCAAAACCGGATATTTCATATCCCGAGATACCAAAGTCCGATATCAGCTCGGAATATTCCGCTCCCGTGCAGCGGTATCCTCCGCAGACCATTACTGCGTTCTCGGACACAAGCTCCGAAAAGGCTGCTTTATTTCCCGAGCTTGCCGCTTTCCACATCAGTTCTTCAAGCTGATAAATTTCATTGTTCATATTTTTTAGCCTCCGTTTCCTTGATACCTTCGATAAGTATATCAAGAGATATTTCAAAGCTTTCATCAATATTTGCGGGATGTCCGAATGCGCCGTTATTTACAAGCAGGGAATAGCCCTCAAGAAATCCTCTCAGGGTGCGTATAAGATGCTCGGCTCTTTCACGGGATATTCCAATGCTTTCCATGCTTTCGTATATTGCGGAAAACAGCCCCGAGGTTGCGGACATGGAGCTTTCATCGGTGTATTTGTTGTACCACAGCATTGCGCTGAACACTCCTTTGTTTTCGGTTGCATAGGCATAAAATTCCCTGCACATCCGGCGGATCGCATCATAGCCCTCCATCCCCCGTGCTGAGCTTACAAGCCGCTCCTCTGCCTGCCTCCAGCCGAATAGCATCAGCTCCTTTTTCAGCTCGTCAAGGCTCGCTATGTGATTGTAGAGCGAGGGCGAGCGGACTTTAAGGCTGTCTGCAAGCTCCTTGATCGTCACGCTTTCAAGCCCGTTTTCATTTGCAAGCAGGGCTGCCCGTTCAATTACAGCCGCTTTATCAAGTCCCATTTTTGCCATTTTTTCAATAGTCCTTTCATTGTTTAATTGATTACATTTATTATAACTAATGTGATTAGTTTTGTCAAGGGGATTTGCCTGTATAAGTAAATTTTTTGTTCGTTTGTACTTGACATATCAGCAAATTTGTGCTATAATTATGTTAGGAAATTATGCCCATCGGGAGTGTGTTTTATGAGCGGAATTTTATATGGCGTCAGCGTAGGACCGGGGGATCCCCAGCTGATTACTTTGGGCGCTCTGAAAATAATTGAACATTGCAGGGTCATTGCAGTTCCCCGCACAAAGGGGGAAAATTCTCTTGCTCTGTCTATTGCAAAGCAGGCGGCGGATATGTCCGGCAAGGAATTTATTTTTCTCGATTTTCCCATGACAGGTGACAGAGATATTTGGGTCAAAAGCCATGAAAATGCTGCGGATATTATTTGTGAGAGGCTCTTTTCGGGAGAGGACGTTGCCATGCTTTGTCTTGGGGATATTTCCGTTTATTCCACCTTTTCATATACCGCAGAGCTTGTGGAGGGCAGAGGTGCTGTTTGCCGCAGGATACCCGGAGTTACAAGCTTTTGTGCTGCTGCGGCTGCCTGCGGGATCCCTCTTGCAGGCGGCAGTGAGCCGCTTATCGTTATCCCCGCTTCTGCTGAGGATGCGGAGGAGCTTATTGAGCGCAGAGGGACTAAGGTCATTATGAAATCGGGAAGGCTTTCGGACAGGCTGCGTGAATCCCTTAATAACAAGGACATTCACGCTGTTTCGGACTGCGGGCTTCCCGAAGAAAAAATTTACACGAGCCTTGACGACATTCCCGAAAAGGGAAGCTATTTTACTCTTACGATCGTGAAATAATGGAGGAGCAATGCTTGAGGAATATATTTCAAAGGACGGACGGAGACTGAGGCTCGGATATACCACAGGCTCCTGTGCTGCGGGGGCGGCTAAGGCTGCGGCTGAGGCTCTTTTATGCGGTCGTTTCCCCGATGCTGTCAGGCTGATGACTCCGAAAGGTATCGAGCTGCGGCTGGATATTCTTGAAAAGTCGATCTCGGACGCTTCAGCCTGCTGCGCCGTTCGGAAGGACAGCGGAGACGACCCCGATATCACTGACGGAATCCTCATCTTTGCCCGTGTGGAGAGAATAGACTCGGGGGTGGATATTGTCGGCGGCGAGGGCGTGGGGACAGTTACAAAGGCGGGGCTTGACCGTCCTGTGGGAGAGCCTGCCATTAATTCTGTTCCTCGGAAAATGATAGCAGAGGCTGTGATGGAGATCGCAGAGCTGTATGAGTACAGGGGAGGCTTTCGCATTACCGTTTTTGTTCCCGGGGGAGAGGAGCTTGCAAAAAAAACCTACAATCCCAGAATGGGTATTGTTGGCGGCATTTCTATTATCGGGACGGGCGGGATTGTCGAGCCTATGAGCACCCGTGCGATCATTGATACTATTCGGGCGGAGGCAAATATGCGCAAGGCTGAGGGAATCAGAAATCTTGTTCTTACTCTCGGCAATTACGGGGATGATTTCCTTGCGGGATTCCTTCCGGGTATTTCCGAAAAGAATGTAAAATGCAGCAATTATATCGGGGAGGCTGTTGATATTGCGGCAGAGCTTGGGTTTGAAAGCGCTCTTATTGTGGGGCATATCGGCAAGCTCGTGAAGCTTGGGGCGGGGATAATGAATACTCATTCCTCTTTTGCTGACGGACGGATGGAGGTTCTTGTCACCTGCGGGCTTCTGGGGGGCTGCTCAAAAGAGGCTCTTTTGAAAATTACGAACTGCGCCACTGCCGACGGGGCTTTGGATATCATTAACGGCGAGGGAAGGCTTGAAGCTGTTATGGAGATACTGTGCAGGCGTATCCAGGCGCATCTTGACTCTTATGGAAAGGGGCGGCTGAGGCTCGGTGCGGTTTTATTTTCAAATTCATACGGATTGCTTGGCGTTACCCATGAAGGGGAAGGGCTTATCAGAGCCGTTTCGGAGGAATATTTGAATGGTTAATTTTGTTGGCGCAGGCAGCGGCGCTGCCGATCTTATCACTTTACGGGGAAAGAGGCTTCTTGAGGAAGCGGACGTTATTATTTATGCAGGCTCTCTTATTAACCCCGAGCTTCTGCAATTTGCACGAAAGGACTGCGAGCTTCATAACAGTGCTTTTATGACCCTTGAGCAGGTGGCTGATGTGATAGCTCAGGCGGAAAAGCAGGATAAAATGACTGTAAGGCTGCATACGGGCGATCCCTGCCTTTACGGTGCTGTAAGGGAACAGATGGATATTCTTGACAAAATGGGCGTGTCATATGAGATATGCCCCGGGGTAAGCTCCTTCTGCGGTGCGGCTGCTGCTTTGAAGGCTGAATACACCCTTCCCGATGTGTCACAGACGGTTATTATCACCCGTATGGCGGGGAGGACTCCTGTTCCCGAAAAGGAGAGAATTTCCGCTCTTGCGGCTCATGGCTCGACTATGGTGATTTTCCTGAGCACGGGTATGCTGAAGGAGCTTTCCGCTGAGCTTATCAAGGGAGGATATTCGGAAAATACTCCCGCTGCGGTGGTTTACAAGGCTACTCATCCCGATGAAAAGATTTGCAGGTGCACTGTAGGCACTCTTGCGGAAACGGCGGAAAAAAATAATATCAGAAAGACTGCGCTTATTGCTGTGGGGGACTTTCTGGGCGATGATTATTCTCTTTCAAAGCTTTATGACAAAAGCTTTTCCACAGAGTTCAGAAGGGCTGAGCTATGAATATTGCACTGATCTGCCTTACCGAAAAGGGCGGTGAAATTGCCGTAAAAATCAAAAGCAGATTCTCCGATTCTCATATATTCTGCTTTTATAAATATCCCGTTTCGGGAGGAGAAGACTTTGACAGCGTGGGAGAGCTTGCAAAAAAGCTTTGGGAAGCTTATGACGGGCTTGTTTTTATCTGCGCCTGCGGAATTGCGGTGAGGGCTTTGGCACCTCTGATTAGCTCAAAGCTAACCGATCCTGCTGTTATTGTTGTGGATGACTGCGGAAGATTTGCTGTTTCGCTTTTATCGGGGCATATCGGCGGGGGAAATGAGCTTGCGAAGGTTATCGGAAATATTATCGGTGCTGTTCCTGTTATCACGACGGCAACGGACGGCAGGGGGCGCTTTTCTCCCGATATGTTTGCAAAGGCAAACGGACTTGCTATCGGTGATATGGAGGCTGCCAAGCTTATTGCTGCGGCTTCTCTTGGGGGGCAGAAAATAGGGTTATATTCGGATTATCTATGCAGGAATATTCCTGCTGAGCTTATCGGAGACAATGACAGATTCGGGATCTGTATAAGCTCGGATATTACGAAAAAGCCTTTTGATGTTACGCTGAACCTTATTCCGAAAAATCTTGTTGTGGGGGCGGGATGCAGGAAAGACATTTCTCCTGAGGTGCTTTGCGCTCATATTCTGAAATGCCTTGAGGATAACGGTTTATCTGTTTCGGGAGTGCGTTTTCTGGCAACTGTCGATATTAAGAAAAATGAGCCTGCAATGCTCGCATTTTCTGAGAAATTCGGCATTGAGACGAGATGCTTTTCGGCGGAGGAGCTGAATCTTTTGAAGGGAGATTTTTCATCCTCCGAATTTGTGAAAAGTACGGTGGGGACGGACAATGTCTGCGAGAGAAGCGCTGCTGCCTGCGGGGGAACTATCATTGTCCCTAAAACAATGGGAAAAGGAGTTACCTGTGCGGTGGGCTTGCTTCCTTTTGAGGCCGATTTTGAAAGGGTGATTTAATGAAGCTTTATGTTGTGGGGTTCGGTGCGGGCAGCTTTGAGGGAATGACCATTTCCGCTAAAAATGCCATTGAGGACTGCGGACTGATCACCGGTTATTCGGTTTACACCGAGCTTATCAGAGAGCATTTTCCTCATAAGGAATATTTTTCCACTCCCATGAGGCAGGAACGTGAAAGGGTGGAATATGCGCTCTCTCAGGCTGAAACAAGAAATACTGCTCTTGTTTGCAGCGGTGACTGCTCGGTTTACGCTATGGCGGGGCTTGCTTTTGAGCTGTGGGATAAATTTCCAAGGGCTGAGATCATTCCTGTTGCGGGGGTCACTGCGGCTCTCAGCGGAGGCGCTGTCCTGGGAGCGCCGCTTACTAATGATTTTGCGGTGATAAGCCTGTCGGATATTCTTACCCCAAAGGAAAAAATTGAAAAACGGCTTGAATGTGCGGCTATGGCTGATATGTGCGTTGCGCTTTACAATCCGTCTTCGAAAAAAAGAGCGGATCATCTTAAATGGGCCTGCGGGATAATGCTAAAATACAAAAGCCCCGATACTGTCTGCGGATATGTGAAAAACATCGGCAGAGACGGTGAGGAAAGCATGGTACTTCCGCTTTCAGAGCTTGCTGAGGCTGATACAGATATGTTCACCACTGTTTTTATAGGCTGCGCCGAAACTAAGATCATTAACGGAAAAATGGTTACGCCGAGGGGATACAGGATTGAATAATTTTCTTATTTTCGGAGGCACCACCGAGGGGCGGCTGCTTGCCGAATACTGCCATGAAAAACGCATTTGCTGCGTTGTCAGCTCTGCTACCGAATATGGTTCCTCGCTTCTGCCAAAATCGGAATTTGTCAGGTCGGTGACAGGCAGAATGGACAGAAATGAGATTGCTGAGCTTATTTTGTCCGAAGGTTTTTCTGCTGTTTTTGACGCTACTCACCCTTATGCGGAGGAGGCAGGGAGGAATATTTCCGGTGCCTGTGAAGATACGAATACGCCCTGTTTTCGTGTTGTCAGAGCGTCCTCGCCTGTTTGTGAGGAGGCTTTATACTTTGATTCGGCGGCAGAGGCGGCTCAGTTTGCCGAGATACAGCCGGGGAATATTTTTATAGCAACGGGGAGCAAGGAGCTTTCTTTATTTTGTCATGGCGATTTGCCGTCAAGATGTACTGTGAGGGTCCTCCCCGATGAAAAAATTATGAATGAATGTATTGAGGCGGGCTTTAAAAGGGTGATAGGAGGAAAGGGTCCCTTCGGATTTGAGGAAAACTGCGCTCATTTTCGTGGCTGCAATATTATTATCACTAAGGAAAGCGGTGTGACGGGCGGCTTTGAGGAAAAGCGGCGTGCGGCGGCGGCTGTGGGTGCAAGGCTTTTTATTATCAGAAGACCTGTTGAAACGGGCATGACGCTTTCGCAGGCTTATGAGCTTTTATCGGAGCTTTCGGGAAAGGAGTGAGGATGATTTGGAACCACGGGTTATTATTGCGGGGACGGGCATGGAGCAGGGACCCAGCATGACCGCTGCTGCAATGGCTGCGGCGGAAAATGCGGATATTCTTATCGGTGCAGGACGTATCCTTGAGGGCTTCGGTCATCTAAAAAAAGAAATTTTCTGCTCATATGATACAAAAGAAATTGCGGGATTTATTGCGGCAAACGGGGACAAGCGAATTACTGTGCTGATGTCCGGCGACTGCGGCTTTTTCAGCGGGGCTGAGGGCTTATCCCGTGAGCTTGACAGGCTTCAGATACAATATAAAATAATTCCCGGAATCGCATCTCCAGTTTATCTTTGCTCGAAGCTCGGCATCGGCTGGGAAAGGGTCAGGTTTGTTTCACTTCATGGAACAAGAGCGAGCATTGTGAGAGAGGTTTGCTCAAATGAATTTGTTTTTGTTCTTATTGGCAATGAGAATGACTGCGGGACTGTGTGCAAAAAGCTTACGGATTTCGGCAGGGGTGACGCTTTGGTAATTATCGGGGAAAGACTCGGGTATCCCGATGAAAAAATTACGGAGGGAACGGCAGAGACGCTTTCGGGCGTTATTACCTCAAGGCTTTCTTCCATGCTTATTATAAATCGGGATTTTGAAAAATATCTCAGGTCGGGCATTCCCGATGATGAATTTATTCGGGGAAAGGCACCCATGACTAAGGCTGAGATACGCTGCTCGGCGGTTTCAAAGCTCTGTATCTCTAAATCCGATATCTGCTGGGATATCGGCAGCGGAACCGGCTCCGTTTCGGTGGAAATGGCTCTGAGATGTCCGGAGGGAATGGTTTATGCTGTAGAGAAGGACTCTGAGGCGGCTGCTCTTTCAGAAAAAAATTTCAGAAAATTCGGCTGTGATAATATCGTTTCTGTTTTGGGCAGGGCAGAAGCCTGTCTTGAGGAGCTTCCCGCTCCCGACTGCGTTTTTATAGGCGGCTCGGGGGGGCGGCTGAAAGAGACGATCAGGATTATTCTTGAGAAAAATCCAGATGCACGGATCGTTATGACTGCGGTGACTCTTGAGACGCTTCGGGAAAGCGAATGTCTCGGTGACAGGGAGATCATTCAGCTTTCCGCTGCTCACACTGTCAGAGCGGGGGAATACACCATGCTCAAAGGTGAAAATCCCGTTTTCATTATCAGGAGGCTCGGAAAATGAAACGTATCATGATTGCGGGGACGGGCAGCGGCTGCGGCAAGACTACCATTTCCTGCGCTGTTTTGCAGGTTCTTATTGATCGGGGGTTAAGGGCGGCTTCTTTTAAATGCGGTCCCGATTACATTGATCCCATGTTTCACAGGAGGATCATAGGGGCGGATTCCTTCAACCTTGACAGCTATTTCTGCGATGAAAATACTCTGAAGCTTCTGCTTGACAAAGGCTCGGGGGATATTTCTGTAATTGAGGGCGTCATGGGCTTTTACGACGGACTTAACGGGAAAGGCTCATCTTATGAGGTTTCTCAGATAACCGACACGCCTGTTATTGTTGTGATAAACGCAAGAGGGATGAGCGAGTCGCTTGGGGCTGTGATGAAGGGCTTTCTCAGCTTTATCACTCCAAATAATATTAAGGGCTTCATTTTTAACCGTCTTGCCGAAAGCAGGGTGGGCTTTGCCGAAAAGCTGTGTGAGGAGCTTGGGACAGAATATCTGGGACGCTTTCCTGATGACAAGGATTTTTTTATCGAAAGCCGTCATCTGGGGCTTGTTACTGCCGGAGAGATACGGGATTTGAAGAAAAAGCTTTCACATCTTGCGGATGCTGCCGAGAAAAACATTCGCATCGACAGGATCATTGAGCTTGCCGATTCTCCTGCGCCGATTTATTCAGAGCTTCAATTCGATATGAAGCACAATGTGAGGATAGGGCTTTCTGCGGACGAGGCTTTTTGCTTTTTTTATCCCGAAAACGAGGATATCATTCGGAGAATGGGGGCTGAGATAATTCCCTTCTCTCCGCTGAGGGATGAATCTCTGCCCGAAAATATAAGCGGGCTAATCCTTTGCGGCGGTTATCCCGAGCTTTACGGCGAGACGCTTTCGGGAAATGCTTCTATGCGTAATTCAATAAAAAATGCAATTGACAGCGGACTTCCCTGCATTGCCGAATGCGGAGGATTTATGTATCTTCACGAAGAATTTCAGGGCATGGACGGGACATTTTTCAAAGGTGCGGGAGTTATCGGCGGCAGGGTTAACAGGACTTCTAAGCTTGTTAATTTCGGCTACAGCGAGCTTAAGGCGAAAAATGACAACCTTCTTTGCAAAAAAGGCGAGAGCTTTCCTGTTCACGAGTTTCACTATTTTGACAGCACTGACTGCGGGTGTGATTTTATTTCACGAAAAAATGGAAAAGCTGCTCTGCGGGAATGTGTTCACGGAAATTCACGGCTTTGGGCAGGATTTCCTCATTTGTATTTTTATTCCAAGCCGCAGCTTGCCGAAAATTTTCTTGCTGCGTGTGAAAGGTTTCTGAAAAATGGATAGGATAAAATTAATCGTTCCTGCCGACAATGAGGCGGGGCGAAGGGCTTATGAAAAATGGAACGGCGTTGCCAAGCCTTTGCACAGCCTGGGCTTGCTTGAGGATATGGTCATCAAGCTTGCAGGCATTTTCGGAAGCGAGAGCTTTTCGATCGAGAAGCGGTGCGCTGTTCCCATGTGTGCGGATAACGGCGTTGTCTGCGAGGGGATTTCTCAGACTGACAGCAGCGTTACTGCTATTGTTGCGAGGGCAATGGCTGAGGGCAGCTCAAATATCAATCTTATGGCGAATACTGCGGGGGCGGAGGTTTTTCCCGTTGATATAGGCATAAAGAATGAACTGCGTGCAGATGGGCTTATCCGCCGCAGGATAGCTGACGGAACGGGCAATATTGCTGCGGGACCTGCTATGAGCCTAAGTCAGGCTGAGCAGGCTGTCAGCGTGGGAATCGACATGGTCGGAGAACTGAAAAATAAGGGCTATAAGATTATAGTTACGGGTGAGATGGGCATTGGCAACACTACCACCTCCGCTGCCATTGCTTCCGTTCTGCTTAGGCTTCCTCCCGAGGAGGTCACTGGCAGAGGTGCTGGGCTGGACAGCGAGGGGCTGAGAAGAAAGATCAGTGTTGTTGATAAAAGCATTAAGATCAATCGCCCCGACCCGAACGACCCTATGGATATTCTGTCCAAGCTCGGGGGCTTTGATATTGCGGGTATGGCGGGGCTGTTTCTCGGCGGGGCTGTTTATCACATTCCTATTGTGATAGACGGATTTATTTCGGCTGTGTCTGCTGCGCTGGCGGCTATGATATGCCCTGTTTCAAAGGATTATATGCTTTGTTCCCATGTTTCAAGGGAGCCTGCGGGTCGGAAAATGCTTGAGCTTCTGGGCTTTGAGCCGCCTGTTACTGCGGGGCTTTGTCTGGGAGAGGGAACGGGCGGTATCATTCTGCTGCCAATGCTTGACGCTGCTCTGGCTGTTTATGATTCTGAGCATATTTTCGACAAGCTTCCCATGGAAAAATATAAGGAGCTGTAAATGCTGACGGTTATTACAGGAGGGAGCAAGTGTGGAAAATCCTCAATTGCGGAGGATATTCTGTCAGGTGTTCCCGGAAGGAAAATTTATATCGCTGCAATGGAGCCTTTTGGCGAGGAGGCTCATGCTGCTATTGAAAGGCACAGAAAAATGCGGTTCGGTAAAGGCTTCGAGACAATTGAGAAATACACTGATATCCATGAGCTTAATATTCCCGAGGGGTGCGGTGTTTTGCTTGAGTGTGCCTGCAATCTGATGGCTAATGAGATGTTTTCGGCGGGGGAGAAGGAGCCTGTTCAGAAAATCCTGATGGGTGTCGAGAAGCTCTCGGGAATTGCTTCTGAGCTTATTATTGTGACAAATTCCGTTGGAGAGGACGGCATTTCTTATCCGCCCCAGACTATGGAATACATCAGGAATATGGGAAGGCTGGGCTGCGCTCTTTCATTGCGTGCGGACAGAGTTATCGAGGCTGTTTACGGGATTCCCGTTATGCTGAAAGGAAGCTTATAGATAATGTTTATAAATTCACTTATTTCGGCTTTTTCTATGTATTCGAGGATACCCATGCCGAGGATAGAATGGAAAGAGGAAAACAGAAGATTTGCTCTTTGCTTTTTCCCTCTTGTGGGGGCGGTCATTGGTGCTCTGCTGCTACTGTGGGACTTTGTTTCCGATATTCTTGGGATCGGTGATTTGCTTTTCGGAGCGGTCTGCACTGTGATCCCCATTCTGGTTACGGGGGGTATCCATCTTGACGGCTTCTGCGATGTCTGCGACGCTAAGGCTTCCTATGCTCCGAAGGAAAAGGCTCTTGAAATAATGAGCGATTCTCATATCGGTGCTTTTGCCGCTATTTCTCTGGGAGCTTATCTTCTGCTTGATGCTGCTTTTTTCTCGGAGGCAAATGATAATCATCTCATGCTTCTAATTGACTGTACTTTTATTCAGTCAAGGGCTTTGAGCGGGCTTGGGGCAGTCACACTCAAATGCGCAAAAAAAGACGGCACCCTGCAGAGCTTTTCATTGCCTGCTCATAAAAATATTACTGTTATCGTTCTTGCAGCGGTTCTGCTCGGCTGCCTTTGCGCTATGGTTTGTATTGAGCCTGTCAGCGGGCTTGCGGGATCTGTGGGAGGGCTTCTGTCGTTTTATTATTACAGAAGCTTTGCCTACAAGCGATTTGGCGGAATTACGGGAGATCTTGCGGGATATTTTTTGCAGATATGCGAGCTTACAATGCTCATCTGCATTGTTATTTCTGACAAGATCGTTTCGGCGCTTATGTAAGGGAGTGATTTTTTGATTCTAATTATCGGAGGAACTTATCAGGGAAAGATGGATTATGCACGCTCGATCGGAATTACGGATTTCTGCGATGGAGCTTCTGCAGGTCTTGACAGAAATTGGAATTGTTCCTGCATAAATAATTATCAGCTGCTTGTTAAAAGGCAGCTGGAAGCAGGTCTTGACCCCGTTCGGGAAGCTGAGAGGCTCATTGATGAATGTCCCGAAATTGTTATTATTTCCACGGAAATAGGGTGCGGTATCGTTCCGATGGAAAAGTCAGAAAGGCTTTGGAGAGAGGCTGTTGGACGGGTCTGCTGCTTACTGGCGGAAAAAAGCAGCAGGGTCATAAGACTTGTGTGCGGTATTCCGACTATTATTAAGGAAAGCGGTGATTGACAGGTGATTATTGCTTTTATCAGGCATGGTAAAACTGAGGGAAATCTTCGCAGGGCTTATATCGGAAGGACTGATGAGCCATTGTGCGGGGTGGGCATTGAGGAATTAAGATCAAGAAAGTTTCCAAGTGCCGATATTGTTATTGCAAGTCCCATGAAAAGGTGTATTCAGACCGCAGAGATGATTTATCCCGATGTGCCTGTCAGGATCTATGACGATCTGAGAGAGTGCGATTTCGGGAAATTTGAAGGTAAATGCTATTCAGAGCTGAACGGCGATCCCGATTATCAGGAATGGATCGACAGCGGCGGCGAGCTGCCTTTTCCCGCAGGCGAATCCCGCAAGGCTTTTTCTGACAGATGCTGTGAAGCTTTTTTGAGGGCGGTTTCGGATATTAATGCTCAAAAGGCTGCTATGGTCGTTCACGGGGGGACTATTATGGCTATTCTGGAACGGTTTGCAAGACCCGAAAGGAAATTTTACGATTATATGAAAAATAACTGCTGCGGTTATCTTACTGAATATCAATGCGGTGAGATAAGAATAATAAAGGAAGTGTAATTATGCCTGTGCTGCCTATTCTTTTTGGATTTATTCTTGATATTTTTTTAGGGGACCCTCATTCTCTGCCTCACCCTGTAAGACTTATCGGTTCGCTTATTTCAAGGCTTGAGGACTTTTTCAGAAGCAGGATCTCAGATGAAAAAAAGGCGGGGACGCTGCTTTGCATTTCGGTGCTTATCATTTCAACTGCTGTTCCTGCGCTGCTGCTGTTTTTTCTTTACAAGCTTAATCTTGTTATCGGAATTATTGCCGAAAGTATCCTTTGCTATTATCTTATCGCTGCAAGAAGCCTTCGGGACGAGAGCATGAAGGTTTACAAGGCTATTGAAAAGGAGGATATGGAATCGGCAAGGCTTTCTCTTTCTATGATAGTCGGAAGGGATACCAATGTTCTTGACAGGGATGGAATGATCCGTGCGGCAGTGGAAACTGTTGCGGAAAATACATCCGACGGCGTTACCGCTCCTCTTTTCTACATGGCACTCGGAGGGGCTTCCCTCGGCTTCTTTTACAAGGCTGCCAATACCATGGATTCAATGATCGGCTACAAAAATGAGAAATATCTGAATTTCGGCAGGACGGCGGCTAAGCTTGACGATATTCTGAATTTTATCCCGTCTCGTTTTACGGCTTTGCTGATGATAGTATCCTCATTTTTCCTCGGACTGGACGGCGATGGCGCTTTCAGGATCTGGAAACGGGACAGGCTCAATCATTCAAGTCCCAATTCCGCTCAGACCGAGGCTGCTGCTGCCGGCGCTTTAGGAATCGTTCTCGGCGGAGACGCTTATTACGGCGGAAAGCTCTGCGAAAAGCCTTATATCGGTGACGCTTCAAGATATATCGAAAATGAGGACATTGTCAGAGCCAACAGACTTATGTACCTTTCAAGCGGCATCATGCTTATTGCGGCGTGCGTTATCAGAATGATCGTTTCTTCGGTTTTGGGAGGATTTTAAATGGATAAATACGAACACGGCGGGGATATTTATTCCCGAAGCGTGAAATGGGATTTTTCGGCTAATATCAATCCTCTGGGAATGAGCGAGAGTGTGACTGAGGCTGTTCACATGGCTGTTGAGAGATGCAGTGCTTATCCCGACCCTTTATGCAGAGAGCTTTGCGGGAAGATTGCCGAATTGGAAAAGGTCCCTGCGGATAATATCATATGCGGAAACGGCGCCTCCGATCTGATTTATCGGGCTGTTTTTGCGGCTCGCCCCAAACGTGCGCTGATCGCTGCTCCCACATTTTCAGAATACGAAAGAGCTTTGGAGGCTGCGGGCTGCGAAATTAAGTTTTTTTATCTTTCGGAGGAAAATGAATTTAATCTTACAGAGGATTTTATTCCTATGATAGATGGCGTGGATATGGTTTTTCTGTGCAATCCCAATAATCCGACGGGAAAGCTTATTTCGCCTGCGCTTCTTTCGGATATCACTCGGAAATGCAATGAATGCGGAACAAGACTTATTCTCGACCACAGCTTTATTGATTTCAGCGAAAATGCTGCCAATTATCCCTCTGCGGAGCTTTCCGAAAAGGGTGCGGTCATTATTAAGGCTTTTACTAAAATGTACTCATTCCCCGGACTCAGACTGGGTTATATGATATGCTCCGATGAGGCTTTCAGAAAAAAGGTCAGCCTTTCGGGACAGAGCTGGAGCGTCAGTATTCCCGCTCAGGCTGCGGGTATTGCTGCTCTTGAAGAAGAGGATTTTATTGAACGGTCGGTTATTTATATTTCAAGGGAAAAGCGTTATATTTATGAATATATGGGGAAATTTCCCGTTCTGAAAATTTTTCCCTCAGAGGCAAATTTTCTGCTTATCAAATCAGAAAAGCCCATTGAGGATATTCTTTTGAAGCATGAGATCGCTGTCAGATCATGCAGGAATTTCCGAGGGCTTGGAGAGAATTTCTACCGCATGGCGGTGAAAAGCCATGCGGATAATGTTAAGCTGATCTTTATTCTCAGAAAGGAGTTATCCGATGGCTCTGAAGCTTATGATCCAGGGTACCATGTCGAACGCTGGGAAAAGCTTTTTCTCCGCGGCACTTTGCAGAATCTTCTTTGAGGACGGATATTCCTGCGCTCCATTTAAATCCCAGAATATGGCTCTCAATTCCTTTATCACCTCCGAAGGTCTTGAGATGGGCAGAGCTCAGGCCATGCAGGCGGAGGCTGCCTGCACCGAGCCCTCTGTTCTTATGAATCCTATCCTTTTAAAGCCTACCTCCGATATCGGCTCTCAGGTTATTGTAAACGGGCGTGTCAGGGGAAATATGAGCGCTTCCGAATATTTCCGGAACAAGCGGCAGCTTATTCCCGAGATAATGAACTCGTTCTGCGAGCTTGAAAAGAAATACGATGTTATTGTTATCGAGGGGGCGGGAAGCCCTGTGGAGCTGAATCTCAAGTCGGATGATATCGTTAATATGGGTATGGCGAGGCTTGCAAAGGCTCCCGTGCTGCTTGTGGGTGATATTGACCGAGGCGGCGTTTTTGCTCAGCTTTTAGGCACCCTTATGCTTCTTGAGGATGACGAGCGGCAGATGGTCAAGGGGCTTGTGGTGAACAGATTCAGAGGGGATAAGTCATTATTTGATGATGGCTGCCGTATCCTTGAGGAAAAGGGCGGTCTTCCTGTGGCGGGTGTTATCCCGTTTATCAGCTGCGATATTGACGAGGAGGACAGTCTCTCCGCAAAGCTGGAAAACCACAGGAGGGAGCTTATAAATATTGTTGTTATCCGTTTGCCGAGGATATCTAATTTTACCGATTTTGATGTTTTTTCTCAGTATGACGGAGTCTCTGTTTCCTATGCTTCAAAGCCTGAGGAGCTTTTGCGGGGGGATATGATTATTATTCCGGGCACCAAAAGCACTGTTTCAGATATGAAATGGCTCAGGGAAAGCGGTATGGAATCGGCGATCATCAGATTGGCGGGAAGAGGTATTCCCGTTTTCGGCATTTGCGGAGGTTATCAGATGCTCGGAGAAAGCATTTGTGATCCCGATAATACTGAGGGCGGCGGTGAGATAAGAGGAATGGGGCTGCTGCCTTGTTCCACAGTTTTCAGAACGGATAAGGTGAGGACACAGATAAAAGGAATTACCGAAAGCGTTGGAGGATTTTTTTCCTGCCTTTCGGGAAGGGCTTTTTCGGGATATGAGATCCATATGGGTGAGACTAAGGTCAATGGTAAGCCTTTGCTGAGATTTGATAACGGTAAATCAGACGGCTGCTATAACGGTAATGTTTACGGCTGCTATGTTCACGGCTTTTTTGACAGCGAGGAGATCTCTCATGAAATAGTAATGCGTCTGTTTGAAGAAAAGGGGCTGACCTTCGGCGGAGTGGCTATGAGCCGAAGCGAATACAAGGAAAGTCAGTACAGGCTTCTTGCAGACAGCGTTAGGGCAAATCTTGACATGAAGCTTATTTATAAAATTCTCAGGGAGGGAATATGAACAGCGAAAAGGGATTTATCCATATCTACTGCGGTGACGGCAAGGGCAAGACCACTGCTGCTCTTGGGCTTGCTGTCAGGGCGGCAGGTGCGGGCAAAAGAGTACATTTCGTTCAGTTTTTAAAGGGAAATCCTACCTCGGAGCTGGAAGCACTGAAGCTTATTCCGAACATCACTGTCGAACGTCCTCATAAAGGCTTTGGATTTACATGGGAAATGAATGATGAACAGAAAAGGGAGCTTACGGAAATTCACAACAGTCTCCTTTTATCCGCATATGAAAAAATGGCTTCGGGCAATATTGATATGCTTATTATTGATGAATTCTGCGGCGCATACAATAAGGGGCTTCTTGACAAAAATATTGCGGACAGGGTGTTTTTTGAGCGTCCGTTTTTCTGCGAGCTGATTATTACGGGAAGAGAGCCTGAGGAGCAATTTATTAAGGCGGCGGATTATGTCAGCGAGATAATATCCCGTAAGCATCCTTTTGAAAATGGTGTTATGGCAAGAAAGGGGATAGAATTCTGATGACGAAGCTTGAATATGTTCGTCCCGAGGATATTGAAAAGAGAAGCTTTGAAATCATTTCCGGGGAAATCCGTGAAAGGGGAGTTTCTCTGGAGCCTGAACAGGCTCCTGTGATTATGAGGGTAATTCACACTACGGCGGATTTTGATTATCTTGATAATCTGAAATTTTCCCAAAATGCGGTGGAAAGCGCTCTGAATGCTCTGAAGGCGGGCGCCTATATCGTTACTGACACCAATATGGCTCTTTCGGGCATTAACAAGGCTGCCCTCGCAAGGCTTGGCTGTGAGGCTTTCTGCTTTATGGCCGATCCCGACGTTGCCAAGTCTGCAAAGGATAACGGCACAACAAGAGCCTGTGCTTCTGCGGAAAAGGCAGCAGGGCTTAAAGGTAAGCCTCTCATTCTTGTTTCGGGAAATGCTCCGACTTTCCTTATCAGGGCAAGAGAGCTTATTGATGCGGGGGAGCTGTCTCCCGCTCTGGTGATCGCTATGCCTGTGGGATTTGTTAATGTGGTCCAGTCAAAGGAGCTGATTATTGATTCTGGTAGGGAATATATTGCGGCGTGCGGCAGAAAGGGCGGCAGCAATGCGGCTGCGGCTGTGGTCAATGCTCTGATGTATATGCTGACAAGATAGGATCCGGCATGTTTTTTTATCCTCCGAAGGATGCTTTTTCGGAGGACTTTTTTTATCACGATTCGGTAACGCTGCTTTGTTTTTTACCGCTGTATCCTGCTCTGAATTATGACAATTTGGAAACATTTCTGATTTTTGTTGACAGATAAGGTAAAATAATGTAAAATTAAAAAATAAAGATAAATATTTTCAGAAAGGAACAGCAATAATGAAAGGATTTTTAAGGAGGCTTGCCTCATTCGGCATAGCTTTTTCAATGTGTATTCAGGGCGCAGCGGTAAGCGCTTTTGATGACCCTGTATTCGCCTATGAGGAATTTAACAAGGGCGGCTCATCCTCCGCAGCTCAGACGGAGACGGCTGAGGATGAGCTTACGGAAAATGAGGACGGATCGGATATTGTTGATGACGATACATATGAAGAGCCTGCCGAAACAGAGCCTGAGCCTGCTGCCGAGGAAAAGTCCGATTCCGAAAAAACTGCTGATAAATCCGATAAAAAGGTCAAAAAACCTGCTACTGAGATCACTATTTACAGCTACAAGTCTTCTGTAACCGTTGGGGAGACATTTAAGATCGGCTACCGTCTCAAGCCTTCAAGGTCCGATGATACTGTTACCTTTACCACCACAAGCAAGAAAATTGCAGCGGTGGATTCCGAGGGAAATGTAACTGCTGTTGCCAAGGGAAGCGCTGTTATTACCGCTAAGACTTCTTCGGGAGTTAAGGATAAGATCTATCTGACGGTCAAGGAGGCTGAAAAGACAGAGTCTGAGAGCAGTTCTGAGGAGCCCGAGGAAACCGATGAGACTTCCGTTAAGGGCGATGTAAAATCTACCAAGATCACTCTTAAGCATAATTCCGTTACTATTCTTGAAAAGGAAAAATATGCGATCATTTATGAGCTTACTCCGTCTGACAGCTATGATAAGGTAACATTCCGCTCATTAAATAATTCGATTGCTTCCGTTGACAAAAACGGTATCGTTACTGCAAAGGGCACAGGAAACACCCGCATTGTCTGCACCACTGAAAGCGGAAAGAAAGCTAAGCTGAATGTCACTGTGGTTCCCGTTCTCACAGACGAGGAAAAGGACAAAGAATATGAGCAGAAGATCGTCAGGGAATACAATGAAAACGGCGAGCTTATCCCTTCAATGGTCAGATTCGGTGAGGAATCGGTTTCTGTTCGTGTCGGCGACACCGTTTCTCTTGACGCAAGGGTATATCCTGCGGGGGCAAAATATAAATATACTATTGAATCGGACGACCCTACTGTTGCTAAGGTCAGCAGAAAGGGAGAAGTCACCGGTCTTAAAGAGGGCAATGCCGTTATTACTCTTACCACCGATAACGGTAAGTCCGATACGGTTTTTGTTACAGTTTACGGCAATTCCATCCATGGTATAGACGTTTCTAAATGGAACGGCGATATCGACTGGGCTGCGGTCAAGGCAACAGGCAAGGCGGGCTTTGCTATGATAAGAGCCTCCTACGGATATGAGGACGAGGACATTAGACTTGCGGATAATGTCCGAGGCTGTGAGGAACAGGGTATCCCATACGGCTTCTATCATTATATGTATGCGAGAAACACTGCTGAGGCTCACAAGGAGGCGGCTTTCTTCCTAAATGTCATCAGCCGCTATTCACCCGAATATCCTGTTGTACTGGATATTGAGGAATCCTTCTATGATAATATGTCAAAGGAGCAGGTAACTGATATTGTTACCGCATTTATGGAGGATCTTGAAAATGCAGGCTATTACGCTATGATATACAGCTATGCGAAATTCTTTGATGATAATCTGATCTATGAACGCATTGCTGATTATGATATCTGGGTCGCTTGCTGGGGCGATGAGGATAAGCTCTTTGAGAATTACAGCTATCATTACGGAATGTGGCAGTACAGCGAAACGGGTAAACTTGACGGCATTGAAGAATATGTTGATCTGAACTACTGCTACAAGGATTACAAAAGCACAATTAAAAAATACGGTCTTAACAAGCCGAAAATATGGTGATTGATGCGGCGGGGCATAGTAAAATGCTCCGCCGCTTTTTTTTTTCAAAAGCAAATTATTCTCTAATGGGATTTTAATCGTCCTTAAAATACGGTTTAATTTATATGGTGTATTATATACTCATAACAAAACAACACATATTTGAAAGGATGGTCATTTAAATGAATGAAAACAAAAATCTTCCCGAGATCAAATCTGCAGGTGAGGGCTACTTAAATAAGGTAAAGAGGTTTTTCTCGATCCTTTGCAGGAATGACATCACAATTTCAAGAACAAGGGATATTTTACGTATGCCTGTGCTTGCGTTTCTGATTATTGCACTGCTCACCCTTGAGATCTCAGTTCCTGTGATCCTAATTTCACTTTTCTGCGGTGTTGAGTACACAATCGGTGGTGAGGATATCCCTCAGAAAAAGATATCCTTCAGACCGTAACAAAAATTTTTTAATCAGTTTTTAATCTTAATCACAACTCGGTTTAATCCGTACGGGATATAATATTTGCAATGAGCATGAAAGGCTTAGAAAGGATTTATTATGAACGATTTTGAAAATGTAAGCGAGCTTGTTAACAAAACAGGAGCAAGCTTTGAAGAAGCAAGATATGCTTATGAAGCCTGCGGAAAGGATATGGTTTCCGCTGCTGTGATGCTTGAGAAGGCTCAGAACAGCAAAAAGGGCTGCACTGAAGATCCTTGGGATAATGCAAAGCAGAGCTTGAAAAGAAATACTCGTGCCGCTGCAAATTGCGCAGGAGGCTTTTTCAGAAAGCTTTGCAGAAACAATGTAAGGATATCGGGCAGCAGAGAATATTTCTGTATTCCTGTGATCGCTGCTTTGATCTCTGCGCTTCTTCTCGGGGAGATCATTATTCCTGTGGTGATAATTTCCCTTTTCTTCGGTATCAGATACACATTTACGGGTCCCGATTTCTCCAAGGATTTCGTTTTCGGCTTTTCAAAGCCCGCAGATACGGTTAATTCGGCTCCCGAATACACCTATTCTCAGGATAATGAATCCTATGACAACGGCTTTTTTAACAAGTGATTTTTCTTATCTGCCGCATTTCCCGAATATACAAAATAAGGAAATGCGGCATTATTGTTAATAGATTTTTGTTGTATTCGTCTTTTTTATCTGATATAATATTTGATGAAAGGCTGAGCTTATGCTGAGTTTAAAGAAAATTGAAAGGAGTTTTCCGGTGGAACATCACGAAATGGCTGAAAAGCTTGTTGAAAAATGCGGCATATCATATGAAGAAGCCGGAGAAGTGCTCAAGGAAGCAGACTTTGACCTGTTAGAGGCAATGATTATCCTTGAAAGGCGCGGTAAGCTCGGCTCCTCAAAAACTAACAAGTATTCTACAGGTCTGAGGCCTGATTATTACTCTTACAGCAAGAAAACTGCCGCTGACGCTGATAATTTCAAGGAATTTATTGGTCTTGCATGGGAGAATCTCTGCGAATTTATGCGGGATATCCTCAAGTATCAGGTGGTGATATCCAAAAACGGTGAGGAAAGGCTTGTTTTTCCGCTGCTGCTGGCGGTCATTCTCCTTTGCTGCACCGTGGGTCTTTGCTTCCTTATTGTCATTATCACGTTATTTAACGGATGCAGCTATTCTATCAGAAAATCCGAATAGGAGTCATTTTTATGTCAAAAATTCTTATTGTTGAGGACGAACATCAGCTGGCAAGGTTTATTCAGCTGGAGCTTGAGCACGAGGATTATGAAACTGCGGTGGCAGGCGATGGCAGAGAGGGTCTTGAGCTTGCGGAAAGCGGTAAATTCGACCTTGTGCTTCTGGATATAATGCTCCCCGGGCTTAACGGTCTCGAGGTCCTGAGAAGGCTCAGAAAGGCTGAAAACAACGTGCCTGTTATCATGCTTACTGCAAGAGATTCGGTCATGGACAAGGTTTCGGGGCTTGATATGGGTGCGGACGATTATATCACAAAGCCCTTTGCCATTGAAGAGCTGCTGGCAAGGATACGTGTCACTCTTCGTCAGCACCGCCCCTCGGGAGAGGAAAAGGACAAGGATGAGGTCATTACCTTCAAGGAGCTTTCAATGGACACCGCACGTCACACCGTGACCTGCGGAGGAAAGCCTTTGGAGCTTACAGTCAAGGAATTTGGACTTTTGCAGGCTCTTTTAGAGAATGTTTCCATTGTTCTCACCCGTGAGCAGCTTCTTGAGCGGGTATGGGGATATGATTATTTCGGTGAGACTAACGTGGTCGATGTTTACATAAGATACCTCAGAAGCAAGCTGGAGGAGGTTTCCGATACCAAATATATCCAGACGGTCAGGGGAGTGGGTTATGTCATCAAGTGACAGGCTGAAATATCCCGTTCTTCTTGTTCACGGAATGGGCTTTCGGGATTTTAAAGCTATCGGTTACTGGGGACGTATCCCAAAGGCTCTTGAAGAAAACGGCGCAGAGGTTTTTTTCGGCGGACAGGACAGCAATGGCAGCATTGAAAGCAATGCCCGTCAGCTGCGTGTTTCCCTTGAAAATGCTCTTGCCGTTTCGGGTGCAGAAAAGGCTAATATTATCGCTCATTCAAAGGGAGGGCTTGAGGCGAGATATCTCATTTCTTCGATGGGATATAGCGGAAAGGTGGCTTCTCTTACAACCGTTTCCACGCCTCACAACGGCTCTGTGACTGTGGATAAGCTGATGAGATTTCCGCAGGCGGCTGTAAAGCTTGGCTGCGGTGCCTGCGATCTGTGGTTCAGACTTTTAGGGGATAAAGCTCCTCACACCTATGAGGCTGTAAAAAGCTTCCGAACTGCCGATGCTGAACGGTTTAACAGAGAAAATCCCGACGCTGAGGGCGTTTATTATCAGAGCTATGCTTTTGCAATGAGGAAAATGTCCTCCGATATTTTTATGGCGGTTCCATGGGCTATTGTCAATCATTTCGAGGGCGAGAATGACGGTTTGCTTGCTCCGAGAGCTGTTAAATGGACGAATTTCAAGGGCGTTTTTTACGGCAGCAACGGACGGGGAATTTCTCACTGTGACGAGGTCGATATGCGCAGGCACAGGCTTTCTTCGGAAAAGGAAGGTGATATTTCGGATATTACCGATTTTTATGTTGATATCATCAAGGGGCTCAGGGAGCTTGATTTTTAAAAAAACGGAGGTGGAACGGTGGAAAAAAAACAGGCTGACAGCAGCTCTATTGCGGGGCAGATAGCTGCCAGCAAGCAGCTTGAACGTCTGGGAAATTATCTGATCTGCAATCTTTTCATTGTTCTGTTTTCGGTGATAAGCTGGTGCATGGCGGCTGAAGCAAATTATTTTTCGTTTTTTGACATTGATATTCCGAGAGGATTTTTTTTCGATTTTGAGCCGTTTAAGGCTAATGCAACAGCTGACACCTTCTGGGCTGCCATTGGTTCGGGCATTTACACATTCGGCGATTATTCCGTTAAATGCGGTGCCTTTGCTCAGGCTCTTACCTGCGGGATATGTCTTATGGGCATGGTTCAGGCTGTAATATGGGTCGTTACATTTCTTCCCGAGTATTTCAGAGCAAAAAAAATGCTCAGTCCGCTTAATAAGATAGCTGTGACTGCCACCGAGCTTACCGCTGCGGCGCATAACAGTCAGTACAACTTCGATGATATCGAATCCGCCATCGGAAGCATTGACCCCATGGACAGCGATATTCACATATCCACGGGAAACCGCGATCTGAAGCGTATAGAGCAGGCGATAAACGATCTTCTTGACAGAATGAGAAACGCTTACAAGAGCCAGTCAAGATTTGTTTCGGATGCCTCCCATGAGCTGAGAACGCCTATTGCCGTTATTAAGGGCTATGCCGATATGCTTGACCGATGGGGCAAAACCGACGAAAAAATTCTTGACGAGGGTATTACCGCTATTAAAAATGAATCGGAAAATATGAACAAGCTTGTGGAGCAGCTTTTATTCCTTGCAAGAGGCGATAACGGCAGGCAGCCTGTGAATATGACCGAATTTTCTCTTTCTGATATGATAAGAGAGGTACATTCCGAGGCGGAGATGATCGACCCCGACCATGTTTACAATCTTGATATCAAGGACGAACTTTCGGTATATGCAGATGTTTCAATGATGAAGCAGACTGCCCGTATTCTCTGCGACAATGCTAAAAAATATACTCCCAAGGGCAACACTATCACGCTCAGGGTCATGTCGGGGGAGAAGGGCGAGAAATGCTTTGAGATTCAGGATACGGGTATTGGTATAGACGAAAAGGATATTCCTCTTATTTTTGACAGATTTTTCCGCTCCGACCCTGCAAGAACGAGGGAAACAGGCGGAACGGGTCTGGGACTTTCCATTGCAAAATGGATAGTTGATCGTCACGGAGGTCATTTCGAGGTAATTTCTTACAAGGATATCGGTACCAGAATTACCGTTTGTCTCCCGAATACTCCTGCTCAGACTGATAATAATAATACTGCAAAACAGGCAGTTTGATTATGAAAGGTTGGTTAATATGGAAATTAAAAGTATGTCTGAATTTAATGAAAGGGTTATGGATGCAGCGTCACCTGTGCTTGTGGACTTTTTTGCAGAGTGGTGCGGTCCCTGTCGGATGATGGCTCCTCTTATCGGGGAGATAGCAAAGGAGGCTTCGGGATTTGAGGTTTACAAGGTGAATGTGGACGAGGTTCCCGAGGCTGCGCAGAAATTCGGAATCTCGAGCATACCCACATTTGTTGCGGTGAAAAACGGCAGCGAGATCGCTCGTCATGTGGGGGCTGCGTCAAAGCAGGTCATTCTGAGTCTTATTGAAAAAGCAACTTGACAGCTAAGGCTATTTCAGTTATAATATTATTGATAACCGCCTCAGGGGGCGGTTATTATATTATTACAGGAGTGATGAACATGGAAGGAAGATCCGCAGAGGAAAAACAGGGCATAACACTGCTCGGAAATCAGAAAACAAAATATCCCGATGATTATGCACCCCAGGTGCTTGAAACATTTGTGAACAAGCATCAGGAAAATGATTATTTTGTCAAATTCAACTGTCCCGAATTTACAAGCCTTTGTCCTATTACGGGACAGCCCGATTTTGCCACAATTTATATTTCATATATTCCCGATATAAAAATGGTAGAATCAAAATCGCTGAAGCTTTATCTTTTCAGCTTCCGCAATCACGGGGATTTCCATGAGGACTGCGTTAATATTATCATGAAGGACCTTATCAGGCTTATGGACCCAAAATATATCGAGGTGTGGGGAAAATTTACGCCCCGAGGCGGAATTTCCATTGATCCTTACTGCAATTACGGCAGAAAAGGAACTAAATTTGAGGAGATGGCTTTTCGGAGACTCAGCGAGCATGATATGTATCCCGAAAAGGTGGATAACCGATAATTGGCTATTGACATTGCGTTTTGTTTGATGTATAATAATACTAATCTAATAGACTTAGTAGAACTTGAAAGGACTTGATGCAATGAAGATCTCTACAAAGGGACGTTATGCTCTGAGAATGATGTGCGACCTTGCTATGAATGACAACGGCAGTGCCATTCCCCTCAAGGATATTGCCAAAAATCAGAATATCAGCGTCAAGTATCTCGAGCAGATCGTGATACTTCTCAGCCGTGCAGGATTTGTGAAAAGCGTCAGGGGCGCTCAGGGCGGCTACAAGCTCACAAATCCTCCCAAATACTACACTATCGGTATGATACTCAGGCTCACCGAGGGCAATCTTGCACCTGTTGCCTGTCTTGAGGATAATGTTAATCAGTGCGAGAGGGCGGAGGAGTGCGCTACTCTTTTTGTCTGGCAGAAGCTTTACAGCGCAATTACCGATGTGGTGGATAATATTACCATTGAGGATATCGTTAATCATTCAAAAAATATCAGCAGCCATGATTATGTGATATAATGAAAAAGCTTCGGAGTATATTAGTGATACTCCGAAGCTTTTGCTGTATTATTATCTAAAAGTGCTCTATAATGTGCGGTACAAAAAAATCCTCTTAGATAATGAATCTAAGAGGATTTTGGCGGAGAAGGAGGGATTCGAACCCTCGATGCGCTATTAACGCATACACGAGTTCCAGTCGTGCGCCATAAACCGGGCTAGGCGACTTCTCCAAACGGCTTTTATCTGTCGTTCCTGACGACTATTATATTATATCACCTTTATTTTCATTTGTCAAGTGTTTTTTCAAATTTTTTTGAGAAATTTGGAGAAAAATATTTTTTTATGAAAACAGGCGATTTTCTTGGGGGATTTTAAACAAATAAGCCGTGCAAATTAAACATTCACACGGCTTTATCTGGCGCAGAAGGAGGGATTTGAACCCTCGCGCCGGTTTCCCGACCTACGCCCTTAGCAGGGGCGCCTCGTCACCACTTGAGTACTTCTGCATAATGGTAACAAAATAAAATATTCTGTTGGCGGAGAGGGTGGGATTCGAACCCACGGTCCCTCGCGGGATCACCGGTTTTCAAGACCGGCTCCTTAAACCACTCGGACACCTCTCCAATAGTCGCTGTGTTCAACGACTTATTTATTTTAACATATTAATTTCAGTTTGTCAAGTGCTTTTTGAAAAAAATTGAAAATATTTTATTTATTAGAACGTATTTTTCAATAATTCCTGTTTTATCTCAAAAATTCATAAAATAATATAGACAAATGGTGAAAAATGGAGTATAATAAATTATGTATTTCCGATATCCTGATTTTAATCGGATTTACAGAGAAAGGAAGGATTATTATGGATTCTCTCATCAAGCTTTTAAAGGGAAATGCAAGACTTTCTGACGAACAGCTTGCGGTCATGCTGGGAATTACTCCCGAAGAAGTCGCGGCACAGATAGCCGATTATGAGAAAAAAGGCGTGATCAAGGGCTATAACGCTATTATAAATGACGAGCTGGCGGACAAAAATGCTGTAACCGCCTTTATTGAGGTTAAGGTCAAGCCCAAAAAGGAATTCGGCTTTGACGAGCTTGCCCGTAAAATAATGGAATATGACGAGGTGGATTCTGTAACTCTTATGTCAGGCTCCTTCGACCTTGCCGTTACCCTCAGGGGAACAAACTACAAGGAGATCGCTCTCTTTGTGGCTCAGCGTCTCTCGTCCATGGAGGGCGTAATTTCTACGTCCACCCATTTTGTACTCAAGCAATATAAGGAACAAGGCTTCTTTATTGAGCAGGAAGCCGCAGATGAAAGGGGTCTCGTATCTCCGTGATAGATTATGATAAGCTTATTTCCGGAAAGTGCAGGGTGATGAAGCCCTCGGGAATAAGAAGATTTTTTGATGTTGCCGCTCAGATGGAGGATGTTATCTCTCTGGGCGTGGGCGAGCCCGATTTCCAGACTCCCTGGAATGTGAGACAGGCAGCCATTACTGCTCTTGAAAAGGGTAAAACCAAATATACAGCTAATGCAGGTCTTATGGAGCTCAGGAAGGCTGTCGGAGGATATATTGAGAGAAAGCTGGGCGTTTCCTATGATGATGAGCATGAGATCATCATTACTGTGGGAGGCTCGGAGGGTATTGATATTGCTATCCGAACCCTGATTGACCCCGGAGACGAGGTTTTAGTTGTTGAACCGAGCTTTGTGTGCTATTCTCCAATAGTATCATTATGCGGAGGCGTTCCCGTTCCGCTGAGAACAACTGCCGAGAACGAATTTCGCCTTACTCCCGAGCTTCTCAGGGAGAATATCACTCCCCGAACCAAGCTGCTCATTCTCCCGTTCCCTAATAATCCCACAGGTGCGGTGATGGAAAGAGAAGATTTGGAGAAAATCGCTGAGGTCCTTAGGGGGACAGATATCCTTGTCCTTTCCGACGAGATCTACAGCGAGCTTACATACAGCGGTTCTCACTGCTCTATCGTTCAGATCGACGGAATGAGGGAAAGAACACTTCTGGTCAACGGCTTCTCAAAGGCATATTCCATGACAGGCTGGCGTCTGGGATATGTTGCAGGTCCCGCTCCTGTTGTTAAGCAGATGCTCAAGGTCCATCAGTATGCAATAATGAGCTCTCCCACGATTTCCCAGTTTGCTGCCATTGAAGCTCTGGAAAACTGCGACGCCGATGTTGTTAAAATGCGTGATGAATATGATATGCGCAGAAGATGGCTTGTTAAGGCGCTCAATGATATTGGACTTACCTGCTTTGAGCCGAAGGGTGCATTTTATGTGTTCCCGTCCATCAAATCCACGGGGCTTTCCAGCGAGGAATTCTGCGAAAGGCTGCTTTATGAGCATAATGTTGCCGTTGTTCCCGGAAACGCTTTCGGAGAATGCGGCGAGGGATATATAAGAATATCCTATGCATATTCCATCAAGCACATAATGACTGCCGTTGAGCGAATCAAGGATTTCCTTGCAGATCTGGACAAGCAGAGAAATGGCAGCTGACCATGGTTACGGCTGATGAGCTTTTAGAGAAGGCACCGTCTCTTGCGAAGAAAAATTATGAAAAAAACATTCACATGAGAAAGGCTTTCGGACTGATAAACGGGCAGAAAAACTGCGCCGTATCACGCCATAAGCTTGGTATTGCGAGAATGTCAATGAACGGCTGCGGTGCTATTGCCATATATAATGCGCTGTTTGCGGCAGGTCACAATCCCGATTTTAACACTATTTCTCTGGGTATTGACTGCTATGCTCTTAACACATGGGGCATTTTCGGAACAGACCCCAACAAGCTGGAGGATTATTTCCGAAAGTGCCGTATCGCTGCGGTCAAGGCCTCCGATTATGAAGATTTTGTCAAGGTAATGGGTGCCGTTAAGGTGGGTATCCTGTGCTACTGGGTGGACAAGCCCAATCGCTCGCTGCTTCATTATGTTACTGTTATCAATAACGGCGAGGGCTTTGATGTGTGCAACAGATATTCAAACAGGAAAACTCCCTCAAAAGTGCGTTCTATTGACAAGCTTTGTCCGAAGGAGTGCTTTGTGTGCGGTTTTTACATCTATTGAAGGGAGAGGCTTGCTCTGAACAGCGTTACCATAAACGCAAATGCAAAAATTAACCTTTATCTTGATGTTACGGGAAAACGTAAGGACGGATATCATCTTCTTGAGACGGTTATGCATACGGTATCGCTGTGCGATATCGTCACTGTTTCAAGAACTGATAAAAGCGGGATAGATATATCCTGCTCCGACCCTCTCATTCCCTGCAATGAGCAAAATATTGCTTATAAATGCGCTGCTGCCTTTTTTGAAAAAGCAGGAATATCAGACGGGGGAGTCAGCATAGAAATTATAAAAAAAATCCCATCCGAGGCAGGTATGGGAGGCGGCAGCGCTGACGGTGCCGCTGTGCTTTCGGGAATGAACAGGCTTTTTAATACAGGCTTTTCCGAAGAAGAGCTTATCTCAATTGGTGCGAAGCTTGGAGCTGATATTCCCTTTTGTCTAAAGGGCGGCTGCGGCTATTGCACAGGGATTGGCGAAATAATCGAACCTTTGCCTCGTATTTCGGGGACTGTCCTTATCGGAAAGGGAACAGCAGGCATCAGCACAGCCGAGGCATTCGGGAAAATTGATTCTCTCGGCTCAGGTATCGGCATTAAGGGAATAAAGGAAAAATTTTCCTGTGTTCGTTCCCTTGACGCTATTGCCGATTGCTGCCGCAATATTTTTGATGATGTAACAAGTCTTGAAGAGGTTGTGGATATCAAAAGAATTATGTCCGAAAACGGTGCGGCTGCAGACTCCATGACGGGAAGCGGCTCTGCGGTATTCGGCTTGTTTGATTCCGAAGAATTGGCAGAAAAGGCTTTTGGGATATTAAAAAATAAAGGTTATTTTTCGGCATTGTGCAGCCTTGTATGAGCATAAAGTGCTTGGGGCTGCTACGCCGATATTTCACTCATAAGGTGTTAGAATACACTAACTTTTTAAAGGAATGATAATATGACTTTGGATAAGCTTCCAATTGGCAGCAGCGGAGTTATCACCGCTGTGGGCGGCGAGGGAGCATTGCGCTGCCGTCTGCTGGACATGGGTCTGATACCCCGAACACAGGTCACTGTTCGGAAATCCGCTCCCATGGGCGATCCCATTGAAATACATCTTCGTGGATATGAGCTTACACTGCGCCTTGAGGACGCAAAGCAGATCACAATTATGCCCATTGAGTCGGATAAATCCGAAAATCAAAGCAAATGAATATTTTGAAATTATCCGAGAAAGGACCGAGATAAAAATGATATTTGCCCTTGCGGGAAATCAGAACTGCGGAAAAACTACTCTTTTCAATCAGCTTACAGGCTCAAATCAGCACGTTGGAAATTTCCCGGGCGTCACTGTGGAGCAGAAAAGCGGAGTGGTCAAAGGCTATAAAGACTTCACTGTGGTCGATCTTCCCGGGATATATTCTATTCGCCCCTACACGATAGAAGAGATCGTTACCCGTGATTTTCTGATAAACGAAAAGCCCGACGGAATCATCAATATCGTTGACGCAACCAATATTGAAAGAAGTCTGTATCTCACTCTTCAGCTGAGCGAGCTGAAGATACCCATGGTTCTGGCTCTCAATATGATGGATGAGGTAAGAAGCAACGGCGGTACTATTGATATTTCCGAGCTTTCGCAGAGACTCGGTATTCCTGTGGTGCCAATTTCCGCAGCTAAGAATGACGGAGTTGACGAGCTTATCGAGACTGCTGTGAACACTGTTAAAAAGCGTATTCAGCCTAAAAAAATTGACTATTGCAGCGGAGCTGTTCACAGATGTATCCACGCAGTATGTCATATAATCGAAGACCATGCGGAAAATGCAGGGCTTGGCAGACGATTTTGCGCTACAAAGCTTATCGAGGCTGACCCCGCCATAACCGAAATGCTGGAACTTAATACGAACGAGCTTGATATGATAGAGCACAGCGTGACTGAAATGGAATCGGAAATAGGCATGGACAGAAATGCTGCTATTGCCGATATGCGATATACATTCATCGAGGACGTTTGCAGCCATGCGGTGGTTAAATGCCGTGAGAGCAAGGAGCATATCCGAAGTCTGAAAATTGACAGTATTCTTACAAACAGGTACCTTGCGATACCCATGTTTATCCTTATAATGATCGCAGTTTTCTGGCTCACCTTCGGAGTTATCGGTGCATTTCTGAGCGATCTGCTGTCTGCTGCCATTGACAGCGTGACCGCCGCCGCCGACAGCGCTCTGACTGCATATGGACTCAATCCCGTTATCCACAGCCTTATTATTGATGGGGTATTTGCAGGCGTCGGAAGCGTTCTCAGCTTCCTTCCCACCATCGTGACGCTGTTTTTCTTTCTTTCAATGCTGGAGGACAGCGGATATATGGCGAGAGTTGCTTTCGTTATGGACAGTCTGCTCAGAAAGATTGGACTGTCGGGGCGCTCCTTTGTACCTCTGATAATCGGCTTCGGATGTTCCGTTCCCGCAATTATGGCAACGAGAACACTATCCTCCGAGCGTGACAGGAAAATGACAGTTTTTCTCACGCCCTTTATGTCATGCAGCGCAAAGCTGCCCATTTATTCCGTTTTTGCAATGGCATTTTTCCCGAAGCACAGCGCTCTTGTGATGGTATGCCTATACTTTTTCGGCATTGTCTGCGGAATAATTTACGGAGTGATTCTTAGCAAAACTAAATTCAGAGGCAAGCCCGTTCCCTTTGTAATGGAGCTGCCGAATTACCGCCTGCCCTCTCTCAAAAGCGTTCTTCTTCTTATGTGGGACAAGGCTAAGGACTTTCTGACAAAAGCATTCACCGTTATTTTCGTTGCTTCTGTTATAATCTGGTTCCTGCAATCCTTTGATTTGAGGCTCAATACCGTTACCGACAGCTCCCAGAGCCTTCTTGCAGCTATCGGAAAGATAATTGCTCCCGTATTTGCTCCGCTGGGCTTCAATGACTGGCGTATCTCTACTGCGCTTATTACGGGATTTTCCGCAAAGGAAGCGGTTGTATCGACCCTGTCTGTGCTTTCGGGTGCAGGCTCCACAGACCTGCTTCCCGCTATTTTACAGGGAATGTTCACTCCTATGACTGCGGTAAGCTTTCTTGTATTTTCACTGCTTTACACCCCCTGCGTTGCGGCGGTGGCTGCGGTGAAGCGGGAAATGAATTCAAACTTTGCGGCGGTGGCATTTGTGCTGATCCAATGCGCTGCAGCATGGCTTGCCGCTTTTGTGGTTTATAACGTTGGTATGCTTTTTTTCTGAGGAGGCAATACATATGACTTTCGCTGATTATTTTGCTCTTGGAATATTGTTTTTTCTGCTCTTCTGCGCAATAAGATACATGATAGTTTCACATAAAAAAGGAGGCTGTTCTGGCTGCTGCTCCGATTGTTCAAAAAAATGTAACAGAATAGAGAAAGAATAATATGCAAAAAACGCTGCCCCGAACTAATACGGAGCAGCGTATAAAGGGTAAAATGAAACTCAATCCTCTCTGAAAATCTCAAGCAGCGTTGTGAAAATCAGAAAATAAACGCAGTCTGAGCAGACTGTGCAAATTATACCTGCAAGGGCGGACATGAGTCTGCCCTTTTTTTCTTTTATCCTGTTTATCTTGATTTGAGGGGCAATTATGAAAACAACCGCAGTCGCAGCCATATGAACAAGAAGTCCCAGAATGAGCCACCAAATGGCTGTATATCTGAATATAGAATATAGGAAAATGCAGCCAACCATTCCGATAATATTGACACAAAGCAGCAGCGGAACGGAAATATCCTTTTTTAATACCTTTGTGCAGATAAAGCAGGCGGGAAATGTCACTGCCGCTGCAAGAGACGCAAGAAACAAGGTGCTTCCGATATTGGAGGCAAAGAAAAGGGAGTAAAATTCCATGGGGAATACCAGCCAGAGAAACACCCAAAGTACTGCCGCTCCGACAGAAATAATTGCTGCAATTCCCTTTCTTTTTTCTGTAAAAAAGGGGGGCTTTTTTTCATTATTGCTCATGTTATCAGAAGTCCTTTCAAAGTAAACTGATACTATTTTACCATATTATCCGAGCAAAGTCAACCGTATGAATTTTGTTAAATATCTTTATACCGACTAATATGTTTAAACTCATTAAACGTTTAAGCGACAGGAAATAAAATTGTTCATATTTTATTATCATAATAACGATTGAAAAGCTTTTTAAATGGTGTAAAATAACACTCATGCAGATGAAATAAAAAAGTAAATTTATGAATTTCTGCATAATATCAAAGGACAGAAAACAGCTTTCATTTTAAGGGGGAGGAGTTAAATATGTTTCAGATAAAATGGCTGTGGGAGAATCTGAAGGGCTATCGTGCAGTTTATATAACAGCTCTTTGTATGACCGTTATCTGTCAGTCCATGTACATCATCACGCCTCATTACAGCAGCAGGATAGTGGACGAATACATCTACGGAGAGAATGCTGCAGAAAATCTTTCGTCAAATCCAAACGGACTTATCGCACTGATAATCGCCATGATAGCTTTTACCCTTCTCAGGACGATTTTTACATATTCATCGGGAATCTGCTACGAAAAGGCTTCTCAGGGAATAATTTACAGAGTCCGCAATTACCTTTTCGCCAATGTTCAGAAGCAGGACGCTGATTTCTTTGACAAAAACCGCACAGGCGACCTTATGACTCGTCTCAGCGGCGACCTGGATATGGTTCGTCACTCTATCGCATGGATAATCAAGGCAATTCTTGAATGTTTTGTTCTTTACACCGCTTCGGTAGTGTTCTTCTTTTCGATAGACTGGCTCATGGCGCTGTGCATGATAGCTCTCACTCCTGTGATCTTTGCGATAACGATGGCATTCAAAAAGGTCATCGGTCCAAAGTATGTCGAGCAGAGAGACAGGCTCTCGGAAATGAATACGGGCGCCGAGGAAAACATCTCTGGAAATCGGGTCATCAAGGCATTTGCACGAGAGGATTTCGAGGAGGAAAAGTTTGACAGGCAGAATAAAAAGTATTCCGCCGCAAACAAAGCCGCTTCGCTTCTGTGGCTCAAATTTTTCCCATTTATTGAAGTTTCCGCTCAGGGACTTACTGTTGTCCAGCTTCTTGCAGGAGGAATGTTCGTGATAAGCGGCAGAATTACGGTGGGTGAATACACAGCCTTTTCTGGACTTATCTGGACAATGTCCAACCCCATGAGGATGCTCGGAAATATCGTAAACGATCTCCAGAGATTTGTTGCGTCTCTCAACAAGATAATCGAGGTATATTACTCCCGTCCCCTTATCGTTGACCGCTCCGATGCAGTTGACAAGAGCGGACGCTTTGAAGGAGCAGTTGAATTTGATCACGTTTCCTTCTCCTATAATAAGAAAAATCCCGTTTTAAAGGATATATCGTTTAAGATCAATCCCGGCGAGACCGTTGCAGTCATGGGTCCCACGGGCTCGGGAAAAACCACTCTGATAAACCTTATTTCCCGTATGTATGACGCAGACAAGGGCAAGGTTATGGTGGACGGCGAGAATGTCCGTATGCTGAAGCTCAGCCAGCTCAGAAAAAACATCGGAGTTGCATCTCAGGACGTTCTGCTCTTCTCCGATACGATTGAGGGAAATATTGCTTTCGGAAACAGCTCCATGTCCGAGGTTGACGTTCATTCCTATGCTTCTCTTGCAGCCGCCGACGAATTTATCCGCAAGACCTCCGACGGCTATGATACAATTATCGGCGAGAGGGGAGTGGGACTTTCGGGAGGACAGAAGCAGAGAATATCTCTTGCCCGTGCTCTTGCTGTGAAGCCTGCTGTGCTTATTCTTGACGATACCACATCGGCGGTCGATATGGAGACAGAAAAATACATACAGAACAGTCTCAGAAGCCTTGATTTCAAATGCACGAAAATAATCATAGCCCAGCGCATATCCTCCACAAAGGACGCCGATAAGATCATCGTTCTTCGTGACGGCATGATCGAGGATATGGGCACCCATGAGGAGCTTATCAGCCGCAAGGGCTACTACCGTGAGGTCTACGACCTCCAGACCTGACAAAAGGAGTGACTTTTTATGGCAAGAAATAAATTCGACGTTGACGAAGAGCTTGAAAGCCCCTTTGACATACGGCACTTTAAGCGAGCCCTGAAATATGTGGGCAGATATAAAAAGCAGGTCATCATTTCAATGGTGCTGAGTATTTTTGCCGCAGTTATCGGTCTGCTTGCTCCTTTAATAACTCAGAGAGCATTGGATGTTACCATTCCCGAAGGAAATAAATCAGAGCTGATTATCCTTTCTGTGTTCCTGCTTCTTACGATTGTAATCAGCGTGGCTTTTTCAACTATCCGTGCCCGCATTATGACGAAGGCTGGACAGGATATGATCTACGATATCCGAAAGGACCTTTTCGAGCATCTTCAGAAGCTCCCCTTTGAATATTACGATACCCGTCCTCACGGAAAGATTCTGACAAGAGTAATTAACTATGTAAACAGTGTTTCCGACCTGCTTACAAACGGACTTATCACCTTTGTTCTGGAGCTTTTCAATATCCTGTTCATTATAGTGTTCATGTTCATCGTGTGCTGGCAGCTGGCGCTGGTGGTGCTTGCGGGAATGCCCATATTCCTGTTTTTCATGTTTGCCATCAAAAAAGCACAGCGCAGAGCTTGGCAGAGGGTTTCAAACAAATCCTCCAATCTCAATGCATATCTCCATGAGGGACTTGTGGGTGTAAGCATAACCCAGAGCTTTACCCGAGAGCAGGAAAACGAAGCTATTTTTGACAAGCTTTCAGTTGAATACCGCAAGGCTTGGATGAAGGCGATTTACTTTTCCAATGCAGTGTGGCCTGTGGCGGATAATATATCCATATGGGTAAGCGGAGCCATATATCTCGTTGGACTGCTGGCTCTTGGTCCTCAGGCGGGTATCACAGTGGGAACTATCGTCGCAATGACAGGCTATTCGGGACGCTTCTGGCAGCCCATAATGAACCTTTCAAATCTTTATAATACCTTTGTGAATACGATAGCATACCTTGAAAGAATATTTGAGACTATGGACGAGCCTGTAACCGTCACCGACAAGGAGAATGCCTCGGAAATGCCCAAGATCAAGGGAGACGTATCCTTCAAAAATGTAACCTTCGGCTATGAGGACGGCGTGAATATTCTTGAAGATCTGTCCTTTGATGTTAAGGCGGGACAGAGCATAGCACTGGTGGGACCCACAGGCGCAGGAAAAACGACAATCGTAAATCTGATCTCAAGATTCTATAATCTGAACGGCGGACAGGTGATTATAGACGGACAGGATATTTCCGATGTAACTCTGAAATCCCTCCGTTCCCAGATGGGAATAATGCTTCAGGACAGCGTTATTTTCAGCGGAACTATCCGTGACAATATCCGCTACGGCAGATTAGATGCCACCGATGAGGAGATCAGGGCAGCCTGCAAAATAGTCGGAGCAGACGAATTTATCAGCGAAATGCCAAAGGGCTATGATACTATCGTCAAGGAGCGAGGTTCATCGCTGTCCCAGGGACAAAAGCAGATGATCGCATTTGCAAGAACTATCCTTGCAGACCCGAGAATACTCGTTCTCGATGAAGCGACCTCCTCCATCGACGCCAAAACCGAGCGATATATCCAGAACGGGATCGACCATCTTCTCAAGGGCAGGACATCGTTTATCATTGCCCACCGTCTGTCTACCATCAGAAGCTGCGACAGGATAATGTACATATCCGACAAGGGAATTGCCGAATCGGGTACTCATGAGGAGCTAATGGCGAAAAAGGGTCTTTACTACAAGCTGTGTATGGCTCAGGCAATATGATGAAATAGCTGCATGATTTTTCGTGCAGCTTTTTTATTTTTCCACAAAATACTATTGAAATTAAATAAATCTTATGATATAATAATTATAGGTAAATGGGAAACAAAAATATCATTGTTTTATAATTTGAGTTTTTTATGACGAAAACCACAAAACTCTCTCGTAAGGAGGGGCAAAATTATGAAAAGAAAAAATATTGCAGTCTGCGTGACTGGCTACAACTGGGAATATGAAAGCAGAGTTGTAATGGGAATTAATGATAAATGTGCAGAGTTTGATGTAAATCTTCTGATCTTTGCGACTCTGACTCAGCGTCCCTCGCTTAATTTGAACAGAATTCTTCCCGAGAGTGTAGTCAGAGGCGAGGAAGAGATTTTCCGTCTCATAAATTATGATATCATTGACGGAATAATCATACTCGGTGATTCTCTTATCGAGGAGAAGATAATATATGAGGTGGCAGACAGAGCAGCCGAGATGAATATTCCTGTGGTAAATGTGAATGACCCTCCTCATAAGCTTTTCAGAAATGTCATTCTCAGCGATAAGAATGCAATGGAATATGTTGTCCGTCATCTTGTAGAGGACCATGGGCTTACAAAGATCAATTTTATCGGCGGATTCCCCGGAAATCTGCAGACAGAGGAGCGCCTTGCAGGATATAAAAAAGTGCTGACTGAGCACAATATCCCCATTGAGGAAAGCAGGATAGCATACGGCGAATTCTGGACGAAAGCCCGTGAATGTACGAAGCAGTTTATTGATTCGGGGGATATTCCCGAGGCGATAGTCTGCGCCAGCGATACAATGGCGATCTTCTGCATGGATCATCTTCAGGAAAGGGGCTTCAGCATCCCCGAAGATATTATTGTAACAGGCTTTGACGGCATAGGCGACTGCGAAAGATATTCGCCGACCCTTACATCTGTCCGCAGAGGCTTTGTCAGAGCAGGCGCCGCAGCCGTTGAGCTCATCTATGATATATGGAACGGCAGGGAAACGGCAGAAAGTATTGAGATAGAATCCGAAATGGTCATCATGCAGTCCTGCGGTTGCGTTTCCAAAAAGAAGAAGCTGACCTTTGATTTTATGAGCGACAGATATAACTATGAAAATGATTCGAAGGGCTTTGACACCGACATTCATGCAATGAATACGGATTTTGCCGCTGTGACGGAAGCTCCCGAGCTGTTTGAAAAGTCAGCTGTCTTTGGGGACTTTTTCAAGCTAAAGAGGATGTTCATTTGCCTTTGCTCAAATATTGTGCAGGATGTCTCCAAGCTTAATGAGGAAAATATCATCTCATCATTCAGAGGAATTTCGGATACAATGGTGAATATGTTCAGCTATAACAGCGATGTTCCTGTGGGCAGAAATTTCCCGTCGGCAGAGCTGGTTCCCGAGGATGTTCTGAATGGCGAAAGAGCTGTGGCATTTGCATTTTCACCCATGTATTTCAAGGATAGTTTTTTAGGATATATCGCATATGAGCCGTCGAGCTTCAAGGGCTACGGTGAGCATTTTGCCACATGGCTCATGATACTCTCAAATAATACGGGCTGCTTCTTTATGAACAAGAAGCTGGAGCTGGTTGTGAATCAGCTTGAGGATCTTTATGTCCGTGACCCGCTCACAGGGCTTTTTAATCGCCGGGGAATGTCGAAATTCGGCGTAAAGCTTCTTGAAAAGGCGAAAGCTGATGATTCCTTCATAATAGTCGTCTGCTCTGATATCGACAATCTCAAGCCGATAAATGACCTGTACGGTCACGAAGCGGGGGACAATGCCATCCTTCGCACCGCAATGGCGATCTCAAAGGCAATGCCCGAAAATTCGGTCAATGTCCGCACAGGAGGGGACGAATTCTGTTCAGTTCTGAGCGGCTGCCATGAGGAGGATATGCAGCAAATAATTGATAGGATCGGAAATTATCTTGATGAATATAACAGCACAAGCGAGCTTCCTTACAAGGTAGGCTGCAGCTGCGGCTTTTATAGAATGAAGGCATCAGAGACCGATTCGATCGAGCAGGTAGCAGCCTTTGCAGATGAGGAAATGTACAAGGTCAAGCTGAGAAAAAAGGCTATGAGAAAAATGTGATATTTGCGGTATCATTCCGCACAGCCCCCCCCCCGCATATGCTTCGGGCATATGCGGGGGATATAAATATCCGAGCGGGAATGCTCATGCTTGCCTCATTTGAAAAAAATCAAAAAAAACTCTTGACAAATCAAAAATGCTGTGATATAATGTAAATGTAAATAGTAATAAATGCTGTGACAGGAAGAAAGACCGTTTCGTCATTTGCAGAGAGCCGCAGTTTGGTGCAATGCGGCAGTGATTTTCGGTTATAACTCGTCCTTGAGCATTCTTCTGAAAGCTTCGGCAAGTAGGTTTGAACGGGTTCTCCCGTTATAGGGAAACGCATTGATAGATGCGGCAGAGGTGTACAGAGTGATCTGTTCACGAATGAGAGTGGTAACACGGGTATTATTACTCGTCTCTTGAAGCTTTATGGCTTTGTGAGACGGGCTTTTTTATTTTAAAGGGGGCGGTATAAATGCTAAGCAGTGACCTAAGTAAGCTAATTAAATATGAAATCATTACAGCGGCTTGCCCCCGACAGGGTGCCGAATAATCAACAGGAGGAATTTATTATGAATGCGTCAAAATATACAAGAGGCTATTATATGCCCCCCGTCAAGTCAATGAAATGGACCGAAAAGGAATATATAGACCATGCTCCCATGTGGTGCTCGGTTGATCTGAGAGACGGAAATCAGGCTCTCATAATCCCCATGAGTCTGGATGAAAAGCTGGAGTTTTTCGAGAAGCTGGTCAAGATCGGCTTTAAGGAGATCGAGATCGGTTTCCCTGCCGCTTCCGAGACAGAGTATGAGTTCTGCCGCACATTGATCGAGAGAAATATGATCCCCGACGACGTGCGTATCCAGGTGCTCACTCAGGCAAGAGAGCATATTATCGCAAAGACCTTTGAGGCTCTGGCAGGCTGCAAAAATGCAGTTGTACATCTCTATAATTCCACCTCCGTTGCTCAGAGAGAACAGGTTTTCAAAAAATCTAAGGAGGATATAATCAAATTGGCTGTGGAGGGCGCAAAGCTCTGCGCAGAGTATCGTGAAAAGACTCCCGGAAACTTCGTTTTCGAGTATTCCCCCGAAAGCTTCACAGGCACTGAGCCTGAGTTCGCACTCGAGATTTGCAATGCTGTAATCGACGTATGGAAGCCCACTCCCGAGGATAAGGTCATTATCAACCTCCCCGTAACCGTTGAGCTGTCCATGCCCCATGTTTATGCCTCCCAGATCGAGTACATGAGCGATAATCTCCACGATAGAGAGAACGTTATTATCTCACTCCATCCCCATAACGACAGAGGCTGCGCTGTAGCCGATGCAGAAATGGGTCTGCTGGCAGGCGGAGACAGAGTTGAAGGCACCTGCTTCGGCAACGGAGAAAGAACAGGAAACGTGGATATCGTTACACTGGCAATGAATATGTATTCTCAGGGCGTTGACCCCGAGCTGGATTTCTCCGATATGCAGTCGCTGGTAGAGATATACGAGCGTGTTACCCGCATGAAGGTGAACGAGAGAAGTCCATACGCAGGAAGACTGGTATTTGCAGCATTCTCAGGCTCTCATCAGGACGCCATTGCCAAGGGCATGAAGTGGCGTGAGGAAAAGGATCCAGACCATTGGAACGTTCCCTATCTGCCCATCGATCCCAAGGACGTTGGCAGAGAGTATGAAGCCGATGTTATCCGAATCAATTCTCAGTCGGGCAAGGGCGGAATCGGCTACATAATGGAGCAGATGTTCGGAATAGATATGCCTCCCAAAATGCGTGAGAATTTCGGCTATGCGGTCAAGAGCGTGTCCGACCACAGCCATAAGGAGCTGATGCCCTCCGAGATCAAGCAGATATTCATGGACAATTACGTTAATATCGAAACAGATTTCAAGATCGACGAAGCTCATTTCATTCAGAAGGACGGCATCACAGCCACCGTTACCGTTAACAAAGATGGTAAGATCATCACCCGTGAAGCAGTGGGCAACGGACGTCTGGACGCAGTTTCCAACGCAGTTAAGGACAGTCTTGGTTTGAAATATTCTCTCATCACATATCAGGAGCACGCTCTGGAGACAACATCACAGTCTCAGGCAGTAGCATATGTCGGCATTGAAACAGACAATGGCGTATTCTGGGGCTCGGGAATAAAGACCGATATCATCGATGCTTCCGTATCGGCTCTGGTTTCCGCTATCAATAACAGCGGTCTTGTAAAGTAAGCAAAACCATCTCATGTGCCGCAGCTGTACTGCGGCACATTTTATAGAGCTTAACAAATTAAAGATAAGAATTTAATTAAAAATTGGTAATTCTACTTGACATGGTATGTGATAATATTGTATAATTTATATGTACGTTTAAGTGCAAAATTATCATGATTGGCGGCGATCATAATGAATACTCTGGTGGACGTTATCTCCGCCGATATGAACCGTCTCACGGAGGATCTTCTGGAAAATCACTCCGCAAGACTGTTTTCCCGAGGCGGACATTTCACCAAGGAGCAGATGATACCTGTCTACTTTATGCTCATATACGGCTGTGAGGATAATGAGGATTCCTACAGTAATTTTATTTTCGGGCTAAAGGACGATCTGAAAAAGACCTCAAGACCTTTTACCTTTCTGGATACGCCTCTTGACCCGCCCGATGCCGAAGAACGGCTTCCCTTTTCGGGAATTGATCATTCCACAACGGGAGGAACGATCTCGGGGCTTTGCTCCATGATAGAAATAAAAAACGATCCCGACCGCACACTTATTGCACAGAAAGCGCTTGGGGATATGCTGTCTCTGAGCAGAACAAATATGTTTGAAGCGGGAATGACGCTTGTTCATAAGCTGAATCTTATAGCCAATACCATGGGAACAGGGGATTCCGACGAGATACCCGTTATCATGTACTACGGCAATCCCACAGCAGAGGACGTGTTCTTCCTTTGCTATGCACAGCGCTGCGGATTTGATATTGTCTGCATTTCGCCCGACAAAAGCTGTCTTACTATGTTCGAGCGCTGTCCCTTTGCGGATAAGCTCCAGAAGCTTCAGCTTCCCCAGTCAAAGCCTGTTATGCCGTTTCCCACAAAGCTTGTCAAGGCGAAGATAGCTACCGTGGCATACAGTGCCGAAAGAGAGCTGGACACCGCTCTTTACGGGGGAGATACCATATTCCGTGACAGGCAGTTTGAAAAAATGGATTCGGCAGTTCTGAGAACGACCCTGGACGAAATATTCATTCTGTGGGATCAGCCTGCAAAATTCCGCTCGGGATTTGCCGTCAGGGGAGACAGGGTGGTTGTACCCACAATATTTGCAAAGATTAACGGCGTAGACGATGGAGATCTGAAAGCCTATTGGCGGCAGGTGGAGGATATGATAACGCCCTTCACCACCTATATAATAAAATCGCCCTCCTATAAGCGCCCCGCAGCAAGTATAATGTCCTCCTATTCCCGTTATATCTCGGGAATAAAGCTGGATACCGAGGGACTGATGAGATCTCCTCTCAATAAATACGGCTTCCTGTCTGAACCTCTCCAAAGGCTGATTTTCGAGAAAATGCAGGCAGCAATCGACGACGGTATGCTGGAGCTTGATGACCCTTCGGAAGCGCCGCTGTACATTGTCCATGCGGGGCTTAATCTGGACAGAACCGTTCTGAGAAGCCTCCAGAAATATGATTTCACAAAGGATATCCCGAAATTTGTAGTCGTGGACGCCATCGAAGAGCCATTTTCAAAGCTTGAATGTGTTCAGCTGCTGCTGTTGTCCTATCTGGGCTTTGATGTGCTGGTTCTCTCGCCCTCGGGCTACCGTGATATAGAAGCCTATGTTTCGGACGATGCCTTCGAGACTCATACTCTGAATGAGTTTAAATATAACGTTTCGGTTCCTCGGTTCAAAACCCCCGATGAGGCGAAATATCAAAAGCAGAAAAACGGACTTTTCAAAAAATTATTCAGGAAAGGGAGATAATTATGGCATTACAGTTCACCCCATCAGATGAGAAGAAATCCGAGGTAATCCAGGCAGAAGCAGTTGTGACCGAAGATACTTCAAATACTCTCAATCTCAAGATCACCGAACCTCAGACCTATTCTATCGTTGATACCAGCAATAAGCTGAAACAGGAGCTTGCTTCCAGCGACGAGATCGACAAGCTTGTAAGCACCATCAATGCAAATGACCCCAACTCGATCATCACATTCGGAAATCAGGTTGCGGAGGAGATATCCAAGGCGTCCGATCAGGTGCTCAATTCCATGAATATGTCGCAGCTTGACGATTCAAGCGAGCTTCTCAATGCGCTCAAGGATATAATGGATCAGTTTGACGCAAAGGAGCTTACCGAGGAGAAAAAGGGACTTTTCGCAAATCTCAGACTTCAGCTTGATAAGATACTCGCAAAATATCACACCATGGGCGAGGACGTTGACAAGATTTACGTTCAGCTCAAGCAGTATGAAAGCGAGATACAGCAGTCGAATGTCAAGCTTGAAACAATGTATAACGCAAATATCGACTATTACAAGCAGCTTCTCAAGTACATCATGGCAGGTGAGCAGGCGTGCAAGGAGCTTGACCAGTATATTGAAGATTTCAGAGCAAAGGTGCAGAATAATCCCGATGCAGGCACCGCAGCAATGGATCTTCAGACACTTGAGCAGACCAGAGGAATCATGGAGCAGAGGGTAATGGACCTTAAAATTGCCGAAAATGTGGCAATGCAGACCGTTCCCATGCTCAAGGCAATGGAATTTTCAAACATCAATCTTATCAGAAAGATAAATTCCGCATTTATCATCACAATGCCCGTATTCAAGCAGGCGCTTGCACAGGCAGTAATGCTCAAGAGGCAGCGTATCCAGGCAGATGCAATGAAGGCGCTTGATGACAAGACCAATGAGCTTCTCCTCAAGAATGCCCAGAATACCGTAGATCAGACAAGGATAACCACCATGCTTGCCAACGGCAACTCCATCAAGGTTGAGACCCTTGAAAAGACATGGCAGACAATCGTAACAGGTATCGACGAAACAAGAAAGCTTCAGGAGGAGGCTCGTGCAAAGCGTGCCGAGGACAGCAAGCGTCTTGAAAAGCTCAAGGAAGAATACAAGGCAAAAATGAACAGCTGATAATTATTAAAATCGGGGTGCGTTCGGCGGGCGCACCCTTGTATTCCGCCGAAAAGAGCGGAAAAATAACATATTTCAACCGTCGGGAATGGAGAAAAATCGGTTATGGGAATGACTATGACTCAGAAAATACTTGCGGCGCACGCAGGTCTTGATAAGGTGGAGGCAGGACAGCTCATAAAATGCAAGCTGGATATGGTTCTCGGAAATGACGTAACCACCCCTGTTGCCATCAATGAATTTGAAAAAGCAGGCTTTACAAAGGTATTTGACAATACGAAAATATCCATGGTAATGGACCATTTCACCCCCAATAAGGATATCAAATCCGCTGCTCATACACTGCAGTGCAGAACCTTTGCGGGAAAGTATGATATCAAGCATTATTATGATGTTGGAGACATGGGAATCGAGCATGCTTTGCTTCCCGAAAAAGGAATTGTTGCTTCCGGCGAGTGCATTATCGGCGCAGACAGTCATACCTGTACATACGGCGCATTGGGCGCATTTTCCACAGGCGTAGGCTCAACAGATATGTGCGCAGGCATGGCAACAGGTGAAGCATGGTTCAAGGTACCCTCAGCGATAAAGTTCAACCTCAAGGGCAAGCTCAGTGAATATGTAATGGGCAAGGACGTTATCCTCCATATAATCGGAATGATCGGCGTTGACGGCGCACTTTATAAATCCATGGAGTTCTCGGGAGAAGGTCTTGCCTCCCTTTCAATGGACGACAGACTTTCCATGGCAAATATGGCGATAGAAGCAGGCGCAAAGAACGGCATATTTGCAGTTGATGATATAACAAGAGAATATCAGAAGGGCAGAGTGGACAGAGAATACAAGGTTTATGAGGCTGACGAGGACGCAGTATATGACGCAGTTTATGATATTGACCTCTCCGAAATAAAGCCCACCGTATCCTTCCCCCATCTTCCCGAAAATACCAGAACACCCGATAACTGGGGCGAGGTACAGATCCAGCAGGTAGTGATAGGCTCCTGCACCAACGGACGTCTTGAGGATATGGAAATGGCAGCAAAGATCCTCGAGGGCAGACATATCGCAAACGGCGTCCGCTGCATAGTGATCCCCGCAACCCAGCAGGTATATCTCGAGTGCTGCAAGAGAGGCTATATGGAAACATTTATAAACGCAGGCTGTGCAGTATCCACACCCACCTGCGGACCCTGCCTCGGCGGACATATGGGAATCCTTGCCAAGGGCGAAAGAGCCGTTGCAACCACGAACAGAAACTTCGTAGGACGTATGGGTCACCCCGAGTCGGAGGTTTATCTTGCGTCTCCCGCAGTTGCAGCCGCATCGGCAGTAACAGGCAAAATTTCACAGCCCTCCGAAATAATGTAACCAGAATTTACCGAAAGGAAAGATAATACAATGAAGGTTTGCGGAAAAGTACATAAATACGGAGATAACGTTGATACCGACGTAATCATTCCTGCAAGATATCTGAATACTGCCGACCACAAGGAGCTTGCGGCTCACTGCATGGAGGATATTGACACAGATTTCGTTAAGAACGTAAACGAGGGAGATATAATGGTAGCCGAGCAGAATTTCGGCTGCGGCTCTTCAAGAGAGCACGCACCCATTGCCATAAAGGCAAGCGGAATTTCCTGCGTAATTGCTTCCACCTTTGCAAGAATTTTCTACCGCAATGCGATAAATATCGGTCTGCCCATCATGGAATGTGACGAGGCTGCAAAGGATATTGACAAGGGCGATGAGGTGGAGATAGATTTCGACACAGGCGTTATCACCAATAAGACAAAAGGTCATACCTATCAGGCTCAGCCTTTCCCCGAGTTTATCAAAGAGATTATCAATGCAGGCGGTCTGCTTAATTCGTTGAAAAAGTGATGCATAATTTAAGGAGTAATTCATAATGAACAAAAAAATTGCAGTAATAAAAGGCGACGGAATCGGACCCGAGGTGGTTTTCGAAGCAATGAAGGTGCTCGACAAGGTTGCCGAAAAATTCGGACACAGCTTCGAATACGACCAGCTTTTAATGGGCGGCTGCTCTATTGACGCAAACGGCGTGCCACTTACCGATGAAACGATCGAGAGAGCAAAGGCAGCGGACGCAGTTCTCATGGGCTCAATCGGCGGAAATACCGCAACCTCTCCATGGTATAAGCTTCCCGCAGATAAGCGCCCCGAGGCAGGGCTTTTAAAGCTGAGAAAATCCCTCAATCTCTTTGCAAATCTCCGTCCCGCACTTCTTTACGGCGAACTTAAAGACGCCTGTCCCTTAAAGGCAGAGATCGCCGAGCGCGGCTTTGATATGATGATAATGCGTGAGCTTACAGGCGGACTTTACTTCGGCGCAAGAAAGACAGAAGAGGTTGACGGCGTTGTAACAGCAACCGATACCCTAACCTATAATGAAAATGAGATCAGAAGAATTGCTATCCGTGCCTTTGATATAGCAAAGAAGCGCCGCAAAAAGGTCACAAGCGTAGATAAGGCAAACGTTCTTGATTCCTCAAGGCTCTGGAGAAAGATCGTCGAGGAGGTCGCAAAGGATTATCCCGAGGTTTCCTATGAGCATATGCTGGTTGACAACTGCGCAATGCAGCTTGTAAAGGATCCCGCTCAGTTTGACGTGGTTCTCACCGAGAATATGTTTGGAGATATTCTCTCCGATGAAGCCTCTATGATAACAGGCTCAATCGGAATGTTAGCATCCGCAAGCCTTAATGATACAAAATTCGGTCTCTATGAGCCCAGCGGCGGCTCAGCACCCGATATCGCAGGTCAGAACAAGGCAAATCCCATCGCCACAATACTTTCGGCAGCAATGCTCCTGCGCTACTCCTTTGATATGGATAAGGAAGCAGACGCAGTCGAGGCAGCAGTTGCCAAGGTATTAAATGACGGATACCGCACAGGCGATATCATGTCCGAGGGCATGAAGCTTGTAAGCTGCTCCGGCATGGGCGATGTAATCACAGCAAATATCTGATTATAAATTCCGCCGGGATAACCCATTTCGGCGGAATTTTTTAATATAATCCGCTTGAAAAATTTAATGCAGTATGCTATAATATAAAAATATGCAGTATAAGTGAGGTGGGAGGATGAAAAGAACAGTATTTGCAGTAATATCGGCAGCTCTGCTGTTCAGCGGCTGCGGTGAAAGCTATCCCCGAATGGAGCAGCTTCCACCCGAGGAGCTTGCACCCCGTACATCATCCACATACACGGGAACTACAGTAGATTTTATCTATATGTCCACCCGAGCCACCCCCCGTATTCCCACAAATGAGCTTGAAATGCCTGATTTTCCCGATTTTAACGGCATAGATAATCCCTTTGATGAAACCTTCTATGACCTGTTCACAAATGAAATGGGAGAGTCGGTCACAATAAGCTTTCCCGAAATGTCAGCAATAAACGTTCCCGAAGCGGAGTATCCCGATTTTTCCGAAAATGCCTCACAATCAGCCCCTCCAACAGAAACAGCAGATGTGAGATTCACCGAGACCTCGGAAACCGCCGTAACGGAGGTGCCCCGTGAAACTGTCGAAATCGTAACGGAAACCGTCACCGTCAGCAGTCAGCTGCCCGAAACAGCACGAACGGAGGATATTGAAAACGCATCTATGCCCTCGGAAACTCCCTATGAATCCGACCGTTCTTCCGATACCTATCCATCTTCCGAAAGCTTTGATATAATGGAATATATGCCGTCTGCAAACGACTATCCGAAGTATTCAGACTTTGATATAAAAAGCTACTTTTAACAGAAAATGCACTTGAAAGGACGTGGCAACAATGCCCATAAATATACCCGATAATCTTCCCGCCGCCGAAACCCTGAAGGAAGAAAAGATATTCTGTATGACAGGCACCACCGCCTCTCATCAGGATATCCGACCCTTAAAGATTGCCATACTAAATCTCATGCCCAAAAAGATCGAGACGGAGACTCAGATATTAAGGCTTCTCAGTAATACGCCCATTCAGGTAGATATCGAGTTTCTGCAGACAGCCTCTCATGTGTCAAAAAACACCCCTATTTCTCATCTGAATAAGTTTTACACCACCTTTGATACCGTAAAGGATCAGAAATTTGACGGACTTATCATCACAGGAGCACCTGTGGAGCAGATGGAGTATGAGGAAGTGGATTACTGGGACGAGCTGTGCCGGATAATGGACTGGTCACTCACTAATGTTTTTTCCACCTTTCATATATGCTGGGGAGCGCAGGCAGGGCTTTATCATCATTACGGCGTTCCGAAATATCAGCTTAGTGAAAAGATGTTCGGAATATTCCCACATAAGATAGAGCTGCCCTTCCACCCGCTTGTAAGAGGCTTTGACGAAAACTTTTTCGTACCTCATTCCCGTCATACCGAGGTCAGACGGGAGGATATCGAGAAGGTGAAGGGGCTTGAGATACTCACATCCTCTTCAAAATCGGGTATCCATATCGTGGGAGATAAATCCCAGCGACTCTTCTTTGTAACGGGACATTCCGAATATGACCGCTTCACCATACGAGACGAATATATGCGTGACGTGGAAAAGGGGCTTCCTATAAATATGCCTCATAACTATTTCCCCTATAACGATATAGAACAGCCGCCCCATTTCAACTGGCGGTGCCATGCAAATATGATGTTCTCAAACTGGATAAACTACTGTGTATATCAGGAAACGCCCTACGATCTTGATAAGCTTACCCCCGTCATTATAGAGAAATAATTTTTATGCCGCCCGAGATGATCGGGCGGCATAATTCTAAAAAGGTGTTTCGAATTACATCATCTGCCTGTCAAGCTCCTTTTTGAGCTTTTTAATAATTTTCTTTTCCAGCCTTGAAATGTACGACTGAGAAATACCGATAACATCGGCAACCTCCTTCTGAGTCATCTCACGGCCTGTTTTAAGTCCGAATCTCATTTCCATGATTATCCGCTCCCGTTCGGGCAGACGGCAGACAGTTTCTCTCAAGACCGCCTTCTCGGCGTCATCCTCAATGCCACTGTTGACCGTATCATCATCAGTGCCCAGAATATCCGAAAGCAGCAGCTCGTTGCCGTCCCAGTCAATGTTAAGCGGCTCGTCAATGGAAATATCGTTTTTGTGCTGAGAGGTCTTTCGCAGAAACATAAGAATTTCATTCTCAATGCATCGTGATGCATAGGTGGCAAGCTTGATGTTTTTGGAGGGTGAGAAGGTGTTTACCGCCTTGATAAGCCCGATGGTGCCTATGGATACCAGATCATCAACGCAGATGCCAGTCGATTCAAACTTTTTCGCAATGTAAACCACCAGCCTGAGATTATGAACAATAAGCTGTTCTCTGCCTTTCTGATTATCGGTAAGCAGCAGAGCGAATGCCTCCTCCTCCTCGGATTTAGTCAGCGGGGGAGGGAGAGTCTCGGGACCGTTTATGTAAAAGATTTCATCTGAAATACCCAGAAGTTTTGCCGCAAGCCTCCTGATATTCTCGATCAATCGTTCTGCCGTAAACATGATATATCATATCCTTTCAAAAAAATTTTACTAAATAAGAATTTTCGGGTTAAAAACCGCCTCAGAGCAATCGTTCTGAGCGGCGCCGAGATAAACATCCGCCCGTGAGATATGCCCTGTTTCATCATTTTTAATGCACACCTCCATGGGACAGATCACAGCGATCATGCCCGATGAAGAAACCGTCGAATAAGGGATAATCCTCCATCTTTTCCCCATGCTGCTCTTTCCCGCAGCCACGCTCTCGCAGTCGGGGATCTTGCCGTAAAGACCTATAAGCACATCCTTGGGGCAAACGATAACAAATTTGCCCGTAAAGCTGTCTTTCAGAATATTTCCCGTGTCCGCCATAGCCTTAAAGCTCATGGTCCTGCCGCAGTCGGAAACGATAACAGTGTAAGAACCGCCGCCGCCGCAGTCGGATATCCGCTTGTAGATGCCAATACAGATGGAAGCAGCAATTGAGGTAATAACTAAAGCAGGCATTGAAAAATCCGCATAAATAATGCCGTTTCGTGCAGTGATAAAGCGGCCTCCCGTCAGATAAGCAAGTCCGGTTCCAAGACCTCCGAAAACAAAAGCGCATATGTAAAAAATCACCATTCTTCGGAAAAAACAGGGAAGGTTTTCAAATCCGAAGGCAGTGAGAACAATAACCGCCGATGAGATAAGCTTCAGCGGTGCAAGGAGAAAAGCAAGCCCCTTGGGCAGGAATATAGCCAAAGAAAAAAAGCCGCCTATGACCGCAGCCGCCACCGCCCTACCTGTTTTCAGCGGACTGTGAGTGATGGCAGCCGCAGATTTTATCAGCAGAAAATCCGCATAAATGTTTATAATGATAAGAATATCCGCATAAATATACATAAATTCATCTGTCCCTGTCCAAGCTTTATAGATGAATTATAACAGTAATTAGGCAAAGCTTTTGTCGAAACAGGCTCAGTAAAACAGCGCCATACCAAAAAATTATCATAAAATCCGTGTTGACTTTTCATCACAACTGTGTTATAATTTCAATTGTACGAAAATAGCAAGGGTGCTTTTATCGGGGGATTTCCTGCTGGATAATGCGCCTTTTTTTATCATATAATTTCTTTGATAAGCGAAAAACAAAATTATGTAAAAACGTAATAATTATAGAAAGGAACGAAGCGATATGTCCGTAAAATCAGGAGGAGTAAGGCTGCCTCATCATAAATCCACAGAGAATAAGGCAACCCTTGAATTTCCTCTGCCCCGGAAGCTGATACTTCCCATGGCGCAGTGTATGGGAGCACCCTGCACGCCTCTTGTAAAAAAGGGTGACGAGGTCAGTGTGGGAATGAAAATAGGGGATTCGGATAAGCCCATGTCCGTTCCCGTCCATTCTCCCGCATCGGGAAAGGTTTCCGAAATAACCGATTGGCGAATGTCAAACGGAGCTGCCTGCAAGGCGGTTGTAATTGAAACGGACGGACTTCAGACCGTTTCACCCGAAGTAATTCCCCCGAAAATCACCGACAGGAGCAGCTTTCTTGCCGCAGTCAGGGAAAGCGGCTGCTGCGGACTGGGCGGAGCAGGCTTTCCCACACATATAAAGCTGGGCTTTGACCCGAAAAAAACACCGATAGATACGCTTCTCATAAACGGAGCCGAATGTGAGCCATATATAACTTCTGATTATCGGGAGTTTGTGGAATCACCCGAGGATGTGATCGACGGAATTTCATATATAATGAAAATGCTTGAGATACCCTCCTGCAAGATCGGGATCGAGGCAAATAAGCCCGCCGCCATCGCCGAAATGAAAAAGCGAACCTCGGATAATCCGAATATAGAAGTTGTAACATTGCCTTCATCATACCCTCAGGGAGCAGAAAAGGTGCTTATTCTCACCGTAACGGGAAGATTAGTAGCCGAGGGTGAGCTGCCCGCACATCAGGGAGTAATAGTGATGAATGTGTCGACAGTATCTTTCCTGATGAGATATATCCGCACAGGAATGCCCCTTGTAAGCAGAAGGCTTACAATAGACGGCGACGCAGTAACAAAAAACAGCGGAAATTACCGTGTTCTTATTGGAACGCCTGCCTCCGAGCTTCTTGAATACTGCGGAGCGTCCGAATATAAAAAGGTCCTCTACGGCGGACCCATGATGGGAATGGCTCTTGACAATGCCGACCGTCCCGTTATCAAGGTTAATAATGCTATCCTTGCATTCAATAAGCTTCCCGAAAACAAAACAACCTCCTGCATACGCTGCGGAAGATGCGTCAGAGCGTGTCCCGTAGACCTCATGCCCGTCAGCCTTGAAAGCGCCTATGACAGGGGAGATATCGCAGAGCTTGAGCGGTTAAAGGTCAGACTTTGCATAAACTGCGGCTGCTGCACATTTGTCTGCCCAGCAAACAGACATCTTGCAGAGAAAAACCAGCTTGCCAAAGGACTGCTTATGAAAGCTGCAAAGCGAAGCTAAGCAACAAAAATGAAAGGAACTGATGATCTTGAGCCTGAACGTATCTCCCTCGCCCCATATCCATGATAATATATCCACCCGAAAAATAATGCTCATGGTAATAATCTCGCTTATGCCTGCCTGTATCGCAGGAGTGATAATCTTCGGACCCATGGCGCTTGTAAATCTTGCCATCTGCACCGTTTCCTCGGTATTTTTAGAGTATATCCTCAGACGGATAATGAAAAAGCCACAGACGATATCCGACCTGTCTGCAGCAGTAACGGGAATACTTCTTGGAATGAACCTCCCTCCCGAAATAAATCCGCTTTTCGGAGTAATAGGATCCTTTGTGGCGATCGGCGTAACAAAGCAGCTTTTCGGAGGAATAGGTCAGAATTTCGCAAATCCCGCAATTGTGGGACGAATCGTGCTTATGCTATCATTCACAGGGCATATGTCCCGATGGAGCGCCCCTTTTTATTATAAAAATCCCGCAGATGCAGTAACTGCAGCAACACCGCTTGTAACAAGGAATGCCGATTATCTGTCTCTGTTTCTGGGAACCACAGGAGGCTGTATCGGAGAAACCTGCGCCCTTGCGCTTATCATAGGCGGACTGTTCCTGATGTTCACAAGGATAATTACCCCGCACGCCCCCCTTGCGTTTATCGGAACAGTTGCCCTCCTTACATTTCTTGCAGGGGACGATCCGCTTTATGCAATACTCTCGGGAGGACTTATGCTTGGAGCATTTTTCATGGCGACCGACTATGCCACCACTCCTCTCACAGGAAATGGCAAGCTGATATTCGGAATAGGCTGCGGAATCCTCACCTTTGCAATAAGAAAATACGGCAGCTATCCCGAGGGCGTGTCATTCTCGATCCTCCTGATGAATCTTCTTGTTCCCTACATCGACAGATTATGCGAGCTCAGACCCGTAGGAGCGAAAAAAGCAGAAAAGGAGGGCGCAAGTGTATGACAATGAAAGAAAAGCTGATGCCCCCCATCGTCCTCACGCTCATCTGTGTGATCTCCTCTGCGCTTCTGGTGTTTGCATATAATCTCACCTATGTGGATACAACGGGAATAATAACCGATAAGCTTTCCGAGGGACTAACCGAGCTATACGGCACATCCGACGGCTTTGAGATGCTGCTGAACGAAAACGGAGAAGTGCTCACATATGAGGGAGTGACCTCTGTGATAGATAACGGCAGCGGAAAGACAGCCTTTGAGATTATAGCCGACGGCTATTCCAAAGGAGGACTTCATCTGCTTATCGGCTTTGACGAAAACGGAGCAGTCAGCGGAATATCTGTCCTCACCATCGGAGAGACTCCGGGACTTGGCACAAAGGTGCAGGACAGCGCCTATCTTGCAAGGTTTAAGGGAATAACCTCTCCCGATTTTCAGGTTGACGGCATAACAGGAGCAACCTATTCCTCAAAGGGAATGAATAAAGCAGTTGAGACAGCCGTAAAAGCGTACTCTCAGCTAAAGGAGGACAAGGGCAATGGCTGAAAATAAAAATCTCAGAGAGCTGACAAAGGGCATAATCAAGGAAAACCCCACCCTTGTAACGCTTCTTGGAATGTGCCCAACCCTTGCAGTCACAACAATGGCAGAAAACGGACTCGGAATGGGCATAGCAACCACATTTGTGCTTGTCTGTTCAAACGCCGTTATCTCGCTTCTGAAAAACGTTATCCCCAAAGCAGTCAGACTGCCCTGCTTCATCGTAATAATCGCAAGCTTTGTAACGCTTATCGAATTTCTGATGAAGGGCTATGTTCCCGCCCTGTATGACAGTCTGGGACTGTTCCTGTCACTTATCACCGTAAACTGTATAATTCTCGGCAGAGCGGAAGCATTTGCCTCAAAGAATAAGCTTATCCCTTCCATACTTGACGGACTTGGAATGGGAATAGGCTTCACCCTTGCGCTGTTTCTGATGGGCTCCTTCCGTGAGATACTCGGAACAGGAAAATGGCTGGGAATAGACCTTCACATTTCCGACCCCATGACAATTTTCATTATGCCTGCAGGAGGATTTTTCGTCCTCGGCTGTATAATCGCCGCTGTAAATAAGCTTGCAAACCGTAAACCGCCTCAGCAGATAGGATGTGCAGGCTGTCCCTGCGCCGACAGCTGCGCAGGCTGTGCAAACGAGAATAAGGAGGAAAAGGCTGTATGAAAGAAATGCTGGTAATCCTGTTCAGCGCAATGCTGACAAACAACTTTGTCCTCTCGAAATTCATGGGGATCTGCCCCTTTCTCGGCGTGTCGAAAAAGCTTGACAGCGCCGCAGGAATGGGAGCAGCCGTGACCTTTGTCATGGTCTGCGCCACAATTTGCACATATCCGATTTACACATTTCTCCTTGCTCCCTTCGGACTCGAGTATCTTAAAACAGTAGCCTTTATCCTCATAATCGCCCTTTTTGTCCAGCTTATCGAAATGATAATCAAGAAAAAGCTGCCGTCCCTGTACGGCTCGCTGGGCGTGTATCTGCCCCTCATCACAACAAACTGCGCCGTTCTGGGCGTAACCATACTCAATATCGACAACGGCTATACATTCGGAGAATCCATTGTTGACGCACTGGGTGCAGGACTTGGCTTTACCCTTGCCCTGCTCATATTCAGCGGAGTCCGTTCAAGAGTGGATAAGGCAGATGTCCCCGAATCATTCAAGGGAGTTCCCGCCACATTGATAGCTGCCTCCATCGTGTCTGTAAGCTTTATGAGCTTCTCGGGAATGGTCGAGGGGATATTCGGCTGAAAAAATCTGACGGAATGGACTGTGAAAAATGAAAAACGCTTCAAAATTCGTAATGCTGACGATTTCTCTGCTTATGCTGTCGGGCTGCTCCGAAAATGGAGAATCGAGAAAAATCCCCGAAACGGAATATCAGACCAATTCGGAAACAATCTTATCCGAATCAAGCATTTCCGAAACAACAGTATCGGAAACAAATGCTGCCGAAACAGCTTCCGAAACCGAAGAAACAACCGAAGCCCTATCCGCAGATGATAAATCCGATGAACAGCAGCACCTCGAGTTGCTGATAACAGAAGCTGCAAAAATCGAAAATCCCGCATTAAAAAGGAACGAAACAATACAGTCACCCATTTTCGGAGATTTTGACGGAGACGGGATAAATGAGCTTGTTGCTGTTTACGGAGACCAAAATGAAGCTCTCTTTGAGGACAAATGCGGAGGCGAGGTGTGGTTTGCCTCGGGAGAAAAAGCGGAAGTGCTGCGGCATGGCTTATATAATATGCCAACTTGGTCGGCGCCCGAAATAATCACCTCGGACGGTCATGTTTTTTTGAAAAACGAAATGGTATTTGCAACCGACAGCGTATCCATGTACCACGAAATAATCAACAGCCGACCTGTCCGCTGCGAGATTGACGGATATGCCACTCAGGGACTCCGCCCCGACAGAGAAAGCGGAGACTTCACAGCCGTTCACAGTACCTATGACATATCATCGGACGGAATGGGTCATACATGGAAAAAATATTGGTATTATTACTCACCCGAGAGCAAAAACTTCTGTCCTTATATAGGAACGCCAATTTCCGAAGACGAGCTTCTGAAATATGAAGGAGCAGCGGATTTACTTGAAAAGGCACGTTCCGAGGGCAAAAGCATAGCAAAACTCTATCGCAGAGACAACGGAATTATCAACATAAATCTGACATATCCTCTGAACGAAACCGATATGAACGGCGACCCTGCTTATTTAAACAGCTTTTATACATTAAAGGCTGAGGGCGGAGCCGTAACCGACATAACACCCGAATATAATGATGGCTATTACCTGCCTTGAAAGAAAGGATTGATATAAATGTTTGAAGCATACATTATCCCTATCCTCATTTTTGCGGGAATGGGAATACTTGCAGGCGTGCTGCTGACCGCCGCTTCAAAAATATTCGCAGTCAAATCGGACCCCCGAGTTGAGGAGGTAAACGAAGCACTGCCGCAGGTAAACTGCGGAGCCTGCGGATACAGCGGCTGCTCGGATTATGCAAAGGCGATCGTGGAAAAGGGCGAAAAAGCAAATCTCTGCAAGCCGGGAGGACCAGCCTCCGCCGAGAAGATAGGCGCAATAATGGGAGTCAGCGCAGGAGAGACGGATAAGCAGATAGCCGTTGTCCGCTGTTCGGCAGACTGCGGCAGCAAGCAGAAGAGCTTTGAATTTGATGGCGAGCTTACCTGCGTAAACGCAAAGAGATTTTACGGAGGTATGTGGGGCTGCAAATTCAGTTGTCTCGGACAGGGCGACTGTGCAAAGGTCTGCCCCGTAAACGCCATTGAAATAAAGGACGACCTTGCAAGAATAGATAAATCAAAATGTATCGGATGCGGTATGTGCGCCGAGATTTGCCCCAATGACGTTATCGAAATAAGAAAAATGGCTCCCACCGCCGATGTACGCTGCAATTCAAAGGACATGGGCAAGGCAGTTAAAGCAGTTTGCAGCAAGGGCTGTATCGGCTGTAAGCTCTGCGAGAAGCAGTGTGAGTTTGACGCAATTCATGTGACTGATAATATAGCCCGAGTAGACCACGAGAAATGCAACGCCTGCGGAAAATGCGCCGAAAAATGCCCAGTCAAAGTCATTACCATCTCCAAAAGTTGAAAATGAAAATAATTTCTCCTGTGACAAAAGTCGCAGGAGAATTCTTTCTATTACAATATAGCACAAATGCGCCTGCTTGTGATTGACAAATCGAACAAATTTTCCTGTCACATTTTACCTTCCTGCCGCATTTATATAGTGAGCGCTCAAAACGAAAGAAGGGGAGTGGATAAATGAAACCGAATTTTGAGGAAGCCGTTGACAAATACGGCGACCTCGTATATAAAACAGCCTATCTTTACAGCGGAACAGAATCCGACAGCGAGGATATATTTCAGGAAACATTTTTAAAGCTTGCAAAGCAAAAAAAGGAGTTCAAGGACGAAGAACATTTAAAGGCATGGCTAATCCGAGTAACTGTAAATTTCTGTAAAATGCTTTGCCGAAGCGCATATTTCCGCCATAAAACTGAGCTTGACGAAGCCATTCTCACAGAGAAAGGTCTTTCAAATGAAAAGCGTGAAGTGACAGAGGCGGTAATGAAGCTGCCAGAAAATTACCGCCTCACTGTTCTTCTGTATTACTATTACGGCTATTCCTGCAAAGAAACGTCAAAGCTTCTGAAAATATCCGAGCCTGCCGTAAGGACAAGGCTGAAACGTGCAAGAAATATGCTTAAAACTGAGCTTGAGGAGGTATGGCAGGATGAATAACAAAGAGCTTATAAGAAACGCATTTGAAAAAATAACACCCTCAGAGGAGCTTATCGAAAAAGTAAAAGCGACCCGACCAGCCGCCGCAAAAAAAGCATCATGGCTGAAAAAGGGGGTAATTATCCCTGCGGCAGTCTGCTTTGCCGCCTGTCTCGGAATAACCACCGCCGCAGTAACGGGAAATCTTGATTTTGATGTGCTGTTCGGCGACAGAATAAAGGTGGCAGACGGCGAGCTTGCCGCCGGGCTGACAGGCAAGGTCAGCAATGTAAAATATTTTGTTTCCGACGATGATTACAAGGTAAGCGTTGCAGGCGTAACGGGGGGAGAGGACAGCTGTTATGCTGTTATCGAGATATCCCGAAAGGACGGCACCCCCGTAACGGATTATTTTCAGAATCCTGCCGATTATAAATATGAAGCTCTTTCCTGGATGCATGAAAGCTTCGACATAAAAAATCCTATTGGCTTATCGGCAAATCTTTCGGCAGGCGCAGGACTTGACACATCAATAACAGAAGACGGCAAAATAATCTTCACACTGGACATTGGCGGCGATGGCTCAGAACCTCTGAGCGGCAAGGTAATAGCCGCAGAAGGCGATACACTTGTATGGATAAACAGATTCATCGAGCTTTGCATTGAAACAAATTCCTATTACGGAAAAAGCAAAGGCGAATGGGGCTTTTTTGACAAGGATACAAATGAGCCTGTGCAGACAGATATCAGCTCTGCCGAAGCTCTTCCTCTTAAATGGAGCATAAGCTTCAAATATACCGCCTCGGACAAGGCTCTCGACGTTCTCACCTGCAAAGCTCCAGAGGAAAAAGCAATTTTACGGCTCAAGTCTCCTGACGAGATCGGTGACAAAATTTACGAAGGCGGCACCGAGCGTTATCAATTTGAATGTACCGTTAAGTCCATCAAGATATCTCCAACAGGCGGTATGATAGATCTGGAATTTCCCTGCGACTACAATAATGATTTTTTTATTGATGTTGATACCGGAACGGAAAACAATATTTTTCTTGTCAAGACTGACGGTTCAACGATACCCGTTTCTCCAAACGGATGGTCGGGAAAAAACGGAGACGGCATTGCCCAAATGGAGCTTCGCCTTGCATATATGCAGCCCACAGATCATTTCCGAAATTATATGGATATTTCCGATGTCTGCGCCCTGAGCTTTAACGGAGTTGAATATCCCCTTGAATAAAAAAGCGGCATACAGCTTGTTTGAAGCTGTATGCCGAAAGTTATTTACAGTTTTTTCTTCATAGAAATATGGGGACAGTATTCGTCAAGATATTCCTCACCGAAAGGAGAGTAGCCCAGCTTTTGGTAAAAACCCATAGCCCTTACCTGCGCCGAAAGCTCAGTTTCGATGCCGCCAAGCTCACGAGCCTTGCTTTCAAGAGCCATTACTATATTTTCACCGAAGCCCTTTCCCCGAAAGGGCTTCATAACAGCAATCCTGCCGATAATAAAGCATTTGCCGTCATTTGAAAATAAACGTCCGCAGGCTGCGGGAATGTTATCTTCCAAAAATAATACCGCATGAAAGGCATATTCGTCTACAGAGTCGAACTCATTTTCAAAGCCCTGTTCTTCCATAAAAACAGTCTCTCGAATCATAACAGCCTCTGGAGCCGATTCAATGCCCTGTGAAATTCGTATGTCCATTACAGCACCTTTGAAAGGAAATCTTTAAGACGGGGATTCTGAGGATTTCCGAAAAATTCCGCAGGAGCGCCCTGTTCAAGCACATTTCCGTCCGCCATAAACAGTACTCTCGAAGCAACCTCACGGGCAAAGCCCATCTCATGAGTGACCACAACCATTGTCATGCCCTCTTCTGCAAGCTCCTTCATAATGCTCAGGACCTCTCCAACCATTTCGGGGTCAAGTGCCGAAGTAGGCTCGTCAAAAAGCATTACATCGGGATTCATAGCCAGCGAGCGTGCAATTGCAATACGCTGCTTCTGACCGCCCGAAAGCTGTGAGGGGAAATTTTCCGCCTTATCGAGCAAACCGACCATTCGCAGCAGATCTTCCGCCTTAACGTCAGCCTCATCCTTTGTCATAAGCCCCAGCTTAACGGGGGCAAGGGTGATATTTCCTCTGATAGTAAGATTTGGAAAAAGATTAAAATGCTGAAAAACCATTCCCATTTTTTGTCTCATGTGATTAAGCTCTTTTTCCTTTGCATGGGTGATATCGGTGCCATTGAAAATAATTTTGCCCGAGGTAGGCTTTTCAAGGAGATTGAGACATCTGAGAAAGGTACTTTTACCCGAGCCCGAAGGACCAATGATAACCACCTTTTCGCCCTTGTCAATGTTTTCGGAAACGCCCTTTAAAATCTCAAGCTCCCCGAAGGACTTGTACAGCTTTTCAACGCTTATCATTTGCCGCAAGCCTCCTTTCGAGACGGGTCACAAAGTGAGTAAGGATCATAACGATAACAAGGTAAATGAGCGCCACCGCCAGAAGGGGAAGAAACGGCTCATATGTATTTGCACGGATAGTGTCGCCGCCCTTGGTAAGATCCTGAACAGCGATATAACCCGCAACAGAGGTTTCCTTCAGAAGAACGATGAATTCATTTGCAAGAGAGGGGAGCACGTTTTTGAATGCCTGAGGAAGAACGATATAGCACATGGTCTGTGAGTAATTTAGGCCCAGAGCGGAGCCTGCCTCAAACTGACCGTTATCCACAGCCATAATTCCCGAGCGAACAATTTCCGCAACATAGGCAGCGGAATTAAGCCCGAAAGCCAGCACCGCAGCAAATATCTTATCCACCTGTACCGATGCAAAAATAACGAAATAGATAATAAGCAGCTGAACAACAACGGGAGTTCCCCGGATAACCGTAAGATAGATCTTAGCAAAGAAGTTTAAAACCTTGAGCTTACCTGTTTTATCATGGGTGGAACGGATAATTGCGATTAGAAAACCCAGCACCATTCCTAAAAGAACGGCAAATATTGTAATAGTCAAAGTATTTTTCAGACCGTTTGTAAGATATTTCCATCGGTCGTCCTGAATAAAAGTCTTATAAAATTTATCCGCAAAATCCTTTAAAATGATTTGAAGTTCCAATTTATCACACCTTACTTTAAAAAACGGCTGCCCGCAAAGCTGAGGACAGCCGTTTCTGAAATGAGCTTACTTTCTGACGATAATTACCTGAGTTGCAGTGGTGTAGGGATCGGTAAAGTTTACGTTTTCAAGTCTATCCTCTGTAACGGTCATGCCTGCTGCGCCGACGTCTGCTTTGCCTGAATCAACAGCCGCAATAATTGAATCAAACTCCATGTTATCCACCTGAAGCTCCATTCCGAGAATATCGCATACAGCGGTCATCATGTCAACGTCAAAGCCAACCACATTTTCGCCGCTCATGGATTCATAGGGAGGAAACTCAGCGTTTGTAGCCATTACGATCTTGCCGTTGCTTCTGTCAACATCAGCGGGAGATGTGTAGGGAGATTTTCCTGCATCCTCACCGATCCAGTTTGCCTTGATGGAATCGAGAGTGCCGTCGGATTTAAGCTGAGCAAGAGCGCCGTTTATCTTCTCTGTAAGCTCGTCGTTGCCCTTCTTAACGGCAATAGCGTATTCCTCAACAGCGAAATTTTCCTCAAGAATCGTTAGATCGCTGTTGTTCTGAACGTAAACCTTTGCAGGCTCAGCGTCGATCAGAACAGCGTCCACCTTGCCCTGCTTGAGAGCCTGAACAGCGTCTGCACCCTTATTGAAGCGCTCAACCTTGTCGGTAACATCGGAAGCATATGCGTCGCCTGTGGTGCCGAGCTGAACTCCGATAACCTTGCCGTTAAGGTCATCCAGGGAAAAAACAGTATTCTCGGGAACGCCTCCGCAGCCTGTAAGAATTGCAGCGGAAAGAGCCGCAGCAGCGGCAGCCGCAATTATCTTTGTTAATTTCATAGAAATCTTCCTTTCAAATAGAAATTGATTGCATATCAACTATTATTATAATACGAATCTCCCATAAATTCAAGGGATAATAATGTTATTTTACATTTTACTAAAAAAATATATATTATCACAAAGGTACAATAGAAAAGCTCTCCCGCAGAAAACGGCATTTCTGCTGGAGAGCTTAAAAGCTGAAGGAGCTTCATTTCGGAGAGAAAATATAATATCCTGTTTTATAAAGCGTTAACTTTCCTCAGGCACCGCATTTTCCTCTGTTTTTTCGGGAGTCGGAGCATCCACAGTTTCAAAGGTCTCGGGGATAAACTCGTCCTCGTCGGCAAGATGCAGCTCCTGCGCCTCTTCTTCGGGAGGCTCGGGAGGAAATACCCCGTTCTTGAGCTGCTCAAGAGTGATTTTAGCGTTATCGGTCAGTCTGTCCTCATAGGGCTCAAAGGAGGCAAAAAAAGCCTTCCATTTTTTCTCGAAAATCGGGTCGGTCGCCTCTGCGCTGTTCTGCGGAGCGATCTTGCGCCATTCACGGCTGATGAGCGACATAATGAATTTATCCAGTCTTTCCTCGATCATTTCCTTGTATTCCGAGGGGGTGGGGTGGCGGAATCTGTGCAGACCTTCGATCTTGATAAGCTCGTCGATATTTTTCATCACAGTATCGTATTTTTTAAACAGCAGACCGATGTTAGTGACCTTGTTGATGCTTGAAATATTTTCGTTAATAATTTTAAGATATTTGCTTATGTAAATTTTTGTCATTTTTTCGAGAAATTCCTCAGAGACCTGAAGCTTTTTCTCATCTATTTCAAGAATAATGTTCTGAAGCTGAACCTGCTTGTTTCTGCGCTGCTTGCTTTCATTATTCAAAAAAAACATAGCACTCAATCCTTCTAAATAAATATATTAACATTATTATAGCACATTATTAGAAAAAATGCAAGAGCATTATGAATAAAAATGTTTATTTATTCCGCTCAGTCTCCATTAAAAACAGATTAAAAAATGACTTTTAATAATGAGAATTTGCTGTTATCGGTTGACAGAACCGAAAAATAGGATTATACTAAAAGCATAGAAAGCAAATCCTAAACTTTAAAAATATTTTTCAGGAGGAAGATCATTATGTTTGAAAAAATGTTTGAAACCATCAGCAGTACAGGCAAGGCAGTGGGTGAAAAGACCAAGCAGGGCACAGATATCGTGAAGGCAAATCTCAAGATCACTGCCGAGGAAAGAGAGCTGAACGATATCTATCTCGAGATCGGCAAGCTCTACTACAAGAACAACAGCGAAAATCCCTGCTGCGAGCAGATGAAGGAGCTTTTTGACAAGGTCAGCGAAAAGGCTGCTCTTGTTGAAGAACTGAAGGATAAGGTTCGTCAGCTCAAGGGCGTTATAGTGTGTAAAAATTGCGGTGCCGAGGTCGATAACGGCAACTGCTTCTGCGGCAAATGCGGAGCTAAGATCGAAAAGCCCGAGGTAGTAGAATCAGAGCCTGCGGGAGATATCGAAACAGTGATAGATCATGAGGATACCGTTGAGGTCGTTGATGAAAACGGTGAGGCAGCAATCAAGATCGAGATCGCTGAGGACGAAAGCTCTTCCGAGGAATAAGCCTTATTCATTTGGGGTGCTGTGCAGGAATGTGCAGCGCCCCTTTTTTTGTAAAATTATTTAAAAGCTGTTTACAAACGCATAAATCTGTTGTATAATATATATAAATAAGATTTTGAAAGGATCTGCTTTATGAAGGTCGATTGGAACAGCAAATATACCACCATTTCCGCATATACGGTCATAACCTTTTCCATATGCCTTGTTATGGTGATTTTCGTGGCGAAATTCTCAGCTATAACAGGAGCACTCGGGACTGCTGTGGATACATTGTCCTCCTTTGTGTGGGGCTTTGTGATCGCTTTTCTTCTGAATCCCATTATGATGGCTGTGGAAAAGCTGATGAAAAAGTTGGTTGAGAGGAAAAAGCCCCATCCGAAGCTATGCAGATTTATCGGAACTATTGCAGCTATTCTTTTCGGCTTTGCAGTTATTGCAGCTCTCATTGCAATAATCGTCCCTCAGGTGCTGGAAAGCTTAATGAAGATATTCAGCAATGCTCAGAATTACATCAACAATATCTATACCTGGATAAACACCACTCTTGCAGAATATCCCGATATCGCTACATACCTTAACGGTCAGCTCGATAAGGTTGAGGCAACTGTTCTGAATGCGGTCAACAGCCTTATCCCAAAGGTCGGTGACTGGGCAATAAAGCTTAAGGACGGCGCTGTGGGATTTGCGATTGCTCTCAAGGATTTTATTATCGGGTTTATAGTAGCTGTTTATCTGTTGCTTGATAAGGAAAAATTCATTGCTCAGTGCAGAAAGATAAATATTGCATTGTTCCCCGAAAAGGTATCTACTGAGATCGGACGTATTTTCTCAAAGATAAACAAATCCCTTAACGGCTTTATTACGGGAAAGATCCTTGATTCCTTTATCATCGGAATGATCTGCTTTATTCTGATGACGATTTTTAAAATGGAATTTCCCGTACTCATCAGCACCATTATCGGTATCACCAATATTATCCCGTTTTTCGGACCGTTTATCGGAGCGATACCGTCGGCTCTGCTGCTGCTCATCTCGGCTCCCTCTCAGACTCTGTGGTTCATTTTAATGATACTTGTATTGCAGCAGTTTGACGGAAATATACTTGGTCCTCACATTCTTGGAGATTCAACGGGTCTGCCCGCATTCTGGGTAATGTTTGCTATTTTCCTGGGCGGAGGATTGTTCGGCTTTGCGGGTATGCTTCTGGGAGTGCCGATTTTTGCAGTTATCTATGCGCTGATTCAGGAGATTATTGAGTCTCTTCTGAAAAAAAAGGGACTTCCCTCAGAGACAGAGGCGTATTATCCGAATAACGATCCCGTGGAAAACGGAAATAAGCCGAAAATAAAAAAGGAGCAGCAAAAATAATGCCGCTCCCATATCAATAATCATTCAATTGATTTTGGCGCTTTGTCGGGTTTCATGGTGAGGGAAATTCTCTTTCGCTTCATATCAACATCCAGCACCCAGACCTTAACCACGTCGCCCACCTTGACTGCTTCAAGGGGATGCTTGATAAATTTATTGCATATCTGAGAAATGTGAACAAGACCATCCTCGTGAACTCCGCAGTCAACAAAGCAGCCGAAATCTGTAATATTTCTCACAGTCCCCACAAGCTCCATGCCTGCCTTCAGATCCTTGAGTTCCATAACATCGCCGTTTCTGAGAAGGGGAGGGGGCAGCTCATCTCTGGGGTCACGTCCGGGCTTTGCAAGCTCTTTGAGGATATCCCTGACTGTGGGAACGCCAACACCGAGCTTGTCCGACAATTCCTTAACGCCTATCTTGTCCGCAGCGGCGGAGATATCGTTCATCTTTTCGCTGCCGATATCCGCAATATCAAAGCCGCACATTTTAATAAGCTCCGAGGCTGCCTTGTAGCTTTCGGGGTGAACTGAGGTATTGTCGAGGGGATTTTTACCCATTGGAACACGCAGAAAGCCTGCGCACTGCTCAAATGCCTTTGCTCCGAGCTTTGGGACCTTCATCAGCTGCTTTCTGTCGGTAAATGCGCCGTTTTCCTCACGGTATGCGACGATATTTTTTGCAACGCCCGAATTGATTCCCGAAATATAGGTCAGAAGCGACTGCGAAGCGGTGTTCAGATCAACGCCCACCGAGTTTACGCAGTCCTCTACAACTCCGCCTAAAGCTTCGTCAAGACGGGCTTTGGGCATATCGTGCTGATACTGTCCCACTCCGATTGATTTGGGGTCGATTTTAACAAGCTCTGCCAGAGGATCCTGAAGTCTGCGGGCAATGGAAACTGCGCTCCTGAGAGAAACATCATAATCGGGAAATTCCTCTGCAGCCAGCTTGGACGCGGAATAAACCGATGCTCCCGCCTCGGAAACCACCATATAGGATACCTTTCTGTCAATATCCTTGATAATTTCCGAAACGATCTGCTCGGATTCACGGGAGGCTGTTCCGTTTCCGATGGCAATGGTCGTGACCTTGTATTTATCAATAAGCTGTCTGATCTTCTGCTTACCCTGCTCGATCTTGAATTTTTCATTGGTGGTAATATAGGCAACGCCCGTATCGAGAACCTTTCCCGTTCCGTCCACAACTGCAAGCTTGCAGCCCGTTCTGAAACCGGGGTCAACTCCGAGAGTAATGCTGTCCTTAACAGGAGGCTGCATCAGAAGCTGACGAAGATTGGAGGAGAAAACCTTAATAGCAGATTCGCTTGCCTTATCGGTAAGCTCCGCGCGAATTTCACGCTCCACAGATGGGTAAATAAGACGTTTCCAGCTGTCAAGACAAGCTGCTTCCACAAGCTCCCCGCATCTGCAGGAGCTTTTTTTATATGCTTTCAGAATAACTTTCTCGGCGTCTCCTTCGGGGAGAGTGACCGAAACCTTGAGCTTTTCCTCCCTTTCACCTCGGTCAATTGCGAGTATCCTGTGACTCGCTATTTTGCTGACGGGCTCGGAAAACTCAAAGTAATTTCTGTATGTGCCCTCGGGATCCTTCTCTTCGCTTCCTGCAGAAACCACAGAGCCTCTGGCATTAAACTGCATTCTCAATCTTTTTCTAAGATCTGCGTCATCGGAAACATTCTCCGCAATAATGTCGCAGGCTCCCGCGATGGCGTCATCAGCGGACTCAACTCCCTTTTCGGAGTCGATGTATTTTTCTGCCTCCAATCCGGGGTCTGAATCGGGAGACTGCTCAAGAATAAGCAATGCCAAAGGCTCAAGTCCCTTCTCCTTTGCAATGGACGCCCTTGTGCGGCGCTTCTGCTTAAAGGGACGGTAAATATCCTCCAGTTCCACAAGCACAGAAGCGGCTGCTATTGCCGATTCAAGCTCGGGAGTCATTTTTCCCTGTTCGGTTATTGAGCTGATTATCTCGCTGCGGCGCTTGTCAAGATTTCTCAGATATGTGAGCCTCTCGGAGATAAGGCGTATTGTCTGGTCGTCCAGAGTACCGTGATATTCCTTGCGGTAGCGTGCAATAAAGGGCACTGTGCAGCCGCTGTCAAGAAAATTGATGATATTGTCAATGTATTCCTGTCTGACGTTAAATTCGTTATGAAGCTGTACGTTTATTTCCATTTTGCTAATCCTTTCAGTTTTTATATTCCGATAAGGTCAAAATCGGGAGTATATTCCTCCTTTGCGGATGAACGCTCCTGCATGAAGCCCTTGAAACCAAGCTCATACGCAAGCTCTGCCACTTTTTCATATTCATAGGTGGAAATTCTCCGATTGATCTCCTTGTGCTCAGAGCTTTTGTAAAAGGGCGTGTACTGGCTCATCAGGCTCAGCAGAAAGCTGTCCGGCGGGTAAAGCTCGGAAATTTTTCTGAGTACCATCTCCGAGTCACGGCGGTGAGAGGGGAGAACCATGTGACGGATTATCACACCACTTTTTAATATACCATTCTCGTCAAATTTGGGCTTTCCCGCAAGCTCGATCATTTTTGAAACAGCCTTTGAGGCATATTCAAAATAATCGGCAGCAGATGAATATTTTTCCGAAAGCTCAGAGCTGAAATATTTGATATCGGGCATAAAAATGTCCACATAGCCTCTGAGCATTTCAAGCGTATCCGTTTTCTCGTAGCCGCCGCTGTTGTATGCAACGGGGATAAAAAGCTTTTCTCGGCATTTATCGAGAGCGGAGATTATCTGAGGGACATAGTGAGTCGGGCTGACCAAATTGATATTATGAGCACCCATGTCCTGAAGCTCAAGAAATATTTCGGAAAGCCTTTCTTCGGTGATCTCTCTGCCGAAGCTTTCAGCGGATATCTTATAATTCTGACAAAAGCAGCATTTCAGACTGCATCCCGAAAAGAAAACCGTTCCCGAGCCTTTTGTCCCCGAGATGCACGGCTCCTCCCACATATGAAGATAAGCCTTTGCGGCACGGGGAAGAAGCCCGCCGCCGCAAAAACCGAGAATATGCTCCCTGTCTGTTCTGCACTCCCGAGGACAGAGAGTGCAGTATTTTAATATATTATTCATATTTATGAGCAATTACATCCGTAAGAACTATATCCCGAGTAAGGTAATTCTCCTTGATGATATGCTCGTCGGAATAGTCGGTGGAGAGATATTTTTTATTATCATCGGCGAAGACCGTTACCACAGTGCTGTCTGCACCGAGCTTTTCACGGGCAAGGATACAGCCGAGCATATTTGCACCCGATGAAATTCCCACGCCTATTCCAAATCGGCATGAAAGGGTCTGGGACATAATAATTGAGTCGATATCATCCACAGAAATTATTGAATCGGTTTCATCAAGCTTGAGAATTGGCGGGATAAATTCGTCGGAAATGCCTTGGATACGGTGTTTTCCAACCTTGCAGCCTGTTGAAAGCGTAGGGGAGTTCAAAGGTTCAAGAGGAAAGATTCCGCATTTGGGATTATCCTTTCTGAGTCTCCTTCCAATGCCCATAACCGTTCCGCCTGTGCCAACTCCCGCAACAACACCGTCTGCGGTCAGTCCCAGAGCAGACAGCTGACGGGATATCTCCTCGCCTGTGTAAAGCATATGTGCTTCGGTATTATCCTCGTTGGAGAACTGACAGGGGAGGAATACATTTCCCTGCTTTGCAAGCTCCTCCGTAAGTGAGATAGAGCCTAAAAAGCCTCCCTGTTCTCTTGAAACAAGCCGAACCTCCGCACCGAAGCTTTTCATCAGATTGATTCGCTCCTTGCTCATCCAATCGGGCATATAAATAATGACCTTGTGTCCAAGATAGCTGCCTATTGCGGAGAATGCAATTCCGGTATTTCCGCTGGTGGCTTCGCAAATTACATCTGTGGGAGAAACGGAGTTATTCTCATAAGCCTTTTTCATAATATGAAACGCTACCCTGTCCTTAATGCTGCCTGTCAAATTAAGATATTCTGCTTTTGCAAATATCCGTCCGGGACGTTCCTTGTAGGTGTAACGGATCTCAAGGAGGGGAGTTTTTCCGATAAGCCCTTCGATCCTGCTGAATTTATCTGTATTCATTTAATAGGATTACCTCTCATCTGATGGTTACATTCTGTCAAATGCCTGCTTGATATCCGCAATAATATCGTCAATATTTTCAAGTCCCACAGAAAGACGGATAAGACCGCCGTCAATTCCTGCGGCGATGAGCTGTTCCTCAGAAAGCTGACGATGCGTTGCGGAAGCGGGGTGAAGAACGCAGGTGCGGATATCGGCAACATGGACCTCATTTGAAGCGAGCTCAAGGGAATCCATGAATCTGACCGCAGCGTCACGTCCGCCCTTGATCGAAAAGGAGATTACGCCGCTTGTTCCCAGAGGAAGATATTTCTCTGCAAGACTATGATATTTATCTGTTTTAAGTCCGGGATAATATACAGCCTCGACCTTGTCTGAAGAAGCAATAAACTCGGCTGCTTTGAGGGCATTGCTGCAATAAATAGGCATACGCACTGCCAATGTCTCAAGTCCGAGATTTAACAGGAATGAGGAGTGAGCAGCGGGATAGCAGCCGAAATCTCTCATAAGCTGCATTCTCGCCTTGGTTATGTATGGAGCAGCTGGATACTGCTTAGTGTAAACAGTGCCGTGATAGCTTTCATCAGGCTCGGAAAGGCAGGGGAATTTACCGTTTGCCCAGTTGAATTTGCCGCTGTCAACAATAACTCCGCCTACCTGAACAGCATGACCGTCCATATATTTTGAGGTAGAGTGAATAACGATATCCGCACCCCACTCGATAGGTCTGCACAGGAACGGCGTTGCGAAGGTGTTGTCAACAATAAGAGGAACTCCATGCTTATGAGCGGCATTTGCCCACATTTCAATATCAAAAACGGTGAGGGCAGGATTAGCTATCGTTTCACCGAAAACTGCTTTTGTATTGGGCTTAAATGCGGCATCAAGCTCTTCAGGAGTTGCATTAACATCCACCCAGATACATTCGATGCCCATTTTTTTTAGCGTGAAGCCGAAAAGGTTTACAGTGCCGCCGTAAATAGATGAGGAAGCAATAAAGCTGTCTCCTGCTTCGCAAATGTTTAGGATAGAGAGCAAAGATGCCGCCTGACCGCTGGAGGTGCACATTGCAGCAGCGCCGCCCTCAAGAGCTGCGATCTTTTTCTCAACGCAGTCGGTGGTGGGGTTTTCGAAGCGTGAGTATATTAGGCTCAGAGTCGGATCGTCGAAAACGTCCGCAACAGAGTTTGTGGAATCGTAAACATAGGTTGTGCTCTGAACAATGGGCATTACACGAGGTTCGCCGTTTTTGGGTGTATAACCTGAATGCAGGCATTTGGTTTCAATTTTGGCTGTGTTTTTGATTTCCTTCAAAGAAAAGACCTCCGATCGTGGATTGTGAAAGTGTTTTTCACTGTATTCCTATATATTATAGCATATTATTGCATTTAAGTCAATTTTACAGTAAAATTTTTCTTTGCTTTTCTGAAATTTCTTCAAAAGCAGGGAATTATGAGCTTTTATCCTTGCTCTTGGAATTACAATCTTCATTTTTCTGCTTGACCATAATTTAACTTTAGGGTATATATGATAGCTTTATTGATAGTAGATATTCAAGAGTCATATTTTTCGAAATACGATGTCTCGCTTTTATTAAAAATAAACAAACGAATCATAGAAGCACAAGAACAAAAACAGGAAATCATATACATAAAGAACACCAAGAGACTTAGAAATGTATTAATTACGGATGATTTGGCTTGTGGACTTATAGTTAAGACTGACAACATATTTTGCAAAGAGCAAGCTGATTTATTTTCATCTGAAGATCTACTTGCATTTTTAAAATCAAAAATATCTCAGATGTTGAGATAATTGGTATTGATGGTAATTCATGTATAAGCGCAAGTGCAAAAGGGGCAATTAAAAAAGGGTATGTCGCTTCGATTAATCTCAAGTGCATTGGCGTTGCGAACCCACTACGTTTTGAAAAGACAAAGGAAACGCTTTCAGTTATAGGGGTAATTCTAAAACAAAACTGAAATATGAGAACTGAGCGCTAAATTCCAATTAGTATGACTGATAACTTCCAATTTGGATCGGGATTATTTTTAATCGGCGCAGGATATCAAACAGTTACAAGAAAATTTGCGATACCGAACCATTTCCCAGGTAGATTGCCTTGAGCTTATCATAGCCGAAGAACGTCTCAAAATGTTTATTGAGGTAACTTCCGATATTCGACATATACTCGGACAGGAAAAGCCTGCAAATGCGGGTATTTCTTCAAAACTTTGAATTAAGAATAATTTGTTAATTTCGCATAACTTTAATTATGCGAAATTGTTCTGAGCGCAGCGGGGTCGCACTGCCGCCGCCGTGGGGGTCGATGAGATGGAAAGCCGCCGCATAAATGCCCTGCCAAGGAACATCTTCAAGAGTATCACGACGATATTTACTAACAATAACATAATTACCATTTTAAAACTAATCTGAAATGTATTATTTGAGAAGAGCAAGCTTCATGTTTTCGGCGTGAAGCTCTTTTATATACTAGGAATATGGCTTAGAAAATCAGTAAGGCGTTAGAAAAAACTGAGTGTTAGAAAAGTGATAGAATTGTCGTAGTACAACAAAAGAAAAAGACGCTTTCAAAGCTCTGTAAAACCTTGAAAACGCCTATTTTACGTGGTGCGGATAATGTGACTTGAACACACACGGTATTGCTACCACTAGAACCTGAAAGAAAAAATGGGGATAAGTTGACAATACGGCAAATCCTCGAAAAATGGCTTGCCTACGTGGCTTTTGGCGTTTTCAAAATCACAGTAAATCATATAAAAAAGTAGCCTTTTGTCGTAGTTTTGTCGTAGTTTTGTCGTAGTAAAATCAGCTTATTTTTGCCGCTTTTCTTGTGGTTTCAACATCATCATGAACATAGATATTCGCAGTTACATTGATGTCTTTATGCCCCATAAGCTTCTGAATGGTGTAGATGTCAACACCTTTTCTTCTCAGCTCTGTTCCTCTGGTATGGCGCAGTTCATGTGCAGTCAGCTCGGGGAGATCGGTCTTCTCGTGGAGCTGCTTCATATAACGCTTGAGAACGTGCGTTATATATGAAGGCGATGTGATCTGCTTGCTATTGCTCATAAAAACATATAATCCTGTCTTCTGAAGACTGTTGAGCACATTTGCCAATTCAGCCGTTATCGGTATAGTTCTGTAGCTATCCCACTTAGGCGGGCGGACTTCCACTCCTCCGCCGATCTTGTCTGCTATGGAACGATTTACCGACAGGGTAAGGTTTTTGGTATCAATATCCGTCCACATCAGACCGCAGATCTCTCCCCTGCGCAAGCCTGTCTCAAGCATAACATACGCTTCGGGGAAACTGTCCTTGAAGAATTCCTTTGCGATCTTTATTTCTTCGTCCGAATAAACATGCTTTTCATTCTTTCCCTTCTTTCCCTTGTTTGAAACGTATTTTATGCCTTTGACTGGGTTTTTATAGCAAAGATCATTGTCTATCGCCGTTTCAAAAATGCCGTACAAGGTCATGTGCAGCTTGTCAAGCATGGACTCTGAAAGACTCTTCTGCTTTTGGTTAAAGAATTTCTGAACATCTGCGCTTCGTATATCGGTGAGAGCAGCGGCACCAAAGAATGGATTTAAGTGTTTTTCAACGCTGTTTTTGTATGTCAGTCTGAATGTATTCTCTGAAACTGTCGGTTTTTTGTACACTTCAAGCCATTTTTCAGCCCATTGAGCAAAGGTGTATTCTTTTTGAATAAAGGTCTCCCCTGTTCGGTCTGCGACTTCCTGCTCGATGATATAAGCTTGCGCTTTGGCTTTTGCGTCCTCAACACTTTTTGGGCTGTAGAAGCTCTTTCGGATTGGTTTGCCCATAAAATCCTTTCCGATAGTTGCCTTGTATTCATACTGCCCTGACTGATGGTTCGGGGCTTGCTTTTTCGGTCTTGGCATAAAAATTCCTCCTTGACTTTTTCAAGGAGCTATGATACAATTAACTTGTCAAGGGTTATGATTGTATCATGGCTCCTCTCCCCGTTCTGCTCCAACAGGACGGGGATTATTTTTATTTATCAAACAAATCACTGTGTGTGCCTGTTCGGGAGAGGGTCAAGGTCAAGACTTCTTTTTCAACCTTATAGATCAATAACCAATCGGGCTGAATGTGGCACTCTCTGAAACCTTTCCAATTGCCCGAAAGTTCATGATCTCGATACTCTTTCGGAAGCGGTATCTCGTTCACCAGATAATCAAGTACCTTTTCAAACAGATTTACCTTATATCCCCGTTTTATGATACGCTTGTAGTCCTTCTTGAACGAAGTATGATAGTTAATCGTCAGCATTTAAGTCCTCCATAAGCTCGCTTACGGACGAAAAGGGTCCGACAAGGTTTTCTCCGTTATTGACATCGTTAAGGACTGCCTGCGTTTCTGCATTGGGTGAAGGCTCCTTGACAATTGAAAAATTTGTTATAAAGTCGGCAAGAGCCTTGAGCTGCGCTTCGCTCATGCAGTCGATAAGGTTATATACATATTCTCTTGTACTCATGGTTGATTCCTCCTTGTATAATTACAGTTTGTGCGCTTTCACTTATATTTTATTCAACAGTTCTTTGCTGGTATCGCGGGACAGGAAGATTTTTTTATTCATCTCTCATTACTATCTCTGCAATTCCGCTGTCCGTAGGTTTTACAACAAAATTCCCGTTTAAATATTTAGTCATATCAATATAACCTTTGGATTTCAAAACCGAAAAATCATCAGATGAAAAGTTCTTAAACCTATCTGATGGGACATATGCCTTTCTTGAATTGTACTGCTTAATAATCTCTCGGAGCAAAATGATATATGTAGGCTCGTAAAAATTATCTTCGCCGTACTTTATTCCTTTATCCGTAAGTTTTCCGAAAACCATATTAAAGTTATCATCACTATCATATTTCAGATATCCAAGATTAGATAGCGTATCAAAGAGTTCTCTTATATCATCAACACTCATACTGGATAGCCGACATATTTCATCTATATCATTAAAATCAGCTGCTTCAGATATGCTTGAACCAAGAGATCGTTCTGCCGCATAATCATTGTATAAAGCCTTCAAGAGTTTTTTAGCGTCCTTTGTTAATTCATCGGTTACAAAAGTTGTAGTCACAAAAGATTGATTGATAGTAGGCTCTTCGGTAACGTTAATATCAATTTCGGCAAGTTCGGGTTCGACAAGCCTATGATAATACTTTTCCATATCTTTTTCAGAAATGTCAGCACCAGTTGCTTTTGCTATATCATTCATCATACGAAGCATATCACTTGTGTCATTAAGGCAAGTTGCCTGAAATTTTGCAAGCGGAGATGCAGATAATGCAAAGTCATCTTTTGTAATATCAATAAGTAGGGGCATAGCACATCCACTATTTTTTAAGACGGCGCAAGTTATTGCCCCTGCTTCAAAATTCAGCCAAGGCTTCAAAATATTTGCCTTTGTCACACAAAATATTCCTACTTTTGCTTCTGACAGATTTTCAAAAATCTGCTGAACTCCAAACGTACCCTTTTGAATATGGTCTGAAAAGAAAAATTCATTGTTGTGAAAAACAAGTTTTAATGCCTCGCATATTCTTTCGGCAACACAAAAACTTGGCGTTGATTTTCCCGACCAACTTATAAATACTTTTGCCATTTTGTTTCCCTCCTCATTCCACAACCTCAGCCAATCCAAGAACAAGTCCGAAGCAGCTTATCTCGTCAATATCATATTGGGAGAACAGAATGTCATCATATTTGCTGTTGAGGGAAATGAGCCTGTCACCACCGTACTTTTTCATATAGCCCTTTCCGTCAATGTAATATATGCATATCTGACCGAGGTCAACAGCGTCCTGCTTTTTCACAAAGACGTATTCGCCCGAGTGATATTTCGGCTCCATACTGTCTCCGTCAATGCGGAGAATGAAGTCAGCTCTGTCGGCAAGATCACTGTCAATAACAGACTTCTGTTCACGCTGTTCATCATCGAGATATGTTCCGATACCTGCCGAAACGGGGATATCTATGAAATCAATAAGCCTTGTGTGCTGTATTTTCTTCTGATTGGCTTCAAGGCAGCGTTCAAATTCAATATCAAGTACAGATGTTACCGCCTTTTGACCGTATGGGTCGAGAGAGCGGTATTTTTTAATGTGTTCTTGCTCTTCAATAGAAACGCTTATTGTATTTCCGTAATAATCAAGTAAATATGAAGCAGATATTCCAAGAACCTCACATAATTTGATGATTTTATCAGCGTCTGGTTTATTTATATCCTTTTCCCAGTTACTAATTACTCCTGCTGATTTTACCTCTATCATTTCAGCCAATTCAGACTGTTTCAGTCCTTTGGCATCACGTGCTTTTCTTATACGTTCACCTAAACTCATAATATCCCTCCTCACCTATATAATAACATATCATTTTCTAAAAGTCAAGAAAAAAATCAAGATTTTCTTGAAAAAGGTATTGACAAATCAGGATTCCTGATATATAATATAATCATTCAAGAAATTCTTGATTATCATTTCAGGAGGTGATTTATTTGAGCGTTAACGAAGCAATTAAATCCGCAATTGATGACAGCGGAAGAACTCAGGTGTGGGTAGCTGCTAAAATCAATGCAATCAATCCAAGCCTTAATATGGATAAGAGCAAGCTGAGCGCATCTCTAAATGGCAAGCGCAAAATCTCGGGTGACGAGTTTATTGCTCTTTGCAAGGCTTTGGAGATCAATCCCGATACTATTGCAGACAAGGTAATCGGAAAGTGAGGAGGTGAGAAAATGAAAAGCATACCCGAAAGTTGGAACGATGTAAAAGAAATCCTGCTCAATCAGCTGGCACTGATAAAGCAGGAAAGTGAGAAAACCCCCGATAAGCTCCCCGAGCTTACCGAAGCAATGTGCAAAGTTGTTACCAAATTAGATGAGCTGCGCTTTTAAAGTGCCTGGGCAACAAACTCTTCTTCGGTTTTAATTGCTGCATAAATCGAATTGTAGAAATCTGAAATTTGCTTTGCGTTAAAGGCGTTAACTTCTTCCTTTGCGCCATCATTTCTACCATAGGTTTGAATTACATTTGAATCCATTGCCTTTAATGTAAGCTGAAGCGCAATTTCACTCTTGTCCATAGGTTGGCCCTCCTTTCGTAATTATTTTCAATACAATTATACTAGATATAGTGACAAAAATCAAGATAAGCACTAAATATAGTAGTCACGAAATACAAGGGACGCTTTTGTCAACTTTGTACAATATCACATTTCATTTTGTGAGGAGGTGATATCATTGTATGACTTCATTACCGTAACCGACAGCAAGGAAATGACCGAGATAATTTTCGCATACGCTGAGCCTAAGGAGAATATCCGCAAGGAAACCTTCGTTTTCGAGAAGGCTTACAAGGCATACAGAAAGATACAGATAACTACTTCGGGAACGGAGAAATCTGAGTATATTTCCGATAGTGAGTTCTTCTGGGCGTATGGTGCCGCTGTCGGACAGATATCCTGCGGTGTGCCGAAACAGTAATCTGTGAAACATCGTAACAGGAGGTGAGAGTATGTACAAGGTAATCGACACATACGAAGGCTTTGAGGACATCATCGGAACGTTTGACACTTTCGATGAAGCCAGAGCCGCCGCAAAGCAGCACTGCGAAGATACTGACGGTGAGTGTCAGGTAAGCATTTTCGCAAAGACTAAGAAAGGATATAAGGTGGTTATATGACTGAGGTAAACGATACTTTATCTGAATTTCTCAAGGCTGAGAGAGAATGGATCAACAGTATCATCAAGCAGTACCCGAGACAGATACCGATTAACCCGATTGCCGAGCATTGGGGCTGTGCTCCCGATTCGGTAAGGGCGGCTATTGAACAGGACGCAACTTTCGGGGTGTATTGGCGCAAGGTCGGAAGGGCTAACAAGGCGTATATGATCCCAACGGGGCTGTTTGTTCAGTGGTACTGCAAGGTCAAATTTGTGTGAAAGGAGGTCTATACAAAATGCTCAAGTTCAGATACGAGATCCTTTACCGCAGGATCGGTGACGAGCTGACGATACATACGGCGGAGATCGTGAGCAGGAACAGCATTGAAGCGGAGGAAGATTTCAAAGCTTGCCCGCTGTTCAAGGACTGCGAGATCGTTGATTATAACATGATATTTAGTTAATTTTGCAACTGATGATTCGCAATATCGTGTATCAAATTGATAAATATAGGATGTATTTTCACGCTGGCAGGCTATGACACTGACGGAAATGTTTATACTGAACGATATCAGCTTCAACTTGCTGCCAGCCTTAGGCTTTCAAGCTCAAACACTAATATCGTTATAGCGCAATAAAAATAAAAGGAGGTTATGAATTGTCTGATATTTCTATTGTCCGTGGGGACACGTTGAGGTTGTCTATCAGCGGGATAAGGACGGCGGACGGGGAAGAATATATCCTCTCCGATTCGGATGTTATTTTTCTGGATGTGAAAAAATCGGCGGCGGATAAGATTCCGATTTTCAGAAAATCGGTTACTGCGGCGGATTATATTGACGGCTGCCTGCCTATTACCATTTATCCCGAGGATACGGCGGGGATTTCCCCCGGGGATTATTTCTTTGACGTGCGGCTTTTCATGGACCGGGATAATATTTACACTATCATTCCCATGTCAAAGCTTAAAATCGTCCGCAATGTGACGGACATTCCCGAGGGGGGCGGCGGGTAATGGCGTATTCCGAAAAATTTCTTGCGGCTCAGATCTCGGCGGCGGCTGTTAGCGGTCGGCTGAATGTTTCGCAGTCTATGGCGGGAAATCTTGCTTTATCGGGGCGGGCGGCGGATATTCCCATTCATTACGGGACGTGCGAATATTGGAACAGTCAGACTGAGCTTGTGGGGAAAAAATCCCATATTTACGTTTATTCCGATTTCGGGGAGACGGAAATTGACGGAGAAAAGGTTGCTGTTCCCAACATCAAGATCGGAGACGGAAATGCGTTTCTGATCGATAATCCGTTTTTGACTGCTTCGGTTGATGAACTGCTCAAAATGCACATTGATGACAGCTCGGTGCATATTTCGGCTGATGAACGGGATCTCTGGAACAGCAAGGTCCGCTGCTTTATTGACCCGGAAAGCCCCGAAAATATTATTTTTACGACTGATTAAAAGGAGGATTTTTCATGTCGGATATTTCTAAAATCACACTGCCCAGCGGCACCACCTACGACATCAAGGACGCAGGGGCACGAGAGCTTATCAGCTCTCTTAGCGGTGCGCTTACCTATCTGGGTACTACCACAACTGCTCTTACAGACGGCTGCGCCGCTTCTCCCATCACCATCGGCAGCACTTCGGTCACGCCAAAGGCGGGTGATGTGGCGGCTTACGGGAACAGCGAATTTGTATGGTCGGCGGCTGAATCAAAATGGAGAGAGTTTGGCTCAACGGGAAGTCTCAAGGCACTTGCCTTCAAGGACAGCGCTTCTGCTTCATACACCCCTGCGGGGGCTGTGTCTCAGCCATCTTTTACGGGCACAAAGGCGACTATTTCATCAAGCTTTACTCCTGCGGGTACGGTGGCTATTTCAAAGGGCACGGGTACGGCGAATTACACACCGCAGGGGACTGTTTCTGCGCCCGCTGTGACGGTTGCGGTGAACACTGCTTCCGTTAAGCCCTTCGGCAGTGCGGGAACGCTTCCGTCCTTCACGGCTTCCGTTTCAGGCGAAACTCTTTCCCTTGGATTTTCTGCGGGAACGCTCCCTTCGGCGGGTACGGCTGTAACTGTTGCTACGGGTATCAAGTCTGCAACGGCTTCGGCACCCACATTCACGGGTACGGGAGTGGAGCTTAAAGCGGCTTTTAAGGGCACAGCGGGAACTGCTTCCGCTGAATACACTCCTGCAGGTACGGTAAGCAAGCCTACATTTACAGGCTCTGCTGCGACTATTACGGTAAGGTGATCTTATGAGTGATATTTCTAAGATCAAGGTCCCGAGCGGCACGGTTTACGATTTGAAGGACGAGGCGGCAAGGTCGGCTCTGGCGGGCAAAGCGGCGGCAAGCCACACTCACACTGTTTCTCAGATCTCAGATTTTCCCGCTTCTCTGCCCGCAAACGGCGGTAATGCGGATACTGTAGGTTCACGATATTCCAATGATTTTCTTGGGAAGGATTATGTTTACCCAACCTTTGTGAATTATGGCTTTGGCGCTGATTTAAATAATTATGTTACCGAATATCATGGTTTTGTTTATAACTGTGTTAATTCGCCAATTGCATATAATTACGGATTCCTGGATGTTTCGTTTTTTGATGGAACAGGTTTCTCGCCGTCTCCTGCCGACAAAGGAGGCGTGGTATTACAAAAATTTTCCCGTACAGATAACTGCGTTTTTACTCGAATGCGTGTTGCAAATGTCTGGAGTAACTGGAGTCGCCTTGACAGCGAATCACACGCCACAGGTGTTATTTCGGGGCTGGTAAATGGTACATCTATTACAATGCCGCTTTCTTTTTCTCCTGTGGCTGTCTTGTTTTTTAATGCCGCAAACCATCATGTTAATGGTGGCTTTTCATTGAGTTTAGGCACAAATCAATTCGTATTTACACCGGCTTCGGTGTCTGCAATAGGGTCAACTGCGGTTAGATGGTTAGCGTTCAAGGGGTGATTTTTGTGGTTCTTTTTAAAAATAAAAGTTTTTTTACTAATTCCGTTTTCCCGAATACTGATTTCATGGGCAATGCTGATTTCGTTATTCCCGATGATTCTGAGCTTGCTGAAAAAATCATCAGTCTGTATCCCGATTTTGACATTGTTTTTGACGATGACGGCAATATTTCCCATGTTATTCCCACTGAGCCTGCGCCTTTGCCGCCCGAGCCGCCCTCAAATGCTGAGCTGGCGGCGGCTATTGCTGAGCTTGCGGAGGTGATG
>JALFVE010000047.1 GCA_022787085.1 Oscillospiraceae bacterium | reverse complement strand
TTGAAATGTATGACACCTATGGAATTCCACTCGGCAGCGGCGGCGTAAAAAATCCACCCTGCTGCGCAGCAGGGTGGATTTGAACTAATTCTAAACATTCTTTTGTTTTTTCAGATGTCTACTTGACAGGGGGCACTTCAGGACGATCTGCCGTGCGCTTTGTGTTGACACAACAATATATTTTACAATTTAAAGAAATGGAATGATAAATAATACAAAAGAGCGGACGGAAACGGTTTTGTAGTTATGAGGAAGGAAATAATACTAAACACCATTAGAATTACGGAGAAGAAATCGCCGCAAAAGCTTGCATATATGGATTTTGCGGCGAGAGATTCCCATAATTCAATAGGTGTTTAGTATAATTACTGCACCTTTTCAATATCAATAAGCTTTGAACACTCTGCGGCATATTTTTTCAAGCGCTCGTTGGCAATATTCATGGAGCCGAAGCCCTCAACAGGACAGATAACGCTCTCGCATTTATCAATAAGCTCCCTCGCCGCCTGCTCCTTTTCGCTGGAGATCGGCTCAAAGGGCATTTCTGATATGACGCATGAAGCAAGAGCGAGGGCAATGGGATGATCAATGTCATTTTCGTGGATAACTCCCGCAGCAAAGGGAATATCAAGCCTTTGAAGCTTACGGAACACCCCCGCACCGCTGCCGTTTCCGCCGATAACGAATATCCTCGGCTCTCCGATGGGCGGCGGAAGCTCAGCTGTGCAGAACCGTTCCTCAAATAAGCCTGTATCTATGCCGTAAAGCCTGCCGATATTATCCTTTGTGAATATCTCCCTCGGTTCTCCCTGCATGGATATCCCCTCGTCGCCCACGCAGATAACATGGTCTGAAACTCTTTCAGCCATGTCCAGCTCATGCATTGACATTATCACCGCAAGTCCCTTTTCACGGACAAGCCGCCTCAGTATGGCAAGAAGCTTCAGCTTGTGACGGATATCAAGAAAGGATGTGGGTTCATCTAAAATAAGTATTTTCGGCTCCTGACAGATGGCACGGGCAAGCATTACCCTCTGCCGCTGCCCGTCGCTTATTCGGGAAAGCTCCCTGTCAGCAAGGCATGAAACGTCGGTCATTTCCATAGCCATTGCCGCAATTTTTTTATCCTCGGGGGAAAGCAGCCCCAGCCGACCCGTGTATGGATATCTGCCCGTTTCCACCGCCTGTGCGCAGGTCATAAGCTCGGGTGCCACACGCCCCGTCATCACGATGGACATTTCCCTTGCAAGCTCCTCGCCCCTGAAGCGGGAAAGCTCCTCTTTTCCGATGTAAACCGCTCCCCCCATGGGTTCAAGCTGACGGGAAAGGGTTTTCAGAATGGTGGATTTTCCTGCGCCGTTGGGACCAATAAGTGTGACTATCCTGCCCTTGTATAGGGATAGTCCGATATCACGGATAAGAATTTCCGAGCCGTAGCCCACCGCAAGCTTGTCCGCATAAAGCGCAGGATTTTCCATGTTTTCATTCCTTTCGGGAAATTTATACTTATTCTACGCAGGTTCCCTGATTGTCAATGTGCATCTCACGAACCTCCCAGCCCGTAAGCCCCATGTTGTCAAGGGCGAAGCGCATTTTTCCGCCGAAGAATTTATTCTCCGAATCAACGATGGTCATAAGTGTGGGACCTGCGCCGCTGAGATACGCCGCATATGCACCGTTTGTATAAGCAATATCGAAAATATCCCGTCCATGGGGTATAAGCTCCATTCGGTAGGGCTGATGGAGCCTGTCATGAACGGCTGTGCGGAGATTTTCGTATTTTCCCGTCAGCAGAGATGCGGAAAACAGCGCCGCTCTGGAAAGATTGTAAACTGCATCCTTGTGGGAAATTTCCTTCGGCAGGCAGGCTCTCGCCTTTTCGGTTTTCAGCTCGAAATCGGGTATCACCGCAATGAATTTCAGAGTGGTGAAAACCTCCTGCTTTACCCAGTGCACCTTTTTTCCGTCAAAAACGGCGGTGACAATGCCCCCTAAAAGAGCGGGAGCGGTGTTGTCGGGGTGCCCCTCGATCTGAGCGGAGAGATCTACCATTTCGTCAAGGGAAAGCGGCTCCCCCATCAGCTTGTTTGCACCCGTCAGCCCTGCGATAATGCAGGCGCTTGAGCTGCCAAGCCCCCTTGCCATGGGGATATTGTTGGTCTGCTTTATGCACAGCCCCTTGAAGGGTCTGCCGCATATCTCATAAACGGTTTTTGCGGTGTGATAAATAAGATTGCTCTCGTCAGTGGGAATTTCAGTGCCGTCAGCGGAGCTGATGTGGCAGCCGTCGCTTTCCTCCATGCTCACATAATTATAAAAGCTGAGGGCAAGTCCCAGAGCGTCAAAGCCTGCACCCAGATTTGCGCTGGTGGCGGGTATTCTCAGGTCAATCATCCTTTTCCCGTCCTTTCTTAAAATTTAAGACGCAGCTTATTTCATGCTGCGTCTCAGCTTGTCGATAAAGTGTATAGATAAAAAATCTGCACAAATAAGGTCACACTAAAAGTTTCGTCCACCTTTTCAAAGGTGGCAGGTTTCCAAAGGGCGGCGCCCTTTGGTCGCCCTCCGCAGAGGGCGAAATCCCCTTTTATACAAAAAAACGGAGCAAGGGGTGAGAAATGCGACAGCATTTCGAGGGGAGGCGTACAAGACCGCCTCCCCTTTAAAGAAGGTTGTGCTAAATAGCCCTCAAAAACGTTCCGGTGGAACGTTTTTGACAAAGCAAATTATGTTTGGGTTTGTGCATATTATACAATTGTCATTTCTTTTTCGACAGACTGAGACGCAGCTTATTTCATGCTGCGTCTTATGTCATGCTTAATTTATCAAAGATCAAGAAGTCTTATCCTGCCGAGAACCTTGTCTCCGAGAGATGAAAGCTTCTCGTCAATTTCCTTTTCGGGAAGAACGGGAGTGATAAATGCAAGCTCGCTGTCGGGCTGACCCTCACGGGTGATATATTCGCAGTCACCGAAAAGCTTTTCCATATCGGACTTTTCTGCGCCGCTTACACGAACATACATTGAAACAGGCTCATTCTTATAATCGGCAATGAAGCTGTTGTCCTCGCTGTCCTCCCACATCTGGGAAAGGATAGTGATATTATGCTTTGCGCACTCGATAACATCGCCCAGAACAGCGCTGGCTGTAGGCAGCTTACCTGCGCCTCTGCCGTAGAACATTACCTCGTCAAAGCCGTCTCCGAATACCATGATGCCGTTGAAAACATCGTCAATATTTGAAAGCTGGCAGCCGCCGCAGACAAATCTGGGAGCCACCATGGGGAGAATTTTTCCGTCCTCGGTGCGCTTAACGGAGCCGATAAGCTTAACCGCACCGCCCCAGCTCTTTGCATATGCAACATCCTCAAGAGTGAGCTTTGTGATACCCTCGCAGTGAACCCAGTCGGGATAAACGTGCTTGCCGAATATAAGGGACGAGAGTATGCATATCTTGCGGCAGGCGTCGTCTCCCTCAACATCAGCAGCGGGATTTCTCTCAGCATAGCCCAGCTCCTGAGCCATTTTAAGAGCGTCCTCGAAGGACATTTTCTCGGTAATCATCTTGGTGAGGATAAAGTTTGTGGTACCGTTCAGAATACCTGCGCAGGCGGTGATATCATTTGCGGCAAGGCAGCGGTGAATGGGTCTGATGATGGGGATAGCGCCGCCTGTGGAAGCCTCGAACATGAAGTTGCAGTTATGATCCTTTGCGGCTTTAAGAAGCTCAGCGCCCTTCTTTGCAACAAGCTCCTTGTTAGATGTGCAGACGCTCTTGCCCTTGTTCAGGCAGGAAAGAACAAACTCAAATGCGGGATGAACGCCGCCCATTACCTCGGCAACCACCGTAACCTCATCGTCATTCAGGATATCGTTAATATCCTTTGTGAATTTATCGGAATAGGGCAGCCCGGGGAAATCCCTGATATCGAGCACATAGCCAAGCTCAAGATCAATGCCCGCTCTTTTATTTATCTTATCCTTATTTTTAAGAAACAGCTCCACCGTTCCCGAGCCAACGACTCCGTGACCCAATACTGCTAATTTTGCCATAATGTCTAACTCCAATCATAAAATAATAAATGCGATATCCGCTCATTCCTCGGAAATAAGCCGAACCTCCACAACGCCCTCAACAGCGCAGACCTCTCTGCGGAGAGAGGAGCCGTCCATGGGTCTGCCCGAAAGCTTCACCGTGACCGTCACCGCCGCCGCCCCGTCAATGGGAACGCTCTGATTAAGGGTGAGAACGTTGGCATCGCAGCGATGCAGACAGGCAAGCACCGAGGAAAGCACCCCGGGGGTATCTCTCAGAACAGCATAAAGGGAGACAATACGCCCCTTGAGCTTTTCCTCATAGGTATAAACGCTGTCGCGGTATTTGTAGAAAGCTGAGCGTGAAATGTCCGCACGCTTGCAGGCAGAGGCGGAGCTTTTTTCTTCTCCGCAGGCAAGAAGCCGCTTGACCTCCATAACCTTGATAAAAACCTCGGGGAGAACGTCGCAGCTTACAACTGCGTATCTGGTTTCGGAGCCGTCGCTCCCTCCTGCGATATTAGGTTCTGACATGATGTTCAGCTCCTTGATAAGTCCTTGTATGAAATACAAATGTATTTGAGACAATTACAATTGTACCATTTTTTCACCGCTTTGTCAAGTCTGTTTTTCGTGAATTTCTACGGGTATTTTCGATAAATTTACATTTTTCCCGCCTGAGTTTTTATTAAAAAAGGCAAAACGGCTCCGAAATTGCTTTCGGGAACCGTTTAAAAAATTTTTTTGTTGTAATTATCAAATAGCGATCTTAGGCTGACAGCCGATTATCTCATTTTTTATTCTGTCGGGAACGGGCATAGGTTCAAAGAGAGGACGGTCAACATAATAGCCCTGAATAAGGTCAACACCACATTCAATGACGGTTTTCAGCTCGCCGCCCGTCTCAACGCCCTCCGCCAGCACAAGAATATTCCTGAGCTTCGCATGAGATACAAGGCTCATAATGATATTCTGCCTGCTTATATCGCTGTCGCAGCCGCTTATAATGGAGCGGTCTATCTTAATAAGATCGGGGTTCAGAGTAATAAGAGCATACTCGCTGTTATAGCCGCAGCCGAAATCATCCAGCGCCGCAAGTCCGTTCCACTTTTCGATACGCTTCTGCTTTGCCTTCATAAATTCTTCATTTGCCTGCTCGCCCTCAAGTATCTCCATAACGACCCTGTCAAGGATATCGCCGTTTTCCGACTCAATAAGCTTTATATCCTCGGGCTTCATTTTGCAGTCGGACAGGGAATTTATAAATACTCTTGCATTTTTGTCCACAGAGCCCGCTTCACGCAGCTTTCTGAAGCTCCTGAGGGCAATTTTCCATGTGAGCCGCTCGATATCGTAAAGCTTTGCGCCTGTTTTGGCGATTCGGATAAGCTCAAGCGGCGATCTGAAAAGCTCCGACTGAGGACGCATAAGAGCTTCATAGCCGAATATTTCTCCCGTTTTTGCGGAAATGATGCTCTGGAAGGCATATTTAACGCTTTCCTCTTCGATTATCCTGTTCATCTCCTCCACGCCCGTAATGAGAATGGAATCCTTGTTGTAGGAGGAAAGGTCAAATTCCGCAAGCCTGCCCTTGGTGGAATGTTTAATGGTGTACATGGCAAAATCCGCATATTTGATAAGCGTTTCAAAGGAGGTTGAATCATCGGGATACCATGATACGCCGCCGCTGGCTCTCAGCCTGAAATGAGTTCCGTCCGCAAGGGTGCAGTAGCTTTCGTTAAGCTTGTCCCGAACGATGTTTATTATGCTGCGTATTTCGTCCTTGCTGTCATAGCCGTAGAGGAAAACGTTGAATTCGTCTCCCGAGAGCCTTGAAACAACGCCTCCGTAATCACGGAACAGCTTGAAAACATTGGCAGCTGTCTTGATGTAATCATCGCCGAAATCATGACCGTAGGTGTCGTTCACATACTTGAGGTTATCCATATCCCACATGATAAAGGCGGCGGTTTTCAGCTTATCGGGAGCGGCAAACAGCCCGCCCACCTTGTTAAGATACGCCCGCCTGTTAAGAAGCCCTGTGGTAACGTCATAATCACGCTCATATTCTATCTTCTTTTTCTCGATAACGCTGCCCGTAACGTCCATTACAAGCCCGATAATATTATTCTGCCCCGACATCACCCTGCATCTGAACCACCTGTTCAGCGCACCGCTGTAAAACTCAATGGATTCGGATTCATCGTGAACATTTATCATTCTGGTGATAAAGCCGCTTGAGGTCAGCTCGCCGCCGTCGTCGATCTCGCTGACCATGTTTAAGAAATCATCCGCTCCCACCACCGTATCCTCAACCGGCAGAGAGCCGATATTCAAAAGCTTGATAAGGCTTTCCCCCATAAAAACGCTGCGGTCTCTCGGCTCGTACATGAAAACGCCTATGCCCATATCCGCCATGCTGATGATTTTCGAGACCCTTGAAGCCTGCTCCCTGACAGCTATCTGAAGCTCGGTGATGGAGCCTGAGAGCCTGTCTATCTCGGTGATGCCCGAGGGGGCAAAGCTGATGATCCCGCCGTCGCTCTTTTTTTCATCCAGCAAAGCGGCGATCTTCTCAACGGGAGTGGTGATCGCCCTGCTTATCATTACTGCGCAGATAATACTGAACACCGCGGAAATTATGGTGGACAGCAGCAGCATTGAAATAATGGTATTGTAAATACTCAGTATCCTGTCCCTGTCCGCCACGGAAATAAGCGCCCATTTCTCTTTTATATAGGGCGAGCCTGCGCTGTAGAGCTTCATGGGAAGGATGCAGCCGATGGAATCAATATCGGAGTCCGCATTGAAATCATAAATCCCGGGAGAAAGCTTATTTCTCTCGCTGATAACAGTACTGCCTGTCACAAGGCGGCTGTAGATGGCTCCCGAATGGATAACGGGGGTATATATGCCTGTGCCGCCGCTGTCCTCTCCGAGAATGTAGCAGGCGCTTTCATTAAAGAAATCATTGGAGGGAATGGTGCTGAGGAAGGTCTTTTCCAGTATTCCCGCGCTTATAACGCCGTAAACCGTTCCGTCGGAGGCTCTCAGGGGAACGGAGTATTTCATGCTGGGCTGTCCCATGGGAGTGATAGCCGAAAAGCCCGTCCAATGTCCGAGAGAGGTCACGGGGATATCGGGATTATCACGGGCAGTCTCCATTGTTTCAAAAAAGAAATCCATATCCTCCTCGGACACCTTGCTGACCTCTAAATGAGCCGACCATTCCGAGTCCAGAGTTATCCCCATGTCCTCGGCAATGTCCGAGCTGCCTATTTCCATAAGCAGATCTGAATTTCCCGTTCTGTCATCGGAGGAGGTGTCCATATCCCTGAGATACAGCCCGCTTTTCTTTACAAGACCGTCCTTGCAGTACAGCTCACCCGAATCGAGAATTATGCAGACGTCGTTTACGGAGGTCTTTCTGAGCAGCTCCACAAGCCTTTTGGAGGACAGCCTGATAATATCCTTGTTCACCGCCTTGTCGGAGGAGATATCAGCGGCAGAGCAGCCCTTCTCCTCAAGGAATGCTTCGGTCATGGAATTTATGTCCTCCGCTGCGTCATACAAGGGAGTCACATTTCCTGTGAGCATATGCTCAACGTAATTCTTCCTGTTCTCGGTCTTTTCGCTGAACATATCGTAAGCATAGCGCTTGATGTAGGAAAACTCTCCGCTTGCGGCAAGAACAAGGAAAAACGCACCCATCTGGAGCAGCGAAAGCAGTATCATAGGTACAAACAGCTTGTATGATAAGGGGGAGCTGACCCTCTTTTTCTTTTGGGATTCCGGAACATTTTTACTCAAATCTCCGACCCTCCTTGCATCCTTTTATGATGAAGCACATTATTTTCCCGCCGCCGAGTCAAAGCCTGCCGAAAAGCCCTCGTACCATTTTTCAAAGGCAGCGTCATCGGTATAGGAGGCAATAACGGTCAGGCGGTCCTCGCCGTCTGCGATCCTCGCCTCAGCCGCCGCTCTGTCCGCAGAAGCGGTCTCGCTGATGTAATCGCCGAGAAAATCTCTTATCAGGTTGGAATTATCAAAGGGAGGAGCGGTGTAAAGCTCACGGGAATTGACCTCTTCAATGGCTGTCCTGATGGTGTCCTGCATTATTTCGCTGATGGAGCCGTCCTCAGCGGCAGCGGTTATCCTGTCAAAATCGTTTGCCGCCTTCTTAACGGGGAGATAGCCCGAGTTTACGGCATATCTGATATTCCGCTCCTCCTCGGTGAACCATTTGAGAAAAACAGCGCAGGCGTATTCATTTTTCTTCTCCGACTTTGCAACGCACATTCCTGCGCCCTGCTGGACCACAAAGGATGGCGTACCCTCGAAATCGGGAACGGGAAGCACCATTTTCTCAATGGGATAGCTGTTGTCATCATCAATAGTGACCTCCGAGGGGAAATAGGCAGCTCCCGTTGTGGAGCAGATAAGAGCGATGATATCACCTGTTTTTGCATCGTCGGAGCAGAATCGGCTGTTTGCGGCAAAGCAGCCCTTCAGATAGGGAATGTAATAATTTTCCCAGAGCCTCCTGACAGTCTCCTTGTCACTTGACGGAGAAACAGCGCCGCTTCCGTCCGCAGCCTCGAAGGCACCGCCCAGCTGCTTTGCGCCGATTATCATGTAATTCGCCATGGAATCCCTGCCGAAAAACGCCTTGCCGTCATAGGGCGTGTCGGGGGTGAGAGCGTCGGTGTATTCGTAATACCTTTCGGATACCTCCGCAAGCCCCTCCCATGTGGAAAGCTCAGTCTCCGAGGTGCCTGTTGCGGCGGCGAATTTATCCCAGTCGGTCTTATTGAGTATCATTATCTCGGTGCTTTTTGCAATTGGGAATATTTTCAGGCTGCCGTCCCCCGAAAATTCGCCCTCCCTTATGTAGCCCGGAATGTATCCGGAAAGCTCCTCATCGGTGAAATACTGCCCGATGTCCGCAAGCTTGCCCGCCTTGTCCGCAAGATATGCCGTTTCCGCATATGCCGCAAAAATGTCGGGAAGCTCCTCCGCTCCCACATCGTCATTTACCGAAACGATAACAGCTTCATACAGCTCCGAAACGGAATTTTTTGAAAAAGCCTCCACGATAATTCCCTTTTCCATGCCCTCGGTGCGGTTAAATTCGCTGACCATCTCGTCGAACATGGACTGCTGTACACCGTTGTAATAATGCCAGACAGTTACCGTAACGGGATCGTTTTTATCAAGAAGCCTGTCATTTCCCTGTGCGCAGCCGCAGAATATGCCCGGAGCGGATACGGCGGCAATGATAAGAGCGATCGATCTGTTTCTTTTCATAGCTGTTCCTCGATTCATTCTATTTTGATATAGTGCTGTAATAAAGTGAATGGATAAAAATCAGTTAACGCAGTGTTTATATTCATTATACACCACATTTACATATTTTTCAAGTATTTCTCGATAATTTATGAAATGTATTCACCGAAGCTGTGACGAACTTTTGCCATATCCCTTGCAGAGCAGGGAAAAATATGGTATAATACAGGTATAATCATTTAAAGGAGTTTTCATAAAATGAGCAGGAATTTCAGCTCCGACCCCAAGGGAAGGAGGTTCATATCTCTGGCAGCCTTTGTTATCACCATACTGCTGCTTGTGCTTTTAAATATTCTGAGGCTGTATGCAAAGGATAAATTCCCTCAGTATATGCCCGACACCCCCGCCCTGCCCGTCAGGGTCATAAGCGCACTGATGATCGCCGCAGCAGCAATATATGTGGTGTTTATCGTAATACTCCTGCCCATGTGGTACAAATCCCTCAGATATGTGATAAACGAGCGGGAGATAATATCCTATTCGGGGATATTTTCCCGAACCTATCGGATAATGAAAATAAGCTCCGTTCAGCACGCAGTGAGGATATCCGCTCCCCTTTCGGGATATACGGGCTTTAATTTCATAATCCTGAAGGCTCTGGGCGGAAATATGCCCATATTATTCCTCTCCGACAAGGACTGCGGGGAGATACTGGAGCTTTTCAGAGAACGCTGCGAGGCAAAGCCCGCTCCCGAGAGAGGAAAATATTTCGTGGAATATTCCCCCGAGGACAGCGGATATGTTTACACCGACAGCTCAGAGATATTCAGCTCGGAGGAGATAAGCGACATTGCGGAGGATTTCGGCAGCGTAAGGCAGCTGAGCTTTGACGAGCTTTCATCCGAGCAGCTTAGCTTTAACGATATGGAAAGCGGAAAGGATGAGAGGAAGCAGTGAGACGACAGCACCCCGCCGCTCTGCTTGGCTATACCACAAAGAATTTCTGGCTGCTGCTCATTCCTCTTGTGCGGGGACTGTGGGCGCTTCGCTTCGATCTTTACACATGGACGAAGGGCGCAGGCTGGGACATTCTTGCGGTGACGGCAATGATAGCAATTGCGGCAGTCAGGTGGTATTTCACCTTTTACGAGATAGACGAAAGCGGCATCAGCGTTAAAAAGGGAATGATATTCAGGAGCGAAACCAATATCCCCTGTCTGAACGTCAGTGCGGTAACAAGCGAGGAAAATCCCGTGCTTGTCCGTCTGGGAGCGGTGAAGGTATATATCGACACAGACTCCGCCTCGGGAGGAAAGACCTCCGCAGACCTGAGCCTGATGATGTATAAATCCGACAGGGCAAGGCTTTTCAATATTCTTTCAAAGGTATTCCGCAGCCCCGTGAACAAGGGAGACAAAAAAGCGAAGAATGAGGGCATGAGCTTTACCTATAAGGCGTCCTCAAAGAGCCTTATCGCCTTTTCCCTGCTTTTTTCCTCCGCATTGTCGGGGGTGGTGCTGCTGATGACAGCTCTTTCGGGAAGCACCGACATTATCGGGGACAGGCTGGAGAAGGATTTTTTCAAGGCGGTAAACGACGTTTCCGATGCAGTTTCCACCCTTGCGGGAAGGCTCATTTCGGGAATATCCCCCGCAGGCATTGCCATATCGGTGATAATCGGTCTGGGCTTTGTGATATCCTTTGCGGCAAACGTTCTGCGGCATCTGAATTTTACGGTGAGCAGACGGGGCAAATGCATTATCATCACCGGCGGGATGATAGTCAGGCGTATGTACTGCATAAACAGCAGGAAGATAAACATTTCAGATATGCGGCAGAATCTTCTGATGAAGCTCTTCGGCGTGACCTCCGTTCATGTTAACTGCACAGGCTACGGCAAGCGAAAAAACGAGCTGCCCGTATTCGTTCCCATATGCTCGGTCAGAGCGGCGGGAAGCGGCGGCGTCAAGGGTCTTGACAGCGTTATGGACAGGCTCCTTCCGGGCTTTTCCCGAAGCGAGACATATATAAATCCAAGGCTCAGCTATATTATGAGATTTATAGGACCACCTGCGGTGCTTATTTTTGCAGTGCAGCTTGCGGGGCTGGGTGCGCTGATGGTATTTCCGAATTGGAGAGAGCTTATCACATTCATGACCGTCCTCTGCGAGATACCGTCGGTATGGCTTTTATTTGCAAAGGCGTGCGCCTACTGCACAAACGGCATCAACATCACCTCGGACAGCATATGTGCAAAATACTGCAATATTTACGATTTTCACACCGTCACCGTCCCGCTGGAAAGAGTTTCCCAGATACGGATAACCCAGACTATATTTCAGCGAATGAACAAGTCCTGCGATGTGCATATATTCACAAGCTCGGAGCATATCGGAAGCCACAGGGTGAGAAGCCTGCCCATCAGGGAGGTACAGGAGCTTATCAGAGAGAGATTTTAACGGTTGACGAAAGCCTTCGGATGTGATAAAATATAAATATTCAGGGGATCTCGGTCCCCAGCTTTTGAAAGGATAAATTTTATGGAAACAGTTTCATGCTGCGGGATAATGTGCAATGAATGTCCCGTTTATATCGCAACGGAGCGGGATGATGACACCATGAGAAAATATCTCGCTCACGAATATTCCACCGAGGAGAGGAAATTTTATCCCAAGGATATCTCCTGCTGCGGCTGCCGCACCGTATCCGCCGACTGCAACAAGTTCGGCAAGGGCTGCAATATCAGGAAATGCTGCAAGGAGCGGCACGTTATGCTCTGTGCCGAATGTAAAAATTTCCCCTGTGAGAAGATAAACGAATATTCTCCAGAGGGCAGCGAACAGCGCTTCAGGCTTGAGGAAATGCACAATGCCTGCAAGGAATTATTGAAATGAAATAAGGGCAGCTTCGGATTTTTCGCCGAAGCTGCCCTGTTTATTTACAAAATATTATGACCCCTCGCCCGAAAGCATATCGGCAGGATCGGTCCATGAGCCGTTCTTTTTCAGTCCGAAATGAAGATGAGGCTCCTCGGAAATTTCCGCCTCGGCAGTGCTTCCCACCTCGCCGATAACAGTGCCCGCACTTACCTTATCCCCCTCGGAAACGGGGACCTCATTGGCAAGATTGCAGTAATAGCCCTCATATCCGCTGCCATGGTCGATAATTACGGTAACGCCCATGAGCGGATCCCTTGAAACGGAGGTCACAACGCCTGCTGCGGCGGATTTCACAGCCGAACCCGTTTCTGCGGCAATGTCAATGCCGTCATGGGTCTTCCATACGCTGAGAGTCTTGGATTTCACAAGCTCGCCGTCTGAATAATCGGTGAGGATATTTCCGCTGACAGGTCTCACCGACGCACCCGTAAAGCTCTCGGAAACAGGCTCTGCTTCGGGAGAGCCTTCACCGTCCATTCCGAAGGCGTCCTGCTCAAGAATCATGGTTTCCTCCGCTGCCGCAGCCTGCTCGGAAGGCTCCATGGGGATATTTTCCGCAGGGATATTTGCCTCTTGAGCAGCCTCTGTCTCCGATACGGGAAGCGTCTGGGATGTACCGTCCTTAACGCCCGAAAGCTCTCCCGTCAGCTCCTCGGACGCCTTGTTGTAGGAGAATATCCCCAGAGCCGCCACCGCCGCAAGACAGAAGCAGATTATCGCCGCCGTGCTTTTACCCGAAAGCCGTCCCTTAAAAAAGTTTTTCATATTTACCCAATCCTTTCGCTTTTTTGTTTTATTATTGGAAGCTCTTGATTTGCCTCTTTAGCTATTTTTGCCTGTTTTGGGCTCTTTATACGATAATAAAAAAATTTGGCGGGAGGTATTTTTTCATCAGCTTAAAATCAGATTAAAATAGAATGAAATATTGCCGTTTTATACAAAAAGCCGTTGACAAAATGCAGATAAAGTGTTATGATTATAGTACCGAATGGGGGATTTTTATTCAAATCCCTTGTAAATTAAAAATTACGGAGGTTTTTGATATGCCTGTAAGCTTACAGAAGGGTCAGAAGGTTGATCTGACAAAGGGTAATCCCGGTCTGAAAAAAATCATGGTAGGTCTGGGCTGGGACGTTAATCAGTATGATAACGGTGCGGATTTTGACCTTGACGCCAGCGCATTTCTGCTTGCGGATAACGGAAAGGTCGCTTCCGACAGCGATTTCATTTTCTACGGAAATCTTTCCCACAGCAGCGAATCTGTTATCCATCAGGGCGATAATCTCACAGGCGAGGGCGAGGGCGACGACGAGCAGATACTCGTTGATCTTTCCAAGGTTCCCGCAGGCGTTTCAAAAATCGCCTTTACCGTTACAATTTACGAGGCTGAGGAGCGCAGACAGAATTTCGGTCAGGTCTCCAACTCATTCATCAGAATAGTGGACGATGTCACAGGCAATGAAGTCATCAGATACGATCTGGGCGAGGATTTCTCCATTGAAACAGCTGTTGTTGTGGGCGAGCTTTACAGACATAACGGCGAATGGAAGTTCAATGCAATCGGCAGCGGCTTCAACGGCGGTCTTGCCGCTCTTTGCCGTCAGTACGGAGTAAACGTGTAATTATTCCTTATAGCTCTTATCCCGATATTTGACCGTAATGCGAAGCAGGAATTTCCGCTGAATCGGGAAACTCCTGCTTTTTTAGCGGTACATAATTGTTATCATGAAAGAAAGTGTGCATAATAATTATGTATCCGCAGACAGCGGCATAATACGGAAAGGAAATAAGAGCTATGAAAATATTGGGTCTTACCGACAGCGAAGTGCATGAAGCAAGGGAGAAATTCGGCAGCAACAGGCTTTCAGAAGCGGAAAGCGAAAGCTTCTTTGATAAGCTCAGAGAAAATCTCAGCGACCCCATGATAAAAATTCTCTCTGCGGCGCTTCTAATAAACGTTATCATATATTTCCTCGGACTGACAGGGATCGTGAACACCGAGACCGAATGGTACGAGCCTGTGGGAATTGCCGCTGCAATTGCCATTGCAGCGCTGGTATCCACATTTTCAGAATACAGAAATGAAAATGCCTTCCGTGCATTGCAGGAGGAGGCTTCAAAGATACTCTGCAAGGCTTACAGAAACGGTGAGATCAGGGAGATCCCCATTGATGATATCGTTTCGGGAGACTATATCATGCTGGGCGCAGGTGACAGGATTCCGGCAGACGGCGTTATTTATGAAGGCAGCATTAAAACAGATCAGTCGGTCTTAAACGGCGAATCCAAGGAGGCTTCAAAGCGTCCCAAAAAGGGAAATGAGCCCCCTTCGGACAAAAACGATCTCCTGAGCGAATACAGAGTATTCCGAGGAACGGTGGTCTGCTCGGGCAATGCCGTTATGATAGCCGAGACTGTGGGCGACAAGACCCTTTACGGCGAGATAGCAGGAGAGCTGAGGCAGGATGACGACAGGGATTCTCCGCTTAAATTAAAGCTCACCCGTCTTGCAGAAAGCATTTCTAAATTCGGTTATATAGGCGGAGTTGCCATTGCGGCAGCCCTGCTAATCCATAAAATAGTCATGGCAGGCAGCTTCGGGGCATATTTTGCGGGAGGAGCGGCGGCAATAATCACCGACCTTCTGGACGCACTTATTCTGGCGGTAATAATCATCGTCATGGCAGTTCCCGAGGGACTGCCCCTGATGATAGCAATAGTTTCAGCCATGAATATGCGGAAAATGCTTGCGGATAACGTTCTTGTCCGCAAAATATCGGGCATTGAGACCGCAGGCAGCCTTAATATTCTCTTTTCCGACAAAACAGGCACCATCACAAAGGGGATGCTTGAAGCGGTGATATTTGCGGACGGAAACGGCAATGAGTACAGAAGCATGGAGGATATACCCCATGGGCTTTCAAGGCTTCTTTCCCTCTGCATCTATGAAAATTCCACCGCTGTAATGAGCGGCGGCAGGGCGGTGGGCGGAAATGCCACCGAACGTGCCGTGCTTAGCTTTCTCGGTGAACATATCCCCAAGATTGACGTTAAAAAGCTCTATACCCTGCCCTTTAACAGCGATAATAAATATTCCGCCTCCTCCGTGGAGGTATCCGCTTCGGAGGATATGGCATTTCGGGGAACTCTTGTGAAGGGCGCACCCGAGAAGCTTCTTCCCCTCTGCAAATATTCCTATGACAGGGATGGAAAAAGAGTGCCGTTTCAAAGCGCCGTTATTGATGAGCTGATAAACAGCCTTGCGGAACGGGCGATAAGAGTTATAGCTCTTGCCGTTTGTGACAGCGTTCTGACGGAGGAAAGCGAGGGACTTCCCGCAGGGGAATATGTTCTTTGCGGTATTCTCGGCATAAGAGACGAGGTCCGTCCCGAATCCGCCGCAGCCATCAGCGAGGTCATTAACGCAGGAGTTCAGGTGGTCATGATAACAGGCGACCGCATTGATACCGCCTCTGCCATTGCAAAGGAATCGGGTCTGCTGACAGGCTGCGAAAAAGAGCTTACCCTAACCTCCGCCGAGCTCGCAAAGCTTTCGGACAAGGAGCTGAGCGGCAAGCTTAAAGATATCCGAGTTATTGCAAGAGCGCTTCCCTCAGACAAATCAAGGCTTGTCCGCATTGCGGCGGAGCTTGACCTTGTGGCGGGAATGACAGGGGACGGCGTGAACGACTCCCCCGCCCTGAAAAAAGCGGATGTGGGCTTTGCCATGGGCAGCGGCACCGAGGTTGCCAAGGAAGCCTCGGACATCGTTATACTTGACGATAATTTCAGCTCCATCGGCAAGGCTGTGCTTTACGGCAGGACTATATTCAATTCCATACGCAAATTTATTATTTTTCAGCTGACGATAAACGTTTCGGCGGTGGTTATTTCCTTCATCGCCCCATTGCTGGGAATGGATAATCCCTTGTCTATAACGCAGATATTATGGGTAAATCTGGTCATGGACACCCTTGCGGCGCTGGCATTCGGCAGCGAGCCTGCCCTTTCCCGTTATATGAGGGAGAAGCCCAAATCCCGCAGAGAGCCTATTGTGAACACCTATATGAAAACCGAGATAATCACAGGAGCGGCATGGGTGGTCATTCTGAGCCTTGTCTTTCTCCTCACGGGGCTTGATACAGCAAGCGGCACTATTAAGGAACACGGCTTTATCGGCAGATATTTCAGAGATACAATGTATCTCTTCACAGGCTATTTCAGCTTCTTCATCTTTGCGGCGGTGGCAAACGCCTTCAATGCAAGAACGGAAGAATTAAATCTATTTGACAATATCGGAAAAAACAGAGGCTTTCTTAAAGTCATGGGAATAATCGCCGCTGTGCAGGTGATAATGACCTATCTTGGCGGCAGTGTTCTCGGCTGCTATGGGCTTGACCTGAGAGAATGGGCAGTTATCCTTGTAATGGCGCTGTCCGTTATTCCCGTGGATATTATCAGAAAGCTTATCATAAAACAAAATAACAGGAGGCGCAGTCTATGAATATGAGTGCGGTGGGCACAAGGGAAAATATCAAGATCATCGACACAAGCGTCAACAAAAATATGAAAATTGAGATACTTGAGTATCAGAAGCTTCTTGGCGGCAAGAATCCCTATTCTGCGGAAATGATGTATTACATGGAAAAGCAGAATATGAAGGTCCGTCAGGCGGCGATATATCTCACAAATGACTCCGTTAAGGTGGAGCCCGGGGCAATGAGCTATTTCAAGGGCAATCTTGAAATGGTCTCGGGCGTTACCCCGGGAAATCTCCTTGGCAGAATGTTTACGGGTGCGGTAACGGGCGAGGCTGCCGCTCAGCCCGAATACAGAGGAACGGGAATGGTGGTTCTGGAGCCTACCTTCAAGCATCTTCTCACCCTTGAGCTTCAGGCGGGAGAGGAAATAATCGTTGACAAGGGAATGTTCTTTGCGGCACAGGGCAGCGCAAATGTCAGCGCATATATGCAGAGGAATATTTCCTCTGCGTCTCTGGGCGGCGAGGGAATTTTCCAGACCTCCATCAAGGGTCCCGGACTTGTTATTCTCGAGTGCGCCGTTCCCATGTGCGAGATAGACATCATCGACCTTGAGAACGACACCTTAAAGGTTGACGGCAATTTCGCAGTGCTCAGAACCGGCGGCATCGACTTCACCGTTGAGCGCTCCGCAAAGACTCTTATCGGCTCTGCGGTCAGCGGCGAGGGTCTTGTGAATGTTTACAGGGGAACAGGTCAGGTATGGCTTGCTCCTACCATAAAGGTATATGAATCAATGCTTGGCTCTGCTTACGGAACAGTTACCGCCGTAAGCTCTACATAAATCCAATTGTAATTATTCTGAAAGGACGGTAAAAAACAATGGCAGTAAATCTTCAGAAGGGTCAGAAAATCGACCTTACAAAAAGCAATCCCGGTCTCAAGCACGTTATGGTAGGTCTTGGCTGGGACGAGGTCAAGAAGGGAGGTCTTCTCGGCGGCATTTTCGGCGGCGGACAGGACATTGACTGCGACGCTTCCGCTATACTTATCACCGAAAGCTCGGGCAAGCTTGCCACAAAGAATGACCTTATCTATTTCGGCAATCTCATCCATAAATCAGGCGCTGTAAAGCACATGGGCGATAATCTCACAGGTGCGGGCGACGGCGATGACGAGCAGTTATTCGTTGATCTTTCAAAGCTCCCCGCAGATTATTCCAAGATAATCTTCGTGGTTAATATCTATGAGGCAAAGGCCCGCAGGCAGGATTTCGGCATGATTAAGAACGCATTTATCAGGCTCGTTAATTCCGACACAAATCAGGAGCTTTGCCGCTATAACCTTTCGGAAAATTACAACGGAATGACCTCCATGATATTCGGTGAGATATACCGTCACAACGGCGAATGGAAATTCTCCGCCATCGGACAGGCTACCTCCGACGACGGTCTGGGCTCACTTATCAGAAGATATAACTGATTTATCAGCCAATTCATTACGGAGCGCCGTTATAATACCGGCGCTCCGATTTGTTTGAAAGGAAACATCGGGACAAAATGGAAATTATTGCAGAAAACGACAGCATAACATCTTTTTCAGAAAGGCGCAGGCTTGAATATTCCGTAGGACCTCTTCTCTATATGCCCGCTCTCAGAACGGATATCGCAGAAAAGCTGTCCTCGGGCTTTGAGGGTCTGCGCTCGGCGGCAATATGCCTTGAGGACACTATCAGGGATGATATGGTGGAGGCGGCGGAGGAAAATCTGCTGTCACAGCTTTCCCTGCTTGCCGAAAACCGCCCCGAAAAGCTCCCCATGATATTTATAAGGATCCGCAGCGGTGAGCAGCTCCTCAGGCTCTCGGAAATGCCCTCGTCTTCCTTTGAGCTTATTACGGGCTTTATCCTCCCGAAAATTGACGACATCACCTTCGGGGAATATATCCCCCATCTGGAAAAGGTATTTGCGAAAAAAAGCAGCCTTTACATCATGCCAATAATTGAGAATCCCTCATTTCTGCGGCTGTCAACCAGATATGATAAGCTGGAGCGGCTTTTTGATATGCTTATGGCTATGAGAGACAGGGTGCTCAATGTCCGTATCGGCGGAAATGATTTTTGCAGGGCGCTGGGGCTTTGCGGGGATATCACTCAGACAATATATGATATCCTTCCCGTGGGACAGCTTATCTCGGATATTGCGGCTGTTTTTGCGGGGGAATTTACCGTTTCCGCTCCTGTGTGGAATTATTTCAAAGGGGGCGACCCCCGTTGGAGAGAGGGCATGGAGCGTGAAATGAAAACAGACCGCTCCATCGGGCTTGTGGGCAAAACTGTTATCCATCCAAGCCAGATCGAGGCTGTGAACAAGGCAATGGCTGTTTCAAGAAATGATTATGCCGACGCAAGGCTTATTATGGAAAACAGCGGCGAAGTTCAGGTCATAAAAAGCTCGGACGGCGGCAGGATGTATGAAAACAAGATCCATTCGGGCTGGGCTGAAAGAATACTTGCCCTTGCCGAGATTTACGGCATTTCGGAGGAAACAGAGCTATGATAATTACCGAAAATTACTCGGGGGTCGCTCCCGAAAGGCTCTTTGCCCTTGCCGCAAGGGAGAATAACACCAAGCGGGGCGGGCTTATCGTGAATTATATGCAGGCAAAGCACGTTCCCGCCAGACCCTCGGATACGCTTTCGCTGTTTGATAGGCTGGCGGACAGGGTCATGCAGGGCGTTTCGGAGAAAAAGGTCATGGTAATAGGCTTTGCGGAGACTGCCACCGCCATAGGTGCGGAGCTGGCGGCAAGGCTGTCGGACAAATGCGAGTGTACATATATCCACACCACAAGGGAGAAATATCCCGAAGAAATGCGGCTTGCCCTTTTCAGCGAGGAGCACAGTCATGCCACCGAGCAGTGTCTTTATTCGGACAGGGGGCTTGACATTTTTAAGGGCATAGAGCGGATAATTTTCGCCGAGGACGAACTGACAACGGGCAAGACCATTCTGAATTTTATTGACGCTCTGAAAAATATTGTTAATTGCAGATTTTCGGCTGCGTCCATTATTAACGGAATGAGCGGGGAAAATCTTCTGAAATACCGTTCCATGGGGGTGGGGCTTGATTATCTTGTTAAGCTGGATAATTCCGCAGAAGCTCTGAAGGAGGGCATTTCAGTCGCTCTCGAGGAGAAGGGGGATTTTGACATTTTCTCTGTTCCCGGCGGGCTTTTTCTTAAAACAGACAAAAATAAAGACCCCCGTATGGGGATCGGCGGAAGGGAATATGAAAAATACTGCGAGGAAATGGCAAGAGCGGCTTTTGAAGAAATGAAGCCCATTCTCACGGGAAAAACCATTGACGTTATCGGCACCGAGGAATGTATGTATCCTGCCATAAAGCTTGGAGAATACTTTGAAAAGCAGGGCTATGACGTCCGCTGCCATGCCACAACAAGAAGCCCAATTCTGCCGTCAAAGCAGGAGGGCTATCCGCTTTTTTCCGCCTATCGGGTGAAGAGCGTTTATGAGGAAGGCAGGAGCACGTTTATTTATAACCTGTACGACTGCGATCACAGGATAATTGTCAGCGGGTAATTATCGGCTCAGCACATTCTCAAAATTGTCAATGCTCTGAAATTTTCCATGCTTAAAGCCCGCTTCGTGAATGGTCCCGCAGAAGGAAAAGCCGAATTTTCTGTGAAGCGCTTCGCTGGCGGCATTTCCCGAGGTTATGACCGAAACGATCAGATGCAGCTCGGTATTTTCGCAGGCAAGCCTCATTATCTCCTCCATCAGAGCCGAGGCAATTCCCTGCCTGCGATATTCGGGAGCGATATAGACCGACAGTTCGGCTGTTGATTTATATGCTTCCTTTGCTCTGTAAGGGGATAGGGACGCATAGCCCGCCACAATGCCGTCCTTTTCCGCAACGATAAGAGGATGACGGGCGGTCTGATGATGCTCAAACCATTCCTGCCACTCCGGCAATTCCTTCGGGGTGATATCAAGGGTGGATACGCCGTTTATCACCTCGTAATTGTATATCTCAAGGAGCCTCGGGACATCGCTTTCAAGGGCTTTTCTTATAATCATTTGAACATCTCCTGTTTATGGTATATGCCTATTATACTATCTGCGTACAGGTCTTGTCAATAAGATCATTGGAAATATCAGGTCAAATTTTTAAAAATATATTGCAATATTATTATTTTTATGATATAATAGCTCTGCGGCGTTATCGCTGCGGCAATGCTTTCGGGCTGTATGTACATAGGCGTGGGGGTTGAGCTCAGAAGCAACGGCACAGGCTCGGTCTTTGCCTCCTACGGAATGTCATCTGAATACTGCACAGAAGAGGATTTTGCCGATTCCGAGTATGAGATCAAGAGATTCAATGTTGGCGGCAAGGAATACATCGGCTACGAGATTTCCGAGGATTACCAAAGCTATGAGGAGCTGAGTGCAGAGCTTACCACTCTCAGCGAGGACGGCACCGCTCTTTTCACATCAGCAAAGGCTGAGAAAAAGGGAGGTCTTTTCACCTCGAAATACACCTTTGACGCTGTAATGCCTCCGCTCATGGGCGATGACGCAGGCGAATACGCAGGCATGGCTTCGGACATGATCACGGTCGATTTTACTCTCAGGATGCCCGGAACCGTTAAATACTGCCAAGGAGGAAATATCAACGACGACGGCAGCATCAGCTTTATCGTTGACCCCTCTTCGGAATGTACATTCTCCGTTGAATCGAGCGAGATAAATTTCGCAAGCATTTTTATTGCACTGGGCGTGGTGCTTGTAATTATCGCAGTTATCGCAGCTGTTTCAAAGAAGAAAAATTTATAATATAGAACGGTATATTTATTTTCCCCTGCCACTTGGCGGGGGGATTTTTTTTATAAAAACGCTCCGAAACCAAATGGCTTCGGAGCGTAATTTTTATCTCAAAGCTTTATCTTTTCGGGATCAGCCCAGTCTTGCTTCGATCTTGTCGAGCTGAGCATAGAGTTCAGCGGGAACGTGACCGCCCTTAGCGGAGATGTCCTCGTCATAATATCTTCTCATCTCGGCAATTTCCTTCTTCCAGAGATCCTTATCAACAGCAAGAAGCTTGTCCATGATCTCGGGAGTAACCTCGTCCTCGATGCCCTCAAGGTTGATATCGCCCTTCTTGGGAAGGTAGCCGATAGCAGTCTCCTCAGCGTCGATGGTGCCCTCGCAGCGCTTGATGATCCAGTCGAGAACTCTCATGTTATCACCAAAGCCGGGCCACATGAAGTTGCCGTTCTCATCCTGCTTGAACCAGTTAACATTGAAGATCTTGGGAGCCTTGTCGCCCAGCTTCTCGCCCATCTCCAACCAGTGTGCCCAGTAATCGCCTACATTGTAGCCGATGAAGGGCTTCATAGCCATAGGATCGTGACGGAGAACGCCTACTGCGCCTGTTGCAGCAGCAGTTGTCTCGGAGGAAACAGCGGAGCCCATATATGTGCCGTGAACCCAGTCAAAGGACTGATATACAAGAGGAGTTGTGGAAGCACGTCTGCCGCCGAAGATAATTGCGGAAACGGGAACGCCCTTGGGGTTGTTGAACTCGGGAGATACGCAGGGGCAGTTGATAGCGGGAGCTGTGAATCTGGAGTTGGGGTGAGCGAGCTTCTGAGGCTTGCCGTCAGCGCCCATAACAGAAGTGAACTCCTTGCCGTTAACCTTTGCGCCCTTCCACTCGGTAGCATCCTCGGGAGGATTCTTGTCGAGGCCTTCCCACCAAACGGTGTTGTCAGCGTTGTTAAGAGCAACGTTTGTGAAGATGGTATCCTTCATTGTGGAAGCAAGAGCATTGTAGTTGGACTTTGCATTTGTACCGGGAGCAACGCCGAAGAAGCCGTTCTCGGGGTTGATAGCGTAAAGTCTGCCGTCCTCGCCGGGCTTCATCCATGCGATATCGTCGCCTACTGTGAACACCTCATAGCCCTTATCCTTGTAAGCCTTGGGGGGAATGAGCATTGCAAGGTTGGTCTTGCCGCAGGCAGAGGGGAATGCAGCGGTGATATACTTCATCTCGCCGTCGGGCTTCTTAACGCCCAGAATGAGCATATGCTCAGCCATCCAGCCCTCGTTCTTGCCCTGATAGGAAGCGATTCTGAGAGCGAAGCACTTCTTGCCGAGGAGAACGTTTCCGCCGTAAGCGGAGTTGATGGACCAGATTGTGTTGTCCTGAGGGAACTGAACGATATATCTGTTCTCGGGGTCAACATCAGCCTTGGAGTGGAGACCTCTTACGAAGTCGTTGGACTCGTCGCCAAGGTTCTCAAATGCCTGTGCGCCCATTCTTGTCATGATGTTCATGTTGAGAACAACGTAGATGGAGTCGGTGATCTCAACGCCAACCTTAGCGAGAGGAGAACCGATAGGACCCATGGAATAGGGGATAACGTACATTGTTCTGCCCTTCATAACGCCGTCATAGAGCTTGGAGAGCTTAGCGTACATCTCAGTGGGATCGCACCAGTTGTTGGTAGGACCTGCCTCTTCCTTGGTGGGTGTGCAGATGAAGGTCCTGTCCTCAACACGGGCAACGTCGTTGGGAAGAGTTCTGTGATACAGGCAGCCAGGAAGCTTTTCCTGATTGAGTCTGTACATCTTGTCTCTGTTGCCCTCGGGAAGAGCGCAAACCTCGTCGGTGAGAGCGTCGAGCTGCTCCTTGGAACCGTCGATCCATACAACCTTTTCGGGCTTAGTGAGAGCGATCATCTCGTCGACCCACTTGAGTACGTTGGGATTCTTTGTAAGTGCCATACTTCAAAACTCCTTTATTTTAATGATATTTTTAACAAAACAGAGCAAAATGAATAATTGCACAGGATATCTTGCAAAATCAGCTTAAAAAAAACAATATTCACTGTCATTTCAAGCACATCACGCAGGATATGAGCGCTGCGCCGTTATTCTTTTAGAACACGCTGTTCCTGTCAAAAAATTATTCCATGATATTATTATAACCCATAACCCCCCCCGCTGTCAAGCCCATTTTGATATATACAAATGTTAAATATTTGTATAGGCATGACAGCGGGAGACGGTATCATTCTTTATTGGAAGCGGGGGCGTTTTCCACGGCTGTGACCGCCTCGGAAAGCCATTTATCCTCAACCATCTCGATCTCGCCTCTGTCGCAGCTTGCGGAGATGGCGGGGTCGATGGGAAGTCTGCCCAGGACCTTCAGACCGTATTCCGAGGCGACCTCCTCAATATGGCTCTCGCCGTAGAGATAAAGCTTCTTTCCGCAGTCGGGGCAGAGGGCATAGCTCATATTTTCCACAATTCCGAGAATCGGGATATTCATCATATTAGCCATTCCCACAGCCTTGCCCACGATCATGGAAACAAGGTCCTGAGGGGAGGTGACGATAATAACGCCGTCAAGGGGAATGGACTGGAAAACCGTAAGAGGAACATCGCCTGTTCCGGGAGGCATATCCACGAACATATAGTCCACGTCCTTCCAGATGACCTCATTCCAGAACTGCTTTACCACTCCCGCAATAACAGGCCCTCTCCAGATAACGGGGTCGGAGGGGTTTTCAAGCAGGAGATTTATGCTCATTATATCAACGCCGCCCTTGCTGCGAACGGGGATAAGCCCCTTTTCGCTGCCTGTGGCTCTTTCGGAAACGCCGAACATCTTAGGGATGGAGGGACCTGTGATATCGGCGTCAAGCACAGCGGTGCGAAGCCCCTTTTTTGCAAATTCCGAAGCCATAAGACCCGTAACAAGGGATTTGCCCACGCCGCCCTTGCCGCTGACGATACCAATGACCTTTTTAACGCTGCTGCCCTCGCCCAGCTTTTCGATAAAGCTCTGAGGAGATCTTCTCTCGGCGCAGTCCGAGCCGCAGGAGGAGCAGTTGTGTGAACATTCGCTCATTTTTGATAACATTCCTTTCGGGTAATAATACATAATTATATTATACCCCTTTTTATCGGAAATGTCAAATATATCCGAGAAATTTACAGAAGATTTGTTGACAATCCAAAAAATATCAAAAATAATCGTGTATAATATTATATAGTATAAGCATAATGCCCTGAAAGGAGCCTTGACAATGCATAACCTGCCCGACAGTATCATAGATTTTCATACACACATTCTGCCTGCCCTTGACGACGGTCCCGCTGACTGCCGCACCGCCTCGCAGATGCTTGTAAAGCTGTACGAGCAGGGTGTGACCCATGCTGTGGCTTCCTCTCATTTCTATAAATTTGAAGAAAGCGCAGAGGAATTTATCAAGCGAAGAGATAAGGCATACAACGAGCTTTGCACCTATCTTGCCGCCGAGCGGATGACCCATGTTCCCGAGATAATTCTCGGAGCGGAGGTGTATTTCACAGACGAGCTGATAAACGAGCCCGACCTTGAAAGGCTCTGCATCGGAAGCACAAGTTATATCCTCATAGAGCTGCCCTATACCCGCCTGACAAAAGGCATTACCGACAGCTTCCGTGAATTTGCCGCCTGCGGACGGGTCAAGCCCATCCTCGCCCATCTCGAAAGATACGCCGCCTATGCGGATGAGGAGACTCTTTTTGAGCTTCTCGGAATTGCTCCCGCACAGATGAACTGCGAATCCATTCTTTCCGTTCCCGCCTGCCGTCTTGCGGCAAGGCTTCTCAAAAGCGGACGTGTGGCAGCAATAGGCAGCGATTGCCACAATATGTCCTCCCGTGCTCCCGTATTTTCCGAAGCGAGAAAGAAGCTTTCGAGAAAGCTGGGCGCATCGGTATTCGGCGGCTTAATGGCATCCTCCGAGGCAATTCTTTCAAATAAGGAAATATAATAATTACACGAAACGGAGGTACGAACATGGTTAAATTTGCATCAATAGCTTCCATAAACCGTGAAGCCAATGACCCCGAAAGGCTCATAAAGCTTTCCGAGGATAACTATTCCGCATATATCGCAGAGGCGGCTCAGAGGGCGATTCTTTCCGACAAGCCCATAATCCTGCTGTCGGGTCCCTCAGGCTCGGGAAAGACCTCCGCAGCATTAAGGCTCGAAAAATGCCTCAAGGAGCAGGGCAGAGCGGCTCACACCCTTTCCATGGATAACTATTTTCTCCCCATTGACGAGGAAAGCGCAAAGGAGCTTCCCCGTGACGAGGAGGGAAATATTGACCTTGAATCGCCATTGCGCCTTGATATCCCGCTGTTTTCGGAGCATCTCCGATTGCTGGCGGCGGGAGAGGAATTTGATATGCCCCGCTTCGATTTCACAACCCAGTCAAGAAGCGGCTCGGTGAAAATGGCACGAAAAAAGAACGAGACTGTTATTATCGAGGGAATACACGCCCTTAATCCCACCGTTACGGGAGATACCCATAAATTTGCCATGTGTATGTACGTTTCCGTCCGCACAAGGCTCAAAGCCGCTGACGGCAGCCTGCTCCACCCGAGGCATATCAGGCTAATGCGCCGTCTCTGCCGTGACAAGCTTTTCAGAAAGAGACGGTATGAGGAAAGCTTCAAGATGTTTTCCAGCGTTTCCAGAGGGGAGGACCTTTACATTACTCCCTACAAGCCCCGTGCGGATTTCGATATCGACACATTTATCGCATACGAGGCATCGGTCTACAGAAATTTCCTCCTTGATGAGCTTTCCGCTCAGAAGGATTCGGAGCTTGCCCGTTTCCCCGCCTGCCAGGAGATACTGAAATTTTTACAGGAGCTTGACCCCGTTGCTCCCGAATATGTTCCCACCGCTTCAATGATAAGAGAATTTATCGGAGGCAGCGAGCTGAAATACTGATTACAGGCGTCCGTTCCGCTGCGGGGCGGACGCCTTATTATGCATTTTACCCTCCGAAAAATTACAGCTTACCCTTATGGCTATTGCTATTCATTCCCGATCATGTATAATTATAACCATAGACCGATACAAAAGGGGAATCGAATTATGGTAATAGAAGCAGAGCATCTGAAAAAATATTTCGGAGACGTAAAAGCAGTGGATGATGTGAGCTTTTCCGTAAAGGAGGGGGAGCTTTTCGGCTTCCTCGGAGTTAACGGAGCTGGAAAATCCACCACCATCAATATCCTCTGCACTCTCCTCGCCCCCACCTCGGGCAGCGTGAGGGTCTGCGGCAGGGAGCTTGGCAGGGAGGATAATGAGATAAAGCGGCATATCGGCGTTGTTTATCAGAATAACTGCCTCGACAAGCTGCTGACGGTAAAGGAAAATCTTCTCACAAGAGGCAGCCTTTATGAAAATGACAGAAAGCAGCTTCTGAGAAGCATCGAAAGAGTTAGCGCCATACTGGAGCTGGGCGAAATACTTAAACGTCCCTACGGAAAGCTTTCGGGAGGACAGAAGCGCCGCTGCGAAATAGCCGCCGCACTGCTTCATTCACCCGATATCCTGTTTCTGGATGAACCTACCACGGGTCTTGACCCAGCCGCAAGAAAAAACGTGTGGGAAACCATAAGCGGGCTTCGCAAAGAAACGGGAATGACCGTTTTTCTCACCACCCATTACATGGAGGAGGCGGCTCAGGCAGAGCATATTGCAATCATGGACAAGGGTCATCTTACCCGCTTCGGAACGCCCTTTGAATTAAAGGAGAAATACGCCCGAGACAGGCTTGTGGTCACATTAAAGGGAGGCGGCTCGGAAAGGCTGCTTTCGGCAATGGGCTGCGAATATTCCATATCGGGGGACAAGGCTGTGATAGATATTCCCGACACCATGTCGGCTCTGCCGCTGCTTAATAAAATACAGGATATTATAAGCGGCTTCGAGGTTGTTCAGGGCACGCTGGACGATGTTTTTCTCAGTGTTACGGGAGGTGCGGTATGAGCGCATATTTAAGTCTTACAAAAAGAAACTGCCTTGTTTTTCTGAGGGACAAGGGCGCTGTTATCATGTCAATGCTTTCAATGGCGATTGTTCTTATGCTGATGGGCGTTTTCCTCGGGGATATGAACGTGGGGGAAATTACCGATCTGCTTAAAAAATACGGCGGCATGAGAGACGAGGAGGCAGACCTTTTAAATGCAAAGATACTTGTCCATTACTGGACGCTCTCGGGTATAACCGTTGTGAATGCCGTCATGGCGTCCCTCACCGTTATGGGTCAGATGATAAGCGACAATTCCGAAAACCGCCTTGCAAGCTTTTACTGCGCCCCCGTCAGCAAGGGGATCATCGCACTTTCATATATTACCGCCTCTGTTATTATAGGCACCCTTATGTGTCTGACAGTTGCGGCTGCTTATATCGCCTACATCACCGCAATAGGCGGCAGCATACCTCCTGCGTCAGATCTCATATCTGCGGCGCTGTACACCCTTATGACGGTGCTGATATTCTCCCTTATCATGTACCTTGCGGCAATGTTTGTGCGCAGCACGGGCGTATGGTCGGGGATCGGCACTGTTGTGGGAACGCTGGCAGGCTTTGCGGGTGCTATATATCTTCCCATGGGCAGCCTTGCGGAGGGTGCGGCTGCTGTGCTGAAATTCATTCCCATTCTCCACGGAACATCCCTGCTCCGCCGCTCCTTCTGCGGGGAGATAATGCAAAAGACCTTTGAGGGTCTGCCTGAGGGGGTTCTCGAGGGCTATGAAGATTATATGGGTATCACAGTTAAGATAGGGGACAATGTTCTCTCGGATGTGTCTCAGATAATGTTTATCTGCCTGTTCGGGCTTGTTTCCCTTATCGCCATTCTTCTGATATCAAGAAAAAGGAGAGCCTCCGACAGATGAAAATAACCATTCTTGACCCGTCTCCCGAGGAGGAGGACGAGATCATCATTAAATGCCGTCACATTGATGATGGGCTTATCCGTATGCTCCGTGAATACGGCGGCAGCGACGGCAGGCTCAAATGCAGAAAGGACGGAAAGATATTTTTCATCCCCCCCAAGGAAATTTTTTACTTTGAATCGGTGGACGACAAGGTTTTCGTTTACTGCGAAAAAGAGGTCTATGAGATCGGATCTAAGCTTTATGAGCTGGAGGAGCTTTTGCCCTGTCACGATTTTATGCGCTCCTCGAAATCCTCCGTGCTATGCCTTGAAAAGATAAAAAGCCTTGCCCCCGCCTTCGGAGGGCGCTTCGAGGCGCTGCTTTCAAACGGGGAAAAGGTGATAATTTCAAGGCAGTACGTCCCCGAGCTTAAACGCAGGCTCGGGCTGTAAGGAGGATTTGGATATGGATAAAATGCGCATTATCGCAAGGCTTTTTACAATGATATCGTCGGGAGTGCTGCTTGTTGCGGCAGCATACATCACCTTTTTCTGGGGAGCGGAAACGGATATCAGCATTATGGTCCTGTGGCAGATACTGGGCGCCTCGGCTCTCTGCTCACTGATAGGATTTTTTTTCCCAGACGGCAAAAAGGAGCCGTCTAAAAAGAAAATGCTCCTTCAGACTATTCTCTGCTTCCTGTATGAAAATGCCGTTGTACTCACCTGCGCCTTTGCCTTTGATTGGATCGTGGATTCCGACCCGAGGATGATCGCTGCCATGGAAATAAGCATCATTGCCGTATTCGGAGGAGTTTACCTCGCAGGCTATCTCTCCGACTGCAGGGAAGCCGAGAAAATGAACCAAAAGCTTAATATGAAAAAAATGAATAAATGATACTCAAAACTATTTACAAAATATAGCTTGACCTTTCCTCTCTGTTGTGCTAAAATGTTAGTTAGGTGTAAACATATAGCAGGCAGAGGGGGATTTTTGTGAATATTGAATATGTCTCCGAGCTGAAAAAGCCCACAGATACAATTGATCTTTACAAAGCTCTCGAATGGTATCAGCTCAGCGGCTACACCGATGAGGATATCGAAAAGGCTAACGCCAGCTTTTATTCCTGCTATGCCTATGACGGCGATACTCTGGTAGGGCTTGGGCGTGTGGCTTCCGACGGGCTTATTGCCGCCATTATGAGCGGTATCTGCGTTCGCAACGATTACCGCAGGCAGGGAATAGGTGCAGAGATCGTCAAAAGAATTGTGGAATACTGCCAGTCGGGTATCTATAAGCTAAGCGTCCAGCTTTTCTGCGAGGACAGCCTTATCCCATGGTACGAGGGCATGGGCTTTGAGAAAATGCCCGTGGGAATGAGAAAGGCTATGCCTCTCTGCGAGGAGCGCAGCGCTCTGAAAAAGAATTTCGGGGATATTTACGGAATTGAGCAGATCACCGAGATATCCGAGGATTTTTACTGGTATAATTTCGATTCCTTCGGGGATTTCAGCTATTACAGCGGCAGAGGAAGCGAGGGGATGAAGGTTCCCTTTATCCGAATGATCCTGTACTCCAACGAGCCTGTGAAATTCAGCGCAGAGCTTATTTTTGAAAATGTCAGCGAGTTTGAAATAGGCTGCCTCGGAGTGAGAACGCCTCTTTTCGGCTTTGATATAATCTGCACCGAAAAATACGGCTATGCCGAGAAAAAGCGCTACAAGATACGCTCCCTTGAGGATGATGATATCAGCTTTTTCTGCGAGAAATTCCGCATCATGAACGTTATCCGTCCCGAAAACAGCGTTAATCTTGCGTCGCCCGAAAGGAACGTGGAGAGCATTTCCCGCCTGATGACGGGGGCGGAGGAAGCGGAGGCGGAATATGACGCCTCCCACACCGAGGCACCCCATGAGATCGGTTCGGAGGATCTCAGCGAAAAGCTCAAAAACCTGCTTTCCGCCGCTTCGGACATTGACGAGCTGCTCAAGGACATTGGCAGCATTTGAAAGGAGCAGCTGTGAACTCATATTCGGAAACTGTGATTACAAGCTCTCCCGAGGAGACTATCGAGGCGGGGAAGAAGCTTGGCAGCCGCCTTACGGGAGGCGAGGTCATTGCCTACAAGGGCGGTCTCGGTGCGGGCAAGACTACCTTTACCCGAGGTCTTGCCATGGGAATGGGGCTTGAGGACAATGTTTCCTCCCCTACCTTTGCAATTGTGAATGAATATCACGGGGATAATTTGTCCCTTTATCATTTCGATATGTACCGCATAAACGGTGGAGAAGCCCTTGAAACAACGGGCTTTTTCGACTATATGTCCGAGGATTCGGTCATAGCTGCGGAATGGTCGGAGAATATTGAAGACGAGCTTGACGGCAGCACCATAACCGTCACTCTCGAGCCTTTGGAAAACGGCGGCAGAAGGATAACCCTCACCGACCCGAAGGGAGGAAATAAATTTGCTGGCACTTGGAATTGATACATCGGGAAAAACCGCTTCCTGCGCCCTCTGCACAGAGGACGCAGTTCTTGCGCAGAACACCTTTGTCACAAAGCTCACCCATTCTCAGGTGATTATGCCCATGGTAAAGAAAATGCTTGCCGATGCGGGCAGGACTCTTTCCGATGTGGACGGCTTCGCTGCCGTAAGCGGTCCCGGCTCATATACGGGACTCAGAATAGGCATTGCCGCCGTAAAGGGGCTTTGCTTCGGGCTTGACAAGAAATGCGCGGGTATTTCCTCGCTTATGTCCCTTGCATATAATTTCAAGGGAATCGCCCCCCTCGGAAGCCCCGAATGTATTATCCTGCCCGTAATGCACGCCCGCCTGAACCTTGTTTACAATGCCGCTTTCAAATGCGGCAACGGAAATATTATCCGTGAGCGGCAGGACGGCATTGCTTCTGTAAGTCAGCTTTCGGAAGAGCTTTCGGGAGATACACGCAATGTTATTCTGACGGGAGACTACGCCGAAACGCTCTATAACGAGCTGAAGGACAGCTGCCCCCATATTTCACTTGCACCTCCCCTGCTGAGAGCGCCCCTTGCCTCAAGCCTCTGCTTTGCCGCAATGGACTCAGGCTTTTCCGCTCCCGACGAGCTTAATGCCGATTATCTGCAGATTACCAAGGCGGAAAAGGATCTTATTGACAAAAACAAATAAAATCAACAATGAGCCGTGAATCGCTTTGATTCACGGCTCATTATTACTTATATAATTCCGGAAGCTCGTCAAGGGTAATCACATAATCATCATTGTAAATCGCTTTCAGATCATCGGGGTCGTTTTTATCCGTAATATATTCGGTGTGCCATGTCATGAACCATGTCCAGCCTGCGTCAGCCTTTTCAAGCTGAGAAACTGTGGGTATCCGTCCGCACTCGTGGAAAGCCACAGGTGCGCTGCTTCCTGCAATATCCGTAACCTTTTTGTACAGCTTTTCGTTTGCGCCGTCCTTGTAGGAATCCGCTCCCATAATGTCAACATATTCATCTCCCGGGTACCACTTGTCATAGCCCTTGCCGTTGCCCGAATATCCAAGCACCCAGATAAGATTGTCAAGTCCCCAGTGATTGGTATATCTGTCGTACATTATCCGCCACAGCTTCTTGAAATTTTCACTGCCGCCCTTTCCCCACCAGAACCAGCCGCCGTCAAATTCGTGAAAGGGTCTCCACAGAACGGGGATATTTTTGTCCCGAAGCTCGCAGAGTGCCTTTGCTCCCTTGTCCATGCCTGCGATAAGCTTGTTGTGTTCATCGGTCCCCTCGGTGAGAGCCTTGTCCCAGTCGGTTATCTCGGTTTTCATACATTCGTCCCAGCTGTGACTGAAATCAGAACCGCAGTGCCAGCAGATGGTAACAATGCCGCCTCTTTCATGCCATTCAGCCGCACGCCTGTTCACGCCGTCAAAATCGTCGTTCATGTAGTCAAGTCCCCGTATGGCGGGATATTTCCCCGTTTTTTCGTAAATATATTCAAACTCATACTGCTCGCTGCCCATCCATGTGGATTCCTGCTGACCCGAAATTATCCCCTTTCGGTTAACACTGCAAATGTATTCGTAAAGAGCCTTTGCTTCCTTGCTTGCCTTGGGATTTGACAGAGAAAGCTCGGAGCTTTGGGAAATAGTTACGTTCTCTTTTGCTTTGTTATCCCCCGCACCGCAGGCTGATGATGCCGTCGCAACGGCTGCTGCTATTAAAAATGCAAGCAGTCTTCTTATCATGTTACATTCTCCCTTTCATCGAGTATTTTTTTAACAGTCAGAAGCGTAAAATCGGGATCGTCTCCCTCTTCGGAATATTGAAGGGGGGATATTTTTCCGCCCGAAAGCTCACCCTGCTTTATCACCGCAATATCGGCATTTTGGAGCATTTCCCTGTCAAAAAGGCTGTCTCCTGCGGCTATTATCATACCGCCAAGGCGCTCCCTGAGCCACGCTGCGGCAGCTCCCTTGTTTATCCCTTTGGGAACGGCATAAATTTTGTCCCCGTTGTCAAAAAGCTCCACTTTTTCGGGGCAAAGCCTCTCTGATGTTTTTTGCAGCGTTTCAAGAGGGGTGCGGCTTTTTGTGAATATGAATGTGCCGTCCACAAGTCTAACCTCAAAATAGGTTTCCGCAAGGCTCTCCCAATAGCTTTTTATCCTTTCCATCTCAGCCGCTGCGGGCAGGATATGCGCCTCCGCACGCTTTCGCCAGACAGGGTCGGGAACGCCGTTTACAAGCAAATTACCGCCGTTGTCGCAGACTGCAAAGCATGGTCTTCCGCAGGGGAATTTTATCCGCTCATACTGCTCGATGGAACGGGTGGTAACGGGGATAAATGTCACCCTCTCGGCAATGAGGCACAGAAGCTTGGCGGAAAAGGGCGTCATATAGGAAAGCTTTTTGCCCTCCTTTTCCTCCACGCAGATATTATCCTCGGTGAGGCGCTTGTAGGAAAATATCAGGGTCCTGTCAAGGTCTGACAAAAAAAGCATGGCGTCACCTCACATATCTCCCGGCATATTCTTGATAATGCCGCAGGCACGATAGCATTTTAAGGGATATTTCCCAACGGGCACGCCCTTTTCCCCCGCAAGCTCCAGAATATGCGCCACATATTCGGTCGGTGCGTCCTCGGCGATCAGCACCATGTTCGGGACACGTCTGAGAAGCACCCTTGTTGTCTCGCCGATTCCCGGCTTCACAAGGTTGATGTCCGATATCCCGAAGGTCTTTGCCACCTCTGCTGTTTCCGAGCGTCCCGCACCGTATTCAAATGGCACCTCCGAAAGGTGGATATCCTCATATTTCATGCAGGCTTCCACGGCGTTTATATATTCATAGGAACGGTCGCAGCCCTCAAGCTCCCCGTAATACGCAGCTCCATGGAAATCCGCTTCACCTATGATATCGCTGCGGAGAAAGGTTCGGCTCATAAGCCCCGAAACTACGGAATTAAGGCAGGAGCTTGCAATAAGAAAATCCTCATGGGTGCCGCAGAAGGGGGTGATATAGGCAGGGTCGGAAATAACGGCTATTCTGGAGTCAACGCACTCGAAATCCTTCATTGCCTCAGTCACCTGATCCTGAATTGCTCCCTTGCCCGTCCAGCCGTCAACGAATTGCAGCCTGTCGGGGCTGTGGCGGCTCAGGATATATTTCATGGCGTTTTTGTCAATTCCCCGTCCCCTGATGATGGATATGGCATAATGGGGAATTTCGGCGCCGTATTTCTTCTCAAGATAATGCTTTATCATTATCCCCGCAGGCAGACCTGCCCTTGCAAGGGAAACGAGAACGGGAGCATTTTTGTCTGCGATTATCCTCTCCGAAACCTCCGCAATGCACTCTGCGGTTATCCCCGAAAAGCGTCTGAGAGCATTTTCATATTCTCTGATATATGCGGGAGAGGGGTCGTATTCCAGAGGGAGCATCTCGCAGTAATGCACCCCGCTCTGAATAAGCGGCTCTCTTTTTTCCGCAGGCAATGGCTTTACAAGCCCTGTGATATCCTTCAGAAGAACGGTCACATCCTTGGGGTCATAGCTTGAGCGCATAAATTTTTCCATCAGGTAAACTCCTTGTCGTTAGTCAGGTCTCCGCTGCCGCTTATGGGAATCACTTCGCCTAAATAGGTAGGCTCGGGCTTGAAAATAACCTTTACAAAATCCTTGTCCCTTGCAAGGATCTCCCGCATATCGTAATATGGCTGCCTGATATAGCTTTGCAGGTCGGAATCCACTCCCCATGCCTCAAGTCCCAGCGCATTTGCAATATATACTGCTCTGTAAAGATGATAGCTCTGGGTTACTATTATCACACGTTTTGCGGCAAATACATCTCTTGCCCGATACATAGTTTCATAGGTCGAAAAGCCTGCGTGATCCATGAAAACATCCTCCGAGGGAACGTCCCTGTCAATGGCAAACTGCTTCATGGCATTCACCTCGTCATATTTTATCTGCCCGTGGTCCCCCGACATAAGAAGCTTGGGAGCAGCCTCCATTTTGTAAAGCTCGATCCCCCGAAGAAGCCTGTCGCTTAGCATGGGGCTGGGAGTTTCCCCGTTCACACGGCAGCCGAGGACGATTATGCAGTCGATATCCGAAAGCTCCGCCGCCTTTTCGGGAGTGAGCAGCCTGTCCGAAACGGAGCGCTTCACATATTCGCTTATCCCAAGGGCGGTGCAGAGCATGACTATCCCTATGATAACGAGGATAATAAATATTTTAAGCAGCTTTTTCAGTCTATGCCTTGCCTTGTCCGTCATATGATCCCTCCGATGCAATGAGAAAAATCCGCCTCTCCCCGTTTTCCCTCGGGGAGAGGCAATTATTATGCTTGATATATTTTATACTGTGCCCGTTGTCAGCAAACCGTTTTCGTCAAGGTATATCTTGACTCTGGGAGTCTCCGACTCGAATTTCTTCATGGCCTCATTAATAATGACCTTGGAACCGGGATATGCGATTCCCTTCACCGAAACATAGCACTGCTGTATCTCATTCAGGCTCTCGTCAATGTTGGCGATCCTTTTGCGAATCTGCTTGATTTCATTCTGACTTGAGAATTTCGTCTTGATGGCTGAACCTAACAGCTCCTCCTTGTCCTCGGGAAGCTTTTTTAATTCCTTGCGCTTGGCGGTGAGAAACTCGGCTATCTGATTGCACCTGTCAATGGTGGATTCAAGCTCGGATATCTTCTTGAGACATTCGTTTTTCTCCTGAGAGAGCATTGCGTTGTCGCCTGCGGTTATTTCGGTGGCGGCATAATTCTTCGTACCCAAATATGTGACCTCGGTATTTCCGAGAACGGTGTATTTTCCGCCGTTCACACCCTTGGCGGTGAGATCTCCTCCGCAGTAAACGGTGCAGATAACGAAATTCTGCGCATTAAGGTCGGAATCGGTGGATATTTCGGAATATTCGCAGAACTGGCAGGTGATATTTCCATGAGCTGTAAGCTTGGAATTGATAGCACCCTTCTTTATGGTGATGGAGCCGCCTGCGGTAAGCTTTGCATTTGTGACATTTCCGCCCACGGTGATATCCTTGCCCGCAGTTACGGAAAAGCCCTCCATTATCTCGCCCTTGATGACAACATCGCCCAGAAAGTCGATATTTCCCACAGAAGCGTCCACGTCGCCCTTGATAGTAACAACAGGCTCCACGCAGAATCCCTTGTCCCTGTAGCAGACATGACCGTCAATAGCGGCAACAATGGAAAGCCCGTCATCGGTGAGCCTTGTTCCCTTTCCCACAGAATAGGGCGCAGGCTTGCCGGGAGCCGCCTTCATTACCACTCCCCGCACATCCACGCCGTCCGTGCCGTCCTCGGGGGGAGTTATAACGGCTATGACATCATTTTCATGGATATTTCTGATAAGTCCCAGATTTTTATAGTCCACAAAGCCGTTTTCGTCCTCCTGGGGGGCGATGACCTGCTCCTTGTCGTAATTGTATGTAATTGTACCGTTTTTTCCGTCAACAGGCATATCTGCCTCAGCCGCCTTGATCTCTCTGTCGAAATCCTTGCTGTCGATGAGAGAGCGGATAAGCTCGGTATTGATATTATGCTTTACTCCCTTAACTTTAAGAGCTGCGATCACGCTGTCATAAGTGACCTCTTTTCCGCCGTTGCGAGGCGGATAAATTGACATATACGCAACCGAATAATTCGGAAGAACATTGATTATGACCTCTCCGTCAACGGGATTGCCTCCGTTATTCTGTACTGCCATTGCTGTTATCAGTCCTTTCCTTTATATTTTGCGGGAATATTCTGTCGATTAATGTAATTCCTGCTTTATCTGTGTATTTCTATGTATTATAATTATACTACAATATACAGCTTTTGGCAACACCAAAAACCATTTTCTGTGTATATTATACAAAAAGAAATTATCTCTTATTGCATATAGACAAAAGGTCTGTCAGCTTTTGCGGATATCCGTTACGGTGAGGTCATTTTCACTCACGGTAAAGGATATCTCAAAGCCGCCGAAGCTCATGGTATATATCCTTTCGGGGTCTGACTGATACTGGGGGCGGGGGTCCTGCGAAAGTATTTCAATAAGGGACGGCAGCTTTTCTTCGGGTAGCCTTTCTGCCAGCCCGGGAGCAATATCCACCCTGAGCCGCCCCTCCCTTTCGGTAAGGGCAAAGCCTCCCGACGCCTCGGGATGGGAATCGGTATAGGCAAGATAGGGCTTTATATCAATTATGGGAGTTTTGTTCATAAGATCTGCCCCCGAAACATAAAGCACCGGCCCTTCGGGGCTGTCAGGCTCTATCCTTTGAAGTCTGACGGAGGACAGCCCGATGGAATTGGGTCTGAACGGCGAACGGGTTGCAAATACTCCCATTCTGGTATTCCCGCCCAGCCTTGGGGGACGGACGGTGGGCGACCATTTTTCCCTCACTGCCTCGGAAAACTGCCACAAAAGCCATATATGCGTAAAGCCCTCAAGCCCTCTTATTGCCTCGGGGACACGGTATTCGGGGGCAAAGACTATTTTTGAGGTCATTTCCGTCAGTCCGCTTTGTCTCGGAACGCCGAATTTTTCGGTAAAGTCATTTTCTATCCATGCAATTGTTTTAAGCTCCATATCCCCACCGCCTGTCAGATAATTTTCCCATCGAAATGGTCCATCTCATGCTGGATTATCTGAGCCGTAAAGCCCGTAAACCGCTGCTCCCTGCTTCTGAAATTCACATCATGATACCGAACTGTTATCCATTCATATCTCTCGGTTTTCCGCTTTCCCGAAAGGGAGAGGCAGCCCTCCTCTGCGGTATAGCATCCCGCCGAATGTGCGGTAATTACGGGATTTATCAGCACAAGAAAGCTTTTCCCTGCGGATATTGCCGCTATTCTTTTGTTTACGCCTATCATATTTGCCGCCATGCCCACGCAGCGGTCGGAATTTGCTTTGAGGGTATCCAGAAGATCCTTTGCGGTTTTCAGATCTCCTCTTTTTGCCTCCTCAGCCTTTTCGGAAAACAGCTCCTCGCCCATTAATATTTCTCTGACCATTTTTCCTCCCAATCAAAAAGGGTACCCGCAGACCCTGCGCATACCCTTGAAATTTTTTATGTAAGACTCAGAATGCGATCTCGCCTGCTTCAATTCCTGCTGCTACGGCATCGTTGATAGCGGTGTAGGTGGAATCTACCTGGATATTGCCCATGAGCATTCCTGCAAAGAAGGTGAGGATAAAGCCTGCTACGATTACTGCCATGGGGATATCCATGATAGTTACGGCTGCATCGCTGAAGGTATTGTCCTTCATGCTCTTGTTTACGATACGGCAGACAATTATCAGCGCAATTGCAGCAACAAACAGTGCCACAAGAAGGATAATATATATTGTATAATTGGTTGTGGCATATGTAAGCTTCGGATTATCGGGCTTATAGTAAATGGATACCTTATCGCCCAGCTTGTAGGATTCGCCTGTATCGGGATTCTTGCCGTTAAGAAGAACACCGCCGCCCCATGCGTCCTGACCGTATGCGACATACTTTCCCTTTACATAGCACTGCTCGCCGATATAAGGAAACTCATCATCCGGAAAACTCTCATCGCCCTTCTTTATAACATTGGTGATAAGCAGATCTGAATTAACCCGGTTTCCCACCTCGCTGGCGGAGGTCGCCTTCCACGTCTGGCTCGTTACCTTATTGAGCTTTGCATACCTTGCAAGACCCATTTCAATGTTGAATACTCCTACGCATAATGCCAGCGCAGCTATACAAAGCAGCACGCAGGCTACGATATAACGCTTTTTCAGTTTCATAAAAAAACATCCTCCCGTCAATATTCTAATGTTCATGTGCAGACAAGCGTTCTCCGCACTTCTTTTCTCCTATAGAAAAATTATAGCATAAGATTTTTATAATGTCAAGCATTTCTATTCCCGAAAAATTTCCCTTTGTACTTGACAGTGTTTATTTTATATGCTATAATTGTTAAAAATTGAACGTGTTCAATAATTGAAAGGGCGGAATTATGAAAAAGGACGAAAAGCTTGCCGTGACCAAGGAAAAGCTCATAAATGCGGCGTCGGAGCTTATGCAGAGCTGCTCCGACGGCTCGGAGGTCACTTCGAGAGCTGTTGCGGAAAGGGCAGGTGTCAGGCTGTCCATGATAAATTACTGCTTCGGCTCAAAAGAAGCCATGCTGTTTGAGGCTTTTTCCCGAAATGAAAAGGCTTACAGAGAAAGCCCCCGGCTCCAAGGAATTATTTCATCGGATATTTCTCCAAAGGAAAAGCTTAAAAGGCTCCATCTTGCCGCTGCGGAATTTCTCATCAGCCGTTACAAATTTACAAAAGCCATAACGGGTTATGTGCTCCTGCACCGTGACCTTTCAAGAGAGCAGGCAAGCCTCCCCTTTGTTATGGCTCATTACGGCGGCAGGCGGTCGGAAAGCGAATGCAGGCTCATTGCCTATGAGCTTTCAAGCATGATGCAGCTGGCAATTTACAGGCTGGAGGATATTAAGGAATTTTCGGGGCTTGACCTGCGGGACAGGGAACAGCTCAAGGGCTATATTGATATGAGGATAGATATGCTTCTGGGGGATGAAATATGAGATACATTTATTCATTTAAGGAAATTTCGGGAGACGATCCCGCACGCTTCGGCGGGAAGGGCGCTTCCCTTGCAAGGCTTACCGAAATGGGGCTGCCCGTTCCCGAGGGATATGCTATTGATGCAGCTGCCTTTGAAAATGGCGGATTAAAGAAATCGGCTGAAAGGGAGCTTGAGGAGCTGATATCGGGGCTGTCTCCGAAGCACACCTATGCGGTTCGCTCCTCCGCACTTTCCGAGGACGGAGAGAACGCTTCCTTTGCGGGGGCGTATGAAACTATGACGGACGTTAAAAGAGAGGATATCATTTCTGCGGCAAACAAGGTCGCCATGTCTGCGGACAGTATTCGGGTAAAGCGATATGCGGAAAGCTCGGGTGCCGATAACAGCGGCATCGGAGCAGTTATTCAGCGGTTTGTCAAACCTCAGTTTGCGGGTGTTGTATTCACCGCCGACCCCATTAGCGGCAGCTCGGGGGTTATGACGGGAAACTATGTTAGAGGCGAGGGCGAGGCGCTTGTTTCGGGGGAGAAAAACGCCGAGGAATTTTCCTTTAATGCCATGAAGTACGCATATTCGGGCAGCGGGGAATTTGAGAAATACGCCAAAAGGCTTTATAAATACTGCTCTCAGATAAGAAACGAATACGGACGCCCCATGGATATCGAATGGGCGGTATCGGACGGCAAGGTCTATATTTTACAGGCTCGTCCCATTACCTCACTAAAGCGCATTGACAGGGACAGCTTCACTGTTAACGGCAGTCTTGCGGGTAAATATCTGCTGTCCAAAACCAATGTGGGCGAGATATTCATGCGCCCCGTTTCCCCCATGACCTACAGCGTTCTGGAAATAATCTGCGAAGCCATGGGTATGCCCTGCTTTATCGACAATGTGTGCGGTCAGCCCTATGCAAATCTCAGCGTGATATGCTCTTTGATGGTGGCGATGGGCGCTTCGGAAAAGACAGTTTTCGGAAAGATAAAGGATATTGCGGGCGAGCTTCCTCAGGGAGTTCAAGTTCCCATGTTTCCATTTGATATTAAAAATTTCAAACGGAGAATGAGAAAGCTTTTCTTCTCGGGCAGCAAAAATAAAATGAGCCGAAGGGAAAAGAAGGAATTTTCCGAGAATATGGGTGATATTGCCGACGGGCTTATCAGCGAAATAAGGCAGCTCCCCGACAACCGCTCCCTTTATGATTTCTGGGTAACAAAGGGCATGGGATTTATGTCCTCGTCCCTTGGAACAATAATCCGAGGGGTCAATATCTTTCCCCTTTTCGGCACCAAAAAGAAGCTCTCAGACATCTGCGGCGAGGAGCTTGCCAATGAGCTTTGCTCGGGCGGTGCGGGCGTTCTTGACAGCATGAAGCCGCTGCTTCTGCTTGAGGACGTTATAAACGGCAGTCTTTCAAAGGAGGAATACATAAAGCTCTGCGGTCACAGAAGCGTGAACGAGATGGAGCTTTCCGCTCCCTATCCCTATGAAAGTCCCGATTTCCCCGATAATTTAATTGAGGAACACAGAAAGTCGGGAGCAAATATCCACAGGATGAGAGAGGAACAGGAAAGCCGTTTCAATGGATCTGTAAAGCGTTTCAAGGAGCTGTATCCCCGCAAAGCAAAATGGCTCGACAGGACTCTGCACAGCTTCAAGGAGGCAAACAGAGGACGTGAAGAGGTCAGAAGCAAGGGCGTTAAGCTTTTCTGCATGATGAGGGAATTTCTTCTGCGGGCAGGTGAGCTGAACAGCATTGGAGATGATATTTTCCTTTTGTATTTCTCCGAAGCCATGGGGCTTCTGAACGGGGACAAAAGCGCTTTGGAGAATATTCCCAAAAGGCGGGTAAGCTATGAAAAATATCTTTCCTATCCCCCGTTCCCGAATCTTATTTACGGCAGGTTCGACCCCGATAAATGGCTCTCGGAGGACTCTCCCCGACATGATTTTTACTCGGAGGAGGATTTTGAATGTCCTGTTTCCGCAGATATAAAGGGCTTTCCCGGTGCGGCGGGCACGGTTACGGGACGGGTGAGGGTCATCTTCACCGCAGACCGTGCAGAAGAGCTTCGGGAGGGCGAAATTCTTGTGGCTCCCGCTACGAACATCGGCTGGACGGTGGTATTCCCAAGAGCTGCGGCGATTATTACCGATATCGGCGCTCCCCTTTCCCATGCGGCTATTGTGGCAAGGGAATTCGGTATTCCTGCGGTGGTTGGCTGCGGGAATGCCACCACGGTTCTTAAAACGGGTGATATGGTTACGGTGGACGGGGCGAGAGGAGTTGTTCGGGTGGAAAAATAAATGTGCGGGCGATTTTATTACCGCCCGCACTTATCAATAATGCGGTCAATTATCCGGTATCCCCATAATACCGCCGATAACGCCGGACAGACTATCTGAGCGATCTTTGTCCCGCTCAGCTTCTTTTTTGATTTCATTCCCTGCCCCCTTGTTAATTTTATTTGCAGAATATCATAACATATCGGAAACATATTGATTTAAAAAACGTCGGAGAGCTTTCCGACGTTTTTTCATTACAGACAAATTGCCGACCTTGCTTTGTTCACAATGGTCTTATCGTTTTCATAGGTGAGCATGGTTACGGCATGACCGATATCCACCCAGCGTATCTCTGCGATCTCGTCCTCCTGCGGGGTATAGTCATAGGTCTTTGCCTTGGCGATGAAATAGACCACCACCTTCTGGGTGTCCTTCCGTGGAAAGTAGGTCACGCTTTCCCTGAATGTGGGATCGAGAAGAACGTCAAGCCCCGTTTCCTCCTTTATCTCACGAAGGGCGGTCTCCGTCTCGCTTTCCCCCTGCTCCATGTGCCCCTTGGGAAAGGACCAGTGCCCGCTGTTGATATGCTTTATGAGCAATATCTCCGTATTCCCGTGATGCTTGCGGTAAACGATCGCACCGCAGGATTTTTCAAAGGTCATATATTCTGCACACTCCCTTTCGGATATAGTAATTGGAATTAGTATAATTATAACATAAAAAAATGGTTTTGTCTCCTGTTTTTATAAAAAAACACAAAAAATTTGTTTATAAGTAATATTTGCACAAAAATTATTTGCTGATTTTATAGAGATTCACATATAGAAATTCAGAGCGCCGATCTTATTAATCAGCGCTCTGAATTTTTGCGAAACACTCTTTCTGATTTATCTTGACAAGTTCCGAACAGATGTACTATAATATTTATACCGTCGCCTGCTCTCCCTCTGCCGCAATATCTTCTCCCTTCGGATAAAACAGCTCATACTGCCTTTCCACCCGCTCCCTTGCCTTTTCAAGAAATTCCTCGGGCCCTGTTATTTTCAGCACGGGTCCGAAGCCCAGAAGCATGATGAGAAGCTCCGTTTCGTCCTGCTTGTCATAGTATATCGAGGCATGGCATTTCCCCGTTTCAAGATCAAGCTCGCTTCGCTTTTCATAGGCTGCAAACTCCATCATGAACCGCTCCACTGCATTCCGCTCGCTGCTTACTTCCACTGTTACGGGCTTTTCACACCGCCTCCTGCTGAAAAATTCCTCCATATCGGGGGCAAAGCTTTCATGCTTTCCTGTGGGCATCGCTCTTTCTATCCTGCAAATATTGAAAAGATATTCCTCCTTTTGCGGGGCGGTTATGCAGTAGACACGGAATTTATCGTTCTTCCGTGAATATTCGATTTTTACGGGAAGAACATTTTTGGTCATTCGTATTCCCCGGCGGGAAACAAGCTCTATGGTCAAAATCTCCCGCTCACGCACTGCTTTTAATATTATGCCGAACACCTCTCTGTAATGGGGGTCTTCATAATCATCTCCGTCGGTGAAGCGGTCAAATTCACGGAAATATTCCCGATTATACAGGGGCTTCACGTCTTTTAGGCGTTCGGACAGGGCGGATATATCCTCATCGGAAAGAAACAGCCTTATCCTCGGGTCGGACAGCATGGCTTTGATACGGCTTTTTTGCAGAGCTGTGATTATCCTCGGAGGAGACTGTTCAAGGACGGAGCAGAGCCTGCCCTTTTCATCCCGCTTCAGAAGTCCCCATGGGGAATTTCCGCTTTTATCGGGTATGAGCTTTTCGGGGATGAACAGCTGCGAATCCCTGAACGCTTTTTCGCTTACTATCTCCCGAAGCCTTTTTTCGCTAAGCTTCCCCTCGGACAGTATTGCTTCCGTACAGCGGAAATAGGCTCCGTATATTTCTGAAAAAAGCTTCATGCCTTATTACTCCTTTCTGCGGTAGATACGCTTCATACGGGCTATATCCCGATACAGCTTATCCGTTACCTGCTTATTGGTGCTTTCGGCGGACACTATCCTGCCGATAAAGGTCTTGACCCACGACATCATTTCATTTACGTCAAAGACCTCGGCGGTATATTCAAACAGATTTTCGTCTATCCTGCGGATATTTCCGCAGCGCTTTTCCCTGCTGAGTCTGTCAAGGACAAAGCCCTCGCTTTCCTCATTTATGCTCAGCACCATGCGGAATATCCCTCCCGCTCCCTCGCCGCTTCTCTCCCCGAAGGACACGCCGAAGCATTTTTCCTCGCAGCGGCTGAGCTTTTCGGCATAGTCATCATATTCTCCGCATATTCCAAGAGGGGTTACGTTTTTTATGTAGTCGAGCCTGAAGGAATTATAGCGCTTATATTTGGGAAGATACATGACCGCATACCGCCGTCCCGTTTGGGACGATGAGAATATTTTCAGCGGCACGCCCTCATTCTCCGAGGCTTTTCCTCCTCTGCCGAAATTGGTTATTGCGGCAAGGCGCTTTTCCTCCATTATTTTAAGCAGGTCAAGCAGAATGGTGTCCTCAAGGGTATGGACGATATAATTATGCTTATTCAGAAAAATATCGTTTTTTATCCCTGCGGTCCTCAAAATGCTGTTGCCCACCACGCCAAACTCGGGGGATTCGGAAAAGAATTTTACGGCGTCCTCAAGCCCCTCATACTCTGTGAAAAAGCTTTCGGCGGTATCGGCGGAAAGGGTGAATATATCCGCTCGTCCCTTTTTTTCGCATATGAATATCCCTTCGGTCACATATTCCTTGAGCTTGTTTCTGACGGTCTGCTCGTCAAAAAGCTGCTCATATGCGCTGTTCAGGGCTTCGGTTATCTCATGTACGTTAAGGCTTCTGCCGTCAAGGATATCCATGAGCATGAAATGAAGCTTTATATCATTGTCGGTGAAGCTTTTTGAATAATAGGCGCTGTAAAGCGGATTTTCGGCTATATGCCCGCTGTCTACGGTGATGGACACCTGCTTCCCCCGTCGGGTATTGTCATATCTGAATATATCCCCAAGCCAGCTTTCCGCTCTCCTTTTTTCATCATCATAGGTGCGGCTGCTTTTGCCCGTAAACTCGTTTCGCACCTTGAAGCCGTATATAAAAAAGTCTCTGATATAATCTCTCGTTTTGTCGAAATTTTTGATAAGCTCAGAAAAACCGCTCATGTTCTCACCTTCGTTCTTATAAATTATTTTATTGTATTTCCATAATATCACATTTTGAAAATCAAATCAATACGCATCAGAGTGTTCGCAGACTTTTTTAAATGACGAATGAGTTTTTTTGGTTTATAATGGAAACATCGAAAGCGACATGAAAGGACTGAGCAGATTGTTCGTACATAATGTTAACGGCAGATTCCCCATCAAGATATGGGCACAGAAGGGCACTATCGAGGAAAGCTGCCTTGAGCAGGCAGAGCACATCGCTCAGCTTCCCTTTACATATAAATGGGCGGCACTTATGCCCGACACTCACACAGGAAAGGGGATGCCCATAGGCGGGGTGATTGCCTGCGACGGCGCTGTTATTCCCAATGCGGTGGGTGTGGACATCGGCTGCGGAATGGCTTTTCTCCAGACGGATATCCCCGTTTCGGCGCTCCGTGAGACTGTTACGGGCAGCGGCACTCTTTTGCAGGCGATCGTCGGCGATATCCTCAGAAACATTCCCACGGACTTTGCGCATTACAAGACGCCGCAGACTTCGGCTGTTCTTGACAGGGCGAAGGAGGAGCTTTCAAAATATGAAAGCGACCCCGAGCTTATAAATAACATTGAGGACGGCTATTTTCAGGTGGGTACTCTGGGCGGCGGCAACCATTTCATTGAGCTGCAGGAGGACGAAAAGGGGCTTTGCACCATCATGCTCCACTCGGGCAGCAGAAATTTCGGATACAGGGTATGCGAGCATTTCGGCGGCATTGCGGCGAAGCTTAATGAGAAATGGCACAGTTCTGTTCCCCCCGAATGGCGGCTCCCCTTTCTCCCTGCGGATTCCCCCGAGGGTAAGCGATACCTTGACTGGATGCGGCTCTCCATGGATTTCGCTTACGAAAACCGTGCTGCAATGCTAAGTAAGGTCAGGGATATATTCTCTAAATATGTGCTTAAATACACGGGGCTTGAGGCGCATTTCTCGGGTGAGATCAACTGCCATCACAATTACGCCGCTCTTGAAAATCACTTCGGCAAGGACGTTTTCGTTCACCGAAAGGGTGCCATAAGCGCAAGAGAGGGCGAGATGGGCATTATCCCGGGTTCAATGGGCTCTTACAGCTACATTGTCAGGGGAAAGGGCGATCCCGACAGCTTTATGTCCTCCTCCCACGGGGCGGGCAGGCTTTATTCCCGTACTGCGGCTATGCAGAAATTCGCCGTCGATACGGTTATTAACGACCTCAAGGCTAACAATGTTGTTCTTGGCAAAAACAAGAAGGCGGATGTTGCGGAGGAATCCCGATTCGCTTACAAGGACATTGACACGGTGATGGATAATCAGCGTGACCTTACCGAAGCTGTCAAAAAGCTGTTTACGGTGGGGGTAGTTAAAGGTTAATTTTTATGCGGTGCTAACAGCAAATCTTGTCCTTGCGTGTCACAGGTTCGATTCCTGTCGGGGCGACCCGTAGCTCAGTGGGCAGAGCAACAAGAAAACATCAAAATGCACCGAGAAAAATTTAATATAAGGCGCAGACAGCAATTTTTATTGATTATTTAAAGATTTATGCGCCTTGAAAAAATTCTTAAAGGCACATACAGCAAAATTCTGATTCACCTGCCACGTGAAATTACAGTGCCTTGTTTAAATATTTTTCTTTAATTTACGGCTCAAACAGCAATTCAAAGAAACTTATTTTCATGGCTGCTATAACAGGCTCTTCGCTTGTACTGTGTTCGAATCACAGACCCTTTCAAAGGGGAATAGCAAAAAATAATTTATGAGCCGTGTAATTCCCTCTTTTAAAGGCTCGATCAGCAATTTTTCCGATGGGACGCAGTCTGCTCATTTCGGGCGCTGCGAGGAAATGAGCCTTGTCAGCAAAAATTTTAAGACAGTCACAGCATTTTTTAATTGGTTAATGCAGGTTCAAATCCTGCCCGATTTTATCGGTAATACTAAACACCATTAGAATTATGGAGAAGAAATCGCCGCAAAAGCTTGCATATATGGATTTTGCGGCGAGAGATTCCCATAATTCAATAGGTGTTTAGTATAAAATCCTGTCTTGTGAAAAGGAGTGTTTTATGATGTTTGATTTTTTAAATGCTATGAAGGAAACTTCTAACGAAACCTTTACCGAAAACGGCGGAAGGGCTTACATATCCACCCATTCCGATTGCCTCGACCTGTTTTTCAAGGCGGGGGCTATGAGAAATTCCTCCGAGGAGGAGATCGGCAAGGCTGTTCTCAGGGCATATGCCGAAGATCCCGAAAAGACCATGAAGATCATCTTCTTTGCAAGAGATGTCAGAGGCGGTCTGGGGGAAAGACGCTTTTTCCGCATTGCGGTAAAGCACCTTGCTTTTTCCGCTCCCGAAAGCGTTATCAGGAACATTCCCCTTTTTGCGGAATACGGCAGATTTGACGATCTCTGCACTCTTCTGGACACCCCCTGCGAGGATGAAGCCGTTAAGCTCATCAAGGCTCAGCTCGATGAGGATATTGCGGGAATGGCGGAGGGCAAGCCCGTTTCTCTCCTTGCCAAATGGCTTCCCTCGGTGAACGCTTCCTCTGAGGAAACTGTCAGAAATGCAAAAAGACTCTGCGATAATATGGGCATGAGCGAGAAGAATTACCGCAAGTCCCTTTCCGCTCTGAGAAAATACACCGACATTACCGAAAACCGCCTCAGAGTCATGGATTACACCTTTGACTACGAGAAGCAGCCCTCGGGTGCTATGTTCAAGTACAAAAAGGCTTTTATCCGAAACGACGGCGAGCGGTACAGCGAATATCTCCAAAATGTAAGCTCGGGCAAGGCTGTGCTTCATGCAGACACCCTTTATCCCTATGAAATAATCCGCAGGGTGCTTACCGATACGCTTTCGGCAGAGGAGAAAAAGGCTCTGGACGTTACATGGAACAGTCTGCCCGACCATGGCGCTTCCACCGAAAATGCCATTGCGGTAATTGACGGCTCGGGCTCAATGACATGGGGCAATAATCCCCGTCCCATTGACGCTGCGCTTTCCCTTGGCATTTACTTTGCCGAGCATAACAAGGGAGCTTTCAGCGGTCATTTCATCACCTTTTCCGAAAAGCCCCGCCTCGTTGAAGTCAAGGGCGGTGACATTTCCGAAAAGGCTCAGTACTGCGCTTCCTTCAATGAGTGCGCAAACACCAACCTTGAGGCGGTTTTCCATCTTATTCTGAAAACTGCCGTTTCAAACAAGGTCCCCAAAAGCGATATGCCAAAAAGACTGTACATCCTTTCGGATATGCAGTTCGATATGTGCGTTGAGGGCGGAAACAGTCAGCCCCTCTTCAATATTATGAAGAAGAGATATGCCTTATATGGCTACGAGCTTCCCGAAATTGTTTTCTGGAATCTTTGCAGCAGAGGCTCGGCGATTCCCGTTACCCTTTCACGGACGGGCGCTGCTCTGGTTTCGGGCTTCTCTCCTGCTATATTTGACATGGTGAAGTCGGGCAATATCTCCCCCATGGCTGTTATGGATGAGATAATCGGACGGGAAAGATACAGCGCTGTTGCTTCATAAAAAAATTATCCCGCAGGCGTTTTAAACATCTGCGGGATATGTATTTTTTAAAGAGGAAGATGATTTTTACAGATAGCTTTTCAGCTCGTCGATCACGCCTGACATCCTTTCATCGGACAGTCCGAAATCCATTTGCTTATAGCTCCATGCGGCACGGCAGATCCCCATTTTTTCAAAGGCTGCGTTTATGGCTTTGAACCATTTTACTGTATCCTCGGGAGTGGCATTGTCGATCACGCCGTATTCTCCGCAGTAGAGGACTGTTCCGTTTTTCTTTGCGGCTTCTGCGGCACGCTCAAAGCGTCCCATGAAAAATTCGGGGGTTATTTCTGCGCTGTCAAAGGACTTTCTGAAGGCAGGGTCCATATCCTCCACCCAGTATGCGCCCTGATGGGTGAAATCCATGGGGTCATAGCAGTGGAAATTATAGACTACCTTATCGTCATAGGGAGCTTCAAGGTCGGGCACTGCGTCGGGGCTGTTCTGCCAATAGCCGCCCACAAGTATTATCGTTTCGGGGGCAATATTTCGTATCCTTTCGATACAGCTGCGGACTATGCTGTTCCATTTTGCGGCATAGCTCTGCTCTGTGACCTCGTTCAGAAGCTCAAAGGCAATGCTGCCGTCATTTACCGCATAGCGCTTTGCAAGACGTTCCCAGAGTTTTATGAATCTTTCCTGCAATTCCCCGCTCTCAAAAAATCCCGATTCATTCTCTCCCTTATCAAAGGAGAAGCCTGAGGTCTTATGAAGGTCGAGGATAAGATCAAGACCGAATAGCCTGCACCATTTTACCGCCTTGTCTATATATGCATAGCCGCTTTCCTTTTCGCTTCCGTCCTCGTTTTCCACAAGGTTATAGTCTATGGGCAGGCGGACATGGTCTGCTCCCCATGATGCGATTTTTTCGATATCCTCTGCGCTTATGAATGTATCATAATGCTCTGCGGTGTGGCAGCACTGGGAGAGCCAGCCGCCAAGGTTTACTCCCTTTTTATAGCCTGTAAGATTTTTCATATGCCATTACCTCGATTTATTTTCAGAAATTTTCTTCGATCTTCTTGTTCATTTCGTCGATAAGATTCTGTGCGGGGGCACTTATCTCATCTCTTGTGGTTGACCAGTCCTTGCCGTTGTAGGAAGCGTCCTTGATGGGATTATGCACAAGGTCGTAAAGGTCCGAGGACACGCCTGCATAGAAATCTACTACGGGATTTTCGTTTGTAAGCTCCTTGGTCTTGTACCACATATCTATCATTTCGTCTGTCCAGCCGTAATCCTCACGATACTGCTTCTCTGCAATTGCCTGCGCCTTTTCATCGCCTACTGCAAGAAGCTTGCACTTCATAAATGCTGCTGCTCCCTCGGGATTGGGTGCGGATTTGCAGAGGGCGTATGCGTCTACGCCTGAGGGCAGGTAATATTCATCTGCGTCGGGATCCTTGGGCATGGGCACGAACATTATCTCGCCCTCCTTGCCGAATTTGGAAAGATCTGCCTCGTAAAGCGCCCAGATTCCGCAGGGATAGAACAGGGTGGTTCCCTCGGATATGCGCTGGGGCTGCTCTACCCAGCTGAATTCTGCCTTGGGAAGAGGAAGGTCGTTCTTGTTCATATCCAGCATGAAGTTCTCCGCACGCTCCATTTCGGGGCTGAGAAGATTGCTTGTTATTACTCCGTTTTCCATTCCTACTACAGGCTTTCCTGTGGTGAGAAGGAGATTTATCTCAAACCACCAGCCGTCAAATCCGAATTTATTATTTTCCCTGTCGGAAAATTCCATGCACATATCCTTGAAGGCATTCCAGTCCCATTTGCCCTCCTCAAGAAGCTCTGCGGGGTCGGTAAAGCCGTTTTCCTCCATTGTGCGCTTATTGTAAATGCACACGCAGCCTGCGTCTGTGGATACCACTGCCACATAATGCTTGCCGCCCAATGTGTGTGCGTCGGAAAGCTTCTTTGCACCTGTGCTCCAGAGGTCGCTGTCAAAGTCAAGGTAATCGTCAAAGGGCTCGAACATTCCCGCTACTGCCTTTCCCGGGAAGGTGTCCAGGTCTGCTGCGGGGAAAAGGTCGGGTGATGTGCCGCCCAGAACCTGAGTTGAAAGGTCGCTGTAACGGGTCTCATATGTTGTGGGGACATACTCGATCTTGCCGCCGTATTTTGTTTCAAAAAGCTCAAGCTCTACCGACTTGGGCTTGCCGTTTGCAGGATTCAGATCCCAGAAGGAAAGCCACTTTACTGTGCCGTTTTCCAGCTTCTCGGAATCGCCTGTGTCGATCTCCCCTACGATCTGTGCGTCCTCCTCGTTAAGCTCCTTGGCGGGGGTCGTTTCGGTGGTTACAGAGGTGCTTTCCTGTGTTGAAGCCCCGCTCTCATTGCTGTCCGAGCAGGCTGTCATTACTCCTGCCAGAGATATTACTGCGGTCAGAAATGCCATTGCTTTCTTTGAATTTTTCATAATCATTTCTCTCCTTTATTGTTGATGTTTTCTGTTCCGTTGCTTTATGCTTTTATTTTACATAGTTTTTTCGGTTTCAGATATCATAGTTTTGATTTATATATCAGAATTTTGTTGCTTTTTTCCGCAAATTAGTGTATAATTGTTTCAAAGGACGTGATCTTATGCCTCAATCGGAAAAAGAGCTTACCTACAAGGCATTTCTTAACAGGGAATATGCCTTCAAGCATTCCCCCTTTGAAAAGGAATTTGAATTTTACGACTGCGTTAAAAACGGCGATACGGAGGGCGTTAAGCGCCATATGACTCCTCTGGGCGGAAGCGGTGCGGGGGAGCTTTCCAACGATCCTCTGCGAAATCTGAAATATCATTTTATTATTACTGTGGCGCTTATAACTCGCTTCTGCGTTGAGGGCGGCATGGAGATGGAATCGGCGTACACACTCAGCGACCTGTACATCTCAAAGGCGGACAAATGCTCATGCCCGGAGGATATCCATTCCCTGCACAGGGAGGCGGTGCTGGATTTTACAGACCGGATGAACAAAATTGCCAGAGGAGATATTTATTCAAAGCCGATCATTATGGCTATGGACTATATTTACGACCATCTTCATTCTAAAATTTCCGAGGAGGATATTGCAGAATATGCCTCACTTTCTCCCGCATATCTGTCAAGGCTTTTCCGCAAGGAGGTGGGGGTCACGATAACGGCTTATATTGCCGTAAAACGGGTGGAGACCGCTCAGAATATGCTGAAATATTCGGATTTTTCCCCACTGGATATCGGTAATTATCTGGCTTTTTCCTCCCACAGTCATTTTATCAGCACCTTTAAAAAATACACGGGCATGACTCCCAATGAATTTCGGAAAAAATATTACCGTTCCAACTGGGGAGATAAAAAATAGTGCAAAATTTTGATATTCATATCAAAAATATGATATTATCTGCTTGCAGGATATGCTATGATAATAGTCGGAAGGACGGTGGATCATTATGAATAAAAATCTGATTTTAAAGCTTGCCTCGGTTTTGCTTTCCTGCTCGATGCTGTTCTGCTCCTGCGGCGGCAAGACGGAACATACGGATATCCCTGCGGCAGACATCGAAGCTGTCACGACCCCTGCAGACATTTCCTCGGTGAATTTCTCAAATGGCGCCTCGGAGCTTTTTGAGCCTGCGGACGGCTGGTGCAACGGAAGTATGTTCAACGTCACCTGGAGAAAGGACAACTGCACCTTTGAAAACGGCAGAATGCAGCTTATCATTGACAAGGACAAAATGGACGGCTCGGTGCCCTATTCGGGAGGCGAATACCGCTCAAAGGAGTTTTACGGCTACGGACGTTACGAGGTCAGAATGAAGGCTATCAGAAACGACGGCGTGGTTTCCTCGTTTTTTACCTACACGGGTCCCTCGGATAATAATCCATGGGACGAGATAGATATTGAGATACTTGGCAAGGACACCACAAAGGTCCAGTTCAATTATTTCACCGACGGCAAGGGTGATCACGAATATCTGCACGACCTGGGCTTTGACGCTTCGGAGGATTTTCACGACTATGCCTTTGAATGGCACAAGGATAAGATAGTCTGGTTTGTTGACGGAATCGAGGTTTATTCCGCTGACAGCAATATCCCCTCCACCAACGGAAAAATTATGATGAACGCATGGTGCGGAACGGGTGTTGACAGTTGGCTCAATGCCTTTGATGACAGCACATTGCCCCTTACTGCCGAATATGAGAGAATTTCCTTTGTGCCTTTTGAGGAATGACCCAATATAAACAAAAAAGTGACGGGAACGCATTTTTCAGCGTTCCCGTCACTTTTTTTGTATCAATATCTGATTATCTGAATTTTTTTGGTCTCTTCGGGTGAATAAGTTGGAGAACGAAGTAATATACGAAAATCATCATCTGCTTTTTCAACTGTATCAGCAATTCCTGAGCGACCGTGCTCTTCATATAGCTTTGTTCCGTATGGCACCATTAATGCTTCCAGTGCATTACAGCCTTCAAATGCCTTATATTCGACCCATTCTGTACCCTGAGGAATGGTAAGGCTTCTCAGAGAGGGCAGGTTTTCAAAACACACGCCATGATAATACTCGCCATTAACATATAAATATCCAAATCCTTTTATTGTTTCCGGAAGCTTCAGCATATTAAGCTTCGGAAGGTCTTTCAGAGTGAGACTGCCGGTATTGCCGTAATCATCGGTAATAACAGCTTGTTCCGGCATTGTAAGCGATACCAGCGATTCCATTTTCAGACCACTACTCGGAAATGCACCGGAGTTGATTTTTTCAACGGAATTTGGCAGCTCAAGCTTTTTAAGCTTTGGGCATCTGCTGAATGTACCCGCGCCAATTATCTTTACAGAATCGGGAATTACTACTTCCTCGGCAGCTTCGGGGCAGGAGCTTATTTCCTCAACTCCATAAGGAAAAAATACCTTCCTCATTTTCAGATCGTCCATCGTACACTTTCCGATTCTTTTCAGAGAAGCAGGAAAGTTTATGGAAGTAACTATATTGTCATAGAAAGCTGAGTCGGCGATCTCTTCGACCGAATCCGGAAGATAAAGAACGATTCCTCCCCATATATCCCTACATTCCCAGTTATTTCCGGAACATGTACCCCTCCCTATCCTTTTAGTGCCCGGCTCAATAACAAAATCATAACAGTCGGGATTCTCTGTAATAAGGCGAATGCTTTTTGAGATTTCTCCGCATTCAACGTCCCCTTCAACAAATGCCCTCGGTATTGTTACCGCATCGGCAGGAGGCTCAAAGTTTGTTCTCGCTCTGTAATCGATCTTGATGTTATATTTATCTAAGCTCTCTTCTGACTTTGTACTCTCATACAGCATAATATGCTCAATATTGCCATCGAAATTATGATCAATATATCTTACACCCTCAGCAAAATATACATTCTTTATGGATTCACAATCGAGGGCATGCCACTTAACTACCTTAACATTGTCGGGTACATAAATGCTCTCAGCGGAAATATCTCCTGCATTACAGAAAAGGTTCTCGGCAGCAAAGGAAACATCGGAAGCAAAGGTAAACACCTTCCTGCCCGAATAGCCGCTGAAAAATTCCTTTATTTCGTCCTCGTCCTCCGATTCGGCGATATTCTTAGGGATAACTACAGCATTGGCAGGCACCTTGAACTTATCGGGAGCGGGACGCCCGGGTGCAGCCTTTCTTCCCCCGGAAGCAGGCTTTCTTTCGGTTTTTTTAGCAGCAGGTGCAGCTGCCCCGCCGCTGTATTTTGTTCCGCATTCACCGCAGAACTCCGCATCAGGCTCAAGCTCGGAGCCACATTCGGCACATATCTTTTTCAAAACTATCTTCGCTCCGCAGAAAATGCAGAACTTTTTTCCCTCGGGAAGCTCTTTGCCGCAGGAATTGCATATCATGATCCATTTCCCCCATTAAAATTCAAATTGTACCCATTCGGCTTATAACCGTATCATTCCATTTGCAAAGCCGAACAGGAATCTGTTAAAATTATATCATAATTTGTTGTCTATTGTCAATATATGATACTAACCACCAATTAAACTATAGACAAAATCGAAGAAATATGGTATAATATACTTGGTGATGAGAAATGCCTAAAACATATAAAATCAGTGCAGAAAATGCGGCTGAAATAAAAGAAATAAGAAAAACAATAACAGACAAAAAAGTTGATAGACGTTTGCACGCAGTACAGCTTCGGGGAGAAGGATTAACGAATCACGAAATAGCTGAAAAATTAGATACGTCCGATAAAATGGTAAGTCAATGGGTAAGCGCATATATTAACGACGACGGAATAAAAGCACTTCTTCCCAAGGAGCGAATCGGAATGCATAGAAATCTTAGTTTCGAAGAAGAAAAAGAATTCCTTTCAGCATACACCAAACAAGCCGAAGCAGGTCAAATCGTAGATCTTAACGAAATGAAAGCTGCATACATTGAAAAAGTTGGACATTCCATTGGAGGAAGCCAGATTTATCGAATGTTAGAACGTCATGGTTGGCGCAAAGTAATGCCAAGAAGCAAACACCCACAAAAAGCAAGTGACGAGGCCATAAAAGCCTCAAAAAAATTAAAACAACAGTAGAGGGTAACTTTAGTGATTTAAACTGTGATAAATATGAGAATGTCCGTCTTATGTTTCAGGACGAAGCAGGTTTTGGCAGGATAAATAAGCCGAAATATTGTTGGTGTGAAAAGAAGAAAAGACCATCTGTCCCTTGCCATCATATAAGAGAATATAGATATGTCTATGGCGCAGTTGAACCGCTTACAGGTGAAAGCTGTTTTGTTGTTATGCCATATTGCAATACTGAAAGTATGAATGTGTTTTTGGAAGAGTTATCGAATACATTTCCAAGAGATAAAATCATATTGGCGTGTGACGGAGCTGCTTGGCATAAATCAGGTTCATTAAGAATACCTGAAAATATTGAACTGATTTTTATTCCGCCGTATACTCCGGAAATGAACCCAATTGAGCAGATATGGAAAGAGATTCGAAAACGTGGTTTTAAAAACGAAGTGTTTCAAACACTTCAAAAGGTTGTTGACAGGCTTTGCGATACTATCTGCTCATTGTCTAAAGAAACTATCAAAAGCATTACAGGTAGAGATTGGATTTTATCCTGTTTTTAAATGGTGTTTAGTATGAAACAAAAAAGCAATAACAATAGCCTGATATTTCCTGCTTGACTTTGATGCCGTATTATGGTATAATCAAAATGAAATTTTTTCCATAAAAATTACCGAAAAGGGTGGGATATATATGACCGAAAAAAACGAAACCAACGAGCTTATTACCATATCCGAAAAAATGATCAAAATGCATATGATATTTATTGCGGGCGTGTGCCTTATTTTCGGTATCGTAAATCTTATTGCGGGAGCTGCGGCGGTCGGAATCGTGACTATTGCGATCGGAATTATCATTCCGGGGGCTGTGATGATTCTTAATGGTAAGGTCAGCAATTCGGTCAGGGGAATGATACTCTCTCAGGGGCAATTATTGGCTATTATCCTCATTTCCGCTTCAAAGCACGAAATGCACGGTATGTTCCCGCTGATGCTGGCTTCTATGACCATCGCCTCCATTTATTACAATATTCTTAATCTGAAGATACACTGGGTGATAATGGATATTGCCGTTATCGGAGCAATATTTTTCAAAGACTTTTTCTATCAGGGCGCTGGGCTGGAATTTCTTATCAAGGGCATTCTCGGAATGAACATCTGCGCCACGCTGATAATTTATTTTATCAATCAGAGCTTAAAGTATATCGGTCAGTCGAGGGCTGCCGAGCAGGAGGCTTCGGGTATTCTCGAGCAGATGAACGAACAGGTGAACGGCAACAAAGAGCTTATGCAGAAGCAGGGTGATGTGGTTGCACGCATTGCAGAGATCTCCTCCAGCCTTAACAGCACCGCTTCACTTATGGAGCAGATATCCTCCTCGCTCAGCGCCGACGCCGAGGAGCAGGAGGCCACTATCGGCAATATCGCTGCCGATATCGGCAACATCACCGAGCAGGCTCATCTCAGTCTCAGAGAGTCCGAAAGCGCTTCGGAATCCGCAAAAAAGAGCAATGAGACTCTTTGCTCCAGCAACGAAGAGGTCCGTCATATGGTCAGCGCCATGGAGGACATCGCTAAGGCTTCGAGAGAGATTGAGAGCATTATCAAAACCATCGAGGACATTGCTTTCCAGACAAATATACTGGCGCTGAACGCCGCTGTTGAGGCGGCTCGTGCGGGTGACGCAGGCAAGGGCTTTGCGGTGGTTGCCGACGAGGTAAGGAATCTCGCAAACAAGTCCGCCGAGGCTGCCAAGAACACCTCTTCCCTCATTGTTACAAGCATTGAGGCTGTTAACAAAGGTACCGTTCTTGCAGAGGGAATTGCCGACAAGATGAACGACGCTATACGAATTTCCGAGGAGAGTGCAAGGCAGTCCGAGGAGATAAAGCGCCTTGCAGACAGCCAGTCCGCTTCCGCCGAGGCTGTGAAGATCAAGATGGAACAGATCTCCGAGGTGGTGGCGCAGATCTCACGGACCTCCGAAAGAAGCGCAGACACTGCCCGCTCCGTTACCGACGAGGTCAAGAGAATGAACGATATTGTGAAAAAATTCAAATAACATATTTACATAATATTCGCAGCCGTTATTGACTAATCATGTCAATAACGGCTGCGTTTTTTATACTAATAACCATTTGTTCTATGGATAAAGACGGTGGATATAATGCGCCCAATCTAGGAAAGCGACCGCAGGCGGGCTGTCGCCCGGCAAGGGAGCTTGACGACGAGTGGGCGTATTATAGACACCGTATTTTGTCCATAGGTTAAATGGTTATTAGTATTATTTCCTTCTCAGTCTGATGATCTGGAATACCATCTGACTGACCCTGACATTCTGATGTGCTCTGACCTCGGGAAGCCTCAGGGCAAGGGCTTTCATGTATTTTTCCGTGCTTTGATGGGTAAAATCGGGATTTATTTCGGATATTTCCGCCGCATCTATGCCGCTGCCTGCAAGGCTGCTTCTGAATACATAGCAGCTGAGATGTGTGTTTATTCCCCCAAACTGCTCCCGATTTTCGGGTGAGGTGATATCAATAGGCTCATCCTCCGGGGAAATGTTCCATGTTTTCAGTGCGGACAGGGTGCTTTCACCTGTCATTTCATATATATTGCTGCACACTTCAAATTCATTGCTGTGATTTATTGCCCCGACTATCTTCTCAGCCGCTTCTGCGCCGCCGTTTGCAAAATGACTTCGACTGTGGCTTATGCAGACATAGTATTCATCAAGAGAATAATTGCAGCTCCTGAGCTTTTGGGTCATTTTTTCAATATAGTCATCGCTCAGCTCATTGAGGATTTTCGGGAACATGAGTATATTATGATATACATTCCTTTTAAGCCTGCGGTCTATAAATTCATTTATATCATCATTAAAAAGCTTAAAATTTTTAAACAGCTCTGCGCCGATTTCCTCAGAAATGAAGCTATCGTTCCATGAAGCGATATCAATGCCCTTATAATACAGCCTGCAATCTCCCATGGATATATCCTCCGCTGTGAGACGTGCCTTGGAATACGCCATTGCCCATGCGTCGGGCAGGGCTCCGCTGCCGAAGGAAAACACGCCCAGATCATGGGCTTCTCTGCCATTTTTCATATAGGAGCGCATTACAAGCTCATACATCAGCGCATATTCAAAGGCATAGGCTATGCCATAGCGGCACAGATAAAACTGCTTTCCAAGCTCCTCATCATAGGAAATTTCGTCTGCGTTCCGATAATTCATTTTGCCGAGTTCTTTTTCGGTTTCCTCCGATATGCTGCCCTCTGTTTTTTTCTTTACTCCTTCCAGACATTTTGAAACGGTACTGTGAAGCTCCTGCAACAGAAGCTCCTTTCTGTTGATGGCTTCGGTCATTGTGCGGCAGAAGTCCACAGCCTCGTCTTTTATGGTCAGTGTGATATCATCGGGGCTATTCAGCGCTCTTTCGATGATATCCATTTCCGAATCGGAGGTGCCGTCGGTGGGAAAACGAAGATATATGCTGTCGGCTTTCAGGATATCTCTCAGCCATCTGTCCTTTTTTTCATCACATTTCTTCCGGTATTCATTCAAGCGATGATATGCGCCGTCGACCTCGATAATTGCTCTGATCTCTTTTCCCATGCACAGCACAATGTCAAGAGCGGAGCTTTCCCTGAAATCAAGCAGGGCTTCGTCGGTACAGCCTGCAGTTTCCGTCTGCTCAATGAATTTAAGGGGCACTTCGTATAATATGGAATAGGTATCTCCGTATTTTTTTCTCAGTGCGTCACGCATACAATGGGATGGGGCAGAATTTACATCTTTGCAGTCCCTGCCTGTTGAACATAGCTGCCTGTAAAAAGGGATCTTGTCAAAAACGGAGGTCATTGACGCTTTATGCAGACCAAATTCTCCCCGAGGCTCGGGGCAATGCTCGGAAATATATCTGAGCATTTTGCAATAGAACATTTCGTCCTTGTCATTTTCGGCGGATGCGGGAACAGGCAGGATATATCCCGAAAGCTCCTGCTGAAGTCTTTCGGGAAGCCACTGGGCAGAGGTTATTATGCAAAATTCCTTCTTCGATCTCGATACCGCCACATTCACCAGCCGCTTCTGCTGACACCACGGCTTCGGGCTTGAGACATAATCCTCAACGGTGAACATATACACCATATCAAAGCCCTTTCCCTGAGATCTGTGGGCAGTCAGCTTTAATATATGCTCCGTTTTATTATCATCGGGGTCGCTTTGCTCAAGCTGCGCTTCTAAGCCTGCTTCAAGAAGCTTTTTCTGTAGTATTGCCAGCTGCACTCTGAATGGCGAGATCACGCATACGCTGAGCTGCGGCTCACCCAGCAGGGCTTCTTTTATTCGGGGCAATTCCTCACGCATGAATATCTCTATCTGGCGCATATTCCGCTTGCCGTCAATGTCACCCTGCTCGGGGGTCTTGATATTTTCGCAGTATTCGCCCTCGTACCATACCGCACGGATACGAAATTCGCCGTCATCCCGTGACATTATCTTCAGCCTGCCGTCGTAAACATATTCATTGCAGAAGCCGATTATTGAGGGATGGCAGCGGTAATGCATATCAAGCATTACAGAGCTTATCCTGTCCCCGAAAACCTCCTCGCAGGCGCTGAGAAAGCTTTTCCCGTCGGTTTCCTTGTAAACATCGGGAATGTCATCATATTCCCTGTTAAGCTCCCTTGCATGATCGGGTATGATGGGCGGCAGCTGATTGGTATCGCCTATCAGTACAAGATTTTTTGCGCAGCTCATTGCCGCAAGTCCCAGCGTGATGCTTACCTGCGAACATTCATCCGCTATGACATAATCAAACTGATTGTCAAAGCCGCTTTTGGTTGAAAATATCCTTCTCAGCGAATGGATCGTGCTTGAAAAGATGGGGAACATTTCAAGGTGAGAGGGGTCTATTTTTCCGAAATCATCAAAAGTCCCATCGGTATTGAAGCCCGTACTTTCCAGATATCCCTTCCAGCCGAGCCGCACCTTTGATGAGCCAAGCACGGCAAATCGCTTATGGATATCCGCAAGCATACTGTCCTTATCCTTGCCCTCTTGTATCTTTTCGATGATATTCCTGATGGCTTCGGCATTGCAGGATACAACGGCGATTGTTTTGTCGGGATATATATTGCGTATGGCTGAGATAAGGTTCAGTATCATTTCTGTTTTTCCCGTTCCCGGAGGACCTTGTATCAGGGATATGGGATTTGTCAGGGCATTCTGTATTGCTCTTATCTGTTCGGCATAGGGTGGGGTCACACTGCTGAGAAACGGTGCAAGCCTTTCCTCGGATACATCCTCCGCACCTGCGGCAAGCTGTACTGTTTTATCCCCCAGAAAAGCCCGCACAAGCTCATTCTGAGCCGCAGCGTCCTTTAGCCTGCTGCCATTATAAAAAACCGATTCCAGAGAATAGGGGCGCAGAGTCCCATCGGATTTCCTTCCTGTTACCCGAGCTAATTCTCCGTAATATTCCCATATCCTTTGTATCATTTTTTATTTTCCTTTCCGAATTATTCTGAGCTGTCCCCATTTGCGGACAGGCTGTTATCAAAAAGGTCAAGCTGTGTATAAGCTTCCTCCGAAAAAGCAGGCTTGGGCTTTTTGCAGGAGCTTACCGCTCTGACGGTTATCCTATCCGCTGCGGCATCAACGCTGTCGCAAAGCAGCGGCGAGCCTGCATCATAGCGGCAGAGCCTTTTATTTGTATTTTCGGGACGGTAATTCGCATAACAATATATGCACCCATGGGGGCAGGTGTCATACGAACCGATATCATCGCATTTGACGCAGCGGCAGTTTGCACGCTGACCGTCGGGCTTTATATTCAGCTCTGCTCCGATGAGCCTTTCGATAAGCTCCCTGTCAATGCAGCTGTTTGGAATTATCCCATATTCGGAGCCATTTATATTTTCGGCGCAGGAGGCAAGAGTAAGGTCATGGGCGGCGGCAATTTCCGAAAGCCCTTTGATAAAGCTGTCAAGCTCTCCCTCGGAAAGAGGTCTGCTGCCTATGCGTGAAAGCCTTCCGCCGTTTTTTGAAGGGTAAATATCCACAAAGCTGAAAACGCATTTTTCCGTATATCCGCTTAATTCGTCGGCAAGGCGGGAAAAGCTTTCAAGGTGATATCCAGCAGTATAATGATCGGTGAAAAGTATCGGGTCATATCGCCATATGACACGTTCACGTCCGATTTTTTCCGACAATTCGGCAAAGGCTTCAAGCCTTGCCTCCAAGGGAGGGATATTCGGCTCGATCTCCCTGCCGTAATTATTCAGAGTGTACTGAAAATAATATTTGTAGCCGTCAAGCTCATTCAGCCTGCAGAGCATGGGAGACGGGTCCTTTGTCCAGAAAACGATGCAGTCAACTGCTTCGGGAGACAGGCTCACGCTGCTTATCTGATGCGGATTCATGGGATTGCGGACATAAACATATCCCTCCCTGATACGGCGCAGAAACCATTCGGAATAAAATGCGGGGATATCGGTCCGCCTGCTGACGCTCAGTATCATATTTTAATCATTCCTTTCAGTCCGCAGGGGCTTTTATGGCAGGATATTTATTCCCGCATTTCTCAGGATATTGAAAATATACTTTAAATTTTTATGGGTATTCATATATACGCCGATATTATCCCTTTTTTCGTTTTTGATATAAAAATAATTATTGATATTCTCGGGCAGGGAAAGCTCCCCTGCATTGTATTTTTTAAATACGGGAGCATTATTTTCATCCTTGACTGACTCCATATATTCGATAACCTGAGAATCATTTTTCAGATCAATGATAATATAGAAATTTTTGGATGACTGAGAAGCTGTATCCCAGTGTATCTCAAGGCTCTGAGTATCGCCGTAATCGGCAGCTGCAAATATTTTTCCGCTGCATTTTAAAAGTGAGCTTATGCTGCCGCCAATATCAAAGGGCTGATTTCCGTTCAGCTTGCCCGTCATTGTATATCCGCCCGAAACTGTGGCTTTGTACAGTCTGTTAACAATACCTGCCTTGGTAAATTTATCATTAGCCTCGGGTGCCTCGGGTGCGGTGATATTAAGAATACTGATAAGCATTCGGGTCGCCTCGATCTGCTCATACTGATCGCTTATATCCGAATAGAAGGTGTTCAGAACGGCGCTTCTGTAGCCTGCGGCATTGGTTTCCTCTCCCGAGCTTTCATCGTCAGTCATCTCCTCCAGCTCCTTGAAATCTGCCATAGCTTTAAGGCACTGACCGTCATCCTTGGGATCATAAATCTTCGCTACATTCAGAAACATCTGATAGGAGCTTTCGCTTTTGAGCATCAGGAGCCTGATGGAATATGCCTTTATATCGGGAATATCGCTTTCGGGATTGCCGTCATTATCCGAAAAGCACCTATAAAGCTGGAGGAGGTTCAGGCTGCGCTTTATTGTTCGGGGATTATTTTCGCCGAAGGTGTATAAAAGCTTTGCGAATTTATCAGCCTGCTCTTCAAGCATACTTGCTTCGGGGCTGCCTTCGGAGGAGTCTGCGCCGTTTTTTCCCGTAAACAGGGTATAAATATATTCCTTGATATCATATCTGTCCGTAGGCAGCTTGAAGGGCACCTGAATGATCTTATCAAAAAAGTTTGTGGTCATTTCATCATTGAAGTCATTTCCGTACTTGCTTTTCAGTCCTCTTTCGATCACCTTCTGATCTACTGCAAGAACAAATACGCAGTTTTCGTATGTAACAAAATTTTTCATTCCCTCAATAAGCTCCAGCGCAACACGAGGCTCCAGGCGGTCAAGGTCGTCAATGAAAATATACAGCCTTTTGGGCAGCCTTGAATCAATATTTTCCAGGATCAATTTTATTTTTTTATCAATATTCTCCTTGACTGCACGGGCAATATCCGTATTGCTGCATGATAATGCGGCGGCTGTGTCTGCGGGAATATCGTTATTTTCGCCGCCCCGGGCCATTCCGTTTACCATGCTTATAATGCTCTTAACTCCGTCAAGGTCCTCAAACATATCAACTCCCATTCTGACAACTCCCGACGGTACTTTTTTCAGAAGATACATAAGAGCGGATTTGATTCCTTCAATATTGATTTTCCTGCTGTCAATGTTCTCCTTGCTGCATATCCTGTCAAGGCGGTCGTTGAGGGTTTTCATAAGCTCAAGCACCAGCTTGTCATTTTCTCCGAAAATGGAAAATTCCCATGTGTTGAAGTTGATTATCAGGCTTTCGATGTCAATGCCCGATTTATCCCCAAAATCATATTTCTTTTTCAGTTTTTCCTGAATAATATTCATGGCAGAGGATTTTCCCGAACCCCAGTCACCGTTTATTGCAATGGTCATGGGCGTTTCGCAGCAGGTCATGAATCGTGCGATACCTTCGTATTTGTCGTCCATTCCCAGAGAGTCGAATTTCTGAGCCTTATCCGCAAAGCCTTTTGTCATTTTTTATCCCCCTTGATTTTTGTATGATTTATCTGCAATAATATTATATAACAAATAAAGACAAATTGCAATGATTTTTCACAAAATATATACATTTACAAAAAGAGGACGCCCATTTGCGGGCGTCCTCTCAAGCTTATGTTTTTACTGTGCTGCGAACATTTTGCAGCAGCTCGGAAATCTCATGTCCCGAGAGTCGGTTTTTCTTTAAAAGATCATCAACAAGTGCGTCGGCAAGGTCTTTGTTTTCATTAAGCAGCCTGATGGAATTTTCCAGTTCCTCGTCGAGTATCTCATTGACCCGCTTTCTTATCTCGGGGGATTCCATTGCAGTTTTTCTGTCAACGGTGGCAAGCCCGAAGGACTTATCCATTCCGTAGTATATGAGCATGGAAAGGGCTGTGGCTGTGGCGCTCTCAAGATCCCCCGAGGGACCTGTCGAAACGCCCTCGCTTTCACCGTAATAGATGATCTCCGCCGCACGTCCGCCCAGAGCCATACGGATCCTGTCGATAAGCTCGCTTCTTGTCAGCATCGGAGAGCTGCGCTGCTCCTCGGAGTATTCCGTATATCCGCCGTAATTGCTTCTCGCTTCTATGGTCAGGTATTCGGGAATATTTCCGCAGAGATAGTTTATTATGGCATGACCCGCTTCATGACGTGCCACACGAAGAAGATATTTTTCACCCCAGTCCTTTTTCTCGCCGAATTTCGTCTGTTCGTAGGCTTCCTCAAGGATGGCGTCATTGATAACGGTGCGTGTGTCAAAGGCTGTGCGCCTTGCAGTCTCCACCACATTGGTGATAATTGCGGGACTCATGCCGAGTGAGCGGGCTGCGATATTTTCGATGGCTGCTTCGGAAATATTATGCTTTGGCAGCTTTGATATCAGCAGCTCCAGCAGCTGCTTTCTTTCAGCCTTATTCGGCAGCTCTATGCATATTTTGCGGTCAAAGCGGCGGACAAAGGCTTCATCAAGCACGCCTATGCCGCCCTTGCCGCTTTCCACTTCAAAATTGGTTGCCGCAAGCACGAATACAGGCCGCTTGGGGTCAACGGAAAAGCCGTCCATTTCTATCAGAAGAGCATTGAGCGTTTCTTCGGCAGTTCTGGTGGAGGTATCTCCCGTACGCTGCCTTGCCACTGCGTCCACCTCGTCGATGAAGATTATGGACGGGGCATAGCGCCTTGCCTTGCGGAAAAGCTCACGCACAGCCGCAGGTCCGCTTCCCGCATACTGATTGACAAAGGAGCTTGCTGCGGCGGGAATAAAGGTGATATCCGATTCCCCTGCCAGTGCCTTTGCAAGCATGGTCTTGCCTGTGCCCGGCTTACCGTACAGAAGTATTCCCTTGGGCAGTCTGTGACCCTGCATAACAAATTTTCTCGGGTCCCTGAGATAATCCACAAAATATTTAAGCTCCTTTTTCGCCGCTCCCGCACCGATAATATCATCAAAGCGCTCCTTGGGCTTTTCGGCATCTGTGAGCATATCCTCCATATCGTCTGCGTCAACGACTCTTTCAAGCTCAAAGCCGCACATATCTATTATAAGATCGTTATCCGAATATTTCGGCGCAGTCTCAAAGGTCAGAGCCTTGTGCTGCTGAGCCATATTGGCTGCGATATTCTGCATATAAAGCTCATGGCTTATTTCGGAGATCTGCTTTGCAAGCCCCTCCGAATTGTCTGACAGCATGGTGAGCTTTCCTCTTGCGCCAAGACGGACAAAGCCTGAAAGCAGCTCATTGTCAATGACCCTATCGGGTTTTTCCAGCAGGTATATGGGTATTTCGGGGACAGTATCCATGAGCCTGCCGAAAAGCCGCTTTCCGTCATGCCATGTTTTTGCGGCAATTGACGATATTATAGTTCCCGATGAATCCGTTTCGGTGGAGGACATGGTACTGTCAACGCTTTTGTGGGAAATATCAATAATTACAAAATTTATATTTTTCTCCTGTGCGGCAGAGACAGCTTCATCCACGCTTGAGGCTCCGTGTATGATATATTCGGGAAGCTCTGCGGTAAATTTGCTTATCAGAAGCTCGCTGCCGTAAATGAGTATCTCGGTCTTTTCGGGAGTTCCGAAAAGCGCTGCGATATCCTGCGGGAGGCGCTTGGTATTTGCCCTGAAATAAACATTGCTGATATTTTCAAAAGCGTCATATCGGCAGGTGACAAGCTTATAAAATTCGCTTCGGAAGAAATTTGCAGCCATAGTGCTGATGGAGCGTGCATCGCCGCCGCCGCCAGCAGAATAAAGCAGGGCAAGCAGTACGTTTTTATCGGCATGGATGGTTATATTATACTGCTTATTTATCAGCTCACGGCATTTTTTATATTCGTTCTCGATAATTCCCACCAGATGATGGGGCATAAGATGATTGAACAGCAGCGGATATCCCGTTGCCATGCGGCTGACAATGGCGTCGGGGAAATAGGGCGCATGGGTGATCGGGTCGATCTCCGTTTTCAGAGCATTAAGGAGCATTTTGGCAGATATCCCCGAATTATTTCCCGAAAAATCATTCTCATAAAGTGAACGTCCCGCATTGGTAGTGAAAATGATTATTGTATCCTTGAAGGAGATATGTGCATCGGTATTCAGAGCGTCAGCGGCATTTCCCTCGTCCTCGGAGCGCAGGCTGTTGTTTTCGGCAGCGATCTTTCTGGTTTCATAATATCTGTCGGTTACGACTCCTGCGTCAAGGAGCTGATAGAAGATCTGGATGGTTTTTTTATGGGATTTCTCAAACTCGTCAAAGAGCAGTATCGAGTGGGGATTTTCCTTGACGAAGGTGGTGAGCTTTCCCGGAGAGGCATTTTTCCAGACGTAATCAAAGCCGATAAGCCCCTCATAGGCGTGTTCATCGGAATATTCGGACATATCGAATCTTTTGAAGGGAATGCCCAGATATTCCGCCGCCTGCTCAGCAAGCATGGTCTTGCCCACCCCCGGAGGTCCCGCAAATGTGAATATCGCCCGAGGACGCTTTCTGTCGGTATCGGCGGCGGCAAGCACCTCCGAATTGAAAAGCCCCTCCGCCACAACATGAACGGCATGATCCTGACCGAGAACGGTCCCCAGCAGCGTTTCACGCATATTATGGATACGCTGCGCCATCTGAGTAAGCTCGGTGCGGCGCTTGTCCTTTGCAGATGTATGTGGGATTATTTTTGCTTCGTCAGCGGGTTCGGGTGCGGCAGCCTTGTCTGCCTTGTGAGCCATGTCCGATCTTGCAGAAACAGCCTGCAATAATGTGCGCATATACAGGGTCATAAAGCTGCAGGTCCTGTTATTGTTCCAGAAGGAGGACTGCCTTTTGCACTCATTCATTATATCCTCATATTCCTCATCGGAACATTCTATCATATAGCGAATACGGGGGTCCTTGTGGGAGGAGGCATCGTCTCCGAAGGTGTCTAAATATTCTTTGGCTTTTTTTGCATCATCGGAAAATCTTATCGAAGGATTTTCAAGCTGTATCTCGGACAATGCCCTGATATGCTCTAACTGCTCATCGGTGAGCAGATCAAAAAGAAATGCATTTTTGTCGCAGGCTCCGTAGATCCACGCCTTATCCTTTGAGAGGAAGGGGGCGGGGAAGGGAGTCTTGTTAATATAAACAAGCTCGTAATCCAGACGATATATACGGGTAAATTCATCATTCCATACAAGCACGCTGAAGCCGTCGGGACTTATGCAGCGATATGTATTATCGGGCAGAAGAGCCCCCACCTCTTCGGGGACAGCATTTTCGGATATATCGGGTCTTTTCCGCAGGGTACTGCTTCTTTCAATGCTTCGGCTTTCCGTATCAAAGATAAGCGGACAGCTTCTTCTTTTATTGTCTGTGTAAATATACACCATGCTGTCCGAATCATCAAATTCAAGCTGTGTGATATGGACTGCATCATCAACGGTCACTTTGCTTATACATTCCAAATTTTCGGAGAGAAGGACATATACAGTATTCCCCGACACTGCGGCAATATAATCCGAATCGGGGCTGAAAGCAGCGGCGGTTATCCGAATATCGCTCTTATTAACGCAGAAAACCGAGGGGTCTGTCCTTTTGCAGTGCTTTGCAAGAGCTTTTTTCTGCCTGAAATAAAAGGGGGTTTTGCCGTAAAAGGGTATCCTGCCCATCCTGTCCACAGCGGACAGCGCTGCGGCAAAATTCTGATTTCCCATGGATCTCACCGTCTCGGCGCAGCAGCGGTCATATTCCTTCTGATACTGCAGCAGCTCGGCATAGGAGGCGGTTTTGTTGAATAACGGTCTGCATCGGCGTTTTTCGGGCATTTTGTATATTACACATTCTTCTCCCTCGGAAACCGCTAACAAGGCTCCGTCGGGGCTGAGGCTGTATATACAGTCTCCGAAGCTGCAGCCGAAGCTGTATAATCGGCAGCCTGCCTTGTAAAGATATGCCCTGTTGTCCGCAGCTTTGACCGTAATGCTGCTGTCCCTGCGGGAGCCGCCCACGCACAGCCAGTCATCGGGGTCGGGAAGCTCCTCAAGGCAGGGATACTCGTTTATCAGCCCGCAAGTCAATGCGTCATAGACCCTTGCTTTTCCGTCAAAGCACAAAATGCGCCTGCTATCCTCATTAAAGAATATTTTTATGGGGTTTACCTCAATGCTGCCTGCATAGGATAATGAATATGTCCGCTTGATCTCTTCGATGAAGGACTCACAGTCCTTAATTTTTTCTTCCCTCAGCCTTTTGCACAGGTCTCTGTGATCCAGCTTTCCCGTTTCAACGAGATAAACGCCGTAATTATACATACTTTCGGGATGATGGGGCATAAGCTCAAGTGCAGTCTGCCAGTATTCCGCAGCCTTATCCGTTTCGCCCGTATCGAGGCAGCATAAGGCTCTGTTATTGAGATAATCGGCTATCTCGTCCGATTTGTCCTCATTCTGAAAATTTATCCGTTCATATTTGCCGCCTGACAGTTCGCTCTCATACAGCTCAATAAGCAGGTCTGATATATTTTGTATGGCGGGACGCTTTTCGGGAGCGGCATCCAGACATTTTGTAAGGATCTCCTTTACCTTTTCCGAGGGCTGCACCCTGCACATTCCGAAAATTTCCCTGCAGCAGACGCCTGCCTCTATCCCGTCGCCCCAGGTGATCTTTCCCGAATACATAGCCATGACCGTCACAGCCCATGAGTAAATATCGCTGCTGACGGCAACAGCCTTTCCGTTTTTCTGTTCGGGGGAGCAGAATTTGTCGGTGTAACCGCCTCTGCCTGCGGACAAGCCGAAATCGGTGAGCTTGACCTCGCCGTTTTCCCTGATAATAATATTGTCGGGCTTCACATCCCCGTGGATAACTGGCGGAATGTGGGAATGGGAAAAGCTGAGAGCAAACAGGGCCTGAATGGAAATATCCAGAATTTTCAGCAGGATCTCATTTTCCGAGCCTGTGTAAAGTCTGCCCGAGCTTATATATTCCGCCAGGCTTATCCCATCCGTCCACTCGGAGAAAATAACAGGTCTGCCGTTTATTTCACGGGCATAATAGCAGCTGTTGATATAGGGATTTGCACCAAGCTCCGTCCAGAGCTCGCACTCACGGATAACAGCCTGCATATCCTTTTCGCCGCTCAGAGCGTCCTCCCGTGGTATCTTCATTGACATATCCATATCCCAGTCAAGATGATGGACCTTGTATATTACAGATGTGCCCCCCGATACGACGGGTTCGGAGACAATGCGGTATTTGCCGCAGATCACTGTTCCTACAGGTATTTTTTCCATATGATCGCCCCTTTTTGATTTACTGAGGAAATATCATCTTGTTTTATTATAAAGCATTTTGGGAAATATTTCAAGTTTTTAATAAAAACGCCGCTGCGAGCAGCTTTGAACTGCCCGCAGCGGCGTTTTTTTTATATAATTATGCCCGAATTTCCGAAATACTGAGGCTGTCCTCGGGGGCGGGAGAATATCCGTTATCGGAATAAAGCTCATAGGAGCTGCACGGATATCCCATGAGCTTAACTGCGCCCATGTCGATCTCCGAGGTATTTTCCGCAGCATTTCCGAAGGGAATGGCTTTGTTGTAACGGATGAAGAACACAAGCTCGTCAAGGGCTATATCCACATAATGATGCCCCTTGGGAAGCACCTTTGTTTCATATTTATCACAGGACTTCATTCTGACAAGCATCATTTCCTCGGGGAGATATACATACCGTCCAAGAGCGTTCTGCTTGTAAACGGGAGCTATCATAAGCTCGTTTCCGAGAAGGAGCTGATCATCTGTCTGCCTTGCCATATCGTCACACGGAAAATCAAAGGCAAGGGGCTTAAACATCATTTCATCATTCAGCGCCGCCTTTAAAAACTCGCTGTAAAGATAGGGGATAAGGCAATATCTTATCCTTATCATCTCTGCGGCAGCATTTACATTATCAAAGCGGTAAAGCTCCTGAAAGCGCGTGCCGTCGGCGGAATGATTTCTGAAAAGAGGCGTAAAGACAGAATACTCAAGCCAGCGGAGCATAAGGTCCTCGGTGGTATCGCAGCCGAAGCCTCCCGTGTCCGAGCCTGTATAGAGAAAGCCTGCCATGTTAAGTGCGGGAAGCTGCTGCATGGACTGAAGAATATGTGACCACCAGGATTTATTGTCCCCCTGCCAGATGCCGCCGAAGCGGTGAGCGCCGATATAGGACGAACGGGAGAAGAATAACGTCCTCTTTTCGGGACAAATTTCCCTGAGAGCCTCATATGCGGAGCGGGTCATATTCATTCCGTAAAGGTTGTGCACCTCGCTGTGCTTTACCATATGACCGTTTATGTTATGATAGAATTTATCATAATCGCCAATATTGCCGTTAAGCCCCGCAACCATTCCCGTAAATGCGAAATACTCGTTTATACCCATATTTCCCGAGGTGAGCTTTTCTATCTCGGCGCAGGTGTCCGCCAGCCTGTCCTCTGTGTAGAAGATGGCAGGCTCGTTCATATCGTTCCAGAAGCCCTCAATTCCAAGCTTTGTAAGTGCGGAATATTTTTTGCCGAACCAGTCTCTTGCCTCGGGCTGCAAAAAGTCGGGGAAATGAACACGTCCCGGCCATACCGCTCCCACAAAATCTCCTCCGTCGGCATTTTTGCAGAAGAAATTATTCTTTACGCCTTCCTCGTAAACGTCATAGCCCTCCTCTATCTTAACGCCAGCGTCAATGATAGGAACAAGTCGGATGCCCTGTGCCTTCATGTCGCTCACAAGCCCTTCAAGGTCGGGGAAGCGCTCCTTGTCAACGGTGAAATCCTTGTATCGCTCCATATAGTCGATATCCATATAAATGCTGTCAAGAGGTATGCCCGCAGCCTTGTATTTCTCCGCAACGGTGCGGATATCCTGTTCATTTCTGTATCCCCAGCGGCTCTGTCCGTAGCCGAATGCCCAGAAAGGAGGGATATAGCTTCTGCCGATAAGCTGCCTGAACTGCCTGACAATATCCTTTTCGTTTTCCCCTGTGATAATGTAAACTATCAGGTCATTTTTTTCTGCCTTGATCTTCATTTCGCTTCTTTTAGTGTAGCCGATGTCAAATTCCATTTTTCCCGCATAGTCAAAAAATGCGCCGAAGGTCATATCTCCGCTGATGATAATAAAATTATGTGAGCCGTAAAGCGAGCAGGTATCCTCATGGTGATTGGGATTGTCGTAATTCCAGCTGACATACTGCCAGCCCCGCTTGTTAATGCCACGAATCTGCTCTCCAAGTCCGTAAACAATGTCATTTTCGGCAAATTTATAGGTAAATCCGCCCTTATTGTCCGTCTCAAAAAACGGCAGCATATCCTCGGATACAGGAATATTCTTTATAACAGCGTCGGTGGGGATGGGGTTGCCGTAAACAAATTTTTTTATCATAATAACAGCACGTCCTTTCAGAAGGGTCATTGCAATTTCAGCTTCTATATGATATAATACTATAAAACAGCATTAAAATCTATTGATATTCTACCAAATCCTGATACTATCCTATTTTAGGGAGGCGCTTGCATGAATAATATGGATTCCAGAGAAAACCGCATCCACAGCTCGGATATAAAGCCCTTCAGCTATTACGAATGTGCAATTCCCGATCATTTCAGCTGCGTTCCCATGCACTGGCACAGCGAATTTGAAATAAGCTATATCCGTGAAGGCTCTGCCGAATTTATCTGCGGTGAGGAAAAATTCACCTCCTCAGCGGGAGACATTATCATCACTCAGCCAAATGTTCTGCACTCGATATACCCCTGCCCCGACACCCGACAGGTGTATGATACCCTTGTTTTCAGCCATGAGCTTTTCGGCGGTCAGGCTTCGGACAGGTTTATAAACGAATGTATCAAGCCCCTTACAGACGGCAGCATGAGACTGCCCATACGGATAACCCCTCAGCATCATTATTATTCGGAGCTTGCTGTCACCACAGAAAATATCTTTTCATGTGCCAAGGGTGATTCCCCAAGGCTTGATATGCTTATGCGCAGCGAGATGTTAAGGCTTTTCTGGCTGCTTGAAGAGGAAGCGGAGAGGGAGCCGCATATCAGCGTATCGGGCAGCGAGATACGCCCCGCTCTTGAATACATTGCGGAGCATTTCAACGAGACAATTACCATCGGTCAGCTTGCCGCCTCGGTTCATCTGAGCGAAAGCTATTTTATGAATCGCTTTCGAAAGCAGGTGGGACTGAGCGCAGTGGAATATATCTCCCATTTCAGGATAGACAAGGCGTGCAGGGCGCTTATCGGCACAAAAAAGAATATTCTGGAAATAGCATTCGGCTGCGGATATTCAAATATATCCAATTTCAACAGGCAGTTCAAAAGAATAACAGGCTGCTCTCCCACCGAATACAGGAAAAAATTTGAGCAGGGCTGAAAAATAAGCGGGACAGCTGCATAAATACAGCAGTCCCGCTTAATAACGATCAAACTCAGCCTATCTTGTTTATCTCGTCCAGAAGCACCTTCTTGGACTCAAGACCCGTAAGCGCCTTGTTAACAAGGAGGTCCATCCTGTAGCGGATGTATTCCTCGTAAAGATCGGTTCCGAAAACATTCTCGGTGATAAGAGCCTTGTACTTAGCCTCACTGCAGTTGCCCGAAACAAGGCAGAGAGTCTGCTCAAGCATAAGCATCTTTCTGTCTCTGGGGGAGCTGGATGTATCGCTGCTGAGTCTCTTGAGCTGCTCGAGAACCGCAATTCTGTCCTTTCTGACGGAGAGAGAGGTATCGGAAATACCTGCTGCGGTGCGGATGGCATTTGTCTTGAAAGCCTCGTCCGCAAAGGGGAAAATGCCGTAAGGTATCTCGCCCTCGGGAACGCTCCGGTAAATATCCTTGTCAAGAACGGGATAGATAAGCTCCTCGTAAACGGGTGCAAAGTAGAAATCCGAAGCGTCCTTGAAAATAATGGGATATCTCCAGCAAAGATCGGTGCCGCCGAGAGAAGTGTCATTGCAGGGAGCCTTTTCGGTGGTGTAGAAGCTGTCATAATCGGTAAGGCACTTTGCGCTTGTAAGCTCGGTGAGCTTGGCAGCGCTGTAATCGCCCGTGTCGTCACGGTCGCAGTCAAGAAAGGTCCTTACGCCGCTGGCGCACTTTCTGTAAAGCCCCTCGCAGAACTCGGGAACGTTTATGTATTTAGCGAAATAATCCGAAGCAAAGGAAGCGGTAACATCATCGCTCAGAAGCTCAACATTGTCCTCCTTGTCGGTCCTGTACTTATTTGTGATAAATGTGATAATCCTCTCCTTAACAAGAGCAGTCTCCTCGGGAGAAAGGGTGGCAAACTCGATCCTGTCAAAGATTATGTCCAGCATAAGAGACTTGGGAACGAAGCCGTTTAAATACTTGAAGCGATCGTTTGAAAGGAGAAGAGCCATTTTGGGAAGCACCTTCTGCTGCTCGGAAACGCTTGTGGGTATCTTGTTGGACATAACACCCAGATAAGCGAGCATTTCCGCATATTTCTTCATTATCTTAGCCTCGGAGAGGAAATTGAAGAAATAGCCGTAAATGTATTTCTTAAAGAAATCCTTAATGCTTTCAAAAAGGGCGGGGTCGGAATTTATCTGTGCCTTGAAGCCCTCGATAACGTTGATGGCATTCTTGGGAGCAACAGTCTCCTCGCCGCCGTTAACTGCCTTGATGACCTCAGCATTTGACTTGAAGAAAAGCTTGCCCATGGTGTGGCAGCTGCAGTCGGGGTCAACGCCGTTCTTCTTTTCCTCGCTGTAAGACCAGACGAGATAAGCACGGTGCATATTTTTCAGAGTATCCTCGGACTTAGCGGTAAGCTCCTTCTCGTCAACCTTCCAAGCGGAGGAAAGATGCCCCGTAGCATTGAAATCCGCAAGAATAGCCTCGATCTCCTCTTTGAAGGCAGCATATGCGGGAGAGTTATCCATGTAGATAACAGCGTCCATAAGCTCGGGTGCGATGGTGGTAAGATCAAAACGTACGCTCATTGGTAAGACAGTCCTTTCTGAATTAAATTGGTATATAATACTATTATAAATTTACTCCGTAAGCGCTGCGGTATTCCTTCATCTTCTCAAGGTATTCCTTTCCGTCGATAACGCCCTCCTCGATGGCAGAGATGATGTCATTTATATTGACAATGGAATAAACCTTTATGCCGTAATCCTTATAAGCCTGTCCCACAGCGGAAAGCTCGGAATCCAGAGCCTTTTCCATTCTGTCAACAGTAATGACCATGGCAGTGATGTCCACGTCGGCAGCGTCCTTGAGCTTGGGATATACTTCTTTAAGCGCCTTGCCCGATGTCATAACATCCTCGATGATAACGACCTTCTCGCCTTTTTTAGGCTGTCTGCCCACGAACAGACCGCCCTCGCCGTGATCTTTTGCCTCCTTGCGGTCAAAGCAAAAGCCCACATCCATGTTATATTTCTGAGCTAAAGCCATAGCAGCGCAGGAAGCGAGAGGGATGCCCTTGTATGCAGGACCGAAAAGGCACTCCGCCTCAATGCCGTTTTCCTTGATGCAGTCGGCATAGAAGCCGCCCAGACGGGCAAGCTGAGCGCCTGTGTTGTAATTTCCCGTATTGATGAAATAAGGCGCCTTTCTGCCGCTTTTCAGGGTGAAATCCCCGAAGGTAAGCACGCCGCAGTCCGCCATGAATTTAATGAATTCGTTTTTATAGCTCATAGTAACAAGATTCCTTTCAGATATTTGCAGAAGGCCCGCAAACATCAATAGTCATATATATGAAATAATTATAACATATTTATTTGTGCATTTCAACAGGTTTTGAAAAAATGGGCATAAAATATTTTGCAATTTTATTGTTGATATGGTATAATAGAACCAAGAATCATCTCAAGGAGAATCAAAAAATGCCGAATATAATCCACGTTTCAGACCTGTCCGAAGAAGGAGTAAGCGTGTTTTCAAGGCTCACCGAGGCACAGCTCAGAAACCGTCTTGAGCCCGAAAAGGGGATATTCATAGCAGAAAGCCCCAAGGTAATAGACCTTGCGCTGAACGAGGGCTATGAGCCTGTATCCCTGCTGATGGAGCCTAAGCATATAGAAGGGCAGGGAAAGGAAATAATAGAGCGCTGCGGAGATATCCCCGTCTATACCGCCGAAAGGAGCGTCCTTGCACAGCTTGCGGGCTTCGAGCTGACAAGAGGGGTGCTTTGCGCAATGAGAAGACCCATTCTCCCCTCCCCCGAGGAAATATGCAAAAACGCAAGGCGTATCGCCGTGCTTGAGGATATAATGGATTCCACCAATATCGGAGCAATATTTCGCTCGGCGGCAGCGCTGAACATTGACGCAGTGCTCATAACCCCCTCCTGCTGCGATCCTTTGTGCAGAAGAGCGGTGAGAGTGAGCATGGGGACAATACTTCAGGTGCCATGGACGAGAATAGGCAATATCCCCGCCGACTGGACGAAAAACGGAACGGACAAGCTCCGCGCCATGGGCTTCAAGACCGCCGCCATGGCTCTTTCGGACAATTCCGTCAGCATAGACGATCCTGTTCTGAAATCGGAGGAACGTCTTGCAATAGTACTTGGAGCCGAGGGTGACGGGCTGTCAAAGGAAACCATCGCAAAATGTGATTATACCGTTAAGATACCCATGTCCCACGGAGTTGATTCATTAAATGTGGCAGCCGCAGGAGCGGTGGCATTCTGGGAGCTGAGGGTGAGATAAATGAGAAGAAAAGACCGTGAAATAACCGATACGGACAGCATAATTCAAATACTGAGCGAATGTAAGGTAATGCATCTCGGAATGTGCCTTGACAATATCCCCTATGTGACCCCCGTAAATTTCGGCTATGAGCACACGGAAAATGGATTTACATTCTTTTTCCACTGTGCCGAAAAGGGAAAGCGCCTTGACATAATAAGCAAAAATCCCAATGTGTTCATCGAGATCGACAACGGCGGAGAGATAACCGAAGCAGAAAAAGCCTGCGGCTACAGCTGTGATTACAAAAGCGTAATGGGGCAGGGCACAGCAAAAATATTAACGGACAGCGCCGAAAAAAAGCACGCTCTTTCCCTGCTTATGAAACATCAGACGGGGCTTGATTTCGCCTTTGAGGACAAAGACCTTGAGGGAGTGTCCGTCTGTGCCGTTTATGTTTCGGAGATAACCGCCAAGGCAAGGATAACAAAAAACTGAAAGGAAAAGCAAAATGAGGATAAGAAGGAAAAAATGGGCACGTCCCGAGCTGGATGCCTGCCCCTATTACATAGACAATGCCGAGGAAATGAAGGGAAAATGGCACGAAGCCTTCGGGGATAATTCCAGACCGCTGTATCTGGAGCTGGGCTGCGGCAAGGGAGTATTTGCCGCCCAGCACGCTCTCAAATATCCCGATATAAATATAATAGCAGCCGATATCAAGGCAGATATCCTTGCAGTGGGCAGACGAACGGTGGAGAGTATGTTTGCAGCCGTTGACCGCACCCATGACAATGTTATCCTGCTGAGAATGAATATCGTAAATATCTCACAGCTGTTTGCGGAAACCGATACCGTTGACCGCATATATATCAATTTCTGCAACCCGTGGAACAGAGGCAAGCATAACAAACGCCGCCTGACCCACCCAAGGCAGCTGGAGCAGTATAAAAATATATTGAAACCCGGGGGCGAGCTGCGCTTCAAGACAGACGATGACGAGTTATTCGAGGATTCGGTGGAATATTTCAAAGAATGCGGCTGGGAGATAACCTATATCACGAGAGATCTCCACGCCGAAAATCTCCCCGACAATCTCATCACCGAGCATGAAAGAATGTTTGCAAACGAGGGCAAGAAGATAAAATTCCTCATAGCCCTGCCGCCGAAAGCGGGAGAATAGTCCAAAATTATGTAAAGCCCCCGAAAATCACTTGACAACCGCTCTCATATGGAATATAATAGATATAACTATTGATATAAATTGTCTTAATGGCAAGAAAGTATAAAAGGTGGTATAGCTTTATGGCAGCAGAAAAAACAATGGATAAAATAGTGGCTCTCTGTAAGGGCAGAGGCTTTGTTTACCCCGGCAGCGAGATCTACGGCGGTCTTGCAAATACATGGGATTACGGACCTCTGGGCGTTGAGCTTAAAAACAATATCAAAAAGGCATGGCTCAAGAAATTCGTACAGGAAAGCCCCTATAATGTGGGACTTGACTCTGCAATTCTTATGAATCCCCAGACATGGGTAGCATCGGGACATATCGGCGGCTTCTCCGATCCTCTCATGGACTGCAAGGAATGCAAGACCCGTCATCGTGCCGATCAGCTTATCGAAAGCCAGTCCGATGCAAATCCCGCAGGCTGGACAAATGACCAGATGGCAGATTTCATCGAGCAGCACGATATCAAGTGCCCCAACTGCGGAAAGAAGAATTTCACATCTATCCGTCAGTTTAATCTCATGTTCAAGACCTTCCAGGGCGTAACGGAGGATTCCAAGGCAGAGCTCTATCTCCGTCCCGAGACCGCTCAGGGTATTTTCGTAAACTTCAACAATATCCAGAGAACAACCCGCAAAAAGGTTCCCTTCGGCGTCGGACAGGTGGGCAAATCCTTCAGAAATGAGATCACCCCCGGCAACTTTATCTTCCGTGTAAGAGAGTTCGAGCAGATGGAGCTTGAGTTCTTCTGCAAGCCCGGCACAGACCTTGAGTGGTTCGAGTATTGGAGAAGCTACTGCAAAGACTTCCTTTTAGGTCTGGGCATCAGCGAGGAGCACCTGAGACTGCGTGACCACTCCCCCGAGGAGCTTTGCTTCTACTCCGTGGCAACAACAGACTTTGAGTATCTCTTCCCCTTCGGCTGGGGCGAGCTTTGGGGCATTGCCGACAGAACGGATTATGACCTCACTCAGCATATGAAAACAAGCGGCAAATCCATGGAATATTTCGATCCCGAGACAAACGAGAAGTATGTTCCCTACGTTATCGAGCCATCTCTCGGCGTTGAGAGACTTTTCCTCACCATCGTCTGCGAGGCATACGATGAGGAGGAGATCGGCGAGGGCGACAAGTCGGACGTAAGAACCGTTATGCACCTCCACCCTGCACTTGCACCCGTCAAGGCAGCAGTTCTTCCTCTTACAAAGAAGCTCAAGGATCCTGCAATCGAGCTTTACACCAAGCTTGCCAAGAAGTGGAACGTTGAGTATGACGAGGCAGGTCAGATCGGTAAGCGCTACCGCCGTCAGGACGAGATAGGCACACCCTTCTGCATCACCTACGATTTCGATACTCTTGAGGACGGCTGCGTAACCGTCCGTGACAGAGACACCATGGCTCAGGAAAGAGTCAAGATAGACGAGCTTATTGCTTATATTGACAAGAAGCTTGAGTATTAATAAATAAAATTTCTGCCTGTCGGGAAATGCCGTTTCCCGACAGGCATTTTTGTTTTGAAGCATAAAAATGCCGCTTTCAACGAATGTCAAAAGCGGCATAATATTATAGCTTCTTACTTAACAGCCTCAAGGAGAGCGTCAACCCTGTCAGTTCTCTCCCAAGCAACACCCAGGTCCTCACGTCCCATGTGACCGTAAGCCGCCAGCTGGCGGTACTGGGGCTTTCTCAGCTCAAGAGTTTTGATGATAGCCGCAGGACGGAGATCGAATACCTTTGCCACAGCCTCGCTGAGCTTTTCATCGGAAACCTTACCTGTGCCGAAGGAATCCACCATAATGGAAACAGGCTTTGCAACACCGATGGCATAAGCAAGCTCAACCTCGCATCTTTCCGCAAGACCAGCCGCAACAATGTTCTTAGCCACATATCTTGCGGCATAAGCAGCGCTGCGGTCAACCTTAGTGGGATCCTTGCCCGAGAAGGCTCCGCCGCCGTGACGGGAATATCCGCCGTATGTATCAACGATGATCTTTCTTCCCGTAAGACCGCTGTCGCCCTGAGGACCGCCGATAACGAATCTTCCCGTGGGATTAACGAAATATTTGGTGTCAACCAGCAGCTCAGCGGGAATAACAGGCTTAATGACCTTTTCGATAATATCCTCTCTTATCTTGTCAAGAGAAACCTCGGGAGCGTGCTGAGAGGAAACGACAACAGTATCAACTCTCACAGGCTTGTTGTCCTCATATTCAACAGTTACCTGAGTTTTTCCGTCGGGGCGGAGATAGGGCAGAACGCCTGTCTTTCTCACTTCGGTGAGCTTCTTAGCAAGCTTGTGAGCAAGGGAGATGGGCATGGGCATAAGCTCGGGAGTCTCAGTGCAGGCATAGCCGAACATCATGCCCTGATCGCCTGCGCCCGTGTCGAAATCGTCCTTCTGTGAGCCGTCTCTGTATTCGAGAGCCTCGTCAACGCCCATGGCAATATCGGGAGACTGCTCGTCAATAGATGTGACAACCGAGCAGGTGTGACCGTCAAAGCCGTATTTAGCACGGTCATAGCCGATGTCAATAACCACCTGTCTCACGATCTTGGGAATGTCCACATAGCAAGTGGTGGAAATTTCACCCATGCACATAACAAGACCGGTAGTGGTGCAGGTCTCGCAGGCAACTCTGCCCGCAGGGTCGTTTTTAAGTATCTCGTCCAGAACAGCGTCGGAGATCTGGTCGCAGATCTTGTCGGGATGACCCTCTGTAACGGATTCGGATGTAAAAAGGAATTTAGACATATTTAAACCTCCATAAAAAATAAACTGAAAAAAAGGCACCCGAAAAAACGAGTGCCTTACAAAAAGTCAGATTTTGTAATTTCCTCATCTCTCGGAAAACTTCCGCAGGAATTAGCACCTTACTTCTGCCGCAGATGCAGCATGATCAGGTTGCCGGGCGTCACAGGTCCAGTACCTCAGCCTCTCTTGATAAGGTTTTATCGTAAAATGATTATAACATATTTCCCGCCGCCTGTCAATAGAGAAGCAAAAATTTCCGAAAAAAAAGCGGATAATGAGTATTAATCTGATTTTAATCTAAATATAATGAAGCTGTATAGCAGAGCTATTGACAATCGAAGGTATTTGGAGTATAATTCAGAATAAGCGCATATCGGCACAAAAGCGGATAATGCCAAGTCAAAAAAAAGGAAAGGACGCTTAAATTATGCAAGTAAAAGAAAAGCCGCAAAGCACCGTCCCCAAGGGACTTACCCAAAGCGAAGCAGAGGCAAGCCGCAGGGAGCACGGAGCGAATACCCTGACGCAGATCCCGCCCGACCCGCTGTGGAAAAAGATACTTGAGGGCTTTAAGGATCCAATGATAATGATACTGCTTGTAGCGCTTGTGGTGCAGGTGGTACTGTTTTTCATGGGACAGGCGGAATGGTTTGAGCCTGCGGGAATACTTCTGGCAATAATGATCGCAAACGGAGTATCTGCAGTCAGCGAAAGCAAGCAGGAAGGCAAGGCGTCCGCCCTGAAGGCAGAGGAGGAAGCCAAGGAGACTGCCAAGGTGATAAGAGACGGCAAGCTCACCGAGATACATGTGAGCGAGGTAGTAGTGGGAGATATCGTCTATCTCCAGGCAGGCGACAAGCTTCCCGCAGACGGCGAGATAGTTATGGGCAGCATCAAGGTAGATCAGGCAGCCCTGAACGGCGAGACCGAGGAAGCGGAAAAGCTCCCCGATGAAAAGGGCGAGGGATATGAAATAAAGGATCTTCTCAATAAGCATTACGCATATCGAGGCACAGTAGTCTGCGGCGGCGAAGGCTATATGGAGATCAAGGTAGTAGGCGACAAGACCCTGTTCGGAGAGCTTGCGCTGGAGGTGCAGGAGGATACCAGAGAAACACCTCTCCAGGTAAAGCTCAGCCACCTTGCGAAGCAGATATCCACCTTCGGCTACATAGGCGCAATATGCATCGTAGTGGGAATAATGGCAAAAACGCTTATCACAGGCAGCATACCCGCAGACTTTTTCGGCTGGGTACGCCTGATAATGGACGCAGTAACAGTAGCCGTAACAATAATCGTGTGCGCAGTACCCGAGGGACTTCCCATGCTCACATCCATCCTTCTTTCCTTCCAGAGCCTTAAAATGGCAAAGGACAACGTCCTTGTAAGGAAGATAAACGGACTTGAGACAGCAGGAAGCCTGAGCATACTTTTCAGCGATAAAACAGGAACCATCACCGAGGGCAAGCTTTCTGTAGTAGAGCTTTCCGCAGGAGACGGCAGCCTTTACGACAGCTTTGACAAAATACCCGCACCTCTTGCAAAGGATATAATCATCGGCGCAGGCGTAAATAACAGCGCAGCCCCCGGCGAAGGCACAGTTATCGGCGGAAACAGCACCGACCGTGCCCTTATGACCTATCTCATGGACGCAGGCAGAGCGGGAGATATCAAAAAGGATAACGTGCTGAATTTCAGCGCCTTTGATTCCAACAAGAAATGCTCCAGCGTAACGGTAAACGAAAACGGCAGCCCCGTGACCTATATAAAGGGCGCACCCGAAAGGCTCCTGGAAAGATGCGATTCCTATGTGGATGAAAAGGGTGAGGTAAAGTCCCTGCCCGATAAATCAGCCCTTATGAATTATATCGACACTCAGGCGTCCAGATCAATGAGACTCTTAGGCGTAGCCAAGAAAAACGGCGAATCCGACGAGGGAACGGTAACACTTGTGTGCCTGCTCAGTATCCGAGATAATGTCCGCAAGGAAGCAGTGGATGCGATCAAGGAGGTTCAGAACGCAGGAATACAGGTAGTAATGGTAACAGGCGACAGAAAGGAAACCGCCGTAGCAATTGCCAAGGAAGCAGGACTTCTTACCAAGGATACGGATATAGCCCTCACCAGCGCCGAGCTTGCGGAAAAGACAGATGATGAGCTTAAAGCGCTGCTGCCCGATCTCAGAGTGGTATCCAGAGCGCTTCCCACCGATAAGAGCCGCCTTGTAAGAGCCGCACAGGAGTTAAATCTTGTAGTGGGAATGACAGGAGACGGCGTAAACGACTCCCCCGCCCTCAAGAAAGCGGATGTTGGCTTTGCAATGGGCAGCGGCACCGAGGTAGCCAAGGAAGCGGGAGATATCACCATTCTCGATGATAACTTCTCATCCATTGAAAAGGCTATCCTTTACGGCAGAACCATGTTCAAAAGCATACGCAAGTTCCTTATTTTCCAGCTTACCGTAAACGTAGCAGCGGTGCTGACCTGCTTTATCGGACCCCTTATGGGCGAAAACGTGATGATGACCGTTATCCAGCTTCTCCTTGTAAACCTTGCAATGGATACCTTGGCAGCAATCGCCTTCGGAAGCGAGCCTGCCCTCAAGGAATACATGAAGGAGCAGCCCGTACCTCGTTCCGCAAGCATTGTCAGCAAGGGAATGATGACGGAAATAATCATATCAGCGATTTATATCACAGCAGTCTGCCTTTGCATCAGATTCGTGCCCGCAATAAGAGAGCTTTTCGGCGGCGTGGACAATACCTATCTCAAATCCGCCGTATTCGCAACCTTTATGATGGCGATCACCTTCAACGGCTTCAATGCGAGAACCTCACATATGAATCCCTTTGAGGGACTGGGCAGAAACAAGAATTTCATCTATGTAATGCTGTCCATATTCGTGCTCCAGTTCATCTTCGTGACCTTCGGCGGAGAGGTGCTGAGCGTTGAGGCACTGAGCCCCGTGACATGGCTTATATGCATAGTCCTTGCGTTCATGGTAATACCTATCAATATGATACGAAAGGCATTTGCAAAGGGAGAATAATACTAAACACCTATTGAATTATGGGAATCTCTCGCCGCAAAATCCATATATGCAAGATTTTGCGGCGATTTCTTCTCCATAATTCTAATGGTGTTTAGTATAACATTCCACCGCAATCGAATAGGAATAAGTAAAAGGCTGTCCGTTTTTTCACGGGCAGCCTTTTCTGATGCATAATACTAATCTTTAATCGTTCTATCTGCCGCCTTTGTCAACAGAACGATTAAAGATTAGTATAAATTTCGGCAATATGTCTGTAAATGTATTGACGAAACCTGACAAATGTTGTATAATGTTAATATAGTATTCGCTTTAATAAGATAAATCAAAATAATAAAAGGAGAAAACGCATGAAATGTATCAGCTGTAAAAAAACGATTGAAGACGGAAGCTTATTCTGCCGCTTCTGCGGAGCAAAGCAGGAGCTTAGCTGCCCGGAGTGCGGAGCCGTATTGCTGCCCGATTCCGTATTCTGTTCAAAGTGCGGAACAAAGCTCACCGTGCCTGCCGCCCCCAAGGCAGAAAAAGCCCCTGCAAAGAAAAAATACACATCAGAATGTCCGAAAGATGCAGTGGTTCTTCCTGCAAACTTAACAAAAAGCGATGATTGTAATGTTGACGATGTAAAAAAAATGATTGAGAACTTCTCATCCTTCTGGAGATCACACCTTGGCTCAAAGGTAATTACATTTGAAAACGGTCCTGAAGGTATTTCCGCCTCATTAGATTTCTGTAATTCAGAATACACGAATATGGCGACTAAGGAAACCGAAGATTTTCGGAAAAGCGTTGAAGCAATTTATTTTCCTAAAGCTGAATATGATTATTTTTATGATCTTTGCAATCTTGCAGAGTTTCCTTCATTAAAATATCTTTATCTTTCGGATTCGCTATACTGTGTTGAAATATTTAATATGCCCGCATTGACAGAGGTCAGATATCCGAGTAAGTACGATTATTTCTGCCTCTGTAATTGTCCTTCGTTAAATGTATCATTTTCTGAGATTCGCAGCAATGCGAAAGTAAATCTCACAAATGTTCAGATATCGGGAGACGTTTATAATACTTCTGACAGAGATATTTCCATAGAGAACTGTCCATCACTGAAATCCTTCACATCAACCTCAACAAGAAACAAGATCCAAATAAAAAAATGCCCGTCATTAGAGTATATCGACGCTTATTTATCCAGGGGTATTCATGAGGATTATAATGAATACTTCAAAAACTACACATCACTTAAAAAAGCAAATATACGTTTTGATTACATTGAAGAAATAACTTCAATGTTCAGCGGATGTACCTCACTTGAATCGGTTTCGCTGGAGGGAACGGTAAAATGTTTGTCGGGCAGGAGCGGTGCAGCGGAGGATGGCTTCTTCGGAAACTGTACATCACTTCGTGAGGTAAAGCTGCCCGACAGCGTAACATATATAACAAGCGCATTCAAGAACTGCACCTCACTTGAAGAAATAACGCTTCCTGCAGAGCTTGAAAAAATACATGAAGATGCATTTGCAGGCTGTACCTCCCTCAGAACTATCCATATCCCCATGAACGCTAAGATCATTAACAGAAAGGGCGAAGATTCTTCAGCCTTCTGTGACTGTTCTGCAAGCATAATCAGATACTGATAAAAGCATAATAATATATATCCCCTCAGAGCAGATATCCATTGAAAAGATCTGCTTTGAGGGGATTTTATACTAAACACCTATTGAATTATGGGAAGCTCTCGCCGCAAAATCCATATATGCAAGATTTTGCGGCGATTTCTTCTCCATAATTCTAATGGTGTTTAGTATTACTCATTCTCTGCATTTTTCCTCCTCGCCATGATACCGATAACCACAGGGGCACCCGCCAGCGCCGTCACCGAGCTTATGCTAAGCTCCGCAGGAGCGAAAAGCAGTCTGGCAGGGAGATCGCATAAAAGGCAGAAAACCGCTCCCCCGAGAAATGAAGCGGGGATAATAAGCTTGGGGTCGCCGTTTCCGAAAAGCTTTTTGATAAGATGAGGAACAGCTATCCCCACAAAGGAAACAGGGCCAGCAAAAGCGGTAACGGAAGCTGAAAGCAGGCTTGAGATAAGAATAAGCCCCAGCCTGAAAGCCTTGATGTTGACTCCCGAATTTCGTGCATAAGCCTCGCCCATGCGGTAAGCGTTGATCTGCTTTGACATAAGGAAAGCCGCCGCCAGAGATGCAAGGATAACAGGAGAAAAAGCAGCAGCATCCCCCATGTCAATGCCGGAAAAGCTGCCCAATGACCAGCTGTGCAGATTAACAATGTTGGAATCGTCCGCAAAGGTAACGGCAAAATCGGTAAGCCCCGAGCAGATATATCCGATCATAACGCCGCAAACCACAAGCATGGAGCTTTTTCTGACCCTTGCCGAAACCGCAAGGATAAAGCCCATTGAAAGCATAGAGCCCGCAAAGGAGGACAGAATAAGTCCCCCCGAGGAAAGGGGAATGCCTCTTTGCAGGAAAAAGATCATCGCCATAGCCACCGTCAGCTTAGCCCCCGAGGAAATGCCCAGCACAAAGGGGCCCGCAATGGGATTTGCAAAATATGTCTGCAAAAGATAGCCCGAAACAGCCAGCCCGCCGCCCAGCACAGCCGCCGCAAGGGTGCGGGGCAGCCTGATGGAGAGAATAATGTCAGCCGCCGCATTTCCCCGCACGCCGCCGAAAAGAACGTCTGATACATCACGGGGCGAATAGCTCACACTGCCCAGAAAAAGGCTCGCTCCGCAGAGAAAAAGCAGCAGAAGAAATAAAGCGATATAGCAGAAAATATAACGTCCCGCTCCTTTTTTCATTCCATTCCCTCCATCAAAAAAGATCATTTGAGCCTGTAAAAAAACTCCATCTCGTCATCGGCAGTGCCCGAAAAGATCCTGTTAAGCTCGGAAATGACCTCCGCCGCACAGGTAGTCTGCTGAAACATATTCTTTTCGGTGCACCAGACATCCCCCGACTTAAAAGCCTTAAAGCCCGCAAGCAGACTGTTTTTGTCAAGGAGCCCGTCCATATCCGCCACACCGCCGTCAATAGCGCTGTTGTAAATGATAACGTCCGCCGCCGAAGCCTTATCGTAAAACGCCTCAAACTGCATATTCATGGTGGACATTGCATTTTCCTCCACGTTCAAGTCCTCGGGAGTAAAAATATAATCCCCACCTGCAAGCTCTATCATTTTTGAAACATAATCCCCGGGCTTTCGCACAACAGCGCTGCCGTTTGAGCTTAAATAAAAAAATGCCGCCCGCCTGCCCGAATCACCGTTTTGAATAACATCGTCAAGAAGAGCAGCCTGACCGTCAAAGATGCTCTCCGCCTCATCCTCCCTGCCCGTTAAAAGCCCCCAGAGCTTTATCCATTCAAGCCGTCCCAGAGGGTGAGCCTCATAGCTTGACCGCTCAATAAGAACAGGTATTCCCAAGCGCTCCAGCTGTTCCTTCACCTCAGGCTTGTGATAGATCATGGTAGATTCAACAGCAATATCGCAGCCCTCGGATAAAATCAGCTCATAATCGGGCGCAGAATATTTCCCCGCATAAAGGATGTCCTCATTATCCATAGCAGCCCTGACCTCAGGGAGCGCCCAGTCTCTCGGGAGAGTGGAGGTCGCAAAAATGCTGTTCTGCGCACCGATACCGAAAAAGGAGTCCATAGCAGATGAAGCCGCAAGATAAATTCTTTCGCATGGCACGGAGATCACGGTAATATCCTCCGAAACGCCCGTCACAGCCATATCATGGGGAACAAGAAGATATTCTCCCCCATCGGCAATGCTCACAAGCGAAATGCCGTTATCATAATATTCCGCACTGAACTGATCTGCATATAAAAGCTCCATCTCCCCCGCAAAAACCGCATTGTCAAAGGGAGCCGCCCCGTAATTTTTTTCCTCGGAGCATCCCGAAAGCACAGCGCATAACATCAAAGCCGAAACGAACCTTAAAAGAAATTTCATTGCTCAATAGTCTCCGAATCAAAAAAGAGGGTGTATCCGATCTCGTGAGGAGTGCTCATGGCAGTGGTGTTGGCAGAAACGTGAAGCTTGATATCAAATCCTGCCACAGGGATAAGAAAAGCGGAATTTCCCTCAGTGTTCACAGGAGAATATTTCACACCGTCCACCGTCATGCAGTCGTAATTAGAGCTGCCCCAGACAATTTCGGCAATAGCCTCCCCGTTTTCCACAGTAAGCCTTGCAGGGGAGGATATCTTCGCCCTGCCCGAACCGCCCTCAAGTGAAACGGAAACGGTGTATTCCCCGTCAGCAAGCCCCAGATCGGCGGGAGTAACAGCAGTCCTGTCCGCAAAAGCCTCCAAGGGAAGGGAATCCGCCTTGAAAAGAAGAGTGCGGTCGTACCATTTTTCCTTTTTTTTGCTGAAAGCAGCGCAGTCTATCCCCATGTCAAGCCCTTCAACAGGAACCGTAAAGGAATGAGTGCCGTCGGGATTTTCCTCAAAGGGGATAAATTGATCTTCGGAAGCGTCCTCCCCCTTTCCCATAAAAACATACAGATAGCCCGTGCCGCCCATGGTCATCCGAGCGGACATTTTTCCGTCTTTCACCGTCAGACGGCAGTCAGTGACCGTAAACATAGAGGAGCTTGAATCCACCTCTATATCATATTCCCCGTCCATCAGACTATCGGCATAAACGGGAACCATATCCTCTGGGATAATAAGCCCGTCGGGAACAGTTTCCTCACCGACAGCAACAGCATTTGAGCTGATATCGGACTCCGCAGGGGAAGCAGTCTCAGCGGAAATATCCTCACCCTTTTTTCCGCAGCCCGAAAGAACCGTAAGGAAGCAAATTAGCATAACAGAAACAGCGATAATATTCTTCATTAAGCAAAAACCCTTTCAAAATCAAAAAAGCTGTTTCTCCCCGAAAAAGCAGCGGGGAGAAACATCATAGAAATTATAGCACATTCGTTTCGAAATGTCAATAGTAAAATAAAACAAATATTCTTAGGTTTATTTATTTAAAGCATACATTCCAAAAAATCAGTTAAGAGAATCAATAGCAGCCCTTGCGTGATCAACATATATCTGCCTTATCTCTTCGATCTCACCTAAGCCCTTGAGAACGCAAATAACCTCAAAGCCCTCGTCCTCGAAAGCCCTTTTCCACGAACCGTCCTCATCGCCTGCCATGTCGTTGTTGGCATGATCGCCCGCAACCACCATCATCGGCTGAAGAACAACTCTGCTGTAGCCGCCGTTCTTAACGGCAGCCATAACGTCCTCAAGGGAGGGCGAAGCCTCCACAGTACCGATGAAATAGTTGTCAAAGCCGCCGCTCACAAAAGCGTCCTGCAGCTTCTCATAAACAGCATTTGCGGAATGTTCGGTTCCGTGACCCATAAAGCAAACGGCAGTATTTCCATCGTTATAAGCCTTTGTATCCTCGGTAACAGCCTTAACCACACGGCTGATGTCCTCGTCGCTTGTAAGGAGCGGCTCACCGAAAACCACCTTCTCGAAGGCGTCTGAGTAATTCGCCGCCTTTTCAACGATCTCGTCATATTCAATGCCGTTCATAAGATGAGTAGGCTGAATAATAAGATTTTTGACCCCGTTGTCCGCAGCACGGGAAAGAGCAGCGTCAATGTCATCAATAAGGATCCCGTCTCTTTTCATAACATGGTCGATAATAATATTTGAGGTAAAGCCCCTCCTGACGGAAAACTCGGGAAATGCCGCTTCAAGGTCGTTCTCGATAGCGCCCACCGTCAGACGGCGGCTGTCATTGTAGCTTGTGCCGAAGCTCACCGCAAGCAGCTCATTTTCGCCGATGTTGTCCCCGTTTCTTATATTATCCAAAGAAGCGTCCCCCGTATCATAATTTTCCTCGTCCTCTGCCGCCTCGGCATATTCGCTCTGAACGGCATCCTCTGACTGAGATGTCTCCTCAGACGAAACAGCATCGGAAAGGGTTTCCGAAGAATTATCGGAATTATTTCCGCCGCAGGCAGTAAGTAACGACAGCGCCATCAGCGCCGCAATAACAAAACGAATTTTTTTCATAAAAACCTTCCTCCGTAAAATTCGGAGGCATTGACTGACAAAAAATCCCCTCCTACGAAGCGTAAGAAGGGTACAGCAAACAAGACCCCGCCAAAATAATTTTTCGGCGATGCCTGAAAACGTACGATCAATACCTCGTGATCTTGGGAATCATGCGTTATGAAGGCATATTCCCTGTACAGATAAGCGGCAGGTTTCCCGGCTTAAAGATCAACACTCACGAGCGTCTTCCCGACCGAACGGTCAGTGACTGCCTATTAAAAAGCAAGCCCGTTCATTCCCTTATCACAGTGACGAGATCGCGCAGGAATCGCACCTGCTTCCCTTTTACCCCCGGACCGGACAAAAACCAATAAGCCCGCCGGGGCACCGTTTATCTTTATTAAATTTGTAAGTTACGGCTTGTATGCATACTCTGCCAACTTAAATTATACCACACAAAGGAAGCAATTCAAGCCCCGAAGCCCAAAATCATAGCCTTGCACTAAACAAGATCCCTTCAAAGCCCAAGTTTGTTGATTTAGCACAAAAAAGCCGTACCCGAAAGGCACGGCAGACAAATCATTTTCCTTTTTTCTTAATAGTGATATTCCCCAGAGAAAAGCCCGAGGAATCGGCAGTATTGTAAGTAACATGAGAGCGGCTGCGGATACTTTTCATCTTCTCCCCGTCGCTCATAACCCGCATAATAGCGGCAGTGTTGCGGGCGTCGGCAAGAGCGCCGTGCTCGGTTCCGTCAAAGTAGATGCCAAGGGAGCCCAGAGCATTAGTCAGCCCCATGGACTTGTAAAAGCCCATCATCCGCTGATAAATTTTCTGTAAATCGATCCATCTCACGAAAAACCTGTCATAGCTTTCGTCCTCTGGGCATTTAAAATCGATCTCGTCCAGCATAACGTTCATGTCGGTAAGGCTCCATGAATAAAGAGAAAAGGGCTTGTCGCCGATCCAGTCCATGAATCTGTGCATAACGCAGTCAAAATCCCCGCAGTTCTCCAGCTGATCGTTAGTGATGCCAGTAAGCCTTGATATCTTGTCCTCCACAGCGTTATATTCCGGCTTTATGTATTCGTCAAAGGAGCCTATCTCGGCAAGGGAATCATCCAGCATCACAGCGCCGATCTCGATGATCTCGCTGCGCATTTTCTCTCTTATCTCAGGCTCTCTCACAGGATTAAATTCCAGATCAAGAATGATCTTTCTGTGATTTCTCGGCATATGCCCGTCTCCTTTATGAAATAATCTTGCTTAGAATATTTTACCACATTCGGAAAATATTTTCAAGAGGGGTTCAGAAAATCACATCATAGCAGTCAAGCTCGCTGTTTGAAGCGGGCACACCGCCGCCGTAATCGGATATCCTTGTAAATCCGCCGTTTTCGTAAAGGTATTCGCCAAAGGGATAGCAGTCGGTAACAATGTATCTGCCGCCGCATATCCAAGCTCTTCGGGGCGGCATAGCTCCGTTTGTGAGAGACTTTGCGGCAGGGCTTTTTTTAAGAGCCTCAAGAATATCCCCGTCCAAGGGCAGATATTCCGCATAGCAGTATTTTTTCAGATCACCGCTGTAAAAAATCCGTCTGTTAAAGCTCACGCCGTTCCCATCGGGAGAAACGGCGGAAAGCTCAAGCCTCGGAGAGCCGTTTCTCAGGGAATAGATCCTGCCGCTGTCCTCACCCGCAAGAAGATGTGCCTCCCCCTCATAGCGGATAAGGCGGAATTTGTCAAAGCGGTTCAGAAAGCCTTCCTCGCAGACGATCTCAGCCCTGCCATCGGAGGAAACAAAAGCAGCGATCTCAATTTCGGATTTTTCTCCCGAAAGGTCGAAATAATATCCCTTATAGGGCAGACGGAAGGTAATAAATGCCTCTTTATTCCCGTCCCCGTCGAAGTCCTCAAGGGCGGCTGCGCAAAACAGAGGAACAAGCTCCCCGTCCATAAAATAATCGGGGGCATAGGTATAGCTCTCCCTTTCCACGTCTCCCCCCGCATAGGTCGGATTCGGGAATGTGTATGTATTGCCGTTTTTCTCTGCATTGCCGAGCTGATAGGATATCTTTCCGAAATACCTGCTCTGCTTGACAATATTCAGAGCAGCGTTATAAAGCTCACCGCCGCCCGCCTCAAAAAGCTCCTCCTCGGAATAAAAAACGCCCTCCTCGCTGATAGAATAGTCCGAAACGCTCATATTATCCGCACCCTCGGGAACGGGTTCGGGAACGCCCTTTTCCTGTGCAGCCGAAAGATCGGCGTAAATAAGCTCCGAATCCCCGCCCGAAGAAATAAACCTGTCATTTCTTAAAAAAAGCTCCCCGCCGTCATATTCAAGAACGCAGCTGTTAAAAAAGTCGCCGATGCAGATATATTTTCCGCCGTAAACGCTCATGACCTCGGAAAGGCTCTCGGGAGAAGCAAGCCATTCGGGAGTATCGGTGAAGGAAAAATATTCCTTGATATCATATAAAACAGAGGAATTATAAATCTCCTCCGCAAGCCCCTCGGGAGCCTTCTCGGAGGCGATCTCCCTGTACTGCCTGTCAATATTGTCCCATACGATAAGCCAGCTGCCCGGAGCCTGGGGAGCACTTTCAGACATGGCAATTCCCTCTTTTTCTCCAAGAAAAGCGCATTTGCGTACAAGTCTTGCAGAGCCGTTTTCCACAGCATAAATTTCCGAAAAGGTTGTGATATTATTGCAGCCGAAGCTGAACCCGATATGAGCAAAGTCCCTGTATCGGATAAGCTTCATATCACCGTCAATGCCGCTGCAAAGGAAGCTCGCCTTCCCCGAGGGATCAACATAAGCAGCGCAGTCCTCGCTAAGGCTGAACGTATCAAAGGAAGGGATAGTCATAATAATAAAGGCTTCCTTTTCCCCGTCCCCGTCAAAGTCCTCACAGGCAGCACTTTTAAAGCTTATGACCGCATGACCGTTTTCGTCCACCCAAGGAGAGGAACAGGAAAAAACGCCTCTTTGCCGAATCTCGTCTCCATCGTCTAAAGTGTAATAGAAAACCCCGTCCTCACCAAGCTCCGCAGTCTGACAAATACGCTCGTTTTCCTTGAAAATATCAGATTCCCTCACAGCGTTTTCGGCAGCGGACAGCATTTCCCCGCTGCCGCCCATTTCAAAAAATTCCGAAGCAGTGCCGCAAACTGAGAAGCTGTCATATTTCCACCCGCAGAACCGCTCCCCGTAATCCGAGGTGTCCGCCGAGGAAAGAGTACCGATAGGGGGCTTCGGCAATTCATCCTGCTCGGTTTGCATAGCTTCTGTGACCGTCTCGCTGTCTGTAAATGCCGCATTATCGTCCAAAACCGCTGCCTCGGAAAATTCCTGCGCCGTTTCAGGGATATCCGAAACTGCATTTTCCTCCGAATTGCAGGCAGAAAAGCCTGCACATAAAAGCATTGCAATAATACCCGCAGCTATCCTTTTGTTCATGTTTATCCCGTCCCTTTCGCCCGATCATATAAACCCGCTATAAAAATTTATCCCTTGAAAAAATTATAGCATATATTTTTTTCTTTTTCAACAGAAATATGAAGCGCTCCTTGACAATCCTCATCTTAAATGGTACAATTGATATAATAAAAAAACCGAAAGGAAGAGAAAAAGCATGAATTTGCAAAAGCTGTTGTCCCTCATCTGCGCAGCGGGAATGACTCTCAGCATGGCCGCCTGCACAGGCGAAAAAACTCCCGCCGTAAAGACCTTCATTCCGTCCGCCGAAAACGTAAAGCCCCTTGGCAGAACGATGCTCACCGAGGATATGCTCTGGCTTGCCTTTTCAGGCTCGGGAGCTGAATTCACCTTTAACGGCACAAAGGCAGAGGTGGTCATAGCAGGAGACGACAATGCCGAAAAGCCCGATAATGCGGACAATCAGGCAAGGATCGCCATTTATGTGAACGGCGAAAGAGTGGTTGATGACATGATCGACCATGCGGAGGAAACCTACACCGTATTTGAAAGCGATACCCCCGCCGACTGCGAGATTAGCATCATCAAGCTCTCGGAAACAGCAATGTCAACCTGCGCTGTAAAGTCCATTACAGTGGAGGGCGGAGACATAAAGCCCGCAGAGAAAAAGGAGCATTTCATTGAATTTGTGGGAGATTCCATCACCTGCGGCTACGGCGTTGATGACGAGAACAGGGATAATCATTTCTCCACCACAACCGAGGACGTTACAAAAACCTATGCATATAAGACCGCTCAGAACCTGAATGCCGACCACAGCATGGTATCAATAAGCGGCTACGGCATAATTTCGGGCTATTCGGACGGCAAAAAGAAGGTTGCAAATCAGACCATCCCACGCTATTATGATAAGCTGGGCTTCTCATACGGCAGCTTCAGAGGGAAGGCTCCCAATACGGCTGAATGGGATTTCACAGGTTACACCCCCGATGTTATTGTGGTAAATCTCGGCACCAACGACAATTCCTACACCAAGAACATAGAGGAGAGAACAGCGGAATACACCGAAGCATATGCAGAATTCTTAAAGGATATCCGCTCCCACAATCCCGATGCACAGATAATCTGCACCTTGGGAATAATGGGCAATGAGCTTTACCCCTTTGTGGAAAAGGCAGTTGAGAATTACACCGCCGAAACGGGAGATACAAAGGTCACAGCCATGCCCTTTGATGTGCAAAGCCCCGACGACGGCTATGCAGCAGACTGGCACCCCACCGAAGCTACCCATTCAAAGGCAGCGGATAAGCTCACCGCACAGATCAAGGAGATCATGGGCTGGTAATATGATTTTTCACAGGTCAGTCTCCGGAAGGAGAGCTGACCTGCGTTTTTATGTCATGCATTTTCCGTATCTTTTCACAAAAATTACACAAACTTGTGCTATAATAGCGTTAATAAAAAAATGCTCCGAAAAAATAACAGAAAGCAGTGATAAAAATGGAAAAAAACAGGATACTCATCGTGGACGACGAGAAAAACATCAGAAATGTGATCAGCGAGTATGCAAAATTTGACGGCTTTGAAACGGTTGAGGCAGAGGACGGCATGGAAGCGGTGGAGATATGCCGCAGGGAGGACTTTGACCTTATCATCATGGATATAATGATGCCAAGGCTGGACGGCTACTCAGCGGTAAAGGAGATACGCAAGACCAAGCAGACCCCCGTTATCATGCTGTCGGCAAGGGGCGAGGAATATGACAAGCTTTTCGGCTTTGAGCTGGGGGTGGACGATTATGTGACCAAGCCCTTCTCCCCCAAGGAGCTTCTTGCAAGGATAAGAGCGGTAATAAAGCGCAGTGCCCCCGCAGATGCTTCCTCCGAAAAGCAGACCCTCACCTTTGAGGGTCTGGAAATAGATATGTCGGGAAGAGTGGTCAAGGTGGACGGAGCTCCCGCAGCCCTCACTCCCAAGGAATACGACCTTCTTTTCTATCTTGTGCGCAATAAGGGCATAGCGCTCTCAAGAGAAAAGCTTCTTGAGGAGGTCTGGGGATATGATTTTTACGGCGATGACCGAACTGTGGATACCCATATAAAAATGCTGAGAAATTCTCTGGGAGAATACCGCAAATTCATAATCACACTGAGAGGAATGGGCTACAAGTTCGATGCGGGAAAGTAAGAAGCAGGCGTTAATAAAAAGCGTTCACAGCATACGCTTTACGGTGTGGATATATTTCGCCATTTTCATAATCAGCATACTTCTGATGATATGGGTATCCTTTACCTTTTCGCTGGAAGCCACCTATCGGACGGAAAAAACCAGCGATATAACATCAATTGCCAATTATATCCTGACCCAGTGGGGAGACGACGGCTTCACCACCGATTCCCTTGACAGGATAGCCCATGATAACGAGACCTGCGTGCTTATCCAGGACCGCTACGGACTGAGCGTGTATTCCTATGATATCATGGAGAGAAACTGCCTTCTCCACAGCGAGGGGACATCCCTTGCAAAATACCGCAAGCTTGCCTATGAAAGTCCCACGGGAATATATTACGCCGAGGTAAAGAACTCCCGCTTTGAAAATAACACTCTGATATTCGCCATGCTTATCGGCACAAAGGAAAAGCCAACGGGATACCTGTTTCTGAATACATCTCTTGAGCCGCTGGAATCCACTGTGGATATCCTGAGAGTGCAGATGCTTCAGGTAAGCCTTGCCATGCTGGTGCTGGCATTCGGAATATCCATATTCCTTTCAAGGCTGGTGGCAACGCCTATTGTACGCATAACCCGCTCGGCGGAGAAGCTGGCGCAGGGTGATTATAATGTCAAATTCAACGGCAGAGGCTACACCGAGACCGAGCAGCTTGCCGACACCTTAAACTATGCCTCCAACGAGATAACCAAGGTAGACACCATGCGCCGTGACCTCATGGCGAATATCTCCCACGACCTGCGCACGCCCCTTACAATGGTCAAGGCATATGCGGAAATGATACGGGATCTGTCGGGAGACGATCCCGAAAAAAGAGCGGAGCATCTGGAGATAATCATCGAGGAAAGCGACCGCCTTGCAGCGCTTGTTAATGACATCATGGATCTGACCAAGCTTGAAAACGGCACCGCAGAGCTTAATAAAGAGCCATTCTGCGTGGGCAGCAGATTGAAGGAGATAATGACGAGATATACCCTTCTTTCCGAGCGTGACGGATATAAATTCTACGTCAGCGCAGATGAGGAGGCATGGGGAGAAGCTGACCTTATCAAATTCGACCAGATAATCTACAATCTTGTGAATAACGCCGTAAACTATTCGGGTGAGGAAAAATCCGTCTACATCATGGAGATATGCACCCCGAAAACCATCGAAATATCCATCACCGATACGGGAGCAGGCATATCCGAGGAGCTTATGCCCCTTATCTTCGACCGCTACTACCGAGGGGAAAAATACAAGCGTGAGGTCATCGGAACGGGTCTGGGACTTTCCATCGTCAAGCAGATATTCATACTTCACGGCTTCAGATTCGGAGTCAGGTCCGAGGAAGGGGTAGGCAGCACCTTCTGGTTCGAGATGGACAGGATCAAAAAACCCGACAATGAGCAATAGCACAGCTTGACAAATAATTCACATATGATATAATATTAGTAAATAATGTTTAGTAATTGGGGTGCTTAAATGGGAAGAAGTGTTCGCATACCAAAGGAGAAGCTTCTGCAAACGGGTCTGGAAATGATAAAGAGAGACGGCTATTCTTCCATAAACATAACCTCTTTGGCAAAAGAGGCAGGTTGCTCCACCCAGCCCGTTGCATGGCATTTCGGAAATATGGAGAATTTCCGAAAGGAGCTTTCCGAATTTGCCCAGAATTACGTCAATGAAAAAATGCGTACCGACTGCAGCGATCCTCTTATGTCCTTTCTGCATACGGGAAAGGTCTATGTGGATATGGCATTTGACGAGCCGAAGCTCGTAAGCTTTATCAGGCTCGGCGAATCGGGAACTGTTTTTTCGGAGGGCTCAGGCTTTGTTTTTGACGACAAAAGAAATTCCGCTCTTGCCGCAGCAATTGCCCGCAAATTCGGCATTTCCGAAGATACCGCAGCCGAATTCATGCAGGCTGCTATGGTCTATACCCACGGTCTCACTACTCTGATCTCCACAGGAGTGCTGTCCTGCGAAAGGGCAAGGGCATATGAAATGCTGACCGATTTCGGGGAGGTTTACCTCAAAGGTCTGGGCGTTCCCAATGAAATTGCGGAAAGGGCATATAAATAATAAAAAATCAGCCGCTTAATGAACTGACCCCAAAAAGTTAGACAAAGTTTTAGAAGAAAAATTATACAAAGCGACCAGAAGCGATTTTGGTCGCTTTTGTTATGCAACTTTTCTGTATTCAACAGGAGATAGACCATCAAGCTTAAGCTTGATGCGC
>JALFVE010000038.1 GCA_022787085.1 Oscillospiraceae bacterium | reverse complement strand
AAATGTATGACACCTATGGAATTCCACTCGGCAGCGGCGGCGTAAAAAATCCACCCTGCTGCGCAGCAGGGTGGATTTGAACTAATTCTAAACATTCTTTTGTTTTTTCAGATGTCTACTTGACAGGGGGCACTTCACTGTTTATCCTGCGCCCAAATTATTTTTTCCTATCTCTTTTTCCGAAATATCAGCGGCTCATAGCTTTTTTTCAGCTCATGGGCTATGCTGTTTATGCTGTCCCTGTCTGCTTTTAGTGCTACTGCGTTTCCGATACCGTATTCGCTGCATATATACTCGATCATATGACGCTTTGAGGCGTTTTTGTTATATATCTTGATATAGCTGTAACCCTTGTAATCATCCGAGGGATAGGTTATCATATTCAGCTGCCCTCCAAGCTTATATTTCAGCCTGAGATGCAGCGCTGCGATTTTTTCCGATTTGTCAACTATCATTATATATATCGTCCTGTCCTCAGATGCGGGGAGACGGTTTACATAGCTGCGGTAGGGGGACTTTTTTAGTGACCCGTATATTGCCTTTTCCGCTTCGTTTTTCAGCTCGTCGTAATAGATCATCAGATTGTCGCCGCATAGGGCGTTGGTGAACATATTCATTCCCTGCTCGTTTACTATCCTGCGAACCTCGGCACAGGTCTCGGAGGATATCACATATGCCCTGAGATAGCTGTTCTCGTTCATATCATACAGGGCTGCGCCGTTCATCACTATGACGGGAAGCTTCATTTTTACATCGGATAATATTTCCATTATTGCGGCGGGCGTCCGCATTGTCGCTATGGTGAAATTTGCTCCGTCAGACAACATTCGGTTTATCTCAACCTTTGAATAGGGCGAGAGCCTTTCATTTACCGGCGACAGCATATCGTCAAGCTCGGCGGTGAACAGCAAATCACGCTCCCTTCTGCGGGGCAGCCTTGCCGAATTTACAGCTATTCCTGCGGCTATTCCTATAAATGTGTCGATCACTCTGTTCAGCACAAACAAAAAGGGGTTGCTGTCCGTCATATGTATTACGGTGATGGACAGGAACACCACGCAGGAAAAATAACTGGCATTCTTTTTGTCAAGCAGCACAGTCGTATATATTACCGGGATTATCATCAGGGCGGTTATCGCATAGCCCAACAGTGAATCATATATCGGAAAGGCGTATATTTCAAGCACTATCGTTATTAATCCGAATATGGCTCCCACAAAGGTCCCCACCGTCCGCTGGACCGCCATTTTCAGCGTTCCCTCCGAATAGGGCTGTATGCACCAGAGCACTGCAAGCATGGAATAAAACGGTATCCCCTTTTCTCCCCTGAGAAAATATATCACACCGCAGATAAGCACTCCTGCCGCTGATTTTAATATCCTGTTCCCTATGGGCGGAAGCCCTGTCTTTTTATTCATACTCATATTTTTATCATCTTGTACAGCACGCTTTTTTCAAATTCAAGGGGTCGGTTGTATCTGAAAAATATTATGCCGTTTATGGGTGAATATATCTTTGAGATAACATCTCCCTCTAATGGGTCGATTATCTCGCAGAGCAGATCCCCGCTGCGCACTTCATCGCCTGTGCGCACTCTGCTGCGGCATATTCCCGCACAGTGGGAATGTATCTGCACAAGCCGCTCCTCGCTTATCATTTCGGTGACATAGCCCCCTGTGAGCTTGGTTCGGATAAGTCCTTTCTTGACGCAGAAGCGAAGTATTGCATCCACTGCGGTTTTGGCGGACTTCTCATCGAAATCATCCGTGGCGTTTGTGTAGAGGGAAAATGCCTTTGTTCCCCAGACCTGCCAGTTATAATTGAGCGTTGTGGTATCGTAGGGGCGGGGCTCTCTCACAAATGCATAGGGAAGCCCGAAATCAAGCATATCCTTATGGTCTGTAAAGCCCGTTTCCATAAGCTTTACATGGGGAAGAAAATCTCCCTGCTGATAAAAGCTGGCAAGCTGCACTCCATAATCATAGCCCTGTATTCCCTTGAACAGTCCGTCTGCTATGCGCTGAGTGGTCTCGCCCAGGTCATAGCCCGGGAACATTCGGTTTATATCCGTGTTATCCATAGTCCAGAAGCGCTTGCCTATGTTCATGGAGTAGTAATTCACGCAGGGGATTATCATTATTTCCTTTCCCTCGGCGATACAGCCCTCCCGCTCAAGCTCCTTGAGGCGGTTTACAAGCCTTGCGCAGACATACATCTGCTGGACCTCGTTTCCTCTCATTGCGCCTACCACGCAGAGCGCCTTTTCTCCCTTTCCAAAACGAAAGCCTGTTATTTCCAACGGTTCCCTGTAGGGTGACTGTATTGAATAGATAACTGTTTTACGCATTGCTGTCCCCTCCTAAGATGCGGGCTATGAGCGAGCCGCCGTATACTATGGGATATTCCCTTAATGTGAATATTTTTCCGCTGCATGGGGCGGTGACATATTCCGATATTTTTCCCGTGGCGGGGTCGATAACGTCTCCGATATGCTCCCCCTTGTCGATATCTACCCAATGCTCCACGCAGGGGACGAATATTCCGTCTGCCCCGCTGTTTACAAAGTCTACCGCTCTTTCTCCCGACACGATAGGATCCCTCACAGGCTCTGTTTCCCCTGACCACATTCCGAGGCTTTTTAAGAGATTGAATATCCCTGCTGTGAGCTGATTGCAATATTCCCTTGTTATCCTCATTCCTACGCCCATTTCTACCACTAGCGTTTTCGTTCCCGTTACGTTAAGGCTGTATGCAAGGGTGCTTTCAAGCACTGTTGCAGAGGAATGTATCCAGATAAAATCACAGTTCAGCGTCTTTGCATAGGGCATCAGCTCCTCGGCGCTCAGCTCGTTTATCCTTATCTGAGGTATCTCCTTGAGATAGATATTGCTGGAATGGATATCTATGCAGATATCCGCTCCGCTGATATCGCTGATTATCTCCGCAGCAAGACATTCTGCCATGGTGCCCTCAGACGTTCCCGGGAATATCCGGTTCATATCAAGGTCGAAAAGCGGTATGCCCCGGGTAATGCTGTCCATTCCCAGGGGGTTCAGTGCGGGATATATATCCACTGTGCCGCTGAGCTTTTCTATGCCCTCCGTCAGTATACGGGCAGTTTCCGCACAGACAAACTGCCCCTCAAGCTCGTCACCGTGCGTTCCTGTTACTATACAGACTCGCTTTCCCGAGGCGGCGCCGCTTCCTTTTCCTTTTATTCTGTTTCTGCGTATTTCCACACGCTCGTTTACTGCAAGCCCTGCGCTTGCGATTACCGTTGTCATGGGGGTTCACTCCTTATTTTACTGCTCTGTTATCCTTGATGATACGGTTTGCAGGCTGTCTGCATTTCCGATGTATATTCCGCGCTCGATGGGACAGTCATAATAATCTCTGCCGTGACAGAGCTTGATATATCCCCCGCCGATATAGCGGTTATGGGTGGGGTCTATGCCTATCCAGCGGCTGCCGTCATTTATCTCAACCCATGCATGGGTCTGCCCCCACTCGAATGCCAGTCCCGACACATATCGGCAGGGAATACCGTCTCTCCGGAGCAGGGACAGCAGGATATGGGCATAATCCTGACACACTCCGCTGCCGAGGGATAGCGCATCCTCCGCTGTTGTATTCACGCCCGTTACTCCGCTCTGATAGGTCATCAGACGGTAAACCGCTTCGGTAAGCGCTTCCGCTCTCATACGGATATCCCCGTCCTTCGGACGGTTTTCTTCATAAAAGGCTGATATTTTTTCTCCTGCTGCGGTGAGGGGCGAATATGCCGCATAAAAGGGCTGCGCTGTTCCTGCTGCTTCGCAGGAATTTTCTGTCTGCGCTTCTCCCTCCACCCTGAAGGAAAATTCATTATGGGGCTTTTCCATTCTGCCGCAGACAAGGGTATTTCCGAAGCTGTCCCTGCTGCGCCATACGCTGCCCGTCTGCGGCAGTATCACGCATTTTGGCTCCGCTATGGTCTGTCTGCCGTCCGAAAGGGGTATGCAGCGGAGCGTGAAGCTATGCTCCGATACTCCGCAGGAAAATTCAAGCTTGGTCTCAAATTCAAACCGTAACCGTTTCAAGGATATTCACCTCAATAAGCTGTTCAATATTGTCAAGTATACGGAGCTTGTTTTTTACAAAGCTGCTGTGATCTTCTGCCGCCTTCTTCAATTCTTCAAGGGCGTCATTGTTTACGATTCCGATATTAGGATATCTGGAAACGTGCTTTATTAAATTATCAAGCTCTGTGGTTATCTCAGCAGCAGGATAGCCCAATCTTATGAACATATCCGCTCTCTCTACGGATTTTCCCAGATGTATCATCCGAAGTGCCTCAAGATCGGTCATATTGTTGTCGATACTGCCCCAGAAGGCATATATTGCGTCCCTGACGGGAAGCATATCATAGCGTATCTTTGACGTTCCCTCGCAGCTTTTAAACTTGTCCATCGCCATCTGGAGATAGGACAGGGAAGGAGTTTTGATTGTTTCTCTCAGCACGATACCGTTTCCCAGCGCTCTGTCAAAATTTGAGATTATAGAGTTGGGGTCGGTCATATCGAAAACATAGCGCTTGAAAAATTCAGAAGAGCTTCCGTATATATCGGGGACGTTTATGTCAGCAAGATATTTTTCGTATGCTTCCTCTCCGCCTTCGATAAATCGGTCGGCATATTTAAAAAAGCTGTTTAAGGTCGTAAATACTCTTTCAACATATCTTCCTAGCCAGAAAAGATTGTTGATATTTATTTCGGTAATAGCACCCATGTGTCCTTAAAGCCTCCTCCTTGTGATGAATTTACTACAAATGAATCCGCTATTCTTGAAAATCGGGTGAGTCCGCTTGCCCATACTCTTGTTTCCTCGCCGCTCAGCACAAAGGCTCTCAGATCTGCCTTTCGCATGACCGTCTCGCCCTTTTCCATTACCTCAAGATCAATGAAATCTATTACCTCCTGGGCGATAAAGCGGCGGGACTGCTCGGTTATGAGCGTTCTCCACTCCGAAAGCTGCTCCTTTGTCATATCCCTGCCGAATACTACGCCATAGCCCCCTGCTTCGGATACGTCCTTGATAACAAGCTTCGGGAGATTGTCAAGGACATATTTCCTGTCCTCCTCATAGAATGGCAGATAGGTGGGTGCGTTTTTAAGCACAGGCTCCTCTCCCAGATAATACTTTATCATCTTGGGGACAAAATAATATATTCCCTTGTCGTCTGCCACACCGTTTCCCGGGGCGTTGATTATGGCTACATTTCCCGCACGGTAGGCATCCATGATATGAGGAACGCCGATAAGGGATTCGGGCAGGAAGGTCAGAGGATCAAGATATTCGTCGGAAATTCGGCGGTAGACTGCTCCTACCTTGGTTTTTCCGCCCAGATAATCCTTCATATAGAGGATATTATTCTCCACGAACAGGTCGGTGTTCTGTACCAGCACCGCTCCCGTTTTTTCAGCAAGATAGCTGTGCTCGAAATATGCGGCGTTATATCTTCCCGGAGTGAGGATAACATTTATGCCGCCGCAGTTTACATAATCCATTGTGCTGCGGAGCAGTGATGCATAGTTTCGGTTATCCACTATCCCCGAATTTTCAAAGGCTGCGGGGCTTGCCATCCGGCAAAGCTCCCTTGCTATAAGGGGATAGCTCGCTCCCGAAGGTATTCTCAGATTATCCTCAAGAATATACCATTCCCCGTCCTTTGCCTGAACAAGGTCTATTCCCGAGATATGGCTATATATTCCCTTGGGCGGCGTTACACCCGTGCAGGGAGCAAGATAACCCTTGGAAATATAGACGAAATCCTCGGGGACTATGCCGTCCTTCACTATCCTGCCCTCGGAATAGATATCTGCAAGGAACATATTCAGGGCATTCACCCTCTGAATAAGTCCTCTCTCCATGTCGGCAAAATCCTCCGCAGAGATCACTCTCGGGATCGCATCAAAGGGGAAAAGCTGCTCCTTGAACTGTCCCTTTTTGTATATACCGAATTTTACTCCGTATCGGGCAAGCAGCTCGTTTATTGCCATTGCGTCTGCCACAGGTGTGTTCATATTCTTCATCTCTTTTCTGCATATGAACAAGGGCGTTTCGGGTAATCTCCGAAACGCCCTTGTTTCTATGCTTTAATGATACCACCAATTTGATTTATTGTCAAGCATGTTTTTGACGGAATTAACATTTTAAAATTCATTTATATGGTATATATCCGCCAAAATGTGAATTATTTCCCTATATTTTGAATAATATTATTATGTAAATTGCAAATTTATAAATTTTGCTGTGCAAAAAAATCCCGCAGAAGAACTGCGGGATAATTATGATTTACGGTGAATTTACAAGAGCAGAAGCTGATTTTCCTTTGCGATTCGCTTAATTCGGTAAACTGTACGCTTCCTCTTTTTCCTGAAGCGGTTTTTATCCTCGGGAAATACCGGGCTCACTGCGGAAAGGACTGCGTCGGGTGCGGCAGATGCGGTCATTCCTGCGCCGCTGGCTATATTTTCCGCTGAAACGGGGGTTTCCGGATCCTTATATGCCACAAGGGCGAAAACCGAAAAATGCTCGGTATTGAAGGTCACTGTATTCTTTCCTAAGCTATAATCCAGAATTGCGATGGAGCCGTCATCCTCCAGCCTGATTATCTTCAGGTCGTCAAGATGATTTTTCATATCATCGGGTATCGGGAAGGTGATATCCGCCGAATATCCCTCGGAAAGCTGCAATACTCTTCTTTCCTCATTGGTATAGACGGTAACATCCACGGGGCGGATATTCAGCCCCTCACAGGATATGCCGTATTTTCCGAAGGCTTCTGCCACCTGCTCCATATATCGGGGGGATTCTTTGAAATCGGCGGTGATCTCCTTCTTGAGAGTCTTTATATTAAGCGTGATACGATAACTGCTGTCGTTTTCCGCAAGACCTGCCATTGTCACCAATTCGGCTATTTCCTTGGGGGTTTCGGCGGTCTTTTTTCTGGGATAAAGCTGAGTCCATGGCTTGGGAAGCTCTGTCTCCACGGACTGAGAGGACCCTGCCTCTGTCTGAGCTGCGCCCTCCTCTGCCTGCTCCCCGGCTGTCACGGCGGGAGCGGGAATATCCTCCGCTGAGGCGGTTATCTCGCAGAAGGGTACTGCCATAAATGCAAAGGCGGCAGAAAGAACCGCTGAGGCTATCCTGCAGCCTATGGGACGGCTTGACTCACTGATCTTCTCCCTTATCCTATCCCCTGCTTCGCTGAGCTTCAGGCGGATATATTCTGCTGAGTATATTACTGACACGGCGGCAAGGCAGGGGTATTTCGCCCATGGATGCCTGCGGGCAAAATATACTGCCTCCTCGGCACGCTTATTTGCTTTTTCCGATGAAACGAGCATGGCTATCTTCCTTTTGAATATCTCTGCTTTTTTACACAAAATTAATGCACATACCTTATTATACACTTTTCCGAAAAAATTGTCAAGGGGGTTTGGTGGGATTTTGCGGAATGGGCATGATTATTTTAAAAAACTTGACATTTTTCCGTCAAAGGTGTATAATGTATTTTGGATTTATAGTGCCCCCTGCGGGCAGACGGAAAGGATGGAACATTTGTATGGAGCTTAACGGTCTTTCAGATAGGGCAAGGAAGCTTATTGATTCCTGCGGCTACGGAAAACAGCGCTTTATGTCGGAGGATTCCCTTGAGGAGTGTTTTGCTTTTTTTGATGAGGAGGGCTATCGGGTCTCCGAGACGGCAAGAGAGATCATTAACGATTTTTATAATTTATCCATCGGCAAGCACGGGCAGTTTGAAAACGGGCAGTTCGTTGTTACCGAAAATCAGGATATTGAGAATAAAATGGTGGTTTATCCCGAAAATATTTACGACGCTGCTCACCTTTTCAAGCAGCTTTCCGACGCTATGAAGGATTATATTATCCCTCTGGGGCTTATTAATGACGATTTTATCGCTGTCGGGGAAAGCGGCAGGATCTACATTATTGCGGATGACGTTTTTATTGCGGGAGAAAGCTGGGTCGATTTCCTTAATAATTTTGCAGATAATTTTTCATCACTTTCTAATAAATAATATTTCAAATTCCCCTTGTAAAATCGTTTCAAATATGATATAATTATTGTATATATTTTATGAAATGAGGCTGATATTCCTTTATGGCAGAGCTTATCTACAATGAACAGGGCAGACTGCTCTTTACCGAGGAAATGCGCAGGGAATATACCATTCTTATTCCCAATATGCTTCCCATACATTTCAGACTTCTGGAAAGAATTTTCAATAACCACGGCTACAAGGTCAAGCTCCTTACCACTACAGGAAGAAGGATCGTTGACGAGGGCCTCAGGTACGTTCACAACGACACCTGCTACCCTGCACTGCTGTGCATCGGTCAGTTTATCGACGCTCTTAAATCGGAGCAGTATGACGTTAACAAGACCGCTCTGATGATGATACAGTCGGGCGGCGGCTGCCGTGCTTCCAATTATATCCATCTTATCAGAAAGGCTCTGCATAAGTGCGGTATGGATCAGATCCCCGTTATTTCATTGAATCTTGCAAGCCTTGAAAAAAATCCAGGCTTTCATCTGACTCCTCCTCTCCTTGCCGAGCTTATTACTGCGGTGTGCTACGCCGACCTTATCATGCTCATCTCCAATCAGGTCCGCCCTTATGAGACTAACAAGGGCGACTGCGACAGGCTCATTGACAAATGGGTGGACAAGCTTGTGGAGATCAATTTCAATTTCGGCGCTTTCGACAAGGTTTCAAAGGAGATCGTGGAGGATTTCGATAATGTTCCTTATACCCCCGATCCCGACAAGATAAAGGTTGGCATTGTGGGCGAGATTTTTATCAAGTATTCTCCCCTCGGCAACAACGAGCTTCAGAAATTCCTTGAATCGGAGGGCTGCGAGGTTTATTGCCCCGGTCTTATTGATTTCCTTATTTTCATGGGCGATCACCATGTTGTGGAAACTGAGCTTTATCACGTTAAATATAAAAAATATGTCGCTTCCACCGCTGTCAAGGGCTTCTTCAAGATGATGCAGAACAAGATCATCAAGGCGGTGAAGGGAACCAGATTCTTCGGTCCCACTCCCTTTGAGGAGGCTAAAAAGGACGTTGAGCCTTTCATCTCCCCTGCCAACAAGATGGGTGAAGGATGGCTCCTGACCGCAGAAATGGTGGACATGATACACATGGGCATTAACAATATTGTCTGCGCTCAGCCCTTCGGCTGCCTGCCCAATCACATCATCGGCAAGGGCATGATAAGAAAGCTGAGAGAGACCTTCCCTCAGTCTAATATCGTTCCCATTGACTATGACCCCGGCGCTACACGAGTTAATCAGGAAAACAGGATCAAGCTCATGCTTTCTACCGCTAAGCAGCAGATGGCTGATAATAAAAAGTGATAAGGAGATCGGTTTAAATGGCTCTCAGAGGCATTTCCCATTACAAAGCCAATATGTACAGCCGCTCGGGAGGCAGCACTTCAGATCAGCTCGCTTCTCTCCTCGGTCGTTCCTCGGTCAATTCAAAAATGCTGAAAAAGGCTTACTCCAAACTCAGCGAAAAAACAGGTAAGACCTATCTCAACAGAACCGACACTTCAGATAATTCTGTTTCAAAGTATTTTCAGAGCGGCTCGCTCTCTGAGACCGAAAATTCTGCAAAGCTGAAAAAGAGCGCCTCGGATCTAAGCATTTCTGCGGCGGCTCTTATGGACGGAAACAAGCTCTCTGCCGATGATACGGCGGCTGCTGTAATGAAATTTGCGGATAATTATAACGACACTGTTTACGCTCTGAAAAACACCTCTTCCGCTGCCGCAAAGCTTACGGGTGACAGCTTGACCGGTATTACAAGATCTTTTCAAAGTGCCCTGTCACGGGCAGGCATTACCGTTAACGAGGACAACACCCTTTCCGTTGACGAGGAGGCTGTCAAGGCAGACCCTTCGGGAGTAAAAAATCTCTTCAAGGGCACTTATTCCTATGGTGCGAAGATGGCAAAGAAAGGCTCCGAGCTTCAGAATCTCGCTCAGCTATCCGGGCTTTCCGCTGCGGGTATTTACAACAGAAACGGTTTTTTTAACGGCATTTCCGAATAATACTAATTCTCTACCGTTCTATTGACGAGTGACGGAATTATAGCTGCCGTATCTGTCTGTAGGTTGGAAGAGAATTAGTATTAGCTTATACAAAATTACCCACAGAAAAAACGCTGTGTTTTTTCTGTGGGCTTTATTTTTTTCTTGCGGAATATCGGAAAATATGGTATAATTATGCTGATCTGAATTTTTTTGAAGGGCGGTAACTGAAATGAGCGAAGCCTTTAAATATGCTGTGAGAGCGCTGCCATCGGAATTTGTTTCACTCTCCGTAACCTATTCGGGGCATCAGCAGTGCAGTGCGGCGCAAAGATGGGGCAAGGGCGTCAGAGAGCAGTATATCCTCCACTATGTGGTTTCCGGAAAGGGAGTTTACTGCACCCCTCAGGGCTGCTTTGACCTTTCGGCGGGGGATATTTTCCTGATAAGACCCTTTACCGAAATCGAATATTATCCCGACCCCGATGACCCGTGGGAATACCGCTGGGTGAATTTTACGGGGGCGGATGCGGAAATTATTCTCAGCAGGACGGATTTTACTCCCGAAGCTCCTGTTATGAGCGGCTGCGGCGAGGACATCCTCCCGCTGATGGAGGCTATCACCGAAAATCCCGGACAGGAGCTTTATAACAGCCTTGAGCTGACGGGAACTCTATATCGCCTGCTGGCGGCTCTTGTTAAGCGCTCGGGAAACTGCTCTCCTCCCTCAAAACGCAGCGAGGAACGGCACAGATGTCTCCGAGCGGCTCTCGATTACATTGCCGTTAACTATCCCCTGCCCATTTCCGTTGACGATATCGCTGCCGCTGCGGCTGTTTCACGAAGCACCCTTTTCAGGCTTTTCAGGACCGAGCTTAACACCGCTCCATCGGATTATCTTATTGATTTCAGAATTGAACAGGCGAAAAAGCTCCTTTCGGAAACTGACATCTCCGTGACCGCCGCCGCACGCTCAGCAGGATATGAGAATAATCTGTATTTCTCAAGGGCATTCCGCAAGGTCACGGGTATGACTCCCACAGAATACAGACGAAGCAGACGGGGCGATTTATAAGCTATTCTCTGATATATTCCCTGTCGCTTCGGGGCACTCCATTTTCATCGGGAATATAGCGCTCCACTCTCATATGAAGGTCGTATTTTTCACGAAGCTCTGTGATCTTCTGCATCATTGGCGTTAAATGGTGTCTGTCGATCGCTTCACTGTCTCTCCAGCTGTCGATCAGCAGGACGGTCTCCTTATCCTCAAGAGATTGAAAATATTCGTATTTTTCATTCCCATCCTCGTTTCGTATAAGCTCTGCTGTTCCGCTGCTTTCCATTTCCTCGGCAAATTTCAACGCGCTGCCGTTTTTGCCTGTGTAATATATATTTACTGTGATGCTCATTTTGTCCTCCTTATAATTTGATTTTGTTATGGAAAAACGCCTTCGGAATGCTCCGAAAGCGTTTTTTATATAGTCAGAAAAATTTACTGTGCTGCCTCAACGGTTGTGATATCGCTGCCGAACCATGCTTTGGATATCTCGCCCAGCTTGCCGTCTGCCTTCATCTCGCAGAGTATCCTCTGTACCTCGTCACGGAGCGCCTGATCTTCCTTGCGGAAGCCGATAGCATATTCCTCCTCCTCGAGTCCGTCGGGAAGCACCTTGTAATCCTTGCCCCCGGAGGTGATCTGGTAGTTTGCCACAACGCTGTCAAGGAATACTGCGTCCACAAGACCAAGATCAAGCTGCTGGAGAGCCTCAACATTTGTCGCCATTGCTGTCACCGAAACGGGTGAATCGGAGGTGCAAAGCTCGGAAGCCTCAAGTATCTCCTGGGCAGAGGAACCGTTCTGAACCGCAATATTCTTTCCTGTCAGATCTCCCATGGATGCAACCTCGGAGGATGCGGGTACTACAAACACCATGGCATTCTTCATGTAAGGGTCGGAAAGATTCATCTGCTCGGCTCTTGAGGGATTGATGCTCATTCCGTTCCAGATGCAGTCGATCCTGCCTACGGCAAGGTCCTGCTCCTTTGTATCCCAGTCGATAGGCTCCTTGACAAGCTCTACGCCCATTCTTGCGCAAACCTCGCTTGCCACGTCGATATCAAATCCTACTATCTCGTCCTTCTCATTGGTGTAGCCCATAGGCTCAAAGGTTGCGTCAAGTCCCAGAATAAGTCTGCCGCTGTCAAGCACCTTCTGAAGCGATTCGTCAGCAGCCTGCTCTGCTCCGTCGGCGCTTTCGGCGGGTGCTGCGGTATCTTCGGATGCGGTATTTTCGGATGCTCCGCCGCAGCCTGCAAATGTCATTGCCATTGCAACTGCTGCAAGTGCTGCAATAATTCTAAGCTTTTTCATATTATCTTCTCCTTGATTCTCAAAAAATCTTCTCGGGGTTTTTATTCCCCACGCAATAATATACCACAGTCGGCAGATTTTGTAAAGCGAATGTAATGCTTTTCGGTGATTTGTATATATTTAACGATTTTAAGGAAGATAATATGTTATTTTCAACTATGATGAGACAGAAAACAGCCGCTGATACGGCGGCTGTTTTCTGAGGTATCATGATATGCTTAATAATTTTGATGTTATCCTGCTCTGTACCTCAAGGTAGTATTTTTCCTCTTCATCTGTTAATTCAGTGTTTTTAAGTTCCTCCAGTTTTTCCATTATCTCATCGTATTTATACATAATATCGATATAATCTGAAAGGATATCCAAATCATCGGTATTTTCCTGATATTTTGTCATAAATTCACAGTAGTCATCAAAAAAGCTTTCGTATTCATCTAAAGCTTCTTTTATTTCTGGTCTGATACCTTCTGAAACGACCGTTGAAGAAACAGATCCGTCTTTTTTCTTTATTGTATTACTTTCGTCAAAGCCGTCATTCTGCAGTGTTGAATCTATATTAACATCTGCATTTTCAGATATAGTTGTTTCTTGGGCTGTCTCTGATTGTCTGTTTTTCAGCTTTTCGATTTTTTTCTTGAATTTTTCAATTTTTTTCTCAGCTCTTTCAGTATCTTCGCTCCACATTTCACTCCTCATATCTGACCAAAAGCCATAAACATCAGAACGAAAATCAGACCAGAAGGAATAAACCTCAGAACGAGTATCACTCCAGCGCTGATACTCATCGGAACGAACATTATACCTATCACTTCCGTTGAATTGGTCACGAGCGCCATCTTTTACAATTCCGTCATAGAAATCATCATACATATCATCCAGTATTCCGTCATATATTCCGTCATATATGTCATCACCGCCATCCTCGTAAACAGCATCATACATTTGTTCAAAATCATTATATTTGTCATCAAAAGACCTGTCGGAATTAACGATCAATTCAGCGTAGCTCAGGCTGTATTCATACATTTTTATGCAAAGCTCTTCGTTAACCGTCTCCGCCTTAGAGTAAAACAATTCTATGGCATCAATATTGTTTAAATACTTTTCATATGTATCAATTTCTTTTGTCAGCTGCTCGTAATCTGACGAAAGAGCATCAATTGTATCCGCAATATCCTGTTCAACAATAAGATTCAGTTCTTCTATTCCACCAGCTCCAACTTCGATCTGCTTTTCTGTTGTATTGCTTTTTCCGACTTCATGAACAGATATTTCTGTACTTGCAGCAGACGTTTCATTATTCATAGTCTCAACTATATCGGATATGTCATTTTCAATATCACCGCTGTCGTTAATTTTATTTCCACACCCTGAAAAAGCCGCCGGCAAAGCCAATACGCAGAACATAGCAATTATTTTATTTGATTTCATTATGATCTCCTCCCGTAAAATGCGGTTATTACAACCGATAATTATCTGCTGACGTTTACCTTGTAACATTTTTTGTCAAAGCCATCGCAAAATATGTATATGGCTTCCGAGATAAAACGTGCAAGCTCTCTCTCATCACCGTCATCAAGCTGTTCACTCAACGCTCTGTTTTCAAACGTCTTTCCAAGATCATGCAGCAGTTCAAGCCGTGCTTCGAACGCAATGGCTGCAATATTCTCATAAAATCCGTAAAGCTTTCGCACCTCATTCTGAACCTCTTCCGAATCCGCGGCATATTTTTTCCGCCCGAAACGTTCAAGCTTTTCCAAGGCTTCGTTTATCACACGGTCGGCGGGAGAATCTGCATTGGTGACGCAATAATGCCTTACGGCGGAAAATAAATATTCCGCACAGCCCTTTCCAAGCTCCCCGTCAAATTCCTTTGCAAGCTCGCTGTCCGGAGACAGGAATAGATTACAGAACGAAAAGAATATCATGGAATCCGACAATGCTTTTGAAGCTATATTGTGTATTCTCTCCACCATTTCCTGAACAGCTTCCGCTTCGGCGGAAATGCCCTGCCCGAAGCATTCCAAAACAGCTGCGACCGCTTCGGACAATTCGTCACGCTCTTCCTCTGTCAGGACCTCGTTAAAGCAGTTTTCAGACTTTCTGTCAGCGTAAGCTCTGCAGAAATCGCCGAATATTGATGATATCATATCATAGGTCACATTCTGCGCAAACGGCAGTGCGGAACGAACCGCAGATACTGACCACCCCAATTTATCCGATGCTTTGGAAACTGCGATAAGGGCTTCCAGCTTCTTTTTTTCCTTTTCCAGCACATCTATCTGCGATATGACAGCACTCCGCCTGTCATTATCGGAACCAGAAAAAATATCTTTTATCTGTTTTTTGTTGTACCCCAGGTCACGGTAGAAGCGTATCTGACACAGCCGTTCAATTGTTTTTTCATCATAAAGGAGATGACCGTATTTATTGGTCGTTGAAGGCGTTTGCGACAGTCCAGCTTTCTCGTATTCCTGAATGACCCGTCTAGACATACCAACAATATTTACAACCTCGCTGAGCGTTTTCATCAATCTGCACCTCCTGTAAATTAAGCATAAAGCTGCACGAGCCGTGCTGTCAATAGCATAATGATAATTTTATGTTTTGCACAATTCCTATTACTCTCAGCTCATAAATCTGGTATTTTGTTACAATTTTATATGCATAAAAACATAATTCAATAAATGAATACAGCTTTTCGGTGCGGCAGTTATACATATAATAATACTTTCATAACTCCTTAATATTCTCAAACGTTTAAGGGGCGAAACCGTGTAATATTTCTTCAAAGGTTTTGTATACGTTTACATACTAAACGTTTGAAAAAATCTCAAATGCCATCAAAATTACTGATTTATCATAAAATAATTATAAAATTTTATAAACCCCTTGCAAAAACTATATAAAAATGCTATAATGTTACTTGAAATGTATATGCATTATACATAAAAGCAAGTCAATAATTAAAAGGAGTGTTTATCCCATGAATTACGGACATTTCGATCTGGAAAACAAGGAATATGTTATCACCCGTCCCGATACTCCCATGCCCTGGGCTAACTATCTGGGCGACCCCGAGTACGGCGCTATCATCTCCAATAACGCAGGCGGCTACAGCTTCGTCAAGTCGGGCGCTAACGGCAGAATCATCCGTTACCGCTTCAACTCCGTTGCTATGGACCAGCCCGGCCGCTACATCTATCTCAAGGACGGCGAAACAGGCGATTACTGGTCTGCTTCCTGGTCTCCCGTCTGCAAGTCCCTCGACGAGTACAAGAGCGAGTGCCGCCACGGTACTGCTTACACAGTTATCACCTCCGAGTACAAGAATATCAAGACCGAAACTACATATTATGTTCCCAGAAACGCTCTCTATGAGGTCTGGGCTGCTAAGATCACCAACACCGATTCTAAGCCCAGAAAGCTTTCCGTTACAGGCTACTGCGAATTTGTTAACGACAATAACTATGAGCAGGATCAGGTTAATCTTCAGTACACCCTGTTCATCACCCGCACCTATTTCAAGGGCAATTTCATCCTCCAGAAGCAGAATGAAGTGTTCAAGAACCCCGACAACGAGCGTTTCCTCGGCGTTGCCAAGGCTGACGTTACCGCTTACTGCGGCGACAGAGATGCATTTGTCGGCTCTTACAGAAGCTATGCTAATCCCAAGGGCATCGAAGAGGGTCTGAACGGTCAGCTCAACTACAACACCAACTCCTGCGGTGCTCTCCAGAGCGATATCGTTCTTCAGCCCGGCGAAACAAAGGAGATCGTTTATATTCTCGGTCAGAGACCCGAGGCTGTGGCTGCTGAGATCATCGCTAAGTACCAGAAGGACGGCGTTGTTGAGGCTGAGATCGCTGAGCTCAAGGAATTCTGGCACTCTAAGCTTGGTAATTTCCAGGTTAATACTCCCGACGCTGATTTCAACAACATGATCAATGTATGGAACGCATACAACTGCTTCATTACCTTTATCTGGTCCAGAGCTGCATCCTTCCAGTACTGCGGTCTGAGAAACGGCTTCGGATACAGGGATACCGTTCAGGATATTCAGGGTATTATCCACCTTGCTCCCGAAATGGCTAAGAAGCAGATCATCTTCATGCTTTCCGCTCAGGTCACTAACGGCGCCGGTCTTCCCCTCGTTAAGTACACCCACAAGGCAGGCGAAGAGAATCACCCCGACGAGAATGATCCCAATACTGCTTATGCAAAGGAAACAGGTCATCCCTCATATCGTGCTGATGACGCTCTCTGGCTCTTCCCCACTATTTACAAGTACATATCCGAAAGCGGCGATATCAATTTCCTTGACGAGGAAATATTCTATGCTAACGACGGCGAGAAGGGTACTGTTTACGATCATCTCAAGAGAGCTATCATGTTCTCTATGAATAATCTCGGAAACCACGGTATGCCCGCAGGTCTCCATGCTGACTGGAACGACTGTCTCCGTCTCGGCAAGAAGGGCGAATCCACCTTCGTTGCATTCCAGCTCGTTTATGCCATCAAGATCCTCAGAAGCTATGCCGAAATTAAGAATGACACAGAGTATGTTAAGTACCTCGACGATGTTAAGGCTAAGCTTGATGATATCCTCAGCGCTTGCTGGAACGAGGACAGATGGATCCGCGGCTACAAGGAGGACGGCACTGTTATCGGTCAGAGAACCGATCCCGAGGCTAATATGTGGCTCAATCCTCAGTCCTGGTCGGTTATCTCCGGCTTCGCAAGCAAGGAGCAGGCTGAAAAGGCTATGGACAGCGTTGAGAGAGAGCTTAACACTCCCTACGGCGCAATGGTTATGTATCCTCCATATGTTGACCACGGCTTTGACGGCGCTCTCATGCAGTGCTTCAACAAGTGCACTAAGGAAAATGCAGGTATCTTCTCTCAGCCTCAGGGCTGGCTGATCCTGGCTGAATCCCTTATGGGTCACGGAAACCGTGCTTACAAATACTGGAAGGAAGCTGCTCCCGCAACCTACAACGACAATGCAGAGCACAGATGCCTCGAGCCTTATGTTTACGGTCAGTTCGTTGAGGGCAAGGACAGCCCCTATGCAGGCCGCGCACACGTTCACTGGCTCACAGGTACTGCTTCCACTGTTATGGTCGGCACTGTTGAGGGTATCCTCGGCATGAGACCCGACGCAGCAGGTCTTAAGGTTGACCCCTCCATCTCCTCCGATTGGGGCAGCTATACCGTTACCAAGACCTTCAGAGGCAAGAAGCTTAACATGACCTTCAACAACCCCGATCATGTTGAAAGCGGCGTTAAGGAAGTTATTCTTAACGGTGAAAAGCTTCCTTCTAACCATATCCCCGCTGACAAGCTCAAGGACGTTAACGAAATTGTTGTAACTCTGGGCAAGTAATAGTAAAACACACATATATATATAAAATGCCGTTCTCTTCCGAGGACGGCATTTTTAGTATATTCGATTTCCAAAAGTGCAATCGGGTTCCTCTCCTTTGTTAACGCAGATCGATAAAATATATCCGTCATGCTCATAAACAAAAAAATCAAGGTCCGCTTTGTCACTTGTCAGAATACCGTTTTCAAGGGAAAAAGAAACATTTTTCATATCGGCAATCCCCATGCCGGTATATTTTCCGAAGGCTTCCTTTAATGTCCAGATAATAAAGAAATAACGGGGCTTTTCCTGTTCTTCGACACTATCAAACCATTTTGCCTCGGAAGCTGTAAACACACGCTTAACAACATTAGGACGGAAATCCCTGATATTCTCACAGTCGATACCATATTTGGATTCTCCTGCGATGCAGCAGCAAAGTCCTCTGCAATGGGAAATGCTGAATCTGACTTCTTCGTGTGACGGCAAATAGGGCTTTCCCAGCTTTTGATGGGCGATATCCTTCTCGTTTATTTCATAGCCGAATTTGTCATAAATTATTTTCTGCAAAAGCATAATTCCTGTTTCATGCTGGTTTTTTCGGCTGTCTGAGCCTATGTCCATAAATTTATAATATACCATTTCTCACCAATAAAAAAAGCGGGCACAAAATGCCCGCAATATTTTTTCCAAGATCAAAATACTACTGATGCGAGAACAATAGCCTTGCCTGCATTGCCCTGCATTTTGATATTACCGTCAACAATGGCGGAGGGCATAGACTTCTTGCCTGCAAGAATAGCTGCAAAAACTTCAGCGTCAGCGTCGATCTCAATATCAGCGCCTCTGTAATCAAAAGGCTCAACGACTGCAATGCCATTTGCTACGAGAACATAAAGAGTTCCGTCAACAGAGCCGTTAAGCTTTACCTGAGCGGCAATCCGAGCGTCAACAGGAGCCTTGGCTTTGGACACTCTTGCCTTAAAGCTGTCAACGATGGATTCATATGTAAGAACGTCACTAATTTCTGCTTTCTGCTCAGCAGCCTTTTTAACTGTTTTAGCCATTAGTATTTCCTCCTAAAATATTTACATATTAGTCAAAGCACAATTTTTTCATATTATTATTATAATATTTTTGCACGAAACTGTCAATAGCAGGTAATAAAATTCGGCATTTATAACAACATAGAAAAAAATCAAGAACCAAAACAGTCATTATTAACAAAAATATATGAATAACTTGGAAATTCCAGTTAATTCCAAAGAAAAATCGGCTTCGGAAAAATATCCGAAGCCGAAATTATTTCTTGTCTTATTCCTTAACGCCGCCGAGTGCAACGCCTTCAACGATAAATTTGGAGAAAATGAAGTAAACAATAACAACGGGGATAATTGAGAGCATGATTGCGGCATAGTTTGCACCGAAATCATTCAGCTTATCATTGGAGATGATAGTGTTTACCATCATAGGGAGTGTGAGCTGATTTTTTTCTCTTGAAATAAGGATCATTGAGGGTGTATAGTAGTTATTCCAGTTAGCAACGAAAGCGAATATTGCCTGAACTGCAAACGCAGGCTTCATCATGGGAATACCGATGGTGAAGAAAGTTCTGTACTCACCGCAGCCGTCAATTCGTGCTGCTTCGACAATTTCAAGAGGGAAGGATGATTTCATATACTGTCGCATGAAGAACACAACCGCCGGAGCTGCAATTGCCGGAACGATCAGCGGTATGTAGCTGTCGGTAAGACCGAGCTTGCTCATAAACTGATAGAAACCAACTGATGTTACCTGAACGGGGATCATCATTACTGCAAGAATGATCGTATATGCGATATTCCTGAATCTGAAATCATAAACCACAAGACCGTAAGCGGTCATTCCCGAGAACAGAACGGTAAGGATCGTGGTTGAAAATGCAATAATACCGCTGTTTCTGTAACCGATGAATGCGTCATACTGGATCTTATTTGATGCGGACCAGTCCATCAGGGTCTTGATATTATCAAAAAGGTGAAGCTTGGGGATGAAAGAAATACCGTTACCGCTGATATCAACGGATGTTCTTGTAGCGTTTACTACCAGAATCAAAATGGGGAGCAAGCTGATGATTGCAAGAAGAACCATTACTATTGTAACCATAGTAGTTCTGATTTTGATCATCTGGGAGTTGCTATGTGTACCTGCCATTTGTGTGCTCATTTATTACAGACCTCCCAACTTGTTTTTCAAAGCCTTTGAACCGCGCTTTGCCTTCGGAGTATTGTCCTTATCTCTGTTAACTGCAAAGCAGATCGAGCCAAGAAGTGCTGTGATAATAAACAGAACAACCGAGGACGATGCGGAATAACCGTAGTTTGGCTTGATATTGTGGAAGTGATTGTAGATAAATACTGCAATAGTCTCTGTGAATTTGTTCTGAGATGTGCCGACATTGTAAAGATAAGGAATATCGAACATCTGGAGACCGCCGATCATGGATGTAACCATTGTATAAAGCATGATAGGCTTTAACAGAGGGATTGTGATCTGGAAAAACTGCTGTCTGGGAGTAGCGCCGTCGATATTTGCAGCCTCGAAGAGAGAGGGATTGATGCCCATGATTCCTGACATAAGCATAATTGTGGTATTACCGAACCACATCCATGTCTGGATTATCATGATAAGCACTCGGGACTGTGTTTTTCCCGATACAAAAGGAACTGTTTCATGTCCTGCCTTGAGGAGCATGGAGTTTACAGCACCAAACTGTGAATCGGAAAAGAGCATTACAAAGAGAGCAGCGACTGATGCCGCAGTAATGATATTAGGCATATACATTACGATCTTGAAGAATCCTTTGCCCTTGATCTTCAGATAAGCATCGGTAAACCAAGCCGCAAGCAGCAGGGAGATAATGATCTGAGGAATAAAGTTTCCGAACCAAAGGATAAGAGTATTGCCCATTACTCTGTAGAAGTCGCTTTTGATAGCCGAAGCCTGACGGGTTTCCTTATATACAGTTGCGCCGGTTGCTTCATCAACTGTTTTGCCCTGTCCGAACAGGATGGCTCTGAAATTATCAACACCAACAGATTCAAGAATTACTGAACCTGTATCGGTCGTACTTTTCTGGGTACTGAGATAGAATGTGTTAAATAAAGGATACACCTGAAAAAACGCATATACTATAAAGAATGGAAGAATAAAAAGATAACCATACTTAGCATAGCTAATAGAGCGAATTTTCCTGCTTGAGCTTGAAACCATTAAAAATTCTCCCCCTCAAATTTATGTGCTGTTTTATAGTTTTATATCTATGGGGCAGACAATAATGCCTGCCCCACGACATAAACTTATTTAACTATTGACCGTCAGATATTAGTCAAAGTTGGAGTAATCGAGGTCGGGGAGAGAAGCAGCAACGCTGTTTACGAACTCGTCGATAGTAGTATCAACGTCAGCGTAGTTGCCCTGGCAGTACTGAGTTACTGCATCGTTGAATGCCTGCTTGATTACAGAGTCATAAGGTGTGATACCGCCCTTCATGTTGATGCCTGCAGCTACAACATTCAGAGTCTCGAACTGGTTCTGTCCGCCGAGAACGCCAACACCGGTGTAGGAGCCGTTAGCAAGAACGCCCTCCATTGCCTTCTGGTTGGAAACGTACTCACCCTTGGACTCAGAGTATGCCTGAGCAGTTTCAGCGTTAGTTGTGAAGAAGGAGATGAATTCCTTAGCAAGCTCGGGGTTGTTGCATCTTGTTGCAACAGTTGCCCAAGTACCGCCCCAGTAGAAGGGCTGAGGTCCAACTACAACCTTCCACTTGCCGTATGTAGCTCCGCCTTCGCCGCCTGCAGCCTGTGTGAGGATTGCATCGCCGAAGCCCCATGTGGATACGAAGTAACCCATTGTTGTATCGGTCTGACCAGCAGCATACCAGTCAGTGTTCCACTGAGCGAGATCCTTGATTACATAGCCGTTGTCATACATTGTCTTAGCGAGGTCAATGTACTTTCTGCACTCGTCATCGAGCTGAAGCTTGTTGTCAACAACCCAAGGATTGCTTCTGCCTGCGGAGAATACCTGCCATACACCTGAAAGTGTGGAAGTAAGAGCAGTTTCGCCGTTGGAAGCGTCCTTAACCTTAGCAGCTGTATCCATGAACTTGTCCCAATCGGAAACGAGAGCCTGGAAATCATCGGGAGTAGTTACGCCGAGGTACTTCTCAGCGAGATCCTCTCTGTAGCAGAATCCGCCTGCTGCAGCCTGCCATGAGAGACCCTTCTGAACGCCGCTGGAGGACTTACCGATCTCGATGGTGTAGTCATAAAGATCAGCATAATCAGCATCGGTGAAGCCGATGTTGGAGAGAGCCTGTGTAGCGTTGTCATCATTGATGTACTTGAGTGCCCAGTCAGCCTCAACGAAGAGGATATCAGCGTCGTTGTTAGCATCTGCAAGGTAAGCATCGTAGTTCTCAGCTGCCTCACCGCCGCCGCATCCGAAGCTCTTTACGTTGAACTCGTCAGCAGAGTGACCGGTCTTCTCGCAGAAAAGCTTGAGCATGGGATCAATATCATCTGTGTTCCAGCAAAGAACTGTGAGCTTATCAGTAGCTGCAGCGTCGCCGCCCTCTGCGGGAGCAGCCTCGGTCTCGCCGCCCTCAGCGGGAGCAGCCTCAGTCTCGCCGCCCTCAGCGGGAGCAGCAGCAGTTGTGTCAGCACCGCCCTCAGCAGGTGCGGGAGTCTCAGTCTTGCCGCCGCAAGCTGCGAATACAGAGCCTGCGAGAACTACAGATGAGATCATAGCAATAGTCTTCTTTAAATTCTTCATTTGGTTTTTCCTCCTTAAAAATATATTATATTCCCAAATAGAAATATAATAGACGTGGTTTATCGGTTCAGATCCTTCACCGACGATCCTTCAAGAAGATTTCCTTTGATAGACAGAGGAGCCATATCATTGGTTATCTCCTTATTGATCAGTGCGATCAGTCTCTTTGCCGCCTCAGCCCCCATCCTTTCGGTATCCTGACGGATAGTGGTAAGCTTTGGCCTCAGAACCTGTGACAGCACGATACCGTCATATCCCGCAATGGAAATGTCCTCCGGAACGGACAGCCCCAACTCCTCCAATGCGTTTATCGCTCCGATCGCTGCAAAATCGTCCGGGAGGATAATGCAAGTAGGCTTGTCGCTGCAAGACAAGACCTGTTTTACGAGAAGTTCGGTACACTTGGTATCATGGTAGCGTCCCTGCAGAAGAAACTCACTTCTGATCTTTATATTCAGGCGAACCAGAGTTTCCTTGAAGGTGCGAAGCCTTATTGAGGTAACATCTGACGAATCGCCGTAAATATACGCAATTTTTGTATGACCCTTGCCTGCGATATATTCCACAAGCTGTCTCATACCTGTTTCGTTATCCGAGACCACCGAAAGGTGATTTTCGGAAATGTGGTCGATGCTCACCATAGGAACACCGCTGTTCATAAGCTCGATCGTTCCCTTGTCAACAAAATCATCGACGCTTACGATAAGCACTCCGTCTACATTGCGATACATACAATGCTCATATGGAGTCATTTTTCTTTCACCGATATTGCCGCTGATAAACGTAATATCGTATCCCGCCGCCTCGACCTCCTTCTTGAAGCTGTCGAGAACTGAGGCGAAATAATTCTGAGTCAGACCGCTGTTTGTCTGCTCGGAGAAAAGCACTCCGATGTTATATGTACGGTTTGTTTTAAGTGCCCGGGCTTGTGAATTGGGGAAATAGCCCATTTTTTTGGCAGTTTCCTGAACAGTCAGCTTAGTGGTTTCACTTACGTCCTTGTGATCGTTGAGCGCCTTGCTGACCGTTGCAATGGAAACTCCGCAGGCAGCTGCAATATCTTTGATTGAAACCATTTAAGGAAACTCCATATCTGAAATTTTTAATTTTATTTGCTGTTTGCAGAACGCCTCTCGGGCGGATATCAATGAAGCTGTTTGATCCCGAATGGCTTTAAACGTTTTCGCTTCATTGATATAAATATACAACTCTTTCCCGAAAAAGTCAATGGTTTTTCTACAACGGAGGTTAAAAATTGTCTATATGCACAATTTGCCATGTATCATTTTTAGCAACTTAACATATAAATTTCACATTTGCAAAACACTCGTTTCAAAATATGTGTCGAAAATAAACGAAAATTACACCGTTTTACTATAATTATTATGCAGAATACAGCATTTAAGTCTTAAACGATTTCAAAAATTATTCCACAATTCTGTAATTATCCGATGCATTTTCCTTGGTGGCATATTCCGAAACGTTCAGGACCTCGACTTTAAGGGACTTTGTGCCCATATTTATCTCGATGATATCCCCTACCTTAACGTCATAGGATGCCCTTGCAGCCCTGCCGTTCACGATCACCTTGTCGGCGTCGCACGCCTCATTTGCAACTGTCCTGCGCTTGATAAGCCTTGTGACCTTTAAATATTTGTCAAGTCTCATATCATTCTCCTTAAATAAATGCGCCGCCCGAGGGGTACCCTTCAGCGGCGCAGGAATTATGTTCTTAGAGATTACTTAACGTCAACAGCGTCCTTGAGAGCCTTGCCTGCCTTGAATGCGGGAGACTTTCTTGCGGGAACCTTGATCTTCTCCTTGGTCTTGGGGTTGATAGCTTCCTTCTCCTTCTTATCTCTTACCTCAAAAGTGCCGAAGCCTGTGAGCTGAACCTTCTCGCCTGCTGTGAGAGCCTCTGTTACAGAAGCGATTACAGCGTTGAGAGCCTTCTCGGAATCCTTCTTGGAAAGCTCGCTCTTCTCTGCGATTTTTGTGATGAGATCTGCCTTTGTCATTGTTCATTACCTCCGTAATTTTTTTAGCGGCAAATGCCGCAGATCATTGTTTTTTCGCTCTCTGCCAATAAGCGTCAAGCGTATCTATGTCAAGGGAACGCATATCCTTCCCTTCACAGCGAATGAGATCCTCCGTCTTTTCAAACCTGTCGGTAAATTTATCTGTCGCCCTTGTGAGCAGCTCCTCTGCGTCAAAGCCCGCCAGACGGACTGCATTGACAGCCGCAAAGAGCATATCGCCCAGCTCCTCCGCCTTATTTTCGGGACTTTCCGCCTCTCTTACCTCGGCGATCTCGCTTTCAAGAGCCTTGAGTGCAGCCTCCGCATCGGGGAAATCCATGCCCGCTCTCTGCGCTCTCTTCCCCACCTTCTGCGCTCTCATCAGAGCGGGAAGTGCGGTACATACGCTTCTCAGAGTCTCGGTATAGGTCTCCTGACCCTTGGTCTGCTGTTTGATGTCGTTCCAGTTTTTAAGCACCTCGCTGCTGTCCTTTACGGTAACTTCGCCGAAAACGTGAGGATGGCGGATAATCAGCTTTTGGCAGACATCGTTTACCGAATCTGCAAAGGTAAATCTCCCCTGCTCCTCCTCGATGCGTGCATGAAACACCACCTGCAGAAGAACATCCCCAAGCTCCTCCTTCAGAAGCTCGCTGTCCTCAAGGTCGATAGCCTCGCAGACCTCGTAGACCTCCTCAAGAAAATCCTTGCGGATAGATTTATGATCCTGTTCCCTGTCCCATGGGCAGCCGTTTTCGGAGCGGAGCAGCTCCATTATCCGAAGCAGGTCGTCAATATAATACCTGTCCTTGAACTGAAAATCCATCGAAACATTCCCTTTCCCTCGGGGGAGATATAATTTAACGTCAATGCTCAGCAAAAGCCGTCATTTAATATATTAACCGATAAATCCAAATAATTCAAGTAGCTTTTTAATTTTTTTTAAGAAATCAGCATTTTTAACGTACTTTTCGTTATAATACCGGAAAAATATGTGCTTATTATGTAAATTATTGCCCCGATACCGCATGATACGGCTGTGGAAATGAATATATTTCCATGTTCTGACAGCCTGCTGTATGAAAGAAATGCCGAAGCTCCGCAAAGCAGTCCGCATGAAAAAATTTTCAGTAACGCATAAAAAAATCCCTTTCCGTCAAATCCCCCATGCTTTGAGAGCATAATAAGAGAGCAAAAGCATATGAAAATATAGCAAAGGAGGGTTGCGATCGCCGCACCCGTTACTCCAAGCCTTGGGTCTGCAGTGAGGATGAGGTTTCCCGCAAGCTTCACCGCCGCACCCGCCGTCATTATCTTAACCGGTATATCCGCCCTGTCCGCCGCCTGAAGCACCGCAAATGCCGCCGAGGATATGCACACAAAGGGAACTGCCGCTCCCAGCACCGTCATTGCGTTGACGCAAACGGATATCTCAAGCTCCCTGCCCCCGAAAAGAGTCCTCAGAACAGGCTCCGCAAGCGCAGATATCCCCAGTCCCGCAGGAACGGAGGCAAGCGCCGCCGCCAGCACAGCACCTCCCGAACAATCCCCGAGCTTCTTTATATCCCCCTCCGCCTTTGCGGCGGCAGCGGCAGGGAGCATACTTTTTCCGAACATATTCGTCACCGATGGAACCAGATTGAAAACCGTCACCGCCAGCCCCGTAAAGCTTCCGTAAATGAAATTAGGCATATCGCTGTAAGGTATCCCCGCTCCCAGCAGGTCGGAAAATATCCACGGAGAGGTCTTTGTAAGTGTTTTAAGCGAACGCATGACCGTCACAAGGTCTATGAGCGACGTAAGATTTATCACCAAGGCTCCCACAGCCGCAGGTACAGCCGTTCTCAGAAGCTCTTTTCTTATCCTGACGATATTCCTGTGAGGAAGCCTGTCCGAACTGTACGTTTTCCGTACACCCTCCCGCCTGTCTCTTGTTATCATATAAACAAGCCCTGCAAAGGAGGATAATGTTATTCCCAGAACAGCAGCAGCCGCACCATAGGGCAAAGCTGCCTCCGATGCGGATATCCCCAGCCGCCCGCAGCCTGTGATGCGAAGAAACAGCTCAGGGTTATTTTCCGCCGTCCACAGGCACATTCCGCATAGAGCCAGCCCGAAAATAAGCTTTGCAGCCGCTTCTATGACCTGAGATACTGCGGTGGGATACATATTCCTCATGCCCTCCGCACATCCTCTGTAAACCGATACAAGGCATCCCGCAAGCACCGAGGGAGCTATTGCCATAACCGCAGGCACAGCGGGCACATCCCCCGATACAAACCTGCACAGAGGATATGCCCCCAGCAGTATTACAGCTGTCCCCGCAAGTCCCACAAGTCCGAAAAGGGATAGGGCTGTCCTTTTTACCGCTTCCGTCTCCCCTGCCCGTCCCCTTGCGGCTGCGGCTGAAACCGAACGGGCAGCCGCTGCGGGAAGCCCTGTCACCGAGACCGCATACACAGGCATAAATATCCCGTATGCCGCCGAAAAATAGCCCATTCCCGTTCCTCCAAGCATATTCGCAAGAGGTATCCGAAACAATGCGCCGATGATCTTCACGATAACAGCCGAGGCTATCAGAACCGCCGAACCGTATAGAAATCCCTGCTTTTTCAAACCACCACTCCCACTCATGCCGCATTTTTTTATGGATTACTGTAAAATATATGTTGCCTTTTCGGAAAATATGTGGTATAATTAAGCTTGTATATAAGACATATGCATAATATGCCGTTTATTTTATTAACAGGAGTCTGATTTATCTATGAATTACGTTTTTTCGGATAAGATATCGGGTCTCAAGCCCTCGGCTATCAGAGAAATACTGAAAGCCACCGCCGACCCGAGTATAATCGCTTTTGCCGCAGGAAATCCCGCTCCCGACGCTTTTCCCGTTGAGGAGATAAAGAAAATTTCTATGGATATCCTTGAGAAGAATCCCATTGCAGCACTCCAGTACGGCGCTACGGAGGGCTACACTCCCCTGAGAGACGCTGTAAAGAAGCGTCTTGCCTCACAGGGCAGCTTTTCCGACAGAGACGAGCTTATCATCACCTCTGGCGGTCAGCAGGCTTCCGAGCTTTCCTGCAAGATATTCCTTAATGAGGGAGACACTCTCATCTGCGAAAGCCCCAGCTTTATCGGGTGCTTAAATGCATTCCGCTCTTATAATGCAAACCTTGCGGGAGTTGAGATGGACGAGGAAGGCATCAGCATTTCGGGTCTGGAGGATGCCGTTAAAAACAACAAAAACTGCAAGCTTCTCTACATTATCCCCAATTTCCAGAATCCCTCGGGAAGATGTATGTCCGCTGCCCGCAGAAAGGCGGTTTATGAATTTGCCTGCAGACACGACCTTGTTATCATCGAGGATAATCCCTACGGCGAGCTGAGATTCGACGGGGAGGATATTCCCTCCGTAAAGTCTCTGGATACCGAGGGCAGAGTTATTTACGCAGGCAGCTTCTCCAAGGTGGTATCTCCCGGAATGAGAGTTGGCTTTATCGCCGCCGCTCCCGAGATAATTTCAAAAATAATAGTCTGCAAGCAGGTTTCGGACGTTCACTCAAACATTCTCGCTCAGATGATCTGTCACAGGATCCTTACCGAGTATGATTTTGAAGCACACATTGCGGAGCTTAAAAAGATCTATAAGAGAAAATACACCATTATGGCTGAGGGAATCAAGAAATATTTCTCCTCAAAGGTCACTGTAACCGAGCCTCAGGGCGGACTTTTTATCTGGGGTACTCTTCCCGAAGGCAGCGATATGTTGGATTTCTGCAAAAAAGCCATCGAGCGCAAGGTCGCAGTCGTTCCCGGAACTGCGTTCCTCACCGATGAAAACGCATCAACAACAAGCTTCAGAATGAATTTCTCCACCCCCACCGACGAGCAGCTCACCGAGGGCTGTAAGATACTCGGTCAGCTCACCAAGGAGCTTTACGGCGAATAAATACGCTTGAAAAAGGATAAACCGAAAGGAAAGATTTAAAATGGCAGATACACAGGAAAAGAAGATAATATTCAGCGGAATCCAGCCCACAGGCACCTTTACTCTGGGCAACTATATCGGCGCTATCCGCAACTGGAGCAAGCTTCAGGACGAATATAACTGCATTTATTCAATTGTTGATATGCACGCTATAACCGTCCGTCAGGAGCCTGCAAAGCTCCGTCAGCACACCATTGAAGCCTATGCGCTTATTATGGCTTGCGGCGTTGACCCCGAAAAGTCCATCGCATTTATCCAGAGCCACAACAAGTGCCATGCGGAGATGAACTGGGTGCTTTCCTGCTCAACGCAGTTCGGTGAGCTTTCAAGAATGACTCAGTTCAAGGCAAAGTCCGAAAAGCACCCCGATGATATCAATGCGGGTCTTTTCACCTATCCCGTTCTCATGGCGGGTGATATCCTCCTTTATCAGACCGATCTGGTTCCCATCGGCGCAGACCAGAAGCAGCACTTGGAGCTTGCAAGAAACGTTGCTCAGCGCTTTAATCAGAAATACGGCGAGCTTTTCAAGGTTCCCGAGCCTTACATTCCCGAGGTGGGCGCAAGAGTCATGAGCTTGCAGGATCCCACAAAGAAAATGTCAAAATCCGATGAAAATCAGAACTCCTGCATTTACATTCTTGATGACAAGGACACCATTATCAGGAAATTCAAGAAGGCAGTTACCGATTCCGAGGCAAAGATCAGATACGCCGAGGGCAAGGACGGTATCAACAATCTTATGGCTATCTATTCCGTTGTTACGGGCAAGAGCTATGACGAAATCGAAAAGGATTTTGACGGAAAGGGCTACGGTGATTTCAAAATTGCCGTCGGCGAAGCAGTTGCAGATCACCTTGAGCCTGTACGCACAAAATTCGCTGAGCTTATGGCTGACAAGGCTTATATCAAGGAATGTTACACAAAGGGCGCCGAGCAGGCGATACGCATTTCTCAGAAAACCATGTCAAAGGCTTACCGCAAGGTAGGATTTGTGGATTTCAGATAAAAAATTTTCGGGAAATACCAATGCGGTATTTCCCGATTTTTTTTCATAATATAAATTGCTTTATCCAATCTTACAGCACATAAAAAGAAAAAGCTGTGCAGTATTCTACACAGCTCATGTGTTAAATTGGTGCGCTGCAAGGGACTCGAACCCCTGACCTACTGGTTCGTAGCCAGTCACTCTATCCAGCTGAGCTAGCAACGCATCTTCAATCAACTATTATATTATATCACTTTGATTTTCATTTGTCAAGTGTTTTTTTCAAATTTTTCTGAATTATTTTCAGGCGCAGGATATCAATGCCGTTTTCCTGCGCCTGTTATTTTACTTGCGAATAATTTTCTCAATGTCCTCTAAAGTCGGCGGGTCAAGCTGCATGGGATATTTTGATATGGCAGCTGCCGCACAGCCGCTTGCAAAGCTCACCAGCTCGTCATCGCTCATTCCCATTGACAGGGCATAGGTGCAGCCCGCCTTGAATGTGTCCCCCGCTCCCAGAGTGCTTTTCACATCCACCTTGAAGGGAGTGAATTTTTTCATTCCCCCACCCTTTCTGCCATAGAAAAATTCCTTTCCGCCGTTTGTGATAACAATCAGACCTCCGCCGTTTTCCGCATAAAACGGGAACAGCTCCTCCCGACTTTTTTCGGGATAACTGCTTTTGATAAATTCTCCCGAAATGACCGTTACGGCTGAATTTTTGTGAATAAAGCTGTCGTATTTGCAGTCAATAGTAACATAGGGCTTGCCATGCCTTACGCAGTACTCCGCCGCAAGCTCCGATTCTTCACCGAAAAACGGATCGATCGCCGCCGTGTCGCAGGCAATGATATCGCTTTCCTTGGGCTTGTTCCATCGCTTTGCGCCGCCGTTATTTGCAGAGGAAAAGAAATGCCCGAAGGTTCCGAAGGGGGTGCGGACATCTCCCGTTATCAGAATGTAGTCCTCCAAGCCCTCATATTCCTCGTCATAATAAAGGGAGTCTATATTTACCGTTCTGTCCCTGTAAAAATCTTTCAGCAGCGGCATTACGCTCCTGCCCATATGATTTCCGTCAATCGTTACATCAGCCCCGAGAGAAGCGAGTACCGTTGCACAGGTGCCCGTTTCACCGCCCGGGAATCGGAAATATTCCTCGATCTCCGAATAATCATCAGGCGTGGGAAATTCCTTCAGTCTGAAGCTGTTGGACGCAAGTATCATTCCGTATAAATAAATTTTCATAAAAGCACCTCCGAATAAAATCAGCCTTATTGTCATCTATTATAATTGGAATCAAGAGAAAATAATACAAAATATGTTGCATTTATATAAGATATGTTGTATGATAAATATGGGAGGCGGTTTTATGAGCATGAACAAGGAGCTGAATAATCGGCTTCTAAAGCAGTCGGAAGAGCAGCAAAGCCATGTGGAATATGAACATGAGTATGGATTTTATGACAATATCACTGCGGGAAATATGGAAGCCGTGAAAAAGCTTCTTGCGGATCCCGAGGATGTCAAAATGTACGAAGCCCCCGAATATGGACGGCTTTCACGGGATCCCCTGCAAAATATCCGCTACCATTTTGTGGTGTCGGCAGCGCTGATAACAAGGCTGTGCGTTGAAAAAGGGCTTGAACGGGAGCTTGCCTACACCCTCAGCGACCTCTATATCGGCAAAATGGACTGCGCCAAAGCAGCGCAGCAGATAATTTCCCTGCACAATGAAATGCTTCTTGATTTTACAGAAAAAATGGCGGAGCTGCCAAAAAGAAAAATATATTCAATACAGGTCATCAAGGCAATGGAGTATATATTTCATCACCGGACAGCCCGCCTGACGGCAAAGGAGCTTGCAGATATCCTGCAAATTAACCGCAGCTATCTTTCAACACTTTTTAAAAAGGAAACGGGAATTGGAATAAGCGAATTTATCCGCAGGGAAAAGATCAAGGCTGCTGAAAATATGCTGAAATTCTCCGATTATTCCTATTCGGAGATCGGCGAATATTTCGGCTTTGCCTCTCAGAGTCATTTTACGGAGTGCTTTAAAAAGGAAACGGGCATGACCCCAAAGGAGTACAGAAAGCGGTTCTCACAGAGTCAGGAATCATTCTCGAAATAAAAATCGGCTTTGCGCCGCAAAATGCGCAAAGCCGAAAATTATTTATATAGCCATTTCAGCCCGCAGGCCATGTAAACTCTCTGCCCGAAAGCACATGGAAATGCAGGTGCTTTACAGTCTGACCTGCGCAATCTCCGCAGTTGGAAACCACACGGAAGCCGTCGGTCATGCCCATTTCCTTTGAAAGCTTGGCTATTACCTCGAAAATATGCCCAACGACAGCAGAATTTTCGGGAGTTATCTCCCCTGCCGAAGGAATATGCTCCTTAGGGATAACAAGAAAATGCACAGGAGCGGTGGGTGCAATGTCATTGAAGGCATAGCAAAGCTCGTCCTCATAAACCTTCGTTGAGGGTATCTCACCCTTGATTATTTTACAGAAAAGGCAGTCGTCCATTTTCAAAATCCTCCTTACTTGATAAAGCCCTCGATAATACCGTCAAATGCGTTGATAGCTTCGTCGATCTTGTTCTTGTCGCCGATGCCTGCCATTGCCATGTCGGGACGTCCGCCGCCCTTGCCGCCTGTTATCTCAGCACAGACCTTAACGATCTTTCCTGCATGAGCGCCCATTTCAACAGCAGCCTTGGAGCAAGCGCAGAGGAATTTGGGCTTTTCATCGGCAGTGCCCGCCATAAGCATGATAAAGGGTTCGTTGATGCTCTTTACTGCGTCTGCAAACTTCTCGTACATATCCGAGCCAATATTGGAGAGCATATTCGCCATGACCTTAACGCCCTTTACCTCACGGCAGCTCTTGATGATATCGTCAAAAATGCCGTCGGCAATGCGCTTTTTCAGTGCTTCATTAAGCTTTTCAAGATCCTTGTTGGTATCAAGAACGGAGGCGATCTTCTCCGCAAGCTGTGAAACGTCGCCAACCTTGAGTATGCGAGCGGCTTCTCTTGTCCTGTTCTCAGCCTCGCTAAGTATCTTGAGAACTCCGCTGCCCGTTACAGCCTCAATACGTCTGATTCCCGATGCAACGGAATTTTCGCCGATTATCTTGAAAAGTCCCAGACGGGCGGTGTTGTCAATGTGAGTTCCGCCGCAGAATTCAACGGAAACTCCCTTTGCCTCAACTACACGGACGATATCGCCGTATTTTTCTCCGAAAAGAGCCATTGCGCCCAGCTTCTTAGCCTCTTCAATGGGCATCTCTGTCATGGTGACATTTATAGCATTAAAGATATCCTTATTGACAATAGCCTCGATCTCCGCCAACTGCTCATGGGTAACTGCTTCAAAATGGGAGAAGTCGAAACGGCATCTTTCATCATCAACATAGGAGCCTGCCTGATGAACGTGATCTCCGAGGACCTTTCTCAGAGCCGCCTGAAGCAGATGAGCCGCAGTGTGGTTTCTCATAATGGCGTAACGCCTGTCAACGTCAACCGAAGCGGTTACGCTGTCACCCTTGCCGAGACCGCCCATTTCCATGGTGCCGAAATGGAGATACTGACCCTTTGAGGTCTTTTTGGTATCGGTAACGGCAAAACGGCTCTCGCCGATGGTGATAACGCCTCTGTCGCCTACCTGTCCGCCGCTCTCGGCATAGAAGGGAGTCCTGTCAAGGATTACAACAGCGTCGTCGCCCTCGGAAAGCTCATTTATCTCAGCGCCGTCCTTAAATATTGCGAGCACCTTTGAGCCGATCTCAAGCTCATTATAATCATATCCCGTAAATTCTGTCTTGGGAAGGTCCAGATTGCTCATAGCGTCCTCGTCCCATGATGAGCCGCTCTTGGCATCGTGATCTGCACGGGCAATAGCTCTTGCGTCGGCAACGCATTTTCTGAAGCCCTCTTCATCAACGGAAACGCCCTTTTCAGCGGCTATCTCCATGGTAAGATCAATGGGGAAGCCATAGGTATCGGAAAGCTTGAAGGTGTCCTCTCCCGAAAGAACTCCGCCCTTTTCAACAGAGGCAAGCATTTTGTTAAGTATTTCCATGCCTGCATCAACGGTCTTTGCAAAGCTCTCCTCCTCGTTAAGGATAAGCTTCTTGATATAATCACGCTTTTCCTCAAGCTCGGGATAAGCGCACTTATTTTCATCAATTACGGTATCGACTACCTGATAAAGGAAGGGCTCGTTGATGCCTAAAAGTCTGCCGTGACGTGCGGCACGTCTCAGAAGTCTGCGGAGAACATAGCCTCTGCCCGTATTGGAAGCGGTAACGCCGTCTCCGACCATAAATGTGGTGCTTCTGATATGGTCTGTGATAACTCGGAGAGAAACGTCAGACTTCTCATTATCCTTATAATTAACGCCTGCTATGCGGCTGATGTGCTTCATAATATTCTGAACGGTATCGACCTCAAAAAGATTGTCAACGCCCTGCATTGCACAGGCAAGGCGCTCAAGACCCATGCCCGTATCAATATTCTTGTGAGCCATTTCGGCATAATTGCCGTTTCCGTCGCTGTCAAACTGCGAGAATACCAGATTCCATATCTCGATCACTCTGTCGCAGTCGCTTGCCTGCTCAAAGCTTTCAAAGGGACCATAGCTTTCTCCTCTGTCGAAATGTATCTCAGAGCAGGGACCGCAGGGACCGCTGCCGTGCTCCCAGAAATTGTCAGCCTTACCCAGACGGATAATTCTCTCCTTGGGAATACCGATATCGTTCATCCAGATCTGCTCAGCCTCGTCATCGCTCTCAAAAATGGTTATCCACAGCCTGTCAGCAGGTATCTCAAGAACGCCTGTGAGAAATTCCCATGCCCATGCAATAGCCTCCTTCTTGAAATAATCGCCGAAGGAGAAGTTGCCCAGCATTTCAAAATATGTGCCGTGACGGGCAGTTTTGCCCACACGCTCGATGTCGGGGGTACGGATACATTTCTGGCAGGTGGTGACTCTCACATTGGGAGGAGTCTCTGTGCCGAGAAAGAATTTCTTTAAGGGTGCCATGCCGCTGTTTATAAGCAGCAGGCTGTTATCACCCTGAGGGATAAGATTTGCACTTGCCATTCTTGTATGATCTTTGCTCTCGAAGAAGGATAAATACTTCTCACGAAGCTCGTTAAGACCTGTCCACTTCATTTCAATAAAGACTCCAATCTGTAATCGGGTAGCTTCCCGAATTTATTTACACATACTGATATTATATCAAAATACTATCCAAATGTCAATAAGCGGATGGAATAGTTTTGAAAAATACGGAAAAAATTCCGAATTAATATAAAAATAAATGCGCAAAGCCCATTGAAAAAGAACTTTGCGCATAATTTTTAATACCTGATTTCGTATCGCAGACCACACCGATGCCCTATTCTCTTCCTTTATAAATAGCTTTGATCTGTTCCTCAGTCATGCCAAGATCCTTCATTCGGGCAATAGTTTTATTCCGCTCATTTGCTTCGCCTTCGGCTCTGCCCTCGGCTATGCCTTCAGCTCTTCCTTCTGCTCTTCCTTCAGCTCTGCCCTTTGCTTCACCCTCAGCCTTTGCATTTTTCAAAGCCGAAGCCTCATCGTGCAAGGATTTTTCGCGCAGACGAGCGATCTCACGAATCCTTGTATCCTCGCTCATATCATAAATAACATGAACAGCCTTCTGCATAATAGGAATATTAGTGCGTTCGATCATATCAAAATCCTCCTCGCTGTCGGCGTTAATGAATTGGAGCCACAACTGACGGCTGTTCTGAGGATCGGGCTTCTTCCCCACCTTTTTCAGCTCGAAAAAGTGAATGGAGAATTTATCCGAAAACACCTCGTTCGTACCCTTTACCATGGCTGCCACCTCAGTGTGATAATCATCACCGCCGAACATATTGAAATTGATTATATTAATGGTAATAGTCTGCTTTAATTCGCTGTAATCCTCGCCGCTTTTCAGCTCAGATGAATACAGCTTTGCCCAGTAAAAAAGCGTTCTGTCCCGATAATCGCTGTCATTTTTCACCTGTATCTCAACATTTACAAGGCGGTCGTCCACCTTCATATTCAGGTCAAGACGGCTGAACTTTCCCGAAACCGTTTCGGGCGGCAGCTCGGGATTTGTGATCTTTATCTCCGAGATACTCTCAATGGGAATATCAAGCATACTTGATATAAATGAATAAAGCATATCCTCATTTTCAGTGAAAAACTTCTTGAAAATAATGTCAAGCTTTGCGGAAACAACATCTCTTGCCATGACGATCTCCCTCCCTGCCTTTATGATTATTATAACACACTTTATTCAAAAATGCAAGCAATATATAAAAATGCCGCAAAATGCTGTCGGTCTGCACAGCATTTTGCGGCAAATAATTACGCCGTTATTCCTCAGACTTTTCCCCACTCTTATATTCATATCCATAGCTCTGATAATAGCCGTATTTTCCGCCGTATCTGCCGCCATACCTGCCATATCTTTTTTTGCCGTAGGAGGATTTTCCACCCGAGGTACAGAAGCATTTGATAAATCCGAGTATCTTTCCGCTGGCAAGTCTTTCCTTGTCCATTGCCTCGGCAACATCGGGATGCTCGGTGGAATTTTCCTTGACAACAAAAACATGACCCGCAATAGAACCATTCATCAGCTGGGAATCCGTAACCATATTAACGGGCGGGGTATCAAGCAGAATAAAATCATACTCAGCGGAAACCTTTTCCAGAAGTCTCGCCATCATTCCGGAGCCCAGAAGCTCAGTGGGATTAGGCGGGATAGGTCCCGAGGGCAGAACGTCGAGAGAGCCTCTCACATTCTTTGCAACAGCCTCATCCAGAGAGCAGAAGCCGCCCAGCACCGAGGATAAGCCGTTAACACCGTTAATTTCAAAGGAAATATTAACCGTAGGTCTTCTCATATCGCAGTCTATGAGCAGCACCCTTTTTCCCATATCCGAAAAGGCAACAGCCATATTTGCGCAGGTGGTGGATTTTCCCTCTCCGGGATTTGCGCTGGTAAAGGCGATAATATTTTTCCCGCCCACAGCCAGAGAAAAAAGCAGATTGGTTCGGGCAGTGCGATATGACTCGGCAACAGCAAATGGAGTGCTTTCATCAAGCAGAAATCGCTTTCGCACAGCGGGACGAGCCGAAGAGCTTCGCTTACCCGCAGTCAGCTCGAAATCGGGGACCTCTGCAAAAACAGGCACGCCGTATATCTTGGAAAGATCGTCCATACCCGTAATGGTAACGTTCATAAGCTCGATTATGAGGAAAATGATATATGCGGCAGCTGCACCGAGAATGAATCCCCCTGCGCCGAAAAGCAGCGGCTTCGGAAAAACAGGCACATCAGTGACCTTGGCATATTCCACGACCTCGATAGAGCCCGATTTTATGACCCTCATAAATTCTTCCTGAGCCTGGATAACAAGCACATTTACAATATCCGCAGCCATTTTCGGATCCTCGTGGGAAGCGGAGATCCTCATTACCTCCGTACCGTTCACCGAAGTGACCGAGATCATATCGCTGAGCTCATCATAATCATAAGGGAGATCCAGCTCATAGATCACCGATTCCAGCATCTTATTGCTTTTAAAAATGATTTGGCAGGTGTTTACCAGCTTCTGAGCAGCGTTGATGTCGTTAATATTCAGCTCATCTCCACTTTTTCGATTGTTCTCCACATAAAGCAGAGCAGACGACTCATATTTTTTCGGAATAACAAACTCCGCCAGTGCAAAGCACCCTCCGCCGCACAGCACAGCCGCCATGACAATAGGGAGAAAGTGCTTTTTCAGAACGATAATAAGCTTTTTTAAATCAATCGTTTCTTCCATCTGAGAGAAAACGCTCCTTTATTTTTTTGCTTTGAATGCAGTGGCAACCATGTCGAAGCCGCTGTTTGCAGCAATGGCGCCGCCCACTCTGAACACAATGTCAACGGGAGGATAACCCAGCCTGTCGGTGAGCACCTTGGCGATCTCATCGGCATATTTCATATTTTTTCCGCCGATGATGATGTATGGCGAGCCTTCGGCTATCCTGTCACAGGTGATGTCCGCAAGCTTGGGAACGACGTTCTGCTCTCCTCGGGGCTTTGCGACAACCTTAGTTCCCTCGCCCTTGAGAAGGATAACGGGCTTCAGTCCCAGAAGCTCTCCCGCAAAAGCTGCTGCAGCGCTTATCCTGCCCGATTTCTTGACAAATCTCAGGGAATAAGCCGCAAGATATACCTCGCATACCTCGAACCAGTCTGCAAGATATTTTTCGATCTCGTCGGCAGATTTTCCCTCCTCCGCCATTTTGGCAGCCTCAATAACAGGATAGCCGTAGGTTCCCGAATAGCTTGTGGAATCCATGACTCTTATCCTCAGACTATCCTTTTTCTCGGGATGAGCCGTGAAGAAATTATCCCTTGCATGGCAGGCATTCTGATAGGTCGCCGAGCCGTGGGAATTTATGGAGATAAAGAAAATATCCTCGTATCCCTCCCCCGCAAACTTCTCAAAAAGCTCCTCAAATTCAAATACGGTAAGCTGTGAATGAACGGGCAGCTCGGGAGACTTGTCAATAAGGTCGTAATACTCGTCTTTGGAGATGTCCCCGTCTCTGAAGCTCCTGTCGCCAACAGTTATGGGGAAGCCCAGAACATCAATGCCGTATTTTTCACTGAGCTCCTTGGTGATATCGCTGGCAGAATCTGTGATAAGCTTGATTTTTGACATGATATGATATCCTTTCCGGGACGGTCAGTCCCAAGTGTATTTTGTCAGCCTGCCCTCAGTCTCAAGGTCGGGATAATCCCATTGTCTTAGTACCTCGTAGACCGCTATGGCGGCGGAATTTGACAGATTAAGGCTCCTGAGAGTGCTTCTCATAGGTATCCGGACACATTCCTCGGGATGAGCGTATAAAAGCTCCTCGGGAAGCCCCGCATCCTCCCTGCCGAATATCAGAAAGGAATTATCGGGATACTTTGCCTCCGAGTGGATCTTTCTTCCCTTTGTGGTAAAGAAGAAAAAGCTTTCCCCTTCGTTTTTCCCGAAAAAATCCTCAATATTATCATAATAGCTGATATCCAGCTTGTCCCAATAATCAAGACCCGCCCTTTTCAGCTTTTTGTCGTCTATCTGAAAGCCCAGAGGTCGTATAAGATGGAGCCTTGCCCCCGTAACAGCGCAGGTGCGGGCGATATTTCCCGTATTCTGGGGTATCTGAGGCTCGCAAAGAACTATATTCAGACGCATTATCCCGCCTCCTAAAGCGTTTCATAATCGCAGAGATTATGGCTCTGCGTAAGGAAATCAAGGCAGCGTTCAAGCAGAATACCCTCTCTGGGGTCGGTGCTGTAGCCATAGGTCGTCTTGATTGCAAGCTCAAGGAAGGATGCAGCCCTGTTCATGGCAATGGGCAGGCTGTCTCCTCTCAGCACGGAGCCTGTCAGCACCGAAGCGAAAACGTCACCCGTGCCGGGATAACCCGCATTTACCTGCACATAAGGCACCTTCCAGAATTTATTATGCTCCCTGTCATAGCCTGCATTGCAGTATTCGCCGCAGATATATGCGCTGGTGATTACGACAGTGCCCGGTCCCATTTCCGAGAGCCTCACAAGAATACTTTTCATCTCCGAGGAGGAGCGGGGCATAAGCCCGGGGTCCTCACCCAGAAGAATTGCAGCCTCGGTCATATTGGGAGTTATCATATCAGCCACTGCGGCAAGCTCACCCATTCTGCGCCGAAGTTCTGCAGTGCAGGTCTTGTAAGGCTTTCCGTGATCTGCCATAACGGGGTCAACCACCTTTAATGCCTTGGGATAGCTTGCGAAAAACTCAAGGCAGTGATCTATCTGACTGGTAGAAGCCAGAAATCCGCTGTAAACGCAGTCAAAATCCGCTTTGAGCCTTTTGTAATGCTCGAGAGCGGGAATGATATAATCCGTAAGGTCCCGCATTACCACATCCCCAAAGCCTCCCGTATGAGTGGAGAGGATTGCCGTGGGAACGGGACAGACCTGTATCCCCATTGCCGAAAGAGTGGGAAGTATCACCGACAATGAGCAGCGCCCCATTCCCGAAAGATCGTGGATTGCGGCGACCTTGATATTGCTGTTCAAGAAAAAAACCACCTTTTAGGTCAGAATTATTATACGGTAGCGGCGGCAGCGCAGATTATGCGTTCTGCCCCAAGCCCCAGAAGCAGCGCAGAGCAGACATTCAGCGTTGAGCCTGTGGTGAGAACGTCGTCCGTCAGCAGAACGGTCATTCCCGAAAGAGGCAAGCCCGTAAGCTCTGTGTAATATATTCTTTCAGCCCCCGCCTTTCTCTCGCCGACGCTGAGAAAATGCTGCGCCGTTTTGGAAAAGCGCCTGCGGATAAGCTCGGTATTTATGGGGATATCCGTCCCCCGTGTAATATATTTTGCCAACTCCTCCGCCTGATTATAGCCCCTTGACCTCATTTCTCTCGGGGACATGGGAACGGGCACAGCAACGTCTATCTCATCAAGCACGCCCATTACTTTAAGCTCATCCCTGAGCGCCCTGCCGAAAATTGCAGCGCCGTTCAGATTATTTTTGAATTTTAGGCTGTAAATGCCCTCCCTGACCGCTCCCGTATAATAAGCGGCAGAAGCGCAGAGCTGATAATTTCTCGGTTCACCGCAGCCGCATTCGGGACGAAAGGGCTTTCCGCACCTGCGGCAGATGTTTTCGTCCGCCCAGAGTATCTCCGAAAAGCATTCCTCGCAGCAAAGCTCGTCATAACCGATAAATCCGCCGCAGAAGGGGCAGCGATTGGGGAAAAACAGGTCAAGCACATAGCTTCTGAAGCTGCTGTCACCCTTAATGATACCCTTATCCATCAGTCAAGCTCCTGCTCTATCATGTGTCTGAGACAGGTGTACCGAAGGGTTCGGCGGTCGTTATTGACCATTTTCTCCACAATTGCCTTGGAACCGACAATAATGAGCATTTTTTTCGCCCTTGTAACAGCGGTGTAAAGCAGATTGCGGTAATAAAGCTTGTCAAAGCCGCCCAGAAGCGGCAGGATAACGGCGTTAAATTCGCTGCCCTGGCTTTTATGAACGGTAATGGCATAAGCAAGCTCTATCTGGTTTGTCATATCCGAGGCATATTCGGCTACCCTGCCCTCGAAGTCGATAACAAGGGAGTTCTCCGAGCGCTTTACCTTAATAATAGTGCCTATATCCCCGTTGAAGATGCCTGCACCTTCCTCCCCGTCCTTTTTCCAGACAATATCGTAATTATTTTTCGTCTGCATGACCTTGTCGCCGTCACGGAAGGTAAATACAGGTCCTTTCAGCTCGGCAAGCTCCTTCTGAGGGGGATTTATCCTCCGCTGCAGGAGCTTATTCATCTCAACAGAGCCTAAAACTCCCTTTCTTGATGGGCAGAGCACCTGTATATCCTCGGTGGGAGAAAATCCGTAAGCGTCGGGGAGACGCTTTACGCATAATTCTGCCACGGTAAGAGCAGCCTCATCGGGGACAAGCCTCTGCATAAAGAAGAAATCGCTATCCTTTCGGGTAAGGTCGGGCATATCCCCGCTCACAATGCTGTGTGCGTTGGTAACAATGCAGCTTTTCTGCGCCTGTCGGAATATCTCATTGAGAGCCACAACTGTAAGCCTGCCGCTGTCTATCATATCCTTGAGAACATTTCCCGCACCCACAGAAGGGAGCTGATCGCTGTCCCCCACCATAATAAGACGGCAGGACAGCTTTAATGCCCTGAGAAGCGATTCAAAAAGCAGGGTGTCCACCATGGACATCTCGTCGATGATCATTACATCGCAGGAAACGGGATCCTGCTCGTTGTGCTTGAATTTAAGCTGCCCCGAGCTGTCGTACATTACCTCTAGAAGGCGGTGAATGGTTTTTGCGGGATATCCAGTCAGATCGGATATGCGCTTGGCAGCCCGCCCTGTGGGAGCGGTTATCATTACCTTCATTCCCCTCTGCTCATAGAGTGAAATGATAGCCTTGAGGGTGGTGGTCTTGCCCGTTCCGGGACCGCCCGTCAGTATAAGAAAGCCCTTTGACAAAGCGAGGGAAATTGCCTCTCTCTGCTTTTCGGCATAGGTGATTATCTTGGTTTTTTCTTCAATATCAATAAGCTTGCGGTAATCCGTTCCTGCGTCCTTGAAGCAGGCGTTCATTACCGAAAGACGGGAGCTTATGTACTGCTCGGCACGGAAATAATCCTCTAAAAAGACAAATTCCCTGCCTTCCTTATCGTAAATGCAAAGCACGTTATCCTCCGCAGCAGCGGCAAGATTATCGTCAACTATCTCCTCACCCACCGAAAGAAGCTTTTGAGCCGCCGCCTTCAGCCTGTCAAGCGGAAGGCAGGTGTGACCGTTATAAGCATTGTGAATGAGGATGTAAACAATGCCCGCCCTGACACGTCCAGGACTTTCGGGAGATATCTCAAGCTTTGAAGCCATTTCCTCGGCTTTCGAGAAATCAAGCTCTATCCCCGCACCGCAAAGGATGTATGGATTTGCCTTTATCATCTCCACCGCAAACTGCCCCCACCGCTTCCATGCGGCAACAGCCACAGAAGGAGAAATTCCGTATCCCGTAAGAAATATCATCAGCGAACGGACGCCCGAAATCCTGCGAAATTCCAGAGAAATCTCCTCCGCCCTGCTCTGAGAGACTCCCTTTACCTTGGTAAGCTCTCTCGGGCTTGACTCGATGATCTCAAGAGTCCTGCTCCCGAACTGCTCCACCAGCCGCTTTGCAAGAGTGGGGCCGATCCCCTTGATAACGCCCGAGGAAAGATATTTGAGTATTGCCGATTCTGTGGCAGGGAGCTTTCGCTCGCAGGTCTCCGCACGAAACTGTGCGCCGAATTTCGGATGAGTGACATATCTGCCCGTAAGCCTGAGCTCCTCGCCCTCATCAATGGAGCCCAGCTCCCCCACCACGGTAACATAATCGCTGCCCGTGTCCAGGTCGAGAACGATATATCCGTTCTGCTCGTTGCAGAAAAGGATATCCTCAGCCGTTCCCTCAATATGGATAAGCTCATTTTCGCTTTTTTGCATAACGATTCCCCATAATACAGTAATTCATTTAATTATAGCATATTGACAAAAAAAATGCAACCGATTTTATTATTAATTTTATTGCCTATTTTCCTTGCAATTTCCGAAAAGATGTGTTATAATTTAAATTAGGAAAATATCCGCATCTGCGGAATTTACAGCTAAGGATGTGAGCACACTTTGGATATCAGTATTCCCGTTAATGTTAAAGATGTTCTGAGCCGTCTTGAGAAAGGCGGATTTGAAGCATATATCGTAGGCGGATGCGTCCGTGACTCGGTCCTGGGCGTGAAGCCTAAGGATTTCGATATTACCACCAATGCCTGCCCGGATGAAATAATCGAATGTATGGAAGGTCTGAAGGTCATTGAAACGGGACTAAAGCACGGCACAGTGACTGTAGTTGACGGAGGGGACAATATCGAAGTCACCACCTATCGTGTGGACGGTAAATATTCCGACCACCGCCGTCCCGATTCGGTCAGATTTGCCTCCACACTTGAAGAAGACCTTGCACGAAGGGATTTCACAATAAATGCAATGGCATACTCAGACAAAACGGGCATTGTAGATAAATTCGGAGGTCAGAAGGACCTGTTTAACGGACGTGTCAGATGCGTGGGAGAGCCTGCGGTCAGATTCGAGGAGGACGCACTGCGTATCCTCAGAGGGCTTCGCTTTGCCTCAGCGCTGGGCTTTCGCATTGATCCGCTGACAGCGGCGGCAATACATGAAAAGAAGCAGCTTCTGAAGAATATCTCCGCAGAAAGAATAGCAAGCGAGCTGACAGGCTTTGTAATGGGCTCCGCTCCCTGCGACCTGATGATAGAATTTGATGATGTATTCTGCACCATAATCCCCGAATTTGCCAAATGCATAGGCTTCGACCAGCGCAGCAGATATCACGTTTATGATGTCTGGGAGCATACCGCCCACGCTATGGAAAATTCCAAAGCGGATAAAGAGATCCGCCTTGCGATACTTTTCCACGATATCGAAAAGCCCACCTGCTGCCGTATTGACGAGGAAGGTCACGGTCATTTTCCCGGGCATGAAAAGCGCAGCGCAGAAACAGCGGAGCGTATCATGCGCCGCCTGAAATTTGATAACGAGACCGTTAAAAACACCTGCGATCTGATAAAATTCCACTATATCACCCCCGTTGACGACAAGAGAGTGGTAAAGCACCTGATATCCGCCATGGGACTTGATATGTTTGAAAAGCTTGCCGAGGTGATGAAGGGAGACAGCCGGGCAAAGCAAAGCTTCTGCCTCGAAAGAGTGAACACCCTCGATTCCATGAATTACCTTGCCCATGAGATCGTAACCAACGGCGAATGCTGCACCCTCCACGGTCTTGCCATCAGAGGAAGCGACCTTGAAAATATCGGCTTTGAGGGCAGGGAAATAGGTGCCGCCCTTGACGAGCTTCTCGTCATGGTAATAGACGAAAAGATTCCCAACGAAAGAGCTGCACTGATCGAGACTGCAAGAGATTTCGGAAAAAGAGGCAAAAAAAGAGTGTTTGAGCTGTAAGCAATCGCCCAATAATGAATATAATAAAAGCAGGGGCGGATAAATTTCCGCTCCTGCCGTTAATTTACATTTCAGTCTCCGCTTTTTCTCAGATCGGAGATAATGTCAAGAAAGCAGTCCACATCGTTAAAGTCCTTATTTACCGAGGCAAAGCGCACATAAGCCACCTCGTCCAGCTTTTTGAGCCTTTCGAGGACCATGTCGCTTATCTCTCTGGTGGATATCTGAGTGAGCATATTGTTGGAGCAGTAGCTCTCGATGCTGTCGGCAATTGCAATAATTGCAGAGCCGGGAACAGGCCGCTTTTTAACAGCAAAGGACAGTCCCCTGATAAGCTTGTTTCTGTCAAATGGCTCATAGGTGTTGTCCTTCTTGTTCACCAGAAGATCGGGGATCTCCACGCTCTCATAGGTAGTGAAGCGCTTGTCGCAGTTGGTGCAGCGCCGTCTGCGCCGCTTTTTTCCGTCAATGAGACGGGAATCAATTACCTTGGTATCCTCAAAGCCGCAGTAAGGGCATTTCATGTGCAGACCGCCTTTCACAATCATATATAATTATTATAGCCTATTTTCCGCCTGATGTCAATAAGCGGAGGCTCTTAAAAATCAAAGGAATGAACAAAAGTGAGTAAAAAAAGAAAGCACAACGGCGTCAGACTGTATGTGATATCAACGGCAATTCTGTTTACGGTGGTGTTTTTATTGTCAGGAAAGCCTTCGGGAATGGACGATGAAAATAAGCTTGCAAAGCCCGCCGAATCGGCAGTCAGCGGCTCGGAAACCACGACCGGCCCCTCCGAGACATTGCCCGAGCAGGGAACCGATGAAAACGGCGAAGCGATCTCGGAAGCTCCGACCGAAACAACGGAAGAATCCCGTGAGCCGAAGCCCGATCCCCCCGATGCCGACAATACATGGGCAATGTTTCTGGTAAATTCCAAAAACCAGCTTCCCCTCGAATACTGCGATGGAATCGAGACCGATCTTGTGTATGAAAGCTGGCGGGAATATTATATGGATTCCAGAGCAGCCGAGTATATGAAGCAGATGATAAAGGCTGCCGAGGAGGACGGGATTCAGCTTGTGGTAATGTCCGCCTACCGTTCGGCTGAATATCAGCAGAATAACTTTGACAAGAGCGTTCAGGACAGGATAGACAACCGAGGGATGACCTATGACGAAGCCTATGCCGATACCTTAAAAGAGGTCCAGCTCCCCGGCTTCAGCGAGCATAATGCAGGCGTTGCGGCGGATATCATGTCCAACGAGGAATCAAGCATGGAGGACGACCGCTTCAAGAATACCAAAGCATATGCATGGCTCATGGAAAATGCGGCAGATTACGGCTTTATACTCAGATATCCCGAGGGCAAGGAGGATATCACGGGAATAATCTATGAGCCGTGGCATTACCGCTTTGTGGGAGTGTATTATGCAAAGCTCCTGACCGACAAGGGGATCACCCTTGAGGAATATTTCACAGAAATGAACTGGGCAGACGAGGACGGCAAGGCAATCTGGCATCTGCCCGAGTTGCAATAAATAAATCTGAAAGGATGTATAAACATGAATAAAATGATAAATATGCCTGAGATCAAGCTTGGAATCGCCGCAGTGAGCAGAAGCTGCTTCCCCGCAAGTCTTTCCGAGGGAAGATGCAAGGAGGTATGCAAAGAATGTGCCGAAAGAGGCATTGAGATATTCCGCTGCCCCACCGTCTGCGAGAACGAAAAGGATATGCTGAAGGCAGTTGCCGAGCTTAAAGAAGCAGGAGTTAATGCCCTGGTTGTATATCTGGGCAATTTCGGTCCCGAGACAACAGAAACACTTCTTGCAAAGAATTTCGGACTTCCCGTAATGTTCGCAGCAGCCGCAGAGGAAAGCGGCAGGGATCTTATCGACGGCAGAGGCGATGCATTCTGCGGAATGTTAAATGCAAGCTATAATCTGGGACTAAGAGGCGTTAAGGCATACATACCCGAATATCCCGTGGGCACCCCCGATAAAATTGCCGAAATGATAGGCGAATTTATCCCCGTTGCAAGAGCGGTTCTGGGACTTTCTAAGCTCAAGGTAATTTCCTTCGGTCCCCGTCCTCAGGATTTCCTTGCCTGCAACGCACCCATTGCCCGCCTTTATGATTTAGGTGCAGAGATCGAGGAAAATTCCGAGCTTGACCTTTTTGCAGCATATAACGCCCATGCAGGCGATAAGCGAATCGAAAATATCGTTGCCGAAATGGCTGCAGAGCTTGGAACAGGCAATAAAATGCCCGGAATACTCCCCAAGCTTGCACAGTACGAGCTGACGCTTCTGGACTGGGCAGAGGAGCATAAGGGCGAGAGAGAATATGTGATTTTTGCAAATAAATGCTGGCCATCCTTCCAGACCCAGTTCGGCTTTGTTCCCTGCTATGTGAACAGCCGTCTTGCAGGCAGAGGAATACCCGTTTCCTGCGAGGTGGATATCTGGGGCGCAGTCAGCGAATATATCGGTCAGTGCGTGACCGACGACTGCGTAACTCTCCTTGATATCAACAATACCGTTCCCGCTGATATTTATAATGAGGATATCAAGGGAAAATTCGACTATAAGCATACAGATACATTCATGGGCTTCCACTGCGGAAATACCGCCTCGGGCAAGCTTGCTTCCTGCGAGATGAAATTCCAGAGAATTATGCACAGAGACCTTGAGCCCGATAAGGAGCCTGATATCACAAGAGGTACTCTCGAGGGAGATATTGCAGCTTCAAAGATAACCTTCTTCCGTATCCAGTCCACTGCGGATGCAGAGCTTTCGGCATATGTAGCCGAAGGCGAGGTGCTTCCCGTTGCCACACGTTCCTTCGGAGCTATCGGAGTATTCGCAATCAAGGAAATGGGCAGATTCTACCGCCATGTCCTTATCGAGGGACGCTTCCCCCACCATGGCGCAGTGGCATTCGCCCACAGCGGCAAGGCGCTTTTTAGTGTGTTCAGATATCTTGGCGTTAAGAAAATCGGATTTAATCAGCCCGAGGGAATGTTATATCCCACAGAAAATCCCTTTGCATAATAAAGGAGAAATTATCCATGAAAAAATTTATTGGAGTATTGTTTTCCGTTGTAGGCTTTGCGCTTAATGCAATCCTGCTCTGCGGACTGATGATTATTGGCATAGACCTTATAAACCGCAGCGCTGAGGATAAAAAAGCTTCATCGGGAGGATCGGACAATTGAATAAACCGGGATCGCTCATAACAGCGGTTCTCCTCGCCGCAGTCCTCACAGGCTGCGGCGAATTTCAAAATCCCGAGGAGATAAAGACATTTGAAATAACCTCGGGTCCGAAAAGATTTACGGTAAAATAAAGAAAGGAAAAAACAAAAATGATAATTCTCGCATCCGCATCACCCAGACGGCAGGAGCTATTAAAAATGGCAGTGAAGGATTTTTCCATATGCCCCGCCGACGTGGACGAAACGCTCCCCGAAAATATATCCGCCGAAAATGCAGCGGAATATCTTGCGATAAAAAAAGCACAGGCAGTTGCTTCATCTCCCGAGCATATCTATGATTCCGTCATAGGCTGCGATACAATAGTGGTGCTTGAGGGCGAAATAATGGGCAAGCCCCGTGATATAAACCATGCCCGTGAAATGCTCACAAAGCTTTCGGGCAGGGTTCATAAGGTCATAACGGGAGTTTGCGTATGCAGCAGAGGAAAGCAGATAAGCTTTTCCGAAACAACGGAGGTGGAGTTTTATCCCCTTTCCGAAAAGGAAATCGAGGATTATATCCGGACAGGCGACCCCATGGATAAGGCAGGCTCCTACGGGATACAATCCGAAGGCTGTATGCTTGTCAAGGGAATAAAGGGCGATTTTTTCAATGTGGTGGGACTTCCCGTTGCAAGGCTCAAAAGAGAGCTTGACAAAATGGTGCTGTAATCATTTTTTGAGAAGCTTTTCGATAAGCTCCGCGATATACAGTCTCGCCTCATAATCCGATTCCTCGGTGAGCATGAGAATATCCTCTTCCGAAAGCTCCCCGCCGTATTTCTCCATAATTTCCTCATCGGTAAGCGAAACCCCCGCACAGGGAACGCAAAGGGGCGGATACATCACGCACCACCAGTTATGTCCCTCTCCGCTGCCGATTGTCACACGCAAAGCGGTATAATTTCCCGCAGGAACTGCAAAATCCTTGTAAACACGCCTGTCAAAGGACATTTCCTTCAGCTCGCAGGTTACGGTATCCTCCGAGCCGTTTTCCGCAAGGGTATTGTCGGCGATCTCCTTGATGCGGTCAAGCTGTCCCGAAAGAGCAATGCGTGCTTCCTCAGAAGTGGAATAGGGCACGAACAGTTCATCCGATGATGATAGTATAGCGTCTCTCACCAAAAGCTTTAACCGCTGATCTTCTTCGCTGTCGGACTCCGCAAGGATATGGAGGCGGACAAGGCTGTTTTCAAGGCTTTTTTCCGTCTGCACAGCAGAAAATATTCCCGTAACAAACAGCGAAAATGCCATAGCGGCAGCAATGAGAGCGGTCTCGGATATGTATCCTTTTTTCATGGTTTTACCATTCCTTTCAGCTTTTTTCTAAACCTATTATCGGCAGAAAATATTTTTCTAATCAGCTCTGTGTCAATTTTTTGATACGGGGCTGATTTTTATTTGCAGATATGAGGGTCTTATTTTCACAAATCCCGAATATAGATTAGACAAGCTGAAAATAAAAAGGAGAGAACGCTATGTCTCAAAGTATTCTTGAAAGAGATTATACGGAAAATTCCCCCGCACCGAAGCATGAAGCCCCCTCAACAGGACTTACATCCGAACAGGCGGCGGAGCTTCTGAAAAAATACGGTCCCAATTCCCTTGCCTCCGAACGAAAAGCCAAGCCTCTGAGGATATTCATGGGGCAGTTCAGGGACGTCATGGTGATGATACTCATAATCGCCTCGGCAGTCTCTGCCTTTATCGGGGAATATTACGATGCTCTAACCATAATGATAATAGTGATAATAAATGCGGTCTTAGGCTTTATACAGGAGTATCGCACCGAAAAAACGCTCCTTGCCCTCAGAAGCATGGCAGCTCCAATGGCAAGTGTTTTCAGGGACGGGCATCTGACAACGCTCCCCGCAGCTGAGCTTGTCCCCGGAGACGTAATATCCCTTGAAGCGGGAGACAAGGCAGCCGCAGACGGAGCAATACTATCCTCCAAGGGACTCATGGCAGACGAAAGCGTCCTCACAGGAGAAAGCGTTCCCGCAGCGAAATCCGCAGGAAACCCTCGTGATTCCGATAATTCCATTGGCAAGCCAAATATCATATACAGCGGCAGCATAATCACAAAAGGAACAGCCATCGCCCGTGTAATTGCAACAGGCACAAATGCCCAGATGGGAAAAATATCGGGAATGCTCACAGACATTGAAGAAGAGGAAACTCCCCTGCAAAAGCGTCTGGGCGAGCTTGGAAAAATCGTAGCGATCATCTGCCTGATAGTCTGTGCCATAGTTGCGGGAGCGGGAATACTAAAAGGCGAGCCCGTTTTCGATATGCTGATGACGGGAATAACCATAGCAATTGCCGCAATTCCCGAGGGACTTCCCGCCACCGTCACAATAGCCCTTGCACTTGCAGTCAGCAGAATGTTAAAGCAGAATGCCCTTGTACATAAGCTTCATTCCGTTGAAACCTTGGGCTGCACCTCGGTAATATGCACCGACAAAACGGGAACCGTCACCGAAAATAAAATGACCGTCAGAAAAGCATATGACGGCAGCAGCGAATATGAGCTGACAGGGCAGGGCTATCGTGTCTCGGGACGGATAATTTCAAAAAGCGGCGAAACTGCAAATATAAAGTCCTCAAAGGTCCTGTGCGAGCTTCTCCGATGCGGAGTATTGTGCTCAAATGCGGATATATCGGGGGGCAATGAGGACGAGCGCAATATTGCAGGAGATCCCACCGAAGCAGCGCTGCTCATAGCTGCAGCAAAGGGCGGGATGAACCATTCGGCTGAGCGCCTTGCCTACAGAAGGATAGACGAGCTTCCCTTTGACAGCGATGTGCGCAGAATGACCGTTATCGTAAAGGATCCCGCAGGGCAGGAACTTGTTTCCTATACCAAAGGAGCCGCAGATGTTATCCTTGAAAGATGCAGCCATATCCTCACCGAGAGCGGCATAATGGAGCTGACATATTCAAAAAGGAAGCAAATCATGGACCAATGCGAGGAAATGTCCTCGGAAGCCCTCCGAGTGCTGGCATTTGCCTATTGTCCAAAGGCATCACGCAATTCCCCCGACAGCAAAATGGTGTTTCTCGGGCTGATGGGAATGTCAGACCCGCCCCGAGAGGAAGCCAAAAAAGCCGTCCGACTTTGCAGAAGTGCCCGGATAAGAACGGTAATGATAACGGGCGATCATAAAAATACCGCCGCCGCAGTAGCCCGACAGGCGGGAATCCTTACAGGCGAGGACGGGGTTCTGACAGGTGCGGAAATGGAAAAAATGACCGATAAGGAGCTGGAAAACGCTGCCCGCCATACCTCGGTATTTGCCCGGGTATCCCCTGTGGATAAGCTGAGAATAGTCAGGGCATATAAGCGGCTGGGTCATATCGTAACCATGACGGGAGACGGAGTAAACGACGCCCCCGCAGTTAAGGAAGCGGATATCGGCGTAGCCATGGGAATAACAGGCACAGACGTTACTCGTGAAGCGGCGGATATGGTCCTTCTTGACGATAATTTCGCCACCCTTGTGAGCGCAGTTGAGCAGGGGCGGGGGATATATGCGAATATCCGCAAATTCGTCCGCTATCTTCTGTCCTGCAATATCGGCGAGGTGCTGACCATGTTTCTCGGCATTGTAATGGGAATGCCCATGGTGCTGCTGCCCGCCCAGATACTGCTTGTAAATCTGGTAACGGACGGACTTCCCGCCATTGCCTTGGGAGTTGAGCCATGCGGCGAGGAAAATATGAAAATGCCCCCGAGAAAAAAAGACGAAAGCTTCTTTTCGGGGGGGCTTATGTTCAGAATAGTATTCAGAGGAGTGCTTATCGGGCTCTGCACCCTTGCCTGCTTCACAATAATGCTGCGGACGGGAGCCTCTCTTGAAGCGGCTCGGACGGGTGCGCTGGTAACTCTGGTCATGTCCCAACTGTTCCATGTGTTTGAGTGCAAATCGGAAACGGGAAATATATTCACAGTGCCTTATTTCAATAATGTCAAGCTGATTCTCGCAGTTTTATTCTCGGCGGCAGTCCTTGCGTCGGCAATATATGTACCGTTCCTGCAAATGGTGTTCACAACCGTTCCCTTGAATACGGAGCAGCTTCTCATTGCGGCAGGACTGGCATTTGCCGCTCCCCTGCTCCAGTGCTTCGGAGCAAGATAATTATTCCTTCGGCTTATCGGGGAATATCACCGCAACACCCTTTTCGGAAAGCCTGTCGGTGATATCCCCCGAAAGCGCATAATCGACCGTCAGAGCTTTTAGCGATGATAATTCCGGCAGCGGCGATAGATCTGTAATATTCGTGTGGGAAATATCAAGCTCCTCCAAGGAATCCATTCCCGAAACAAAGGACAGGTCGGATACAGCGCAGTATGAAACGTCAAGGCGTTTAAGCCCTGTCAGCGGAGCGATAAATGACAGCTCGGAAAGATCGGTACACTCGGAATATGCCCTCTCTGCCTTTTTGGCAATAGCAGCGTCATAATCGGAATCGCCCATTTCCAAAGCCCTTGCCGCAGCATATTTATAGGGGGTAACGGTCAGGCCCTCAAGGCGGGTAAAATCCGAAAGCTGTTCGGTGCCCTCCTCCGTCATAAGGCAAAGGATAAGCTCCCGCTCGCCTATGTTAAAATATTCGCCGTCAATTTTTCGGGTATTTCCCGAAAGGCTTCCCAGAATGAAATTAACCGCAATAAACAAAGCGGCGACCGCAGCAAGTATAATAACCGCTTCAACAGCTCTTTTTTTCAATAATTTCCCTCCAAAACACAACGGGGCATGATAATATCATGCCCCGAAAATTGTTATTACCCAAAGAATCAGAAGCGGTTGTAAAGCTCCTCGTATTTTCTTGCGGAATTGACCCATGAATAATCCGTTTTCATGCCTCTGAGGACCATCTGATCCCATTCCTTGCGGCAGTCGAAATAAATATGCTTAGCATAATTGATAACAGAGAGCAGCTCTTCGCCGTTGTAATTAGCAAAGGAGAAGCCGATGCCTGTTCCGTCATATTCGTTGTAAGGAGCCACCGTGTCCTTGAGACCGCCTGTTTCACGGACAATAGGCACAGTACCGTATCTGAGACCGATAAGCTGAGTCAGACCGCAGGGCTCAAACTGGCTGGGAACGAGAACAGCGTCCGCACCCGCATAAAGCCTGTGAGCAAAGCTCTCATTAAAGAGGATATTTGCAGAAACTCTGTCGGGCATTCTCCATGCATAGTCTCTGAAAAGATTTTCATACTGCGGATCGCCTGTACCGAGCACCACAAACTGAGTGTGCTGGTCGCAGATCCGGTTCAGGGCATAGCGGACCAGATCAAGACCCTTCTGATCTGTCAGACGGGAAATGATAGCGATCATAAACTTGTTTTCATCCTGAGGAAGACCCAGCTCGCTCTGAAGAGCCTTCTTGTTGGCAAGCTTAGCCTTCTTAACATTCTTGATGCTGTAGGTCTTGGCAATAGCGGAATCCGTCTCGGGATTATAAGCCTCGTAATCAATACCGTTGACAATGCCGCAGAGGGACTGATTCCTTGCACGGAGCAGACCGTCCAGACCCTCACCGTAATAGGGAGTCTGTATCTCACCCGCATAGGTGCCGCTTACAGTGGTGATAAGGTCAGAGTAAACCAGACCGCCCTTGAGCATATTGGCGTCCTTCTTGAATTCCAGCTTGTCGGGAGTGAAAACATAATCGGGCAGACCCGAAAGAGATCTGATGGTCTTGATATCCCAGATACCCTGGAATCTCAGGTTATGTATGGTAAAGATGGTCTTGGTGCCCCAGTAGAAGGGATTATCCTTGTAAAGGGTATGGAGATAAACGGGAACAAGACCTGCCTGCCAGTCATGGCAGTGGATAATGTCGGGCTTGAAGCCGATAACGGGCAGAATAGCCATAACAGCCTTGGAGAAATAGATAAATTTCTCAATATCATATCTTGTGTCGGCATAGGGCTTGTCCCCGCCGAAGTAGAAAAGATTGTCAACGAAATAGAAGGTAATGCCGTCGTACTGATACTCCATAATACCCACATGAACGCTGCTGAAGCGCTCGCCCATATCCATGTAGAAGTGAGTAACATACTTGAAGGCATTTCTGAATTTATCGGGAATACACCTGTAATTCGGGATAATAACACGGCAGTCGAACTCATTCTTGTTGAACATTTTGGGAAGCGTGCCCACAACGTCGGCAAGACCGCCTGTCTTGATAAAAGGAACACATTCGGAGGCTACAAAGAGAATATTTTTCATAAAACCATTTCCGTCCTTTCGGTGAGAAATACGGGAGAGCAATACTCCCCTCACATATATCATTATTCATATTATATAATATTTTTCAAACCCCGTCAATAGCTTTTGCAAAAATTTAAATAAAAACTGCGGGCGGCAGAATTAAGCTGCCGCCCGCAAAAAATTAGTATCAATACTGTTCGCTCATGTAAATGCTTGCTCTTGACTGAATAATGGAAGCAGTCTCGTCAACGGACTTGGTGCCGTCGAAGAAGAGCGCCGTTTCCTCGTTAACGATGTTATTGATGCTCTGATCGTATCTGGACATTCTTGTAACAGTGCCGAAGTAATCAATTATCATATCCACCTCAGCCTGAGTGGGCTTTGAAATCTTGACCTCCTGGTCGCCTATATAGTAAGAAGTTTCCTGCTCTACCTCTTCCCCGTCAGAATTGATGTAGGTATTGGGAACAGTCGCCTGAGTGCCTATCTTCTGCATCTGATCCTTCAGAACGGGAAGCGCATTGTTTGAGGAAGAATAACCTGTCTTGCCCGTATCCACCTGTTCGCCCTTGGATTCATCCCAAATATAAACAGGCTCCTCGGTAACGCTGTTTTTGATAACATACTTGATAAATTCCCACGCACCATCCTTGTGAGAGGACTTGGAAGAAATAGCCATCTCGGTATTAGCGTTCAGAATAGCACCCGAAGTGCCCTCCTTGGTAACAGGGAAGCCTGTAAAGGTGATATCCTCGCCGAAATAGCCGTCCCTTGTCTGAGTGAAGGTTCCGAAATCATAGAAATACATATTGTAGAAAAGAGCCTTGTTCTCACGGCACGCCTTTTCCTGCTCCTGCCAGTAATTGGGATTATCATCGTAAAGCTTGTCGTAATCAATTTCCTTGGGAAGAGTCTTGGCATACTCAAGGAATGCCTTGAACTCGGGAGTGTCGAAATTGCAGGTACCGTTTGCATAATCAACGAAATCCGAATAAACGAGAGCATTTGAAATAAAATCGGAGGATGTCATTTCATAGCCGAACATCTTAGTGCCCTCACCCATGCTGTCCATGATCTCTCTTGCCCTGTCAAGAGTAATTGAACGCTCTGTGCCCACAAGAGAAGTCTTTGCAGCCAGCGTCTGGACGGAGAAGCCGGGAGTCAGCTCGTAAAGCTTGCCGTTAGTCTCGAGAGCGGCAAGGACATTGGGCATAAAGTCCTCCTTCCCCAGCTCGGGGTCCTTGTCGAGGAACTCGTAAAGGTCGGTGAAAAGTCCCTTTGCAGCATAGCTGCTTACAGGCATGGAATTATTGAGCAGAATAAGATCGGGAACATTTCCGGCAAGAAGCTCGTTATTGAATTTAGTAAGAGCAGCCTCCCAGTCTGAGGTGTCATTAGTCTCGCTGAAGCTTGTGGCATAGATGGTGTAATTCTCGTTCTCCTTGTTGAATTTAGCGATCTGGGAGCGGACATTCCAGTCAATGTTGAAGCAGCCCAGAGAGATGATCTCCTTTTCCTTCACCTCGGAGCTGTCAACAGGAACTATCCTGCTCACAGTAACAGAGGATTTATATCCCGAATAATCATTGCCAACAGTAATAAATGAGCCGTCCTCGCAGATAGTGAAGCCTGAGATGTTGGAATTGTCAACACCTAAGTTAAGGAGATTCAGCACCGATTCCACAGCAAGAGTGTCAGCTCTTAATCCCGCAATACCCGTATCGGAGGACAGATAGCAGAGATAATCTCCGCTGCCCGAATAGATCTGACCGTTCAGATTATTAACGCTGTATTCCTTGCCATAGCCCTTTGCATTGATATCAATCTCCTTGATGGTGCAGGAGCTTTTTTCATTGCTGTAATCGTAGATCATTACCGCAGGAACTCCCGCATTAGTCATGAATAAGCCTGACAGCCAAGCATTATCGGAGCCGAGGGATTCTGTGTCAAAGAGCTTGTTTCCGTTTGCGTCGCAGACTCTGATAGCGCTTCCGAGGCTCATAATAAGATTTCCCTGATTATCAATAATGTAGCTCTGGAAATTTCTGTTGTTGTCCATGTCCTCCTGAGTAATGAGCTGACCGAGATCAAGCTCCTTCACCTTAGCGCCTGTGGAATCAAAGGTGCAGAGAGTGTAGCCCTCCTTGCTCTCTCCTGTCTGCTCGTCCCATGAGCCCTCGTAAACGAGACAGGTAACAGTGCCGTCATCGTTAACAAAGAGTTCGCCGTTAATGCCCACATAAGCATTGGGGTCAGTCTGCTCCACAACGGAAATAGTGTTCTTTTCTGCGCCTGTTTCATCGTATATCTTGATGAAATACTTGCCGAAATAATTTTCGTCCTTCATCTCGTAATCATTCTGAATGAGATAGTAAAGTCCGTTCTTGACAGTAACATTTCCGTAGAAATTCTCAAGTCCCTGAATGGGAACGTCAGTTACCTTGTAGGCAAGAGTCTTGACAGCCTCCTGCTGGTCAACGATTGCAGTGTTGTTAGAATCGCTTTTATTTCCGCAGGCAGTCAGAGCGCCGACGGAAAAGAGCATCATACCTGCCGTAAGAACGCAGGCAGCCTTTTTAACATTCTTTTTTGAAAAACCAAGTTTTTTCATAATGTGTGATCCGTCCTTTCCATATTGATTCTGATGGTACAGATATATTATAGCACACTCATTTGAAAATTACCATAGAAAACGCAAAACTGTAATCATTTGTTATCTTTTTGAAACCTTTTGCCCGATTTATTACAAAGATTCCCCATAAAAAGCACGCAATAAAGCCGGATTTCGCCATTCATAAAAAGTTAACACAACTTTTTTGTCAAAAACTATTGACTTTTGCAAAAAAACGAGTTATAATATAAAAGCACTCTGACGAGAGAGGTTAAAATGAAACGCTGATATAGCTCAGTTGGTAGAGCACATCCTTGGTAAGGATGAGGTCACCGGTTCGAATCCGGTTATCAGCTCCAAAGCAAGGTCTGTAAGCGGCAATATGGCTGTTTGCAGACCTTTTGGTTTATATATGACCCGAAAGGAAATGATTTGAAAATGAATACCGAAAAGCAGTATTGCTTTGCAGCCGACAGCAAAAATGTCAGAATAAGCGGCAGAAGCCTTTGCGAAAACAATATCCGATATCTTAGCTATACCAATTCCTTTGTGGAGTTTGAGTTTATGGGCACCGCAGCCTATGCTGAGCTTATAAGCGACCTGACCCCTCCCGAGGATATATTCCGTGCATGGGCAGGAGTCTGCATAAACGGCGAAGCTGTCCCCTCAAAGGTATTCAAGCTCGATGAAAAAAAAGCCGTGTATGAGCTTTACAGATCGGACAAGCCCGAAAAGGTAAGGCTCCGCCTTATGAAGCTCTCCGAAGCGGCATTTTCAAAAATGGGAATTGCCGAAATAAGAATTGAGGGCGAGCTGCTTCCTCCCCCCGCCCCTTCATCGGAGCGCAGGATAGAATTTGTAGGCGATTCCATCACCTGCGGCTATGGAATAGACGGCGTGTGGAATAAGGACGTATTCTCCACCGAAACGGAAAATCCCATCAAGAGCTATGCCTATAAGACCGCAAATAAATGTCACGCAGAATTTCATTATGTATCATGGAGCGGCATGGGAGTTTACTCAAACTGGGTTGAGGATACAGCCGAAAAGCCTCTCGATGACTGGCTGGTGACAGATATCTATCCCTATACCGACAGTCCCCTTGAAAGGTCCTTCGGCAGGACTGATTTTACAAAGTGGGATTTCAGCGCCTATGTACCGCAGGTCATCGTGTTCAATATGGGCACAAACGACCAGTCGTGGACAAAGCATATTGAGGACAGATGCAGTGCCTTCTGCGAGAAATACTATGCATTTCTTGAAATGATCCGAAAAAACAATCCCGATGCATATATCGTCTGCACCTATGGAATAATGGGCACAGACCTGCTTGAAGAGGAAACTGCCTGCACCGAGCGCTTCAAAAAGGAGCATGATGACAGAATAAAATTCGTTCCCCTGCCCGTACAGGAGGAATCCGACGGTATCGGCGCCGACTGGCACCCCTCGGAAATATCCCACGAAAAGATGTCCTGTATCCTTTCAAAGGAAATAAACGCAATTTTTGAAAGCATGGGTCTTTGAGTTATATCATCTCTCTCATGGCAGCCGCCTTTGCCTTGGCTCTGCTGTAAGCCCCCTTTGCGGCAGGCACTCTCGTCACGGGAGATAAGCCTCCCCAGCCTTTACGCTGTCTTTTGAAATATTCGGCACGCTTTTTCTTGCTCATCTTATCAACAGATACATATTTTTCCATAAAATCACCTCTTTTCACGCCCCGATCTATCAAATAATCGGGGCGATTTTCATTACTCTTCTTCCGCACCCGCCTTGAAATTGTAAATAGGCTTAATAATTTCAAAAACCTCGGCAGTGTCACCGATATTGTCAAGAATATCGTTCATTCCCTTGTATGCCATGGGACATTCGTCAAGAGTGCCTCTTCCCACAGAGGTGGTATAAATTCCAGCCATCTGCTTTTTAAATTCGCTGACAGTGAAGCTCTCCTTCGCCTCTCCCCTGCTCATAAGCCTGCCCGCACCATGGGGAGCGGAATAATTCCAGTCGGGATTGCCCTTACCGATGCAGATAAGGCTGCCGTCCCGCATATTGATGGGGATAATGAGCTTTTCCCCCGCCTGAGCGGAAACAGCCCCCTTTCTGAGTATCATATTCTCGGTGTCGATATAGTTGTGAATAGTGGTGAACTGCTCCTCCACCGTCAGCTTCATGCCCTTGACGATCTCGTCCATCATAGCTCTTCTGTTCAGAGCAGCGTATTTCTGAACGATCTTCATATCGTGAATGTAGTCCTTAAAAAGCTGTCCGCTGACATAAGCAAGGTGCTTCGGTATCACCGTCCGCTTGGTGTTTTCCAGCTTTTTAAGCTCCCTGCGTATCTCAGTCTGCCTGCCCTGCGCCTTGAGACTGTCAATAAGCTCATTTACAGCCTCCTTTCCCGCATTATTAAGCTGCCTGTAGCCTTCCTCCTGATAATATTTCGCAACCTCCACACCCAGATGACGGGAACCGCTGTGAATGACAATGTAAATGCCGTTCTCTCCTTTATCTGCCTCGATAAAGTGATTTCCGCCGCCGAGAGTGCCGAGAGAACGCTCGGCTCTGCGAAGATCTATCTTTTCGGCGCACCTAAGCGAGCATATGTCGATCTCCTCGCAAAGCTTGTGAGGAACGCTGCGGACAGCAAAACCCGAAGGTATCTTCGCATAAATAAGCTTGTCAAGCTGACTAAGCTCAATGTGCTTTTCCTTAATTCGAACCGTCTCCATGCCGCAGCCGATATCCACACCCACCAGATTCGGAACTATCCTGTCCGAAACGGTCATGGTCGTACCTATAACGCAGCCCATCCCCGCATGAACATCGGGCATCATTCTTATCTGCTCACCGACGGTAAATTCCTGACTGCAAAGCTCGATTATCTGTGCCATGGAGGCGGAGTCGATCACATCTGTAAAAACCTTTGCCTTATTGTACTTTCCCTGTAATTCGATCATAATGTTATCCTTTCAAAAATGTTATGTCAATAAAAAATGCGCCCCCGAATAAACGGGAGCGCACAAAAGCTATCTATCCGCAGATATTAAAAAGACAGCGGACAAATTTCCATACTCAGCCGTTTATAACCGCATATAAAATTATTATGTATCATAAAATAAGCTTTGGTCATGTTGTCCGCCTCCTTTCAAAAATTTCAAAATAAGTAAGCCTATCAGCCTGATAACAAGTGTATCACAGAATTTCGCAATTGTCAAGTATTTTTATAAAATTTATGTTTCCTCATTCTCCGCATTTCTCTCCTTGAAATACTTCTTAAAGGAAATAACAGCAAGAATAACTGCAAGGGTCGCTGCAAGATAATCGGTAACAGGCTGAGCCATCGCAAGGGAACGAGCCGTTCCGAAAACAGCATTGAAAATAAACAGCACAGGCATAAAAAGCAGACCCTGACGGCTGATCGACAGAATAAGCGAGGGTATCGCCGCACCCATGGACTGAATGGTGTTTATCATCACAAAAAGCACGCCCAGGATCGGACCCGAAATAATGTAGATCCGTGCAAACTGCATACCGAAATCAAAGGCGCTGGGCTCCTCAAGGAAAGCGCTGACCATAGGACCCGCCCATGCATAGCAGATAACAGTCATGACTATGCTGAGGGAAACCGCAAGGATAAGGGAAAATTTAAGGATATCCTTGAATCTCTGCCTGTTGCCCGCACCGAAATTATAGCCGAGCAGGGGCTGAATACCCGTACCCAGACCGATAAGCAGCATAACAGCGATCATATTGACCTTCATGGCAACGCCCAGACCCGCCACAGCCATATCCCCGTGATGGGTCATAAGATTATTGATGACCACATTTGAGGTGCTCATAAGCATACTGTTAAGGGAAGCGGGAACGCCGATAGCAAGCACTCCCGCAGCAATTCCGTCCCCCGCCTTGTAAAGCTTCGGGCTGATGGAAAGCATAGATTTTCCGCTGACAAAATGGAATATGTAAAACAGAGCCGCAAGCACATTTCCGATAGTAGTGGCAGCCGCCGCACCGCCAACATTCATGCCCATTCCGAGTATCATAATAGGGTCAAGGATAATGTTGGCAAGATTACCGATGATCATGCCAGCCATAGCCTTGCTTGCCTTTCCCTCCGCACGGATAATGGAGCTGAAAGCATTTCCGATAACAAGAAAAGGGATACCGAAGGAAACTATCCTCAGATATTCCACAACATAAGCCTCAGTGTCAGGCGTTGCGCCTACGATCTTCGCCACAGGCTCCGCAGCAAAAAATATCAGAAGCATACCCAGTATTCCGACAGCCGCCCCCGTCCAGAAGCAAAAGGAGCAGGCGTGCAAAGCCTTGTCCTTTTTGCCCTCACCCAGAAGCCTTGAAATAAGGGATGTTCCGCCGATACCGAACAGCATACCCACCGCCATAAAGAGCAGAAAAGCGGGAGTTGCAAGAGAAACCGCCGCAACCATATAAGCGTCCTTAGTCTGGCTGATAAAAAAGGTGTCCGCCAGATTGTAAACCAGCACCATAAGCATACTGATAATGCTCGGAACAATGTTAACCAGCACCGCCTTGGGAACGGGTGCATTTTCAAAAATATCCACAGCCCTGCTGTTCAAAACCAACTACCTCCGCATTTTTTAATATACAAACGTAATTATAGCAAATAAATATGAATCGGATATTTCAATACTATTGATAATTAGATAAGCACAAAATAAATAAAAAGGAGTCCCGCAAGACACTGCAGGACTCCCGATAACCGATATTTAATTCAATAGTTAGGCGGACTCACTCCCTGTATTTCAAAACATAGCATTCATTCGGCGTTCGGTGATAATTTTCATATCTCATCACTCATTTCGTATATCAATTACAGTAGTACAGTACTTAAAAAGCCTATCTATAATAAAGCACTTTCATGCCGAATCAATCGTCAGCCGGCTTTGCTCGCCGTTAATCCATTGGAATCACTCCGGACATTAAGAATTTTGACAGAAAAATCATAGCTTAACTTTCCATCGGACCAATCTCCATATCGTAAGATTTAAATTTCAAGGGCAATCAGATAATGCCATTGGAAACACTCCCGATCAATAAATTTGAATTGGTGAAGAAAACCTACTTTTCCATCGGACTCTCTCCATATCTCAGATTTTTTATACAACCGTCCTCATCGGACACAGGGCACATATCATGCCATCGGACTCACTCCTATAAGCTTAGTATTTGGTAAAGCCTGTCCTCATCATATAAATCATCTCTTTCGAGCTTTACTTAATATCCTGCCGCCGCCTTTCAGCGTTCATGCGGTATAATCACTTACCTGTCGGACTCACTCCCTTGGTTTGATAATCAGATATTCAGATCGTGAAAACCTCTCGTAATCATAATGATCAGATCCCTTCGGATAATTTAATCCTGCCGCCGCTTTTCAGCACTTATGCGGTACAATCACTTACCTGTCGGACTCACTCCAATCCTACGAAATTCTAAGATAATACCTCATTTTCATAGCGATCAACCCTTTCGGATTTTAAGCATCCGCATTTGAAATGTCACTGCGGATCGGGGGAATCACATCCCGACACCGGCGGACTGCGGAGCCGAAGTCTTAACTGTCACCCGTCCTCACTGTCACATAAGCCCGAAAAAAATCTCTTTACTCCATCGGAATTAACCCTTTCCTAAATTCTTGGGAATGTCCGTCACAGTAAAGAGAGTATAAAAAATCCGCATATCATTCTGTGATGACTGCGGCTCGCAACATTTTCGACCTTTAAGACCTTGAAAAACCAATCGTTTTAAAAACGGGAGTGGACGTTCAAAACCGTTCTGCCTTTAAACTCCCCATGATTTTTCTCAAAAGCCCTTCCGTAAAAACGAGCCGCTATTTGACATTCCCTGTAAAAACTGCTGCTCTGTAACGTCAGCCATCGGACTCGCCTTCCTTTCCAAACCTTTTGCAGAATACTTTCATTCAGAAAGCCTGCTGTTCTCGGGAACCGGAAACCCCTTCAGCCCTTCGGCTTACTTTCTTGGTTGTTTCCCTTTCCTTGATAATAATATACCACACCCTTTAGCAAAAGTCAATAGTTTTTTGAATAAAATAGTGCATATCTTTTGTGCAACATTTTTATGAATTATTGACATTGACAATTTAGCTAAAAAGTGGTAAAATAAAAATGTTGAGGCTGTCCCGAGGAATATAATGACAAGGCGCAGCATTCACCAATACTAAATAAATACAGGAGGTTTCGGAAATGGCTGAAAAATTTGATGATCTGGGCGCTGATCTCTACACCTTGGTTGATGAGGACGGCGTTGAGCAGACCTTCGAACTGATGGATACCTACGAATCCGAGGACGGAGAGCTTTACTATGCACTTGTTCCCTACTATGAGAATCCTGAGGAAATGGTAGAGGCAGACACAGAGCTTGTTGTTCTCCGCAGCGAGGAAGATGAAAACGGCGAGGAAACACTTGCCACCATCGAAGATGATGAAGAGTACGAAAGGATCGGACAGATCTTTATGGACAGACTTTCCGAGACCTACGAGTAATGATCCCGATTTTTTATAGTATTTCTACAAATTAAAGGGTATAAAATTAACAGAAATTAATATTGATTTTTCGCCTTGATTGTGATATACTACAATTACAGAAAGAAATTCTGCCTTGACCGATAAAGTGTGGTTTTATAATCCAACACTTTTTTATAGGGATTCGGTCTCCTTTGGTGGATTGCAGACCTCCCGCCGCATTAGATGTGCGGACCAACGGACGCAGGGAGCGTGAAACCAAAGGGCTGTTGCCCACCTGCTTTGTGCGGGTTTTATTCGCCACATGGCGGCAAGGCGGTATTTACTTAAAGCTTTTCAGCCCCGATCTATTCGGGGCTGTTTTTTTGTGCTTATTTCATGATTACTGACCTTCAAATCGCAAGCGGGTGACGCCCCCTTTCAGAGCGTCACCACCCATCAGTACATCAGCTTTTTCATATTTCTGTCCGACATAAAGGTCGAGGCATTATAAAGAAACATCACCTTGTCATACTTGGATACGTCGATTATATCCTTATATGACATCTGAATATAGCGCAGATCCACCATGGTTATCTCGCTGAAATGCTCGGTCATAAAGGGCACGAAGCAGTGGGCATAGCTGTCCTTGAAAACAAGAAGCTTCTCTCCCTCGTTTCCTGTGCGGATAGTCACCATGGGCTGATTTGTGCCGAAAAATGTGCTGTATTTGTCCTTCACATCAAGGTATTCACGGAAATACATTCCCTCATGCAGCTCAGGGGCTTCGCCGAACTGAGAATATATCTCCACCTCAGGCTCCTCTCCTCCTTCCGCAGGGAGCCAGATATCAAGGCTGTCAGGCTCGATCCCCTCATAAAGCACCTTTGAATAGAAGGTTCCCTTGAAGGAATCCGAGGCATGGTCAATGTCATAATCCGCCTCGGAAAGGGGCAGGATATCCATCTTTCTTGCGGCAGCAATATATGCAAGAAACGCTCCTCTTGTGGTCCAGTGATGATCCGTTCGGTAATAAATATAGCTGTCCTTATTGGCGCTCAGGGTTGAGTAAACATCAACAGGCACTGCTTTGCCCTCAAGCTTTGAATATACCCCGTTAATAAACGCCTGCTGGTCGGGATTGGGGGCATTGGGAGGCAGCTCGTTTTTGTAAATTTCCGCCTGAGTGGGCACTATCATCACATAAGGAACGACATTATTATCCTCCGCAAATTTAATAATGCCGTTTACGCTCTTATCCACCTCGGTCATATCAGGCTCGGGAATCTTCTCCACAAGCCTGTCGGACAGGATATAAATATCATTTCTCTCCCGTTTTCCCGTCAGCATTTCAAGAGATGTTTTTGCTGCTATCCAGCCGTCATGACCTGCGAAATGGTCGGAGATGTATTCCTCCGTCCCGCTTGTGAATTTTCCGCTGTAGATATTTTTTCCCGTAAGCTTAGGGAAATCCGCAAGCTTTCGGTTCTGAGTCTCTGAAAAGCTCTCCTTTTCGGAAAATATCGTAGCCAGTCCAAGCCCTGCAAGCGTTCCGAAAAAGAGCAGCACCGTCACAAGAGATGTAATTGCTTTAAGCTGCTTTTCTCTGGCAGCAGCTGTGCGGGTGGAGGCTGTTTTATTTTTGCTCATATTTATAAACCTCCTTTATCTTTGAAAATAATCAAAATTCGGTTTTTATATTTTTCGTGTATTTCTCCCCGTCTGCGGCGGAGAGAAATACTCATCAGCACTTGCTCAGAATCTGAAATACAGAAATGGATTATAGGAGGCATCTACAAGATAAGCAGTGCATACGAGAAGTCCTCCGATAACGAGAATGACCGATGAAACAGCCGAAAATTTCAGGCTCTTTTTCTCCGAATATTCTATCACCCTACTGCCAATTCCGCCCGAAATGAGTATGCACATTACCAGCAGGAAGCAGTTTGATACCAGGGTATATTTGAAATATCCGTCCACAGCCGCTCCCCCTGCGCCGAACATGGCAGCAATAAATCTTCCTGCATCCGAAAGACTGTCCGTATCGAAAAGTACCCATCCGAAAACCGCCGCAAGGAAGGTATATAGCATACTTATTCCCGAGGGCAGCTTTTCAAGCACCTTGCCGAAGCCCAGCCTTTCAATAATAATGAGAACACCGAAATACAGTCCCCAAAGGACGAAATTCCAGCTTGCTCCGTGCCACAGACCCGTAAGCGCCCATACGATTATCAGGTTGCGGTAGGTCTTAGCCGCTCCGCAGCGGTTTCCTCCAAGAGGGATATAAACATATGACCTGAACCAGCTTCCAAGGGTGATATGCCATCTGCGCCAGAACTCGCTGACGCTTTTTGAGATATATGGATGGTCGAAGTTTTTCGGGAATTCAAAGCCCAGCATTTTTCCAAGTCCCGAAGCCATATCCGAATAGCCCGAGAAATCAAAGTATATCTGGAATGTGAAGGCAAGTATCCCAAGCCATGCGGTGGCGGCGGAAATGCTGCCGTAATCCATGGCTTTTACCTGTGACCATATAACGCCCACGTTATTCGCAAGCAGTACCTTTTTGGCAAGTCCCTTGACAAAAAGAGCAATGCCTGCGCTTATTTTCGGAACGGTAACGGTTCGGGATTCCAGCTCCCCCGCAACGTCCTCATAGCGTACGATCGGTCCTGCAACTATCTGGGGGAAAAGCGATACATATGAGGCGAAATTCAGAAAGCTTTTCTGGACGGAAATATTTCTCAGATAAAGGTCAATAGTGTATGACATCGACTGAAAAGTAAAAAAGGATATTCCCACAGGCAGGTCTACCCGCTTTTCATTCAGCCCGAAGTCGTATATTTTATTAAGCGCCTTATTTACGAGGATAACGGGATTTGTTATATCCGTTCCCAGAAGCGAATTTACGGTGTCAAAAATAAAATCGCTGTATTTGAATACGGCAAGCAGACCCACATTCATGCAGACAGAGACAATAAGACATCGCTTCCGCTTTTTGTCATCATCATCGTATTTATCCATAAGCCTGCCTGCGGTGTAGTCAATTGCAGTGGATATAAGCATAATAATTACATAAAACGGCTCGCCCCAGGCGTAGAAAAGCAGTCCCGTTATGAATATAATAATGTTTCTGAGCTTATTTCCCGAGACAAAATACAGAAGCATAACTATGGGGAGAAAAAAATATAAAAAGCTAAGCTCCGAAAAAACCAATCCTATCTCTCTCCTTCCCCGCCGTTCATTTCAAGGGTGATTTTAATCAGCTCGTCGGCTGTCATCATGGTATTAAGTATTTCAGCCATGGCTCCCGTGGTCAGAAGCTCGGGCAGACCCAGCTTTTTTAAAAGCCTTCTGCGCCTTTCCGAGGCATCGGGCGTTCCCGAAAACCCAAGCTCATAGAGAAGCATTTTATCAATGTCTCCCCTCTTTGCCTCGCCCTCGGAAAAAGCCACTCCCGCACGCCTGAATGCATCGAGAATTATCTCCTCGCTCATTCCCTCAACGCCCAGCTTCCCCTCCTTTGATGGGGCAGCCTTTCTTCGCTCCTTGCCGAATATATCTGGAATGTACACATTTATAATCTGCCCATTCTTAACGGCACCCTTGAGATAGTTTCTTATCTTGAAGCCTGCGCTGTCGCTGTCGGTCAGGATTATTATGCCCGTTTTTTCCGCATAATGTCTGATAAGGCTCATTTTTTCCTTATCCTTATAGATATTAAATCCGCCTGTGCAGATTATCACGCCGTTTATTACGGAGGAAAGCTTAATTTTATCGTACTTTCCCTCCACAATAACAGCCTGACGTAAATTTATCAATGCTATTCTTCCTTTTTAATCAAAATCTTTCCGAGAGCATGGCGACAATCGCCTTTTCGAGAATGATCTCAGGATCCCCCGCTCCCGATTTCATGTCAAGGTCTGCACTGCTCAGTATCTCGAGACACCTTCTGAGGCGTTCTGTGCTTGTTTTCCTAACGGATGAAAAGGCGTTCTTCACACGAAATTCCAGATTTGCGGCATATCCGAAATCCTTCATTACCGAGCCCACATTCTTTCCGCTGTCAATGGCAAGCCTTGCTCTGTACAGGTCATTCATGCTGCCTGCAAGAACGTACAGAAGATATACGGGGGTGTTTTCGGGGTCTGCCATAAGCTCGCTGTAAAGCTCCATGGAACGGCTCATATTTCCCGCGGCAACGGCGTTTGCCAGATCATAGGATTTTGCGTCGGAGGTATCGGGGGTAAGGGCTGCCACATCCGACTCGGTGATGTTTCCGCCGTTTGCATAGGAGGCAAGCTTGTCAGCCTCGTTCATTATCATGAGCATATCTCCGCCGCAGCGGTCGAATATCATTCCTGCCGCACGCTCGTCAATGGTGCTGCCCAGCTTTGTTATCCGGGAGACTATCGTTCTGATATTTTCAGCACGAGTCTTTATATTCAGCTCGCAGACGGTTCCATGCTTCGATACAAGATCAATGAGCTTTTTGTTTTTGGGGGCGGGAAATTTTTTTCCGCCGCATACATCAATATTCAGCGCTGCAAAAATCAGCACCGTTGTGTCGGGAAGATTCGAAACGGTTTCGGTTAGAAGCTTCATTCGGTCTGAGGTTATGCTTTTATGCCCCGCACGCTGCTTTGTCTCCTCCTCCATGTCGAGGTCGGATACGGCAACGCATAGCTTATCCGCAAACATGGGGAATGCGTCGCAGACCTCTGCAAGTCCCTCCACGTCCAGATCTCTGCCCTCAAAGCGATGGAGATTATATGCCTCGTCTCCCTTTTTTACGGTCTTTGAGATCATTGCACGAAAAAATTTTTCTACCATATATCGGTCGGTGCCGTAAAGATAATACGCTCCCGACAGCTCGCCGCTCTTGATTATTCTTGTAAGCTCTTTTTCATTTATCGAAGCCATTTTCTTTCCTCTTCCCTCATCAGCACTCCGTTTTCAGCCGCAAATTCTCCGCCCCTCGGATACACCTGCGAGGAGGCGGGAAAACGTCCCTTGAAGCGCTTTTCGGTCACTGCGTAAATATCCGCTTCGGCGTACACATCCGAAATGCAGTCATAAATACACATATCATAATGCCCCTGAGGCGGAGCGCATTTTCTTTGAACGCAGAGAATTTTCACTCCCGCCGCTTCTATTTCAAAATTATCCTTGCGGGGAAATATGCATAGTCCGTCAAAATTAATTATATTCTCTTCGGGGGTATAAGTCAAGCCATATTCGCCGCTTTCCGAAACAAGCACTGCATCGGGGTATTCCTCTTTATAAATGGGCGCTGCGTAATCCGAAGAGCAGAGAACTGCGATAAATCCCACTGCACCCGTATCATTTCGGGAAATATACCGCTTTACCGCTTTAACGCTTGCTGAATTTCCCATCAGATCAATTACCGAAGAATATTTCCCGTCCGAAATAATTATCACGCAGCCGTTTCCCTCGCTGAGAACGGATATTTTCGTATAATCGGCGGGAACAAAGCGATATGCCGCAATGCTGACGGCTCCTATGAACACTGCCGACGATACAGTGAGGATAACTGCCGAGCGGTTATTAAATATAAGCACTGCGGCGCCTGCGGTTATCAGCACAAGCATTATAACGGGAGCGGCTATCCTTGTTCCCGAGGGCAGGACCGCAAATGGCAGAGAGCCTAATTTTTCCGCTGCCCACAGCGTCGGGCGGCATAATGCCCCCGCTCCAAGAAAAAGACCTCCCGACAGCCACGAAAAGGGCAGAAGTGCGCAGACCGCCCCTGCCATTGCAATCATCATTGCTGCGGTGAACAGGGGCGACAGCAGAAGATTCGTGAAGGGTGCTATCACAGAAAGCTCGTCCAGGCACAGTGCCGAGGCAGGGATCACTGCAGCAGACGCACATACGGCGGTGCTTACAGCGCTCAGCAGTCCCACCCCGCTTATTTTCCGTCCGAGCCTGCTTTCAGCAGCCTTCTTAACATTTTCAGTTAACTGCGGAGCAAGCACCGCCGCCCCGAAAACTCCCGAAAAGGAGAGCATAAACGAGGCGCTGCGAACCGAAAAGGGCGCTCCCGCTGTCAGGATAAGGGCGGCTATGCTAAGCGATGTCAGAGGGTCGCTGTGCCTGCGGAAAAGCTCCGCCGAATAGACAAGCTCAGTCATTATGAAGGCTCTCATTACGGATAATCCCATATCCGCAGTCAGGGCAAACAGGGCGCAGACGAATGTTATCAGCAAAAGCTTCCCCTTTTTTGACAGCGTGAGCGAGGCAGCAGCAGCAGCGGCTATTCCTGCCGCCACTGCCATATGCATTCCCGATACGGAGGCAATATGACCTGCGCCCGAACGGTAAAGAAGCTTTTCAGCCTTTGATGATATCTGCCATTCCCCGCTGCCGAAGATCATTCCGATGATAAGCTCTCCCTCGTCGGAGGGGACGTATTTACGGACTATTCTCACAGTTTTTTCTCTGAATGATTTCAGCCTATGAAAAATGCTGCTTTCATGGCGGAAATATTCCTCGCTGTCGGGATAAAGCAGGAGAAAAATATTCCGTGAACGATAATAATCCGCCGAATCGAAAAAGCTTGTATTTTCGGGGGAAGAGAGGATTCCCGAAATAACCGCCTCGTCCCCTCTTGCAACAGTATTATCCGAGGAATACCAGCCGATATCAGCTTTTTTGCCGTCGGGAAAAGCGATCCGTGCGGTACAGAAGGCTCTGTTATCCGAGATGGATTTCACATCCTTTATAACAGCCCTTCCCTCGAAATGCGTCCCGCTCCTTGCGGCAATTACTTCATAAACAAAAGCATCATACCCGCTGTAATACAGCATTCCGATCCCGCAGCAGAGGGCGGCGGCGGAAAAGGCAAACAGCCGTCCCCTTTTGTCGGGACGGATCACAAGCATCATGATAAGACCAAAGCAAAGCAATATCCCACCCGCTGTACAGGACAGCCAAAGAGCCAGAAAGGACGCTGCAAGCAGTCCCGAAAGATATCCCAGTCCAAGGACTGCGGCTTTTCTCGTCATTGCCCTCATCCCCCGCTTTTTTCTTGTCAGATGGAGATATTATACCATATAATAGGGAAAATTGTCAAGGGGATGTGATTTTTTGTTTTTATTGCCCGAAAGATATTGACAATATGTAAACAATATATTCAAAACAATTCACAAATCCCTCAAGCCCCGCAGGGAAGCCATTTCTTTACGAATATTTTTTCTGCAAAAAATTTCAAAAAATGCTTGACAAACACATTTGACTGTGATATAATATAATAGTCGTCAGGAGAGAGCTCCTGAGACATCATAAGGATTGCGTCGGGGTGTAGCTCAGTTTGGCTAGAGCGCTACCTTGGGGTGGTAGAGGCCGTGGGTTCAAGTCCCGTCACTCCGACCAAAAGAAATAACCTCTCAAATGGCTTTAATGCGTCAGTTGAGAGGTTATTCTTATATCAGATTATGGGCTTTGGTCAAATTTTGGTCAAATCGGGACAAATCAAGCCTGACGGCAATACTTTTCGTTGATGTGGAGCATATCGACTATTTCATCGGTTGCCCTTGCCTTGACTTCATTGAAGGCGTGAGTATATATCCCCAAAGTCGTTGCAGGCGTCGAGTGCCCAAGTATTTCCGAAACGGTCTTGGCATCTGTTCCCTTTGAGATCATTGCTGATGCAACAAAGTGCCGCATTGAGTGAATGCCGTAAAAGTCCATACCGTGCTTTGCACACATCTTTTTGAGATAATTGTACGGTATTCCGTTATACATTATCTTAGTGTATGTAGTGTCACAGAAAAGGAAATCTTCATCGGTATGCCTTATACCCATAAACTTCTTCTGATGTATCTCCTGAGCCTTGTACTTTTCAAAAAGGTCTATGACGATCTGAGGGAGCTTGATAACTCTCATTGAGCTTTCGGTCTTTGTGTTGCCCACATACATTTCCTTCTTCTTTCTTGAATAGTTGGCAGCCCTCTTTATTCTGAGGATATGAGTGTCAACGTCAATGTCGCAATACCTGAGTCCGACTATCTCGGAGCGTCTTAAACCGCATATTATAGCAATCGTTGCGAAAAGCTGATGCTTGAGCGGAGCTTCCGAGTAAAGCAGATCGACAAATTCTTCTGCCTGTTCGGGTGTATATATCTTCTTTTCCGAATGTACCTCGGGCGGGAGCTTAACGTTGGTGCAGGGATTTTTAGTGAGCATTTCAATTCTTATAGCGTAATCGAAGATGCTCGACACAAATGACAGATAGTGCTTTATCGTCTTGCGAGAGAGTCCCTTTTCGGGGTCAACCTTGTTTACACCTGGCTTTGTAAGCGAATTGATGAAGCTCTGAACGTGGATAGTCTTGATTTTATCCATTCTCATATCACCAAGTGCTTCGTAAGTCCTTTCTTTGAAGTCCTCACAGCGTTCACGGGTGGTCGTTGCGTGCTGAATATCAGCATAGTCAACAAACCATCTCTCGGCAAATGTCTTAAAGGTGACATTGGGAAGAACAGCCAGAGCGTTGACCTGCTGTTCAAACTCAAAGGCAATAGCTTCAGCCGCCTTGTCACGTTTCTTTTCGGTCATTCCCTCAAAGCGAGGATCATCAAATCTGATGGTCATACTCGAATAGAGGAATTTCCCGTCTGCGTCCTTACCATTGAATACTCTGACTCGGTAAGCGTTTTCTCTTTTTGTAATGTTCATTAACATTACTCCTTTCGTAGTTGCGAAAGGACAAATAACGTGTGGATGGTTGTCTGTCCCTTCTGGGTGGATACCTTCTATAATCTCCTTGCCTGTTGCCGCAGGCAGGGGGATTTTTTTATTTTAACGAAGCCCAAAACGTGCACATTTTATTTTCAAAATTATTAATCCATCTTGTAAACTCTTTGCTATTGCCGTTACGAGCATTTTTTCGCATTTCATAACTTTTGGATTTAAAATCAGAAAACTCGATTTCCCAAGTAGATATTTGTTCTTCAGTTAGAAGTTTTTTATCCTTTGCTCTTTTATACTTCACATACCATTTATGATATACCCTATTATATATTTTTTCGTATTCATCATTTGCTTTTTCTTTATAAACGTTGTAGTATTCAACTTTTCGTTTTTCCCTACATTCATCTGAACAAAGAACAGTAAAAGCGCTATTCCTTCCTATGAATAATTTTCCGCACTCATCACATCGCCTAGGAAATAATTTATCCTTATACAATACTTTGATATAGTACTCAACTATATTACCAACTTTAAAATCAGTTAAAATATAATCCTCAAAAGTGTCACTACAAAGGAAATCTTTATGAATAAATATAGTGCTTTTTTCAAACATAAAGGTCAACATTTTGACAGGATCAGGCTCATTGTATGAAAAAGTAATGCTTCTTTGCCTTTCAAGGAAGTCATCGCTTATCACACCATTCACAGTAAACTCTAAAGCTCTTTCAAGATAATCCCATAATTTCTGCAAATAAATATTATTAGGTTTATTGGCCTTTTTCTCATTTATCGAGTTTATTACAGTATATAAATAATTTGTAGTAGGATTTTCCTTATCAGGAGAATATCCACGTAAGCATTTCTGTATGCCAGAATTAGTCAAATCAAATAAAAAAGCTCCTATATCCCTATCATAAACTTGCACATCCAAGCTGCGAGATTTATTTTCAACATAATCAATTACATCATCATGCTTTCCACAGACTAATATTTCATTCATGTTTTTTGTATCAATATGAACAGCAATCAGATAATCATCATCATGGATATCTGCTCGTTCACGCCACATATGAAACCCGCCTTTCATACAATTATTAAAAACAAAATCGAATAAAATCAAAGTAATTAGATTATACCAAAATATTCAATACTTTTCAATAGCAACATTGACGAAAATTAACAGTGTATTTTTGTAACAAATCACGTTTTTTATTTTTGTTACAGAAATACTTGATTATTTGAGATTTATGTGATAAAATACATTATATCAGATATTATTTGATAATTCTGTATGTTAAAAAAATACATAAACAAGGAGGACATATGAGTAAATCAAAACTTGTTACTATTCACGAAGCTGCGCAAACAGGTATCCTGCCCGAAAACACTTTACGAAAGTTGTGTCGTAAAAATGAAGTTCCATGTTTACACGTTGGGACACGCACATATATCAATCTTGAAGTGTTAATGGACTATCTATCCGACCCCAAAACTTTTCTGCAAAAGGATGGTGAGAAAAATGAATGAACAAAAAAAGACTGCCCTAAATTCATCTGTAGCAGCAGATGAAAGGCAGTCTTTGGATAACACCAATAACATTATAACACAAAACGATAATAATATCAATACTACAGCAATAAAATTTTTCTCTGAAATACAAGCACAGACAATTGATTGGCTTTGGTACCCATACATTCCATTTGGGAAAGTGACAATTATTCAAGGCGATCCAGGCGAAGGGAAGACAACACTTGCTTTGAACATTGCAGCCATATTGAGTAGAGGTGAATATCTCCCTACGGAATTGGAGTATACTTATAACTACAATAGTATTACAACCATATATCAGACCGCAGAAGATGGATTGGAAGACACTATTAAGCCCCGACTTCTTGCTGCCAATGCTGATTGCACAAAGGTCTGTACAATTATCGAAGGTAAAGAAGCTCTACATTTTCAAGATGAACGCATTGAAAAAGTTCTTGTTTCTACAGGTGCCAAGTTATTGATCATGGATCCAATCCAAGCCTATCTTGGCTCAAATATAGATATGCATAGAGCTAATGAGATTAGGCCTGTTATGCAATTTCTAACAACAATTGCTGATAAATATAAATGCGCTATCGTTCTTATTGGACATATGAATAAAAGTGGAAAAAAAGCAAAGTATAAGGGGTTAGGGTCTATCGATATAAATGCAGCAGCAAGAAGTGTTCTATATGTAGGACGAATAGATAATGATAACTTCAAACGCTGCATTATTCCAATAAAATCTAACCTTGCTCCCGAAGGTCGTGCTGTTCTTTTTAGTGTTGGTGATCAACTTTCTTGGGATGGCTTTGACGATATTGAGATAAGTACAATATGTAATGATACTGAAATATCAGGTAATGATAACCCCAAAACGAAAATACTGCAAGCAGAGGATCTATTTAAGGAAATTATCCAAACGCAAAGAATGATCAAATCTACCGAAATCGAAGAATTGGCCAATATTCGCAGAATTAGCAAACGCACCCTTGAAACTGCTAAAAGGAATTTAGGTATAAAATCAAAAAAAATCAACGATAATTGGTACTATATTTTTGATTAGTAAATAAAAATTGCATCCTTGCATCCTTGCAGAGTTGGCTCAAACAACGTAGAATAGCCATTTGTGCCAACAATGCAACAATGCAAGGATGCAAAATGTATAAAAGGAGTAAAATCAAATGAGTGAAAAAACCATATCTCATGTTCAAGGAAAAAGCAGCATTGCTCGTAACAACAGAGTTGTTTATACCCAAAATGTTGATAAGAGCAAAACTCATGAAAATATAACTTATGCAAACATTACTAGAAGAAGGAGACTACCAAATGACTGATTATCCCGTTGATTATTGCTGTATATATCGACTTAACACTGGCGAAACAGTCGAAGAAATAATATCGTGTATTAATCGAGATGCTGCTCTAAAAAAAGCAAAATACGATGTGAGAAATAAGCTGTATTGCGAGTCTGTTTTTTTCTGCGACAAAGATCTTTCTGTAACGTTTACTCTTGATTGTTTTGGTGAGCGTAGTGGTGTTTTGAAGATTAATGATAAGAAACATGGAGTTTTCTATAATAACCAAATTAGAAACTTTTTTGTTATCCCTTTAGGACAGATAGATCGAGGCAACATAGAGGTCAATCTCAAATGTTATTGGGAGCTTTCAAGGCTATGGAGTAGTGATAAAAATATCATAAAATCATTTCTCAAATATGCAGAATCCGATTATAACAATATAGCAGATTTTATGTATGATCACTGCAAATTTAGAAAAGAATGGATGGATATTTTACGTAAGTATTATGGTGATTTTGCAAATATGCTTGATGAGGAAATACGGGAATGGTGCACAGATTATTTTGGTGGATATTACCGTATAGATTTCGCAAGCTAAAACGATATTTTTATTGTCAATAAATATCGAAATCGCTATTTGAAGGGAGTGCAGAGGGAACGTCTGCGGGTCAGAGTTTCGAGAGCAGGAACAGGCTCTTGAAGCTGTCGGCAGACGACCTCAGTGGAGCAAATGCGTAACGGGGATTTATGGAGCGTATGTGTAATAAGTCCGAGGTCACATACTTTTGCCCCCTCCGTCTGAGATATTCGCATTAATAGCAAAAGTAACACTCTCCGTTTTAGAGAAAGAGGTGCAACTATGGGACACACTATTGGAATGCCTTCCCTCAAATTAAGTAACGTTGAGGGGAAGGGCGGTAAGCATTGTGGTAACTTTATCAAAGTGGCAAAAGAAGCCTTGCAGGAACGTCTAGGTCAAGACACCGATATTAATCAAGATCTTACAAAGTATAACTACTATGAAGGCTTTAAATCGGCTGCTGAACTGCAAGCATATCAGGCGGATGCCGAAAAGTTTGCACAAATGGCAGGAGAGCTTGAGCTCGGAAAATACTGATTTTTAATATTATTGCCGCACTTCTTTGGGGGTGCGGCTAATTTTTTAAGCTAAAATTCATCTTTTTTATAAGTTTCGCATATTTTTTTAAAAAAATCATTGACATTTCTGTTTATTGTGTTATAATATAATTAAAGTAATAATGCTTTGTTAAAAATTCTTTGATAAAGGAGAAGTAATATGGAAGATGTTTTAAATAATCCCTTGTTTGAAGCATTTGCCAATGCTTCGGATAATGTTTATATTTATGTATGCGACGTTAAGAAGGATCTTTCCCGCTGGTCGCCCAATGCAGTGAGCTTCTTTGATCTGCCCGGCGAATACATAAATAATGCAGGTGAGCTTTGGGGAGAGAAGATCCACCCCGAAGACAAGGACGTTTATTTTAACGATATCGGCGCTGTTTTTTCGGGCAAAAAGAAGCATCACAGCTGTCAGTACCGTGCTGTGAACAGATTCGGCAAATACGTCTGGCTTGAATGTAAGGGCTCTATGCTCAAAGACGAGAACGGCGAGCTTGCCACCTTTGCGGGTATTATGACAAGGCTTGACAGGCAGAATAAATATGACACCCTTACGGGGATTCTCACTAAATACGAATTTTATGAGTATGATTTTTCCTCGGACAGCGGCATTGTTCTGCTGCTGGGCGTTGACGGCTTCAGAAGCATTATCAACACTTACGGATATTATTACGGCGACGAGCTGCTCACTGCCATTGCAAAAAAGCTTCAGTCCATCTGCACGGGTCATCAGAGGGCATATCGCTTCAACGGAGATGAATTTATTCTTCTACTCCCCGGCGCAGACAGGGAATCTGCCGCTTCGATCTTCAGACAGGTCAGAAGTGAGACAGGCTTCATCGAAACAAAGGACGGCAAAAGAATTGATATCTCCATTTCCGCAGGCGCTGTGGAATTTTCGGAAGCCTGCTGCGAAAAGGACGAAATTGTTTCCGGGCTGGAGCTTACTTTGTCCTATGTAAAAAGGACAAATAAGGGCGATATCGGCTTCTATTCAAAGGATATTGAGGAAAAGCAGCTCAGGGAAAGGACCCTCAAGGAGGACCTCAGGGAAAGCATTGCAAACGGCTTCAAGGGCTTCGAGCTTTTTTTCCAGCCTCTTGTGGATGCAAAAGGCGCTAAGATCCTCGGCTGCGAAGCTCTGCTCAGATGGAAGGGAGAGCATATAAAAAATTCCTATCCTATGGAATTTATCCCCATTCTGGAGGAGAGCGGAGACATTAATCCTGTAGGAAAATGGGTAATGCGGCAGGCTGTTAAGCAGCAGAAGGAATGGCAGGAGAAATTCGGTCAGCTTCGTATCAATTTCAACGTTTCCTATCGGCAGTTCCTTGAGACGGATTATGTGAAGGAGCTTCAGGCTGCTGTTAAGGAATTTGGCGTTTCTCCCGATAATCTTGTGCTGGAGCTTACCGAGAGCTGCAATGTGGAATCTCCCGAAAATTTAGCTAAGATATTCGAGGAGATACGTTCTCTGGGCTTCCACATCGCTCTGGACGATTTCGGCACGGGCTATGCTTCCATGGAGCTTCTCAAAAAGCTCCCCGCCGATGAGATCAAGATCGAACATTCCTTTGTGAGAGAGCTTGCCAACGGTCAGCATCACAAGGCAGATCTTGCTATCATTGATTCCCTGCTTTTCCTGTGCAGGAAGCTTGACAACAAGGTCGTGGTCGAGGGCGTTGAGAATAAGGCAGTGGATGATATCATCCGTGGCATGGGTCCCGATTTCCTCCAGGGGTATTATTACTCAAGACCCGTCTGCAAGGCTGAATTTGAGGAGATGCTCAAAAGCGGCATAGGCTGTTGATTTTTGCTTCTTTAAATTTTTTCCAATTATACAGAACGGGCTGATGTACCTTTTCGGTGCATCAGCCCGTTCAAATTTTTTTATTTCTTCTTTATCCACCTGACAAGCAGGTATATCCCGCCGCCGATGAGCAGCACTATGATACACATGACGACGGGTATAAAGGGAAGCATTTCTTCGGTCAGAAGCTCCATATCACGCCTCGAATCTGAATGACCTGAAATCAAAATCACTGCCCGGCAGGAATGCGAAGGATACCTTGCATTTTCCGCTTATTCCCGAAAGCTCAAAGCTCTGGGGCGCATAGTCGGGAGAGGCTGTAAATTCCGCAAGAACTCGTTTCTCCGTATCTCCTGTAAAGATCACATGGATACTGTTTTGGGGAAGCGCTGACCTTCCTGTGATGACCACTCTTGCGGGGGCTTTATCAGTAAAGTCAAACTCGCCGAAATTCAGCATTACGTTATTGCCGATGCCTGTTACAGCGTTTTCCTCAACGGTGAATTTATCGCCGTAGATCTCGTCGTTCCATACAGCATTTATTTCAGCAAATTCCTTTTCGGGCTTTGTGAACACGAAGCCGCCCACGTCATATCTGTACTCCGACTGCATTACGATTGTATGGACGCCGCGGAGATTCTTTGTAAGCTTGAAGGTCTCATTCTGATAGGTGAGCCAGATTGGCTGCTTCCAATAGGAAAATTCTCCGATCATTTCGCCGCCCTCGTCGGGGCTGCCGTCATAGAAGCGAATATTTACGGGAGTTGTGCAGTTTGCAAAGAAGGAGATTGTAATCTCGTCGCTGCCTATTGCTCCGAAATCTACATTCTCAAAGCCGAACCAGCTGTTTTCCGAGACAAATGCCGCTCCCCTCTCTATTCCGTTGGCTACGGTTCCGCCCGATACGGAGTAAAGTCCTGCGGTCACATACTCATAGGGATCGAAGGAGGCTGCGCCCAGTCCCTCGCCTGTGAGCCTCAGAGGAGTGATGATATGATATTTTTCCGTTCCGTTCTTGCAGAGCGCTCTGAGATAAAATTCTCCGTCTCCATGGCATTTTACGGTGACTGTGCCATTCTCCGAGGATACGATCTCTGCCATATTTGAGGGGATTCCGATGGCGGTGGTCACACGGTACTCGATCTCGTCCGCATACGAGGCATTGGAAGGATATACTGCTGTTTTGAAGGTTATTTCCTGTCTGTCGGGGGTGAAGGTGCGGCTGTCGCTTAATAGCTCAATCCTTCTGATGGGAATATCCTTCTCACCTGCGGTGCAGTCAAATTCACGGGGGGTATTCATCTCGAGAGAAGAAACGCCCTGCTTTGCGGCGCACTCCTCTGCTCTGAGAGAAATGCGGCTTTCGGGAAGGGAGGGGGATGTTACGGTTACATTTATTTCTCCCGATCCCGTATTTGCGGCGATCATTGCAAGAAGTCTGCCCGAGAACAGGCGGCGGGAGGTTCCCTTATACTGCTCGTAATCGGTGGAATCGCCGTTGTCAAGTCCTACGAGTCGGCCAGCTCCCTCGACGGTGACAAACACTCGGTTATTGGCATTTGCAACGAAATTCCCCTCGCTGTCATGAGCGGTGATATCAAGGAAAATAAGGGATTCGCCGTCTGCATTTACTGTATCGCTGTCAGCTGTGAGCCGAAGCTCTGCCACATCTCCGAAGGAACGCTGCACATCTCTTGCGATCTCATTTCCATTTTCATCGTATGCAATGGCAAGCAGCTCGCCTTTTTTATAGGGGATATTTACATCAAGGGTAAGCTCCTTTCCATGGAGATGATCTATCTCCTTTTCGCCGATCTTTTCGCCGTTCAGGAAAAGGGCTGCACGGGGGGCGTTGGTTGCCACTCTCACATCTATAAGCTGTTCCTCGCCAAAATCCCAGTAGGGGAAGATATGCACAAAGGGGGATTTTTTATAATCTGTCCATGCTGAACGGAAAATATATGCGCTGTCCTTGGCATAGCCTGCGGTGTCATACTGTCCGAAATAGCTGTTCTTTGTGCTGTAGGGGGTAGGCTCACCTATATAGTCAAAGCCTGTCCAGATGAACTGTCCAGCGCAGTATTCTGCGTCTCTGTCGGGGATTATGCAGGCTTCAACATTTTTTGCAGCCCAGCCCGGAGCGGAATTTCCCAGAGCAGAGCACTGCTCGTCGTCCTCGCAGAGTATCTGCTCGGAGAGGGGAAAATGGTATATTCCTCGGCTCTGAACTACCGATGAAGTCTCGGAGCCGTATATCATCCAGTCGGGATGTGCCTTATGCTGCTCGTCATAGAGCCGCTCGGCATAGTTATAGCCTGCCAGCTTCACGATATCCGCACAGCGCTGCGCCCCGTCCCACTGCATGAAATTGGAGCCGATGGTCACATATCCGTTTGAGCGGGGGTCGTGGAGACGGACAAGATACATGAGCCTTGAGGCGATCTCCTGTCCCCTGTCGCTTGCGTGGGTATCGTATATCTCGTTTCCAAGGCTCCAGCCTATAAGGCAGGGATGGTTTCTGTCACGCCTTACCCATGACGCTACGTCCTTTGCAGTCCATTCCTTGAAAAAGCGGGCATAGTCATAGTCCGTTTTCTGCATTTCCCACATATCAAAGCCCTCGGATAACACGAGGAAGCCCATTTCGTCGCAAAGCTCCATCAGCTCAACGGCGGGCATATTATGGCTGGTGCGGATGGCATTTATTCCCATTTCACGGAGCTTCGTGAGCTTTCTCTTTATGGCGGAGCGGTTTACAGCGGCGCCTAAGGCTCCTAAATCGTGATGCTCACAGCAACCGTGGAGCTTCACATGCCTGTCATTGAGGAAAAAGCCCTTATCGCAGGTAAATTCGATCTTTCTCAGTCCGAAATTATTTTTTACGGTATGTACTGCTTCGCCGTCCTTAATCAGCTCGGTGGTGAGGGTATAGAGATGAGGCGCTTCGATATCCCAGAGAATCGGCTCGGGGATATGCATTGTTACGGTATTTGATGCAAGGCTTGCACCGTTTATGCGGACAGGCTCGGGAAATGCACAGTCGTCCCATGCATTTACGGGAAGTGTGGAGGTACAGATAACCTTCTCCCCGTCAAAAATTGTTTCCCTGACCTCAAGCCCTGCAACGGGCGCTCCCTTGGGACGGGCGCTCTCGGCAGTTATTGTTACGCTTCCGCTTACGTCTGCGGAAATATATATGCCATCGCTGAGGATATGGCTTTCAGGGTATTTTTTCAGTATCACCTTGCGGTAGATTCCCGCTCCCGAATACCATCTGGAATTGGGGCTCTGATGATCCACCCTGACGGTGATAAGATTTTCGCCATCCTTCAGAAGCTCGGTTATATCAAATTCAAAGGTGGAATATCCGTATTTCCATTCACCCGCAAGCTTGCCGTTTACATAGACCTTACTGTCCATATATACGCCCTCGAACCTGAGCGCTGTGCACATTCCCGGCTCAGGAGTGCAGGTGTACCTTTTCCTGTACCAGCCTGTGGAGGTCTCATAAAGATTCTTGGTGTCGTATATCAGCCAGTCGTGGGGAATATCCACGCTCTTCCAGCTGAGGGCTTCCGAATATTCCGTTCCAAGTGGATTTTTGGAAAATTCCCAGTCATTGCAGAAAAGTGTTTCGAATTTTTCCGCTGCCGATCTTGAATCTGCCATTTTTTTACCGCCTTTCTGTTTATGGACAAATATATTTTATTATCCGATGTATTTTTCTGCGCAACGATTACATTACTTTGATTATACCTTTTTATCCCGTTTTTGTCAATATGATTTTTTTATTCCATTGGCTGATTGTATTAAAATATTGAGTTTTTCACGCTTTATGAAAACTATTAAAAAAACTGTTTACAAACTTTCGGATTTATGGTATAATAAAACAAAAGTACCCGGGAAAGAAGCCTGAATATGAAAAAGAAATCATCAAACAACTTTGCAAGGATCGGCATTACGGTCTTTTTTGCCGCTGTTATCGCTGTGAGCGGCTATCTGCTGGTGAACAAGGAGGACGATGTCCCCTTTCTCAGTGCCGACAACACCATGCCCGCCGATGCCTCCGACACCGATTTTATCCCTGAGGAGACCGTTTCACGAAGCTACGGACACGATATTGAGCAGGAATTTGCCCCCGATATTACCGAGGAGACAGTTACTGCCGCTCCCGATGCTGTGACAGAGGAGCCTGTGCTGTCTCAGGACACCGAGAATGAGACTGAGGTTTCTTCTGACACCTCCGTTACCACCTCAAGGACTGTCATTACCAGCAGGCAGCGGAAGGATTACGACAGCAACAGCGTTTACATTGACATGGCGAATATTCTGCAGAATCCCGAGCTGCCTGTGGGCTGCGAGATCACTGCGCTCACTATTCTGCTGAATTACTACGGCTTTAATGCGGAAAAGACCGACATGGCAAGAAATTATCTGCCTACCTCTTGGGGCAATCCGCAGACTATTGACGGCAAGCTCCACAAGGACAGCTTTTTCGATTATTTCATCGGCGACCCCTTTTCCAAGGGATACGGCTGCTTCTCCCCTGCCATCGAAAAGGCGGCTAATGCTTACATATCATCGCATGGGGGCGGGTTTACGGTGAAAAATATTTCGGGCTGCCATCCCGATACGCTGTATGAATATCTTATTGCGGGCACTCCCGTTCTTTGCTGGGCTACGGACGGCATGATCGAGCCTGAATATTACGAAACATGGTATGACAATGCCACGGGGGAACAGCTCGACTGGTATCTGAACGAGCACTGCTTTGTGCTGGCGGGCTTTAACATCGCTAATTCCACCGTTACGCTCAACGACCCTATGAAGGGTATCATTGACTACAACATTGACAAGTTTGAGGTTCGCTTCAAGCAGATGCATTCCCAGGCGATCGTTATTATTCCCGAGGGAGGGCAGGAGGTCACGACCCAAGCTGTTACCGAGCCGCCTGTTTCCGAAAGCGGGAGCGATATCCGGCAGACGGCGGAGACGATCCCCTCGGAGACCTCCGAAAGCATTTCAGAAAGCGCTTCGGAGGCTTTATCCGAGACTTTTTCGGAAACATCTTCCGAGAGCGAAACTACAACAACTTATGTTGACACGGATTTTTACACGGGGACTTTTGTATCTTAAAGGAGGCTTGATTCTTTAATGGACGGACTTATTATCAGAAATGAGACGGAAAAGGACTTCAGCCAAGTTGAAGCTATGATCCGAGAGGCTTTCTGGAATGTTAATGTTCCCGGCTGCGATGAGCATTATTTAGCTCACATTCTGAGGGGGCATGAGGATTTTATTCCCGAGCTTGATCTGGTTGCGGTGCTTGACGGTCGTATTATCGGCAGCGTTATGTACACCAAAGCTTGGCTCTCCGATGAGAACGGCTGCGAAAAAGAAATTATTTCCTTCGGTCCTCTTTCGGTACATCCCGATTTTCAGCGCAGAGGAGTGGGAAAGGCTTTGCTTGAGCGCTCCTTTGATATTGCAGCTAAGATGGGATATGACGCTGTTGTTATTTTCGGACACTCCTCCAATTATGTTTCAAGGGGATTTAAAAGCAGCAGGAAATTTAACATTTGCCTTGAGGGGGATGTTTTTCCCACTGCCATGCTTGCAAGGGAGCTGAAAGAAGGTGCTCTGGACGGGCGGAAATTTATCTTCCGAGGAAGCCCCGCTTTTAACTATGACAGCTCCGAGGCTGAGCGGTTTGACTCTCTTTTTCCTCCGAAGAAAAAGGAATATCTCCCCTGTCAGGAGGAATTTTATATTTACAGTCATTCTACCGTTAACTGAGAAAGGATTTTTAAAATGTATATTGCTGATGAAAAAAGATATGACCGCATGATGTATAACCGCTGCGGAAAAAGCGGGCTGAAGCTTTCTGCTGTTTCTCTCGGCTTCTGGAAGAATTTCGGCAGCCAAGGCTGCTTTGAAAATATGGAGAAAATGGTTCACACCGCTTTTGATCTGGGCATTACTCATTTCGATCTGGCGAACAATTACGGCAATCCCTACAACGGCAGTGCCGAAGAGAATTTCGGCAGGATCCTTGAGGGAATGAAGGGCTATCGTGACGAGATGTGCATTTCTACCAAGGCAGGATATGAAATGTGGCCGGGTCCTTACGGGGACAGGAACGGTTCAAGAAAATATCTCACCGCTTCCCTTGACCAGAGTCTCAGAAGAATGAAGCTCGATTATGTGGATATTTTCTATCATCACGTTTTTGACCCCAACACTCCTCTTGAGGAGACTGCTCTCGCTCTTGACAATGCTGTTAAACAGGGCAAGGCGCTTTATGTGGGCATTTCTAATTACAACAAGGCTCAGACTGCTGAGATCATGGCAATATTTAAAGAGCTGCATACTCCTTTTATTGTGAATCAGCCCTCCTATTCCATGCTTAACAGGTGGGTGGAGGACGACGGCCTGGACGATTTTGCTGCGGAAAACGGTATCGGACTTGCGGTCTTTTCTCCTCTTTATCAGGGCTTCCTTACAGACAGATATCTGAAGGATATCCCCTCGGATTCAAGAGTGGGAAAGGGTGACACATGGATAGGCAGCCAGCTCGACGAGAAGATGCTCTCCCGCCTCAACCGACTGAACGAGATCGCTGCTGGGCGGGGTCAGAAGCTCTCTCAGATGGCTCTTTCATGGGTGCTGAGCAACAAGGCTGTGGCTACCGTTCTTATCGGGGCAAGTCGTCCCGAACAGATCGAGGAGAATGTCAGGTGCATTGACAGATTAGATTTCTCCGAGGAAGAGAAAAGGGAGATCGAAGAGATCCTGAAATAAAAAATCCCCGCAGGCTGCTTCATCTGAGCCTGCGGGGTTTGTTTTTATTCCCACTCAATTGTTGCGGGGGGCTTGGTTGTTATATCATAGACGATCCTGTTAATGTGCTTTACTTCGTTGACGATTCGGTTTGACGCAGCAGCAAGAACATCATAGGGTATCCTTGAGAACTCGGCGGTCATAAAGTCGGAGGTCTCAACTGCTCTGAGGGCAAGCGTATAATCATATGTTCTGCCGTCGCCCATTACGCCTACGGAGCGGTTATTGGTAAGCACGGCAAAATACTGATTGATGGATTTATCAAGTCCTGCCTTTGCTATCTCCTCACGGAAGATGAAATCCGCATCCTGGAGTATCTCAAGCTTTTCATCGGTGATCTCTCCGATTATTCTTATGGCAAGTCCCGGTCCAGGGAAGGGCTGGCGGTCTACAAGTATATCCGAAAGTCCAAGCTCTCGTCCAAGTGCACGGACCTCGTCCTTGAATAACAGTCTCAGCGGCTCGATTATTTCCTTGAAGTCAACATAATCGGGAAGTCCGCCAACGTTATGGTGGGATTTTATCACGGCTGCGTCTCCCGCTCCGCTTTCGATAACGTCGGGATAGATGGTTCCCTGTACGAGATAGTCAACCTTTCCTATCTTCTTGGCCTCACGCTCAAATACTCTGATAAATTCCTCGCCGATGGTCTTTCGCTTTGTTTCGGGATCGGACACGCCTCTGAGCTTTGACATGAACTGCTCCTTGGCATTTACTCTTACAAAATTTATGCCCCAGTCTGCAAATGCCGCTTCTACCTCGTCGCCTTCGTTCTTTCTCATAAAGCCGTGATCTACGAATATGCAGGTGAGCTGGCTTCCCACTGCCTTTGCAAGCAGCGCTGCGGCTACCGAGCTGTCTACTCCTCCCGAAAGCGCAAGCAGCACCTTGCCGTCTCCTACCTTGGCTCTGATATCGTTTATTGCTGTTTTTGCGTAATTGCTCATTGTCCAGTCGCCTGTACAGCCGCAGACATTTTTAAGGAAGCTGTCGATCATTCCGAGTCCGAACTGTGTATGATTTACCTCGGGATGGAACTGCACTGCGTACAGCTTCTTTTCCTTATTTTCCATTGCTGCTGCGGGGCAGTTTGCGGTATGTGCAGTTATTCTGAAGCCCTCGGGCACCTTTGAGACATAATCTGTATGGCTCATCCATGATACTGCCTTTTCGGGCATATCGCTCACTGCTCCGAAAAGCACGCAGGACTTATCATACTCCGTTTCCGTCTTGCCGTATTCCGAGGTTATGCAGGTGGACACCTCGCCCCCAAGGACGTGCGCCATCAGCTGACAGCCATAGCATATTCCCAGCACAGGCACTCCGAGCTCAAAGATCTCTTTTCCGATGCGGGGTGAGGTCTCAAGATACACGCTGTTGGGCCCGCCTGTGAAGATTATTCCTGCGGGGGCTGCTGCCTTTATCTCTTCTATCGGTGTTTTGTACGACTTGACCTCGCAGTAAACGCCGCATTCACGCACGCGCCTTGCGATCAGCTGATTATACTGACCGCCGAAGTCGAGAACAATTACTGTCTGGTGGGACATTGGCTATACCTCTTTTCATTTTTGCTTTTTCGCAAATAATAATTATTTATATTATCTCATAATCCGAGCTTTTCTGCAAGCCGTATTTTTATAGAAAAAGTAAATTTTGTATGGATAGATTTATTTGGATGTGATTTTTGATTTTTAAAATTGAACAAATGTGCTAAAGATTTGGATAACATTTCTGTGATTATGTCAATTGATTTTTACAAACGTTTGTGCTATAATTATTTCAGCCGATTCGGAGAGCTTTTATCAGCTTTTCAGGCTCCTTCGATCTCATCAGTCCCGACATGACACACGCTCCCGCTGCTCCCGCTTCCTTTAAGAAGCTTACATTTTCCGGGGTTATTCCGCCGATGGCATAGACGGGAAGTTTTACCGATTTGCACATCTCCTTGAGAAATTCAACGCCCCTCGGCGGAAGTCCTTTTTTGCAGTCGGTAGCGAATATATGCCCTGCGGTCACATATGCCGCTCCCCTGCTCTCCGCTAATTCCGCTTCCTCAAGTGAATGGACCGATACCCCAACCGTTTCAAAGCTCTTTCCAAGACCTGCGGTAAAATCTGCAAACGTCAGATGGATATCCTTGCTGCCAAGCCTTTCTGCCGCATTTACAAAGGTATGCAGTGAAAGGGGGACGCTGTATCTGCCGCATATTTCCGCCGCCTTTTTGGCAAGAGCTTCATACTCCTTTTCGGTGAGCTGTTTTTCTCTGAGTATCACTCTGTCAATGCCTGCGGCGCTTATTTTTTCAAGCTGTGTGAAAAAATCCTCAGCCGCAGACATCTGAGTTACGCATATGACCTTAAACATAGATATAATCGTGCATCACAGGCTGGAGCCCCATTTCCTCTATAGCGGCAAAGACCTGATCTACGGTTCTGGGGTCGGATATCTCGAACTGCTCGTCTCCTTTATCAGCCGAGTCGCTGTGCTCTCCAATTCCAACGTTTACTCCTGCCGATATTTTGGTGGCGGCTATCTTTATGACGTTATTGCGGAAGCGCTCACATTCTCTTGTTGAAATTGTTATGCTTGCATATGGCAGGAATATTCTGTAGGCGCATATAACCTGCAGAAGCTGTCTTTCTCCCACGTCACGGGGATTGATGGTCTCGTCCGATTTGGTGGGGCGGAGGCGGGGACAGGACATGGCTATTTCGGCATGGGGGTATTTTTTCTGTATCAGATGGGCATGATAGCCTGCGGCAAAGGCGTCCTTTCGGAAATCGTCAAGCCCCAGTAATGCGGCAAAGCCCACTCCTCTCATGCCTCCCATTACCGCTCTTTCCTGTGCGTTTATTCGGTAGGGATATATCCTTTTATTGCCGCCCGGATGAAGCTGCTCGTATTTATCCGAATTATACGTCTCCTGAAATACGGTGACGAAATCGGCTCCACATTCATGGAGATATTTATATTCGTCCGAGTTCATGGGATAAACCTCAAGTCCTACTACCCTGAAATACCTGCTTGCTATTTTGCACGCCTCTCCGATATATTCCACGTCCGAATATTTGCGGCTCTCTCCTGTAAGGATAAGTATTTCCTGAAGTCCCGATGCGGCTATTGCCTGCATTTCCTTTTCGATCTCTTCCATATTCAGCCTTGCACGCTTTATTTTATTCTTACAGTTAAATCCGCAGTAGACACACTGATTTTCACAATAATTCGCTATATAAAGAGGGGTGAACATATATACGGAATTTCCGAAATGCTTCATTCTTTCCCTCATTGCCTTTTCTGCCATTTCCTCAAGATACGGCTCGGCGGCGGGAGACAGCAATGCCATATAATCCTCGGGGGTGCATATTTCGCTGTCAAGGGCTTTTCTTACATCGGCGGCGGTGAATTTTCCGGGAGTGTATGAGTTCATTTCGGAGATGACCTTGTCCTCTATCTCAGAGCCGATATTTTCCATTCCCTCAAGATATTCCATGTGGTTTATTCTTTCAGACATTTTTTCGTTTTCACTCCTCATAATACTCGCCGCTGTTTTCCTTATTGAGCGTGCCCTCAAGCTCTATCATCAGGAATTTTGTCAGCTCCCTGACCACCGGTCGGTGGCGGGTACCCTTGGGTACTATTATAAATTGTCCCTCGGATACGGGGATAAGCCCTTCGTCGGTTTCAAGCTCAAAGCTGCCCTCGATCACATAAAACAGCTCGTCCGAGTTTTCATGGACATGAAAATCAAGGGTGCGTTTTTCCACATTTACAACGCTTAACACATTGTCGTTGAGCCTGCCCACCTTTTCATATACATAGAGCTTTTCAACGGAATCAACTGCCTTTTTAAGATCAACAGGTTTCATGCTTCATTACTCCTTACTTTCAGTCATGGAGAAAGCCTGTGAGGGGCGAGGACGCACTGGCGGTCTCCTGAACTCGTCCCGTTTTCGCAAGATATGCTGTTCTTCCCGCTTCGATAGCCTTTCTGAACGCTTCTGCCATGGCGGGGATATCCCCTGCGGTGGCTATGGCTGTATTTGCCATCACTGCCGCTGCTCCCATTTCCATTACCTCGCACGCCTGAGAGGGCTTGCCTATGCCTGCGTCCACGATCACGGGAAGGTCTATTTCATCTATTATTATTTTTATGAAGTCCTTGGTGCAAAGCCCTCTGTTAGTGCCGATGGGGGCGGCAAGGGGCATTACGGCGGCGGCTCCCGCATTTACAAGATCTCTTGCCGTATTCAGGTCGGGATACATATAGGGAAGCACCACAAAGCCCTCCTTGGCAAGTATCTCCGTTGCTTTTACAGTTTCACCGTTGTCGGGGAGAAGATATTTGGAATCCCTGATGACCTCGATCTTCACAAAATCTCCGCATCCAAGCTCCCTTGAAAGCCTTGCGATCCGCACTGCCTCCTCGGCATTTCTCGCTCCCGATGTATTGGGCAGGAGGGTCACTCCTTCGGGGATATAGTCAAGGATATTTGCCGCTCCCCCGCTGTTTGCACGCCTCAGTGCAAGGGTTATTATCTGCGCGCCTGCATTCTCAACAGCCGCTTTTATTAGGTCAAGGGAATATTTTCCCGAGCCTAATATGAATCTTGAGGTGAACTCATGTCCGCCCAGAATAAGCTTATCCTTCATACTGCTCTGCCTTTCTCTTTTTATTTCCTTTTTATCAGCCGCCGCCCATAAACTCCACGATCTCTATCTCGTCGGAGGAGGCTATGACTGTTTTTTCATATTCTTCCTTTGGGAGGATGGCTCCGTTTATCTCAACCGCTATTCTCCCCTTTTGAAAGCCCGCCTTTTCGATATATTCGGCGAGCTTCATTCCGTCGGCTTCGGATTCGTTCTTTCCGCAGATCAATGCCATTTTTTCACGCCCTTTCCTTTATCACCAAAAAGGCGCACGAAAGCTGACACCCTCGGTGGTGCCCCCCTTCGTGCGCCTGCATTGCCGCAAGTGACTACGTATTTTATTTTATCACACTTTTTTATTTTTGTCAAGGGGCGGCATGATTTTTTTGCAGGATGGGGCTTTTTCGGGAACGTTTCCGATTTTGAGGCATGCATCATTGTGCCGAAAATATTACCCATTTTTTTGGCAGTATTGACGAAAAATATTCAACTTTATTAAAAATTTCAGAAGGTTATTTACATTTATTTTTATTTGTGGTAAAATAATACTGTATTATGCAGGTGTTTTCAGACATTTCAGTCCGCAGAAGAAAGGATCGGTATTTCAAAATGAAGATAAGAATTAAGCTTGCTTCGCTTATGCTTATCATACTTATTATACCTATTATAATGGCTTCTGCGGTTTATTCCTCAAGCTGTGCAAAAGCCATTGCCAAGGTGCAGATAAGCACTCTGGGCTCTGCTGTGGAGGACAGGGCTGTTTATCTCGATCATATGCTTGAAAGCCTTATTGCAGGTCACAAAAGCTTCACTACTGACAAGGCTGTCAGAGGCTTTGCTCAGCATTTTGCAGAAGGCTCCTATTCCCCCGAAGAGTCTGATTATGTTAATGCTCTTATTCAGGATACAGTTCGCCTGAGCTCAGATATTACCGATATGTTCCTTCTCAGCGATAAGGGCGTTGTTATTGCAGCTTACAATAAAAACAATATCGGCTCTACTGACGAGAAATTCTCCGATTACATCAGCTATGCAAGCTCAAATAACGGTATTTCCGAGATCTTCCCGCCCACCGCTTCAAACAAATGCCATCTCTATTCCTGCCGCAGAATTTACGATCTGAACAACAAAAAGATCGGCGTTTCCGTTCAGAAGATCAGCCTTGAGGTGCCTGCGGATATGCTTAAAGTCCCCGGCTACAGCAGCTTCTCTACTCTTCTTATTGTTGACAAAAACGGAAGGTATATTTCCAGCAGCGTCAGCAATCCAAGAAAGCTTGAGGATGTTGTGGAATTTCGTGCCATCGCTGAAAATGTTTCCGAGGCTATCCCCTATTACGGCGGTACTGCGGGTACTGAGACTATTACCAAAACTACCAAGGATTTCACTTATTTCGGATGCCCTGTTCAGAACGGCAGCCTCAGTGTGGTCGCTCTTTTTGAAGAGGATCTGGCTGAAAAATACGCTTCCGCTTCTATTTCAGGCGGTACTATTGCTGTTATTGCAGTCACCATCCTTGCTTCTGCCGCTATTATTTTCGTCTGCTTCATTTTCACCGAGCCTATCCATAAGCTCATTGACGTTATTTCAAGAAAAAACAAGGGCGATGTTAATGTTCGGCTGGACTTTACCACTAATGACGAGTTCGGTAAGATCAGCACCGAATTTAACGCAATGTTTGACAGCATTTTCGAGAGCGAGCAGCGCTACCGTACTGTGGTATCCATGATGGATAATGTGGTTTTTGAGATCAACCTCAAAACCTTCAAGGTTTATGTTTCCAATAATTTTAATCAGAAATTCAGCTTCCGTGCCAAGGACGATTCTATCAACGAAAGCTTCCTTTACAAGATGAAGGTCCACAAGGATGATATGAAGCGCTACAAGGAAGAGCTTAATGCCATCGTTTCCTCTCAGGGCGACAAGTGGGAGGGCGAATACCGCATGAAAAATCTCTACGGCGATTTTTCATGGATCAGGGTCAAGGGCAAGAAATTCTTCGACAGGACAGGCAATCCTGCCAAGATCATCGGTATGCTGATGGATATCGACAAGGAGAAAAAGAGCGCTATCAATCTTATTCAGAAGGCAAGCTTCGACGCTCTCACTCAGCTTTACAACCGCCCCACCTTCCTGCGCACACTTGATGAGGAAATGGCTGCCTCCTCTTCAAGACGCAGCCTTGACGCTCTGATGTTTATTGATCTGGACGATTTTAAACATTTTAACGATGAATACGGTCACAAGTGCGGTGACGAGGTCCTTAAATTCGTTGCGGACACCATTAAAGAGGTCACTTACGAAAAGGGCTTCGGCGGCCGTCTCGGCGGTGATGAATTTGTTATGTGTCTCACCAATCTCAAGCTTATCGGTGATGCGGGAAAGGCTGCTGCTGAGGTCATCAGTATTCTGAATGAGGGTTTTTTTTCCGAGTCCACCGAGCTTCATCTGAACATCCATTGCAGTATCGGTATTGCATTTTTCAGGGAAAACGGCTCCAATTCCGCTGAGCTCCTTGAAGCTGCTGACAGCGCTATGTACAAAATCAAAAAGAGCGGTAAGTCCAATTTCGCTTATGCGGGCGGTGAGACTAACATTCATGCTGTGGATTCAAACGCGACCTTTGACAGCACTTTTTAATTTTCTTTTGTATTCAAAAAACGGAGCGCACCTTTCGGTGCTCTCCGCTTTTTTTGCTTTTGCTTTTAGCCGTTGAGTCCCTGCTTGTAGTTTTCAATCATTTTCTTGACCATCATACCGCCAACAGAGCCTGCTTCTCTTGCTGTGATATCACCGTTGTAACCGTTCTTGAGGTTAACGCCGACCTCGTTAGCAGCTTCCATCTTGAATCTTTCCATTGTTTCTCTGCCCTGGGCAGTGAGCTTATCGCTTTTCATAGTAAATTACTCCTTTAAATTTCTGATTTATGGGAGAAGCGCTTTTTCGTTTCTCCTTTGGGTTTGCAGTAATATTATATTACCTGCGGCTCGTTTTATTATCGGAAATGTTTTGCTGGCAAGGCAGAAAATGCAAGCTTGATATTTTCTTGAAATCGGAAATTATTACTGCATTTTTGTGCAAAAATATTACCAACACTTACAGCTTGAATACTCCCTTTTTTTATGCTATAATTAAGTTAATCCGAGAGGAAAAAATCTCTTTCGGAAATAAATTCAGGGAGGTGAAAATCATGTGCGGATTCGATTTTTCCTGTATTCTGGAAATTATCAGAGGATGCTTCACAAGCTGCGGTAAATAAGCTTGTAAACACTGTACGAAACACATCTATTATTTATTATCGGAGGTTACATTATGTGCAATTTTAATTTTTCCTACATCATCGACATTATCAAGAACTGCTTCGGCGGATGCAGATAAGTCTGCTCTTTAATATAACAGCTTAACAGAACATAGGCTCATCTATGCTCCATTCCCCGGGAGCATAGATGAGCGTTTTTTTATTGACATCACTGTTGACTTTTTCGCCTGAGCTGTTGTATAATATAGCTGTGGATATGCAGAAAGGGATGTGAACATTTTGACAAAAAACGTTAAAATGCAGGATATTGCCGACCGCCTCGGTGTGAGCGTGGTTGCCGTTTCAAAGGCTCTCGGCGGCAAAAGCGGCGTCAGCGATGCGCTAAGAGAAGAGGTCTGCCGCACTGCCAAGGAGCTTGGCTATTCCTATACGGTGAGAAAAAAGCAGCCCGGCAGTCTGACGGGTAACATCTGCGTTCTTGGCTCCTCCCGTTTTATTGACGAGGATTCCTTTTATCTCAAATATTACAAACATATTTCCGCTCAGCTTCAGAGCAGAGGAAGACGGGCTTTTTTTAACACCATAACTCCCGAAAGCGAAGAAAAGCTGATTTTTCCCGCTTCTATGCAGGGCAAGGCTGACGGTGCGATAATTCTGGGGCAGCTTTCAAAGGGCTATATTGAGCTTATTTCATCGGAAAATATTCCTGTGGTTTTTCTTGATTTCTATGATGACCGAAAGGATATTGACTGCATTATCAGCGACAGCTTTTACGCTTCCTATGATATTACAAATTTTCTGATAAACATCGGTCACAGCAAGCTTGCGTTCGTTGGCTCGGTGAAGGCAACAAGCTCCATTCAGGACAGATTTCTGGGATATATGAAATCTCTTATGGAGCATAATATTCATGTCAGCTCAAATTATATTATTGAGGACAGGGATGAGGAGGGTATGATGATACCCATTGAGCTGCCTGTGGATATGCCCACCGCTTTTGTCTGCAACTGCGACAACACTGCTTATCATCTGATAAATCAGCTGAAAAAAGAGGGCTATCGGGTGCCGCAGGATATTTCGGTCACGGGCTTTGACAATTCCGTTTTTTCGGAAATGTCCGACCCGAAGATCACTACTATTGAAGTCAACACCGAGCAGATGTCTGCACTGGCGGTGGAAACTATTCTTAAAAAAATCGAAAATCCTGCCTACTCCATAGGACGTATGCCTGTGGGCGGCAGGATCATTTACAAAAATTCTGTAAGGGCTTTGAGGAGTTTCTGATTGTGCGGATTTGGTGGGATGACAGCATTGTTTCGGTGAAAATATTTTTGAATAATTCAAATTAAGCAAAAATTGTTGCGAACGTCCCTTACTATCTATTTTGATCCGAACTCATAAAGACGGTAAATTTTTCTTGTGGCGTTTCCCGCAAATACAGCTTTGAAAAATACTTTATCAAAGCCCGAAAGCTCATTGATGAGTCTCTCCGGAGTCATGGTATGCTCTGCTTTGAATTTGATTTTTTCGCTTTCATACTCCTGCGGTGAATCTACTCCGTAAACCTCGTTTACTCCCACTTCATTTATTGGATTTTTGTATTTCGTTGCTTTGGCTGCGAAAACGGTGTAAACATCTGCAAAGATTTTTACTTCTCCGAATTTGTTTCCCAAAGCTTCAAAAAGTCTGCGCACCTTTTCGGGAGGGATATACATGGACACGCCCTCCATTACGATCACAGCTCGAGGAGAGTCGGGAAGTGCGGTTATCCAAGAGGTTTCCGATGCGTCGGCGGGGAGCATTTTATATTTTTCGGTTTCGCTGAAATACTTTTTCCGCTCGGCGATAACTTCGGGAAAATCAATATCGTACCAAAGATTTTCTTTATTTCCCGTTCTGATTATTCGGCTGTCAAGTCCGCAGCCGATATGTATTACTAAAGCATCGGTATCTCCCGAAGCTGCTTCCGAGGTCAGGCTGTCAAACACCGCTGCACGCATTGACATATAATAGCAGAGCCATTTTGAACGAGCCTTTCCTTTCAGCTCAAAGCCCTCCTTTTTCCATATCTCCTCTGCCTTCTCATCCTTGATAATTACCCCTTTTCGGCTGATCTCGGATTTGCCGTATAGTGGGATATAGAGGGTTTTATTTACGCCGTTCATTATCTTTTCCTCCCCATGCAGAATGATTTTCACCCAAATTATAGCATATTTGCATTTCATTGTCAATCAGAATAAAGCGAGGCGAAATGTTTGAAAAGATTTTTACCCATGGTTGGAATTATTATTTTATCACTCCTCTGCGGCTGCGGAAATACGGACGAAAATTATTCCGAAAAAGAGCTTTTCGCCATGGACACTTATATGAAGCTTACTGTTTACGGCGATAATTCCGAGGCTGCGCTTGATTTGGCAAGCGAAAAAATTTCTGAGCTTGAAAAGCTTTTTTCCATTACGATAGATTCAAGTGATATCAGCAGGATAAACTGCTCGGGAGGCGGTTCCGCTGAGGTGGATAACCAAACCTCCGAGCTTATTTCCCGTTCAAAACAATTTTCCGAAAGGACCTATGGTGCGGTTGATATCACCGTTTATCCTTTGGTGAGGGAATGGGGCTTTACAACGGGAAAATATTCGGTTCTGGGACCCGAAAAAATTAACGGGCTTTTGAAATTTACAGGCTGGGAAAGCATTTCGGTAAGCGGAAATACTGTGACTGTTCCCGAGGGCTTTGAGCTGGAGCTTGGAGCTGCGGCAAAGGGCTATGCGGGTGAAAAGGCAGCGGATATTTTAAGAGATATGGGCATTTCCTCGGCTATTCTGAGTCTCGGCGGAAATATTCAGGCGGTGGGTGAAAAGCCTGACGGCTCCCCATGGAGGGTGGCTGTGACAAATCCCCTTTCTCCCTCCGAAATTATCTGCACGGTTTCTGTGAGGGACAAGGCGGTGGTCACATCGGGAAATTATCAGCGATTTTTTATAGGTGAGGACGGCAGAAAATACTGCCACATCATAGACCCGAAAACGGGATTTCCTGTTGACAACGGGCTTGCTTCGGTCACTGTTATCGGTGACAGCGGAACGGACTGCGATCTTCTTTCTACGGCTCTTTTCGTTATGGGCGAGGACGAGGCGGTCAGATTTATCAAGGAAAACAGCGATTTTGATATGATCCTTATCACCGAGGACGGCAGGGTGGTAATTACCGAAAATATTTTCAGCGACACTGTTTTTTCGGATATTGAACTGAAAAACAAAGCGGAAGTGATAAAATGAAAAAAAATGTGATTATAATTATCATCACTGCCGTTATTTTTGCGGCGGGCGCAATCGGCTGTCTGCTTGTTTTAATGGCGCCGAAAAGCAATACTGTCAGCATAAAAAGCGGCGGCAGGGAAATTTATTCGATTGACCTTTCCGCTGCCGAAGACTGCATTTTTCAGATCGAGTTCGAAGGACGGATGAACACAGTTGAAATAAAAAATCATTCCATCAGGGTCACAGAGGCGGACTGCCCGGATAAGATCTGCGTCAATACCGCAGCTATCACGGCAGGCAAAAGCTCTGCACCTATTGTCTGCCTTCCGAACCGACTTGTTATCGAACCCGCAAACAGCTCCGCAGACGGCAGGACAGGCTGACGGAGGGCATTAAAATGAATTTGAAAAGGCTTTCGGAAATGGGGCTTCTTACCTGCATTTCTCTTATCATTTTCGTGGTGGAAATGCAGATACCGCTGCCCGTTCCCATACCAGGAGTAAAGCTTGGACTTGCAAATATCGTTACGGTTTTTGCGGTTTACAGGTACAGTCCGAAAGAGGCTGCGCTTATTCTTTTGGCAAGAATTATTCTCGGAGCGATTTTTTCGGGAAATATTTCTGCACTTATTTTCAGTCTGAGCGGAGGACTTCTCTGCCTTGGGGGAATGATTTTTCTCAGGCACTTTATTGACGAAAAGCATATTTATTTATGCAGTATTCTCGGGGCGGTGCTTCACAATCTCGGACAGATAATTGCTGCGATATTTGTAACGAGCACTCTTTCCGTGCTTGCATATCTCCCCTTTCTTACGGTATCGGGCTGCATTGCGGGACTTTTTACGGGAATCTGCGCTCAGATAACCTTTAACAGGATAGGAGAAAATAAAAAATGATAATCAGAAAAATCACTTTGAACGATTATTATGAAATGAACTCGCTCTGGCTCTCATGCAAGGGTATGGGACTTAACGATGTTGACGATTCAAGAGAGGGAATCGGAAGATTTCTTGACAGGAATCCCGAGACCTGCTTTGCTGCCGTTGAAAACGGCTCTATAATCGGCGTTATCCTTGCGGGAAATGACGGCAGGAGAGGCTTTATTTATCACACGGCGGTATCCCCTCAATGCCGCAGAATGGGTGTGGGCACCGCTCTTGTAAATGCTGCAATGGAGGCTCTGAAAGATCTTGGCATTACCAAAACCGCTCTTGTTGTTTTCGGGCGGAATGAGCTTGGAAATTCGTTCTGGGAAAAGCAGGGCTTTACTGCAAGAGACGATCTTGTTTACAGAAACAAGGCGATCACGGAGCTTGTAAGGATAGATACATAATTATTCAAATCGCCGTTTTTTATCCCTCATACTCTTTGTACAGCTCTGTATAGATCACGCTCATGTGGTCATGCTCCCGAGAAATAACATCAGGCAGTGGGTCATCATCATAAAAAAGCTTTCCCTCTGCCTTTCTGCGCATATTCCTTTCATAATGCGCTCTGACATTCTCGGGCGTTGCATATTCATGATAGCGGTAGGGTATCACCATTATGCTTGAATCCATAAAATCTGCCATTTCCCACGGCTCGGGCTGATGGGCGTTTATTACGGAAAAAAGCTCTCTCCTTCTGTCGCCTGCATAATAAACCGTGTCACCCGTTTTAAAGGGAACGGGGAATTTCACATATCTGTTTTTCAGAGAGACATGATCGGTAAAATGTGCCTCTCTTACGAATTTTCCCGAGTAGATCACACGGCTTTTTTCATCTATCTCCAAAAGTGAGATGAACCTTTCTTCGCCCGTAAGGCTCATGTCACATATGACAATATCGTTTTTCTTGTGTCGGAGGGTATATTTTGCGGCTTTTCTGAAGCTGTTGAAAAGGACGATCCTGTTATCCCATATATCGCCGCAGGCAAAGGAGTATCCCTTGCTGCCTTTTATACAGCTTTCGGTCATATCTATCCACGAGATCATCTTGAGAAGCTCGCTGCGGGTATTCTCCGAAAGCTCCGTTTCAAGCAGCTTTTTATAATAATCACGCTTTGCAAATATGTCTCCCCCGCCGTTACAGACAATTGATATCACATCCTCCGCCGAAAGCTCAAATTCATTTTCCGAAAGCTTACCTGCAATATATTTCCGCATAGTCTCGGACGGTATAAAGCTCAGCGATCCATAATAAAGCTCGTTCATTTGGCAGCAGTCCTTTCTTTTTTATCCGAAAAAATATATTCTCGAAATTAAAAAATATATTGAAAGCTTTGCATAAATGTGGTATTATTTAAATATGGTTCTTATACTAATCTTTAATCGTTCTATAGACAAAGCCGACAGATGAAATAATCACAGTCTAGGAAAGCGACCGCAGCAAGGCTTGCCGCCTTGCAAGGGAGCTTGACGACGAATGTGATTATTTCAGCCGAGGATTTGTCTA
>JALFVE010000024.1 GCA_022787085.1 Oscillospiraceae bacterium | reverse complement strand
ATTATCCCTGTAAGAAATAATGACATTTTTTCTTGTTTATCCTCATAGCTATGCTCCCCAACGGAGCGTCACCCCTTTCATGTATGTCAGGTTGTAAGATGGATTTAATGTTAACAGGTCTGCGGCTCCGAAATTGCATTTGCCTGTTCGGCAGATTTTAATTCTTTTATTAATATCATAGCATATCATTTTACATAATTAAACAATTTACAGCAAAATTTCCGCTAATTAAAATAAAGAAGGACTTGATACTTTTTGGTATCATGTCCTTCAATTTCTCACCGCAGCTGCGGGTCATATTATTTTTCTGTCATAATTGAAATTACTCAAGGCTGAATTTGTTTACCTTTTCTTTTTCTCCTCCTTCAGCCGTTTTTCCACAGCGTCAATAATGATATCCATGGTCTTTATTCTGGCAAAAGGCTTGTCGTTGGCTTCGATAACATTCCATGGCGCATAAACGGTAGAGGTTCGGCGGAGCATTTCATTGACAGCATTCTCATAGCTGTCCCATTTTTCTCTGTTCCGCCAGTCCTCGTCGGTGATCTTCCACTGCTTTTCGGGAATATTCTGACGCTCGGTGAATCGCCTGAGCTGCTCGTCCTTGTCAATATGCAGCCAGAATTTCACAATTACTGCGCCGCTTTCAACAAGCTCCTTTTCAAACTCGTTTATCTCGGCATATGCCTGCTCGCAGCGCTCGGGAGAAGTGAAGCCTTCAAGCTTTTCCACCATTACTCTGCCGTACCATGTGCGGTCGAAAATGGCGATATGCCCTGTTTTCGGGAGATGCTTCCAGAATCTCCAGAGATAGTGATGATTAAGCTCCGTTCTGTCGGGAGCGGCAATGGGAACAGCCTCATAGCCTCTCGGGTCGAGAGCGGAAGCAATTCGCTTGATCGCACCGCCTTTTCCTGCTGCGTCCCAGCCCTCGAATGCGATTATCAGCGGGATTTTCGCCTGATACAGCCTGCTGTGGAGCTTGGATAATTCCTTCTGACACTTTTTCAGCTTAGCAGGATAATCCTCCCTTGCGATGACCTTCCCCTCGAAAGATACCTCCGCAAGCGCAGACATGGGAAGCAGCGGAAAATCCTCCGAAGCGGGCAGAGCTGCCCTTGAGCCGTTCAGAGCGTCGGTTATCCTGCTTACAATATGATTAAACATCTGATATTTTGTGAAGGTCTTGTCGGCTGCTTCAATAACGATCCATGGCGCCTGAGGAGAATTTGTTTTCACCAGCATATCATCAAATGCTTCGTAATATTCATCGTAATGCTTGTGGCGCTTCTTGTCAAGCTCGGTCACTCTCCATTTAGTCTCATCGTCCTCACGAAGCTTGGCAAAACGCTTTTTCTGCTCGTCCTTGCTGATATGGAGAAACAGCTTGATGATAAGATAGCCGTCATCGGTCAGCTGACGTTCAAAGCAGTTGACGGAATTTATCCTGCGGCTGTATTCCTCGGGGGATATGTCCTCTTCCATTCGTGAAATAGCCAGCTCCTGATACCAGCTCCTGTCCATAACAGACATTTTTCCGTATTCGGGGATATTATCCCAGAAGCGCTTCATCAGGGGATAACGCTTCTCAGGCTCGGATGCTGTTAGAGTGGAATGTACCTTGAAAAATCTCGGGTCGAGATATTTTATCATCTCCCCGATAAGGCTGCCCTTTCCGGAAGCACTCCAGCCCTCGAAAATAATAATAACGGGGAGCTTTTTATCTCTGATTTTAAGCTGCAGTCCCGAGAGCGTCTGCTGCAGCTGCGAGGTCATGTCCTTGTAATCGAAATGTTCCTGTTTATTTTTCAGAGCGTTTTCCAACATATAAGCATCCTCCTTTATATTTTGCGAAAATCAACAAAATTTTCTGCAAAGCTTTTCTATATTATAGCACATCTGCAAAAATATTTCAAGTATTATATCAAAATAAAGTTGCAATCCGGTTTATAATATGATAAAATTATTTTTATAAAAAAGATTATGAAACAGAGTGATATAAAAATGACTGATGCATTATATCCCGTTATCGGAAAGCAGACAGAGCTGCCCTTTTACCTTACGGGAATAGGCATTTCCGACCCTGAGATGCACGTTGTCAGAAATACGGGGCTTTCGTCCCATCAGTTTCTTCTGACCGAATCGGGTTCGGGCGTGCTGTATGTTGACGGCAGGGAATATCCGCAGGAAAAGGGCTCATTGTTTTATCTTGCACCGGGAAAGCCTCACGAATATCACCCTGCGGGCAATGACTGGGTCACAAGCTGGCTGGTATTCCGAGGGGTATATTCCCATGCGCTTTTAAAAAGCATCGGCTTTGACGGCTTTGCATATAAGCCATCCATAAATTCGAGCCGCTTAGAGAAAATATTTCAGAGAATATTTTCCGCTGCGGGGGATCCCGTAAACGGCGGTGAAAATGCTTCCGTGCTTGTTTATGAATATATCCTTGCCGCCCGTGAGGCAATGCTCTGCTCCGCAGCCGTCAGCCCCGAAAAGAACAATATCGCAAAGGAAGCTCTCATGTATATCGACAAAAGCTTTATGCAGGATATAGCAATTGAAACGCTTGCAGGGCTGTCGGGAGTATCGGTGCAGCATTTCTGTCGGGTGTTCAAGGCGGAAACAATGATGCGCCCTCTGGAATACATTGCAAGGCGGAGAATATCTGAGGCAAAGTCGCTGCTTTCGGACACCTCCCTTGAAATAGGCGAGATCGGCAGAATGGTAGGCTATCCCGACAGAAATTATTTCAGCATAGTATTCCGAAGGCTTGAGGGCGTTTCACCGAGAGAATACCGCAGAAACAAGGGATCGGCGGTCATGTGATGCTTTTTTATAATATATGCCGAAGGAAAGCGTCCTTTCGGCATTTTTTATTCATATCTTAATAATATGCAAAATATTTTATATTGACCTTTGCAGTGTGACGGCGTTATAATGATAATAGAAAATTTCTGTAGGAGAAACAAAATACAAGAGGAATTCCCATCGACGGAACGAAATAAAGCAGGGAGCAGTGAAAATGAATAATACTCGGAATATGACAGAGGGCAGCGAAACTGGGCATATCATACGATTTACCCTGCCGCTTCTGGGCGGAAATCTATTGCAGCAGACCTATAATATAATCGACACTCTTGTGGTGGGACGATATCTGGGAGATGACGCCCTTGCGGCAGTGGGCGCAACAGGATCTATAACCTATCTTTTCTATACGCTCTGCATCGGGCTGTCAGTGGGAGCGGGAGTAATCGTATCCCAGCTTTTCGGCTTGGGGGATAAGAAAAAGCTGGGACAGGCAGTTTTCAATTCTGCCATTGTCACAGCGATTTTCGGAATAGCAATAAGTATAATTTCAGTTCTCGGAGCAGAGACTGTGCTGAGGCTCTTAAACGTTCCCGAAAAGCTTATGGGAAACGCCGTTCTTTATATGAAGATAGCCTGCGGAGGAACTGTGGCAGTGGCGGCATACAACTGGATAAACGCCATGATGAGGGCTGTGGGAGATTCAAAAACTCCGCTTATTTTTCTTGGTGCGGCAAGCCTGTTGAATGTATTTCTCGATCTGCTTTTTGTGGTAGGATTTAAATGGGGCGTATCGGGAGCGGCATGGGCAACTGTACTTGCGCAGGGGCTGTCGGCGGCTTCATGCATCATATACAGCTTTGGACGGGGCGGAGAGATCTCCGTCAGCGCAAAGGATATCAGAGCGGACAGCAAAATGATACTTAGGTGCATAAAAACAGGTCTGCCCATAGCAGTTCAGAACGGGCTGATCTCCGTATCAATGACCGCACTGCAAAGGGTTACAAACGGCTTCGGAGAAAATGTAATGGCAGCATACACCGTTTCAATGCGAATAGAGCAGCTTGTACAGCAGCCCTTTTCCTCGCTTAATGCCGCTGTATCCACCTTTACGGGGCAGAATATCGGAGCAGGCAAAAACGACCGTGCAGTCAAGGGACTGCGCTCGGCGCTGAAAATATCAACAGTGTTTGCATTTTCGGTGCTGATACTTTTCATACTGTTCGGACATCAGCTGACAGGCTGCTTTGTAACGGGAGAAAATGTAATTTATATTGCAGCTCGTGCCATTGTGATAACAGGCTGCTTTTACTGGGCACTGGGAATAATACATACGGTCAGAGGCTTCTTAAACGGCGCAGGCGATACGGGCTATGCCCTTGTAAACGGCACCGCCGAGATCATATGCCGCATAGGACTGTCGCTGATACTGACCTCCATATCATCAATCGGATATTGGGGAATATGGCTCACCACCTGCTTAACATGGTTTATAACGGCGGCAGTAAGCATTATACGATATAAAAGCGGAAGATGGGCGGATAAAGCCATAGTAAAATAAAATTACTTTTTTACAAACGACAATAGCCTTTCCGCTGTCAGCCTGCCCGTTTCAAAGGACCTTCTGATGTCATCAGCGGAGCAGGACATTCTTGCCTCGGAAAGCTGTGATCTCCACAGCGGCAGAAGTGTGTTCCCGATGGACTGTATCCCCGATATCAGGCTGCTGTTCTTTGCGTTCCACAGCTCAATAAGCTGCTGATTCTTCGCCGCCACCATCCGGGACATATTCAGATCATTTATCCCGTGCTGCAAAAGCTGCTTTTCATTATCCGAAAGCGAAGCATCCGAGCCGATGATCTCATTAAAGACCTTTTCAAAGGATAAAAGAATATCATTTTCTTTTTTGAGCTGCTCCGAAAGTGTTCTGAGCAGCTCATCGTTTTTGTAAAGCTCTGTCAGCGATTCATTAAGCTCATTCTGAAAGCCCTTCAGCCTTTCTTCTGTTTCGTCGATTCTCTCAAGCACCCGTGCAAGATAGATATATCTTTTGATTCCGCCCACATCGGGTATATCCTCCGTCTCCAGCGACAGAGCCGCAATGGTCAGAGTATCGCATATCTTCACAGTGGGATCATTATGCGAAAGCCTGAACAATATGTCCGAAACAGCCGCAATTTTCTTTCTTGAGATGTCGGCATCCGAGATAAGAGAGGCTATTTCATTCTGCTTCGTCAATTGGTTCATTCTCTTCGCCTGCCTTCATAAGCGGTAATATTATGCTGTCGTCAATGCCCATTATCCGAAACATTTCCGCACCGTCGGAAAAGATATTTTCACCTTTAACACCCATTTCATCCGGAGAAGAAATGACCATATCCCGCTGAGATATCCCGAAAATATTGCGAAACTGTCCGTCGCTCAATGCTCTGCCGTAATTTGGATACCAGTCATTACATTCAAATGGAACGGATTCCATCACCCGAAAAACGATACGCCTGACAAACTCTCTCGAGCAAAGGGGATAGAAGCATTTTTTTGCATTTAAAAGCTCCTGAGGGGATTTGAGAGAAATATCAAAAACAAAGATCTCGTTTCTGATATATACGCTCATAAAGACCTTGAGATTCACGCCCATTCCCTCAGATTCAAGGAGCTTAACGAGACTGAGAGCAAGCGCCCCCCTGTTAAGAATGGCATTATGGGTGGTTTTGACGGGACAGGCAAGGTTAAAATAAACTGTGCAGAATTTCTTTTCCTTAGCCCGCTCCTGACGATACATCGCCTTGGGACTGCCCGCCACAAATGCGGGAACATTGGGATGAGAGCCTGCCACCGACTTTTCGATCCTGCGGATGCGAGTCTTTACAGGAACGTATTTCTCAAGCTCCTTCTGCATTTTCATAACCACCCTGTAATCCCCTTCATATCCGCCAAGGCAGTAATCAAGCGCCTTTTCAAACGGCTCGCCTGCAAATTCCGCATTTCCGAGGATACTGTGCTGCCTGATAAAAATACTTTTATTTACGGGCGGATCGTCGGATAAATACATATAAAGCTCGCTCATGCTTTTAAACGAAACTTTATATATTTTCATAAATTTATAGGGGATCACCTCAGTAACAGGAGAACCGCTCATCTGATTCCTCCGTTCCGTGCGATTTCCGATACACGATTTCTGAAAAGCTCAAAAATTTCGGAGCTTTCACGCACTTCGGAATAATACATATCCATCTGCTTTACGATATAAAGAAGGTACTCGGTATCCTTTGTTTCGATAAATTCATAATCCAGAATCGCAGCAGTGTCAAAGCTTTTGTGATCGAGATATTTTCTGATAGTAGCAGCGTCTCTGGTGGTAAAAATTCCGGGAGCGGAGCAGTCGTTTGCACGGCTCCATCTGTCGGTCGCATTGCGAAACTGCACCGCAAAATCAAACCAGCCGGGATAGGCTGCCAATATCTGCTTTTCAAGGCGGTTGTCATAGCTTACATACATTGCCGTAAATCTCTGCTGAACAGATTCCTCGATCTTTTCACGGGTGCTGTAATTTCTGTCAGCACCGCTGCCCGCAGTATTACCCGCAGCGATTATCCTGAAATTCGGGTGACGCATTACCCTTTCGCCGTTGGGAAAGCAATAGCTTGCATTTCTTCCGCCCGACATAAAGCTGTTGAGCTTTACCGCAGCCCTTGAATTTGAATTGTCAAATTCATCGCAGAAAACAATCCCGCCGTATTTGTATGCCCTGTAAAACGCAGGATAATTATATCCCCCCGAAGCAGTCTGAAAGCCGATGATGTCATATTCCTCGTTTATGTAGCCGATATCAATAAATTCGACACCCAGCAAAGCTGCGATCTGCTCCACAAGAAAAGTTTTTCCGCAGCCCGAGGGACCGATAAGATAGGGATTGGAATTTTCGATCACCGCCGTGATAACATCATTGAATCTGTCATGATAAAGAGCGCCATTCTCGGCAATATCCTTTTCTTTTTTTCTGAAAAGCTCACCTATCCTCTCGTTAAAGGGAATACTTTCATTAAAGAAATAATTCACCGTCATATCGGGAGGGGCGCAGTACACATCATTTACGGCAGGAGAAGCGGTATTTGGAGCAGCTGCAGCAGAAACGGACACAGCATTGACAGGCGGGATATTATCATCAAATTTCCTGCTGAAATTCTCAACATGGATGATCTTTTCAATAAGTCCGTCGGTCTGATTAAGCTCTTTGATAATATTCCTTATCTCGTCGCTCTGAAGCATGGAAGCAGCCCGTTCGGCAGCCCTGTTAGCCTCGGTATTTATTCTGTAAAGGTCGGCAGAAGTGCTTTCCTTAATGCTCTCGGCTATCATCCGAAGCTCTCTTATTTTCTTGTCGGCAGAGTCAAGGATATCCCTGAGAAGCTTGTCCTTGTCAAAATCAAGCCTCTTCTGCTCGGCAGTCAGCATTTCCTCATATGCACGCTTAACATCGAGTATTGCAGCAGATGCCTCGCTGCGGATATTCTGAGTTTCGGAAACCGAAATGCTTTTCAGCGTCTGCTCGCAGCTCTCCGCCAGAGCCTTGTAGCCTGCGGAATGTTTTTCCGACGCCTGAAGCTTTTTCTCGGCGGATTCAAGCAGCATTTCCGCCTTTCTTGTATTGATGTCCGCAGCACTGAGCGATTCCTCACTGACATCATAAATTCCCGCAGCTCTCTGTGCAAGAGAAACCAGAGAGTTCATCATCCCGGAGGTGTCCTGACAAAGCGCCAGCTTTCCAGCCGCATTGATTACCGCAGCGCCGAAGGACTGCTCGTCGGTAAAAAACTGACGGACAGCCACAGCATAATCCGTGATAAGCCCGATATTGTCGCCTGCTTTGTGAATGTACATAAGCGAGCTCATCACGTTAATGTATGTAAGCTTGTCGGAAAAAGAATTGAACAGCGGTGCAGAAAACATATCATAGGCATAAATTCCGTCCTGCTCAAAAATCTTCAGAAAAACAGCTTTTAAAAGCTCCAAATTATCCGAATTTTCCCCCAAGGGAATTACAATGCTGTAAATTTCCTCCGCATCCTCCATGGCTGCCTTAATGCTTCCGGGTCGTTTCATCAGAATGAGTCTTTCCGTAAGCTCCGCCAGAAGCTCTGTTGAACCGAAAGGATTCTTTTCGGGATTTTTCCTGATGTCATTAAGATAAATGCTAAGCTCCAGGTAATTTCTGTCTTTATGAACAAGTGATCTGATATGCTCGGAAACCGTGTCGAATTTGTTTTTTTTAGCAGCCAATATCCTCGCCCCCTAAATCATCAAAGCAGCGGTAAAAATACCTGTTTTCAAGCTTCTGCCTGTACATTCCCTTTGAAAAGGTTCCCGTCGGAAGAAACCGTGAGCAGATATTCATTTTTCCGTCACTCTGAAAAAATTCATGAACAGCAGCCATGCTGTCCGTCACAATTTTATTTTCCGAAGCGGTAAATTCCCGCTCAGCCTGAAATAAAAACGCAGCTGTGCCATTGAAATTATTCTGCGCCGCAATAATTTCGGTTTTGTTATCCGAAGCGGATATCAAAGCATATCCGAAGGGAAGCTTAATAATATCATGCCCGCAGCAGATACATATTTTTTTTATTTTTTCGGGAATATCACCCTTCACAGAAGCAATATCCCTGCAGCCGTCATAAATGATTTCAGAATCGTCAAATATTCTCAGTTTTTCGGATTTCCGAAGAATATCAAAAGTGTTTTCTATCCGCATCTGCTTTTTGCATTTCACCCGAATATTCACCGAAATTATCCCGAATGAATATCTGACCGAAAGCATAATGCTGTCCGTCGCTCCGATAATATTTCCGAAAACAAAATCAAAGCAGCCGCCCCGCTCTGTATATGAAAAGGGAATTGCCTTCCGCTCGCCGTTTAAACGGAAGCTGAGGGAATATCTCCTGCGGTATCCCTTCAGCTCCGCAGGAAATACCGCATTGCAGCCAAGCTTTTCATAGATCATTTCAAGATAATATTCCATCATCCACTGAAAAGCGCTGACCGTATCCTTTTCAAAGGGCATCGTTTTTTCATAAGCTCCGTCCGCCCCCTCTATCTGCCTCAAAATCGGTGAAATAACCGCTCCCGCTCTTTCTGAAAGTATCTCTCTTGTCATATCGTCCGCCGCCGCATCGGAACAAGCGGCAAAAGCCCTTACCGCAGCCTGCTCCAGACTGTCGAAATGGCTCTCCCCCGCTGACAGATTAAAAACCTCGCTGTCCTTTATCAAAAGCAGTCCCATAACCCCGTCAGGCATAAAGTAATATTTTATAGTCTCTGCCTCAGAAATGCCTGCAATGGCGATCTCTGTTTTATCCATGTACTGCTCCAAGCTCCTCATTCCCCTTGATTAATTTGCAAAATGATCCATGACCTCATAAGCTCGCCGTCAATTTTCACAGCATATGTCTTATTTCAGAGTAATGTAGGCATCGTGCTCAGCAATGGTTCCCCATCCCTGATATATGCTTTCCATGCATTCCTGACATTCAGTTCCTCTCTTACAAACGCACGGTTTTCATCCTCAAGGAACCCCCCCATGCAAGCCTCCGTATTCAGACAGGTCACATTAAATATATCTTCATCGTCCATCTCCCTGCCATCCATCAGAACACGTTCCAGGGAGTATTTGCCGTCAGCCTCACGGACCTCGATGGAAATACCGCTGACAGCAGGCAAGGAGCCGCAGTTAAAGGGAATAAAGCCGCCTTCAGTTCCCTCAACGTATCCCTTTGAAATATTTTTTGGATAAAAAACGGGTATTTTTTATCACACCATATCCGTCCATTTTTCAATACTCCGACAAATAATTCTTCCGCCGTCAAAGCAGGAAAATCGAAAAACTCACAATGGTCTGAAAACCGCCATAACAGCGCAAGCCTGCCTTACACCGTCCACCGCCGCAGACATAATTCCTCCCGCATAGCCCGCACCCTCGCCGCAGGGATAAAGCCCCTTAACGGATAAGCTGCACATATCCTCCCCTCTGGGAATACGCACAGGCGAGGAGGTTCTTGTCTCGGGAGCGGTAAGCAGAGCGCCCATGTCACCGAAGCAGTCCATTCTCTTTGAAAAAACCCGAAGCCCCACCCGCATCATGTCCGTCACAAAGGGTGGAAGAACATCATTCAGATCACAGGGAGAAATGCCTCTCGCATAGGTGGGCATAACGGACGGAGAAATAATATCTCCCTTTCCCTGAAGGAAAGCCCCCACCGTCGAAGCAGGAGCGGAATAATTGCCGCCCGCCGCCGAAAAAGCAGCCCTTTCGATCCTGCGGACAAAATCCACGCCGTCCAGCACACCATGTCCGAAATCCTCGGGAGAAACGGAAACCACCAGAGCAGCATTGGCATTTGCCCCGTCCCTTGCGAATTCGCTCATGCCATTGGTAACAACGGAATTTACCTCGCTCTGAGCAGGCACCACCGTTCCCCCGGGACACATACAAAAGGTGTAAACACCCCTGCCGTTTTTCGTGTAGCTCAGCTGATATTCGCCAACTGGGAGAGCAGGATCACCCGCATGAACGCCGTAAAGGCTGCGGTCAACGCTCTCCTGAGTATGCTCGATTCTGGCACCCACAGCAAATGGCTTAGGCTCCATGGCAATTTCCTTTGAACAGAGCATCTCAAAGGTGTCTCTTGCGCTGTGCCCCACAGCTAAAATAAGCGCCGAAACAGGGATATCCTCACCGCTCACCCTGACGCTGCGAAGCCTTCCCTCACAAATGCCGATATCCTCCACTCTTGAATTAAACCGAACCTCCCCGCCGCACTTTATGATCCTTTTGCGGATATTTTTCACAACATCTCTCAGCCTGTCCGTACCGATGTGAGGCTTCGCCTTGATAAGGATCTCCTCGGGAGCGCCCATCTCGGCAAGCCTTGCGGAAACGAATCTGCAAAGCGGGTCTTTGATGCGTGTGGTGAGCTTTCCGTCGGAAAAAGTTCCCGCTCCGCCCTCGCCGAACTGAACATTGCTCACGGGAGAAAAATCGCCGCCCTGCCAGAAGCCGCCGACCGCCTCGGAACGGCTGTCAACATCACCGCCCCGCTCAAAAACCAAAGGACAAAAGCCCGCTTCCGCCAGCACAAGCGCCGCAAACATACCCGCAGGACCGAAGCCCGCCACAGCGATACGCCCCTCGGGACGAAGCCGCCCAGAAATGATCGGAGAAAAGGGAGTAATGTCCACCGGGGAGCAATTGTCCCGCCTGCCGCAGATCTTCCGCTCCTCCTCAGGGCATGAAAGCTCAGCCCATACGGAAGCAACTGTCCTGATGTCATTCTGCTTTCGGGCGTCAAGAGAAATTTTGTGAATACCCGTCCGAACCGCAGCGCTTCGGGATATCCCCGCCTTTTTAAGTCCCGCAGCAATGATCTCATCCTCAGAAGCACCCACAGGAAGAGAAATATTTGAAATGATAACAGCCATAACGCACCTGCATTTCACAAAAAATTTACATTTCTTCTGTAACATTTTCCCCTTTCAGAACTGTTTAAATAAATGAAGAAAAAAATTACTTGAAATGGATTGATCTCAATGAAAAAGCCCGCAATACTCCTGACAGCGCTCCTCATGACCCTGACAGCCTGCTCCGAAAAAGGAAAAGAGCCTCCCGAGGAGACCGACGTACTGACCGAAACAGAAATAATGACCTCTGCGGAAACAAGGCTTGTAATAACCGAAACAATGCCCGCAGAAACGGCAGAAACGGGCGTGATAAAAATTATTGAAGAATCAAAAGCAGCCGAAAAAACCGTTATTGCCGAAACGGAAATAACCCCGATCCATTCCGAAACCGAAACGGAAATGATCATCGCTATTCCCGTTCAAAACAAACGCTTCACACTCACCGTTACAGATCGGACCGAAGCGTATATAATAGGCACACTGAATGAAAACACCTTTTTTGCCGATAAGGGCGAAGCGATACTCGTGAACGTTCCCGAGGGAACACAAATCGAAGTAAGCAGTATAATCGAAATAGAGCTTGACGAAAGCGCCGAAATAACCGACGCTCTCCTTGAAACCCCCGAGGGAGAGCGAGAAACGGGAAGCCTGCAAATAAGCGGCAGCTATACTCTGCAGCTAATATCCCCTCCGCCTGTTTCCGAAGACGAAGCCTCCGATGAGCCTGAGGAAACGCGCCAAACCGCAGCGGAAACGGAAAGCTCCGCCGAATTGGAAACCGCTGTCACAGAAAGATTTGCAGATATATCCTTCAAGGTCCATATGACAGGGGCATATGAGGGCGAGCTGCTTGAGGATACCTTTTTCGGACAAACCGGCGACCGCTTTTATATCCGAATAGGCGATTCCTATATAGTAATGAGCACCCCCGATACCAACGCCGTAATAACCCTATGGAACGATGCCTATATCGGAATAACCGACAGCCTGATAATAGACGGCTCGGATATATATTCCATCATGCCTGCTGACTGACAGCAGCCTCCCCCGCAGTCCTGATGTAGTGGAAAAGATACTGCTGAGCAATGCCCTCAACGCCCTTCACGCAATCGGGCAGCCCGTTTGGATAAAACCTCTCATTCACCCGCTTTATCCAAACATCCACAGGATAAGCGTCGGTCTTGTACATACCGAAAAGCAGCACGCACATAGCCACCTTCGGACCGATGCCCTTCACAGTCATAAGAGCCTTCTGTGCCTGCTCGGTGGGCATTTTTGCGATATTCTCAAGGCACAGCTCCCCGCTTGTGACACGTCTCACGCAGTCCTCGATGTACTTAGCCCGAAAGCCCGCCCTCAGGGGTGCAAGCTTCTCAGCCGTCACACCCTCCATGCTCTTAATATTGGGAAAACCGCCGTACATATCGCAGAGCCTGCCGATTATCCCCTTGATACGGGGGATGTTGTTATTCTGGGACAGAATAAAGGAAATGAGACATTCCTCACTGTCCTGTCTCAGAAGCCTGACGCCCTTTGCATAGCCGCAGGCTCTTGAAAGCACCTCGTCCTGGGAAAATCTCCGTTTCAGCTCACCGTAATCCGTCCCCAGATCGAAATAATCAAACCAAATATTCAGAAAATCCTCCTCGGAAACACCGTGGAGAATGAAAATTCCGCCGTCACGCTCCGCCTGAGAGATCGTCAGCGGAATTTTTTTGAAAAACCCTTTATAAGTGCGGAAATAATCGGATGGAACCGCCTCCCACCGAAATGCCTGACCGCAGTCAAGAGTATCATCAAGCTCCATATGCTCCTCATGGAGAATTATACCCTCTTGCTTAACCTGATAATCCATAGCCCTCGTCCCTTATATAATAATAGCACATTAGTTCTCAAAAATCAATTCTCATTTTATCCAAATTTCAGCAAGCGTTTTCAGCACATTTGTATCACTCTAAAACAAACGGCTCATCAAAAACCGCCGCATACTTAGGAGGAACAAGCTTGTTTTTATGCAGCTTGCCGAAGAACCACATTTTAAAATCCGCCTCGCCCTTGAGCCTGTCGAAAAAAATATTCAGCCTGCTCATAGGAAGGCTGCGGGAGCTGCCCATATCCAGAAACTCCGCAATAGAAGCAGGCGGCTCATGAGTAAATATGTAATCCACCCGATCGCCCTGCTCCGAAAGGCGTTTTCTTCCCCGTTCAAGCCTTTCCTCATCGGGAAGCTCCTGCTCCCACCAGGTGTCATTTTCAATGCGGGCGTCAATGTCGGAAGCCTGACCGCCGCCGAAAACGAACGCCTTTTTCCCGTCAATGTCAAATATCTCCCCGGAAGAAAGCATATACAGATTGCCGCAGATATGCCGTCCCCGACCGCCGAGAAGCTCCTCCTCGGGATATTTCTCCAGCAGATCGTAATTATCGTGGCTTCCTGCAAGGAAAAGGGTGGTAAAACGTTTCCCTCCGATTTTTTTAAGAAGAGCCCTTTCCCTGTCCGACCCATCCCATACGAAGCCGAAATCGCCGCAGATAATGAGGAAATCCTCCTTTTTGAGCCGACGGAGCGACTTGTGAGAAAATCGCCCGTAATCCCCATGAGTATCGCCCATAACGCAAATCATATCAGAACCCTCTCATTACAGCCTGCATTTAAAATCATCATAGCCGAATTTCTTGTGAAGAACAGCCCTGCCCTGCTTATCAATTCGGTAAATGGAGGGCAGCCCGATGCCGTTGAAGGTGTTGTTTTTGCACATGGAATAAATAGCCATATCGCAGAAAACCAGCCTGTCTCCAACGGAAAGGGGCTTGTCGAAGGAATACACGCCGATAGAATCCCCCGCAAGGCAGGTCGCCGCCCCGATAAGATAGGAATAAGCCTTTTCGCCCTTTTCCCCCGCACCGATTATCCTGGGACGATAGGGCATTTCAAGCACATCGGGCATATGGCAGGCAGCGGAAGCGTCAATTATGGCATGGGAATACCCGCCGCTCTCAAACACCTCAAGAACGCTCGCCACAAGGAATCCCGCATTTAAAGCGCACGCCTCCCCCGGCTCAATGTAGACCTGAACGCCATACTTGTCCTGAACATAGCTTATGACCCTGACAAGCCTGTCAACATCATAATCCTCTCTTGTCACATGATGACCGCCGCCGAAATTCACCCATTTCATTTTAGGAAGATACCTGCCGAATTTCTCCTCAAAATGAGGAATAGTCCGCTCCAGAACATCGCTGCCCTGCTCGCACATGGTATGAAAATGAAGCCCGCTCAATCGGTCAAGAAACGCTTCTTCAAAATCCTCCGCCTTAACGCCCAGACGAGAAATTCCCGCACAAGGATTGTAGATCTCCGTCTCTATCTCGGAATACTCGGGATTCACCCTCATTCCGACCTCAATATGCCTGCCCCGGGCTTGCGCCTTGTCAAGGTCGGGAATAAACCTTTTCAGCTGAGAAAAGCTATTGAAAACGATATGTCCGCAGATATTGGTTATCTCCTCAAATTCCTCGGGACGGTATGCGGGAGAGAAAATGTGAACTTCCTTTCCCTTCATTTCCTCAAAACCGAGTCTTGCCTCATAAAGACCGCTGGCAGTGGTGCCGTCCAGAAACTGCGCCATCAAGGGATAAAGGCTGTACATGGAGAAAGCCTTCTGAGCGAGCAAAACCCTGCATCCCGTCCTCTCCGAAACGCTTCGGAGTATCCGCATATTTTTTTCAATAAGCCTCTCGTCCACCGCATAGCAGGGAGTCTCCACCGAGAAAATATCAAATCCGGGCATAAGAAACCGTCCTTTCCCTATTCAAAAATACTGTCGGATAAACCAAGTATCCGACAGTATAATAAATCATTTTTCGTCCTTGTCCTTATCGTCAACAAACTCAATATTGTCCAGCTGTGACTTGAGATTAGCCATAACACCCCTGCGATATTCAAAGCGAAGCTCAGTCTGCTCACGCTTTTCCTCCTCTGTGAGACCCTGCTCACGGGATTTTCTGGCAAGCTCATTGATACGGTCAATTTTTTCCTTAGTCATCGTTTTTTTCCTCAGGATCGGAGCTTTCCTCAGATGCCATACCCTCGGAAGCCTTTGCCTCAGCCTCAGCCTTAGCGGCAGCCTTCTCGGCTCTGATCTTGGCAATCTCCTCGGGAGTACCTGAAATAGCAGTAGTTTTCATATCCTCGGGAAGCTCGGAAACGAAGCCCTCGATCTTGTCAAAAGCGACCTTGCCCGTAAAATCCATACCGCTGGGACGGATATTTCTGGAGCCTAAGTTGTAAATATCGCTGGAAAGAGTAGTCATAGCAACGGAACGCATAACATTCTTGTTATCCTTGCCGATATCAATGAAGTCCTTGAGGGAGGAGCTGAAGGGCATGGAGAGCTTGTCCTCGGGGAGGGAGCCTGCCATTTTGAGTATCTCCGCACCTCTGTCATTGAGAGCAAGAATACGTCCGAAAATAGGAGGAACCTTGATATCATCGGTCTTAATGCCGAACAGCGCATTAAGAAGTATCCGCTTTATCCTTGCCATAGGATAGCGCTTCACCTTGATCTTGTCAAGGAGGTCCTCAAGAGAAGTGGCAACTCTTGCAGCCTGGAATATCCTGTTTTCAAGACCCTGACCCACATCGGGAGTGGAAGCAAGCTCCTGAGGAGACATGGTTCTCAGACGATACAGAAGAACCCTCTCAAAATTCTCGAACCAGCAGAGAAGCTCCTTGTCGTCATACTCGGCAATAGCGTCCGCAGTATCCTTGGGAACGAAGGCAGAGAAATCCTCACCGTCATCAATGAGCCTGCGGATATAGCTTCCGCTGGCAATAGATGAGCTATGCTCATCGGAATCATGCTCCGCACCCTCACGCTTGATAGTAAAGGGCTTGATCTTGTCCATAAGACCGAGGACCTGCAGGGACTTGATATATTCCACAGCAAGAATATTATTGGGAGAATTAAGGATATCGCCCACCAGAGGACCGTGCTTGTAGGAAACGAGCTGATGAACAGCATCGGGGAAAGGAATGCCCTGCTCCATAAGGGGCTTCAGATTTTCGGGAGTGGAGACATCTCTTACAGCGTCGGCGCACTGAACGAGCTGCTCAACGCTGCCGCACTCGCTGCCGAAGGAAATACCCTCAACGCATCTGAGAGAACCCAGCATCATAACGCCGCAGCGGGCAAAAAGCTCAGCATTTGCAAGGCTGTACTGAACAGGCATTTCAACAACCAGATCAACGCCGTTCTTAACAGCGATCTCAGCTCTCTTGAACTTGTCCATAAGAGCAGGCTCGCCTCTCTGAACGAAGTTGCCGCTCATGATAGCAACAATGTGAGTAGCGCCTGTCTGCTTCTTTGTTTCCTCTATCTGATAAATATGCCCGTTGTGAAAGGGATTGTATTCGCAGATAATTCCGTAAGTTTTCATTATTCGACCGTCCTTTAACAGTAAATGTAAATAATCGGCAAACGCAACGCACATCAGCACTTGCCCATAATAATTTAATTATACCATATCCCGTTCATTATTGCAAGGGCTTTTTTCAAAAAATCAGGAATACCTTATTTTCTCAAATTCATCCCTGTCAAGGAAGGGCGCCATATCATCAATGGAGGGCGAGACCATCCGTCCGTCCGGAAGGAGCTTTGAGGAGGATTTGGGAGCGAAATTCTGCTCGGGGTCAACGATGACCTCGCAAATGCACGGACCCTCGCAGCCTAAAGCCTTATCAAGCACATCGGCGGCATTATTTTCGCAGTCAATTGAAAAATACTTCATTCCGAAAGCGTCCGCCAGCTTAGTAAAATCGGGGAATGAAAGCCCGCTTTCGCCGTCAATGCCCACAAATGGGGGCTTGAAAATATTCCTCTGAGTCTGACGGATGGAATGATAGCCGTTGTTATTGAGCAATATTATCTTCACATTCAGCTTGTTGTAAACAATAGCGGCAAGCTCCTGAATGTTCATCATAATGCTGCCGTCGCCGTCAATGCAGATAACTCTGTCCTCACCGCAGGCAACCGCAGCGCCCAGAGCCGCAGGAAGCCCGTAGCCCATTGCCGCACAGCCCGAATTTGTAAACATTCTCTGACCCTGCTTGATCTTGCAGCACTGGAAGGTAATAACGCAGGCGCTGCCGTTTCCGCAGATTACCTTATCATTGCAGTCCAGCCTGTCAAATAAAATATCCATGAAAACATAAGGATTTATTTCGCCCTGCTCCTTGTGATATTCGGGCAGCACCGCAGGATATTTGAAAAGCAGATCTCTGCACCACTGAAGCCAGCTCTCGTGCTTTTCCTCGGGTGAATAATCACATTCAAGAAGTCCCATGATGAAATCCCCCGCATCGGCATTTACAGGCATATCCGCCTTAACAGTGGGCTTGTGAAGCTCATTGGGATCAATATCCACAATTATCTTGTAAGCATTTTTTGCAAAATCAAAATGATTGTAGCCGATCATCCGTATGTTGAGCCGACAGCCTATGCTGATAAGCAGATCGCAGTTCTGCACCGCAAAATTGCCCGAGCGTATGCCCACAGTGCCCGGCATACCGATATAATAGGGATTGTCAAAGGCAATAACATCATTGGCATTCCAAGCGGCTGCAACGGGAATTTTAAGCTTTTCAGCAAGCCTCAGAAAATCCTCTGCTGCGCCTGCGAGCCTGATGCCCGTACCCACAAGAATAAGCGGAGCCTTTGCATTTTTTATCTTTTCCAGCACCTCGGAATATACAGAGGAAGGCAGCTTCTCTTTTCCGCAGACTCTTTCCGAAGCAGGGTTGAAGTGTTTAAGCTCATCTGTCTCAATAACAGCGCTCTGAACATCAAGAGGGATGTCAATCCAGACAGGACCGGGTCTGCCGTTTAAAGCAAGCCATAAAGCTTTTTCAAAATGATAAGCGACCTCATAGGGGTCTGTAAGCATTACCGCATATTTTGTCATGTTTGAAACGGAAGGGGTAATGTCAAATTCTTGATCTCCCAGCTGACGGAGCTTGAGTTCAGGGCAGGAGCGAACCAGAGTCTCACGCTTGACCTGTCCCGAAATAATAAACATGGGAATCGAATCCAGCCAGCCGCCCAGCACACCCGTAATGGCGTTTGTGCCGCCGGGGCCGCTTGTAACGCAAACCGCCGCAATTTTACCCGTCAGACGGGCATAGCTCTCCGCCGCAATGGCGCAGCCCTGCTCATGGTGATTGAAAATGCATTTCATGCCATCCTTGTGACCGAGAGCGTCATTCAGGTGCATAGCTCCTCCGCCTGTAACGGTAAAGCAGTGAACAATGCCGTTTTTAACAAGGAAATCCGCAATATAATCCGCAACCCTTATCTTCATAATAAATCCCCTTTAAAAAAATTTAAGCAGGTCAGAAGGCTCTGCCGCATAACCCACGCACCCTGCAATATCCGAAAGAGAATCGGGCTTAAATCCGAAGCCGTAGGTCACTCCGATAAAATCAATACCCAACTGCATTGCTCCAACAGCGTCATTTTCCGTATCTCCGATCATAACAGCATCGCTGAGCTTTTGTATGCCGCTGTCGGAAATGCATTTCATAATAATATCACGCTTTTTCAGCCTGTTGAAATGATCGCCGCCGTAAATGATATCGCTGTAGCTGTCAAAACCGAAATGCTCAAGCAGCGTCTTTGCATAATCCTCCCGCTTGTAGGTGGCAATTGCGATAGTGATGCCTCTTTCGGAAAGTGCCTTCATAACGTCAAAAATGCCATTGTACGGCTCTGCCTTCAGAAGATCGTTATCCTTGTAGCTGTTTCGGAAGAAGGTGGCAAGCTCCTGCAAAATATCCCCCTCAAGACCGTAGGCTAAGGCAAAGGAATCCTGTATGGGAGGACCGATAAAGCCTTTTAAACGTTCCTCGGGGAGCATTTCAAAGCCGAAATGCTCAATGGTATGCCTGACGCTTGAAAGAACCCCCTCTGTGGTGTCCAGCAGCGTCCCGTCAACGTCAAAGACGGCAAGCTTGTAATTATTCATCAGACTCCTCCGCATATCTTGACTTGGTTAAAAATTCCAGAGCGATCTTATCCGAAACGCTTCCGATAAAATTCCTTGTGTAATTATTCAGATAATCCGCCTTTTCCTTTGCGAAATCATATTCCATCTCACCGATTATATGATTGCTCTCAATTTTTGAATATCCGTCAAAACCCGCCAGCACAGCGGAAGGACATCCCAGCCTGATAAGAATTTTCAGAAACATCACAAGGGAATTGTCAATTATCTCAGCGTCAAGGTCAAGAAGCGGACTGACATTGATATTAAAATCAAAATCCCCGTTCTGGCAGGTCACATTTGAAGTAGCAATAATGTGATGACTTTCACGGCTGAGAGCAGCGGCAAGCTGCATATATCTTTTTGAATTGCTGATAAAAATAAAATCGGGCTTGAAATGAGAGGGCAGAAAATTTATGGAAATAATGCATGGGTCCTTTTCACGGATATATTTTTCGATAGCCTCATGTCCGCTTTCCGCAGTCCTTCCGGGACCGATAAGCAGGAGCTTTCTTCCCGAGAAAATATTTTTAAGAGCCTCCATTGCCGCAGAATCGTTTATTTCCTTATTCTGATAGCTGATGTATTTTTCTTCAATGTAATTCTTATTGTAAAGGAGCTTGTCCTCGCCCTCCAGCCTGCTTAAAATTTCATTTATGGACTTGACCGAAAGGGTCTTTTTGTTCATCAGATATGAAACATAATTGGGGTGGCAGTTGTTTGAAGCGGCAAGGTAATAGAACATATTATAGCCCCATGTTGCAGGAGAATAAAACTGTGAAATATTGGAATCTATCGCTTCAAGGATCTGATTTATGTTGTAATTTTTCCCCAGCACATGGTTCATGTGCATTGCAATAAGCTCAATGGGACAATTTCCCGCACTTTTGCCCATGCCGTAAATGCTGCCGTCAACTATCATGCGGCGGCTGACATTCCGGGAAAGCATGGCAATGCAGTTTGCATATCCCATCTGGAAATTATTATGGGCATGATATCCAAGCCCGATCTCAGGCTCAAGGTGCATATTAAGCAGCTCGAAATAATGCATAAGATTATTGCAGTGCATAAGCCCATAGGTATCCACCATTGAAACAGCATAAGGCTTTATATCATTTGCCAGCGAGATAAGGTCCAGAAGCTCCTCATCGGAATAGCTGGTTACGCTTACAAGCTGAACAAAGACCTTGTACCCAAGCTCTTTCAGCTCCCTGCAGAATTCCATTGCAGGTCTGCGGAGGTGCTTTTTGAAAATGACCCTGATGCCGTCCAGCAGGCTTTCGCTGCAGGGACGGATATTTTCGGTTCCGCAGGTACCGAAATCTATCATAGCCACCGCCATGGAATTTTTCTTATCAAGCTTGCCGTAAATTTTTTCGACGCTGTCCGTATCGGGCATAATGCTTCTGTTAATGTCAAAGGAGCGGCGTTCATCAAGAAAGCCGACTTCAATTATATCAACGTTTGCCTCAGCTATCCTTTCAAAAATGCTGACAATGTTATTATAACCGAAATTCCAGTCATTGATATATCCGCCGTCTCTTAATGTGCAGTCAAGAAGCATAGTTTCTCCCATTGATATGACCATCCTTTCGCAGGTAAAAAAATGCAGGCAGGATCAGCTGCCGTGTCCGTTATGAAGCTCCGAAAAATATGTAACAGCACGTCCGAAGCCTTCCTCAATGCTGTAGGAGGGCGACCATCCCAGAGCCTCGAGCTTATCAAAGCAGATCTTTGAGGTAAGCTTTTCGGGACTTGCGGTATAGCCGGGGTCGTTTCGCCGGGCAAAAACAGTATTGAGATTTTTTTCGGGGAAGAGCTTCACAAGGCACTGAGCCAGATCTGCTATGCTGATATAATTATCCTCTGCGCCGATGTTATACGCTTCGCCGCTATTGCCGTCAAGGAGGATCGTAAACAAAGCGGAAACCACATCGGCAAGATATGTAAAATTCCTTATTCCCGAGCCGCTGCTTTTCAGAATAATATCTTCTCCTCTGACGATATTCCTGATAAATTCGGAAAAAACTCTCGAATCATTTTCATAGTCGATGGTAACGCCATAGGAATGATTTATCCTCGCAGACCTGACGGGAACGCCGTATTCTCTGAAATAAGCCGTGCAAAGAGCTTCACCGCAGCGCTTGCTCTCGCTGTATTCATTGCCCTTTGACAAATAATCAAGTCCGCCGAACCTGTCCTCGGTAAGAAGCTCACCCTCGGAGCTGCCATAAACAGCACCGCTGCTGAAAAAGAGAAAACTTTTAAGCTTATTCTGTGAAGCATATTTCAAAAGCTCATAGGTGCCGATAATATTCGGAAGCATAGTCTCAACGGGCATTGTGCCGTAATACTGAGGGCTTGCAAGGCTTGCCGCATGAACGATGATATCGGGAGCAGCCCCGTGAAAAGGCTCGTTCACATCGCCGCCGATAATATGAAAGTATGGCTTTTCCGAGTATTTTCCGAAGCGAAGCCTTGCCTTTTCAAGGCTTCTGATACCTGCATAAATATTTATCTTCCCGTCCTTTTTTTCATTTAGAAAAATAAGAAAAAGGGTGAAATAGGAAGCGATCATTCCCGCCGCTCCCGTAATATAAATTCCCGACTGCATGATATCATCCCATGAAGCCCTGCTTCTGTATATCTGCTCCATGTCCTCGGCAATTATCCTGTTTTCAAGCTCGAGAGTGGTTATCACTATAATCATCCTTTTTGTTTTCTGCTTCTTCGGGGGTATCGAAATTTATCCTTCTTTCCTCAATTACAAGAGGTCTTTTCATGACTCTTGCGTTAATGCTCATAATGTATTCGCCCAGCAGTCCGATAAAAAGCAGCTGGATACCTCCCAGAATAAACACGCCTATGAGAATGGGCGCATTTCCTGTTGGAAAGCTGTCCCAATGAGTAAGCTTGATTATAAGATAAATCAGCGCAATAAGTATACTTGCCATTGACACAAAAAATCCCATTATCGTTGCAAGGCGCATACCGATCTTTGTGTAGGAGGTGAAGCTGAGCATTGCAGCGTCATAAAGCCTGTACCAGTTATTACTGGTTTTACCCGCACGGCGCTTCTGCTGCTCGTATTCCACTTCCTTTCTTTTATAGCCAAGCTCCGCAACGATGCCCCGCAAAAAGGGCGTGGGGTCGTCAAGGTTTCTGAGAATATCAATAAAGTCCCTGTCATAAAGCCCCGTTCCCGTAAAATGCTCGATCTGCTCCACATCGGACATTTTTTTTATAGCCTTGTAATAGCAGGTGCGCAGGAATCTGACAAAGGGATTTTCCTTGCTTGAGGTCTTTATAGCAGTGACGATCTTATAGCCGTTCTCCCATTCATGAACAAGCTTCGGGATAAGGTCAACGGGATCCTGAAAATCGCAGCACATGGATATAACGCAGTCGCCTGTGGTCTGGCACATTCCGTAATAGGGGGAATTGAACTGCCCGAAATTCTTAACGTTAAAAATGGCTTTTATCTTCTTGTTAGCCTCGCAGATGGAGATAAGCTTTTCTCGGGTGGAATCCTTTGAGTCATTGTCAATGAACAGTATCTCGTAATCATACCCGGGGAGATATTTTTCAAGCTGCTCGACCACCGCTTCGCTCATGGGGATAACATTTTCCTCCTCATTATAGCACGGTATCATTACAGAAATTTTTTTCACAGGACAGTCCTCCCAAATCAGTTGTTGACAGCCTCAATAACAGTCTTTGCAATATAGCGTATCATATCGTCCGTAATTCCCGGATAAACGCCCATCCAGAAGGAATCGTTCATGATGCGGTCGGTGTTTTTAAGCTCTCCCGCAATGCGGAAGCCGCTGCCGCTTTTCCTCATTTCATCAAAGCATGGGTGTCTTGTCAGATTGCCCGCAAAAAGCATTCTTGTCTGAATACCCTTCTGTTCGATATATTGAACGACCTTGTTTCTGTCGGTACCGTTTTTGCAGGTTACAAGGAAGCCGAACCAGCAGGGGTCGGAATTATCGCAGGGTGTCGGCAGAATGAGCTTGTCCTCCGCACATTCAAGCGCAGCTCTTAAAGCGCTGAAATTCTCTCTGCGGCGTTTTGCAAACTCGGGGAATTTATCGATCTGAGCGCAGCCCACAGCAGCCTGCATATCCGTTGCCTTAAGATTATAGCCGAAGTGGGAATAAACATACTTGTGGTCATAGCCCAAGGGCAGCTCGCCGTACTGCCTGTCAAAACGATGACCGCACATATTGTCGCAGCCCGATCTGCATACGCAGTCACGTCCCCAGTCACGGACGGACCTGAGAATTTTTGCGAGAAGGTCGTTATCTGTGTAAACAGCGCCTCCCTCGCCCATGGTAATATGATGGGGAGGATAGAAGCTTGAGGTGCCTATATCACCGAAGGTGCCTGTGAATCCGGTTACGCCGTCAAGGGTGTATTCCGAGCCCAGCGCATCGCAGTTATCCTCAACGAGCCATAGCCCATGCCTGCTGCAAAAATCCTTCACAGCCTTGATATTAAAGGGATTTCCCAGGGTATGAGCGAGCATTACAGCCTTTGTCTTGGGAGAAAGCGCTTTTTCCAGCATATCGGTATCAATATTATACTGAGGGATGGTCACATCCACAAAAACAGGCACCGCTCCGAACTGAATAATCGGCGTTACCGTTGTGGGAAAGCCCGCTGCCACAGTGATGACCTCATCACCCCTGCGAATGGCTCTTTCGCCCAGCAGAGGGGATGTCAGCGCCATAAACGCCGCAAGATTTGCGGAAGAGCCTGAATTAACAAGCAGGCAGTGCTTCACTCCAAGAAACTCAGCAAATTTATTTTCAAATTCATCGGTATAACGCCCCGAGGTAAGCCAGAATTCCAGCGAGCTGTCCACAAGATTAACCATCTCTTTGGAATCATAGACACGCTTTGCATAGGGTATCCTGTCGCCCTCGGCAAATTCATTAGACTGCATATGATATTTTTTGCAGTAGGCATCAACCATTTCAAGAATCTGCTTTCTTGCCTGTTCTTCGGTCATATCCTTAAACATTATTTCACTTCTCCTAAATATTCCGTAATGTGCTTGTCCATTTCAGCGGCAGCGTCCCGTCCCTCAAGGTATGCCTTGCTCCATTCAACGGTTTTTTCAACAGCCTCGCCTATATGCCATCTTGGATTCCAGCTCAGAGCCTTCTTGATTTTCGAGCAGTCAAGCTTTAAGAAGGAAGCCTCATGCACAGCATTTTCCTCGGGAACGTATTTCACCCTTGCACCGCCGCCCCAGAATTTGCAGAAAAGCTCCGCAAGCTCTGCCGTTGTAATGCAGTCAGGCTCATCGGGACCTATATTATAGCTGCCCGCAAGGGAAGGGTCATCATACTGAGCCGCCGCCAGAGTCAGATAGGCTGTCACAGGCTCAAGAACGTGCTGATATGGTCTTACCGAATAGGGATTTCTGATAATGATCTCTCTGTGAGCCTCCATAGCCCTTACGCAGTCGGGAATTATCCTGTCAGCCGCAAAATCTCCCCCGCCGATAACATTTCCCGCACGGCAAACCGATACCGCCGTGCCCTTTTTTGAAAGGAATGAATCAATGTAGGAGGCTGTTACCAGCTCCGAACAGCTTTTTGAATTGGAATATGGGTCAAAGCCGCCCAGCGTATCAGTCTCACGATAGCCCCATTCCCATTCGTTGTTTTTGTAAACCTTGTCGGTGGTGATATTCACAAAGGACCTTACACTGTCGGAAAGGCGGACACATTCAAGAATATTCACCGTTCCCATAACGTTTGTCTCGTATGTATATGCGGGAGACCTGTACCCCTCCCTGACAATGGGCTGAGCCGCAAGGTGGAGAACTATTTCGGGTCCTGCCTCCTCAAATGCGGCTCTCATGGAATCAAGGTCACGCACATCTCCGATAACAGAGCGCATATCATTTTCAATGCCCGCTATCGAAAACAGATTCGGTCCATCATAAGGCTTCAAAGCATAGCCTGTGACCTCTGCCCCTGCCATTATGAGCATCCTGCACAGCCATGAGCCTTTGAAGCCTGTGTGACCTGTTACAAATACTTTTTTTCCCTTGAAAAGATCCAGCTTCATCACCATTTCCTCCAAGGCGCCTTGCCGCTTTGCCATAGCTCTTCAAGCAGCATACGGTCACGCTGGGTATCCATGCACTGCCAGAAGCCGCTGTGACGATATGCCATCAGCCTGCCCTCCGATGACAGTGTGGACAGGGGCTTTTTCTCGAAAACCGTTTCATCCCCCTCAAGCAGCTCGAATATCTCAGGCTCAAAAACCATATATCCGCCGTTTATCACGCTTATATCGGAATTGTCCTTCTCACGGAAGGCGCTGACCGTTCCCTTGTCGTCAATGTCGATAACGCCGAATCTCTGGTCAACATTTATGGCAGTGATAGTGCCTGTTTTTCCGTGGCTTCGGTGAAACGCCTCCAGCTCTCTGATATTCACATCGCAGACGCCGTCGCCGTAGGTGAGCATGAAGGTCTCATTTCCGATATAGTCCTTCACTCTCCTGATTCTTCCGCCCGTCATGGTGTTAAGTCCCGTATCAACAATTGTGACCTTCCAGGGTTCAGCAACATTGTTATGAACTATCATCTTGTTATTTTCGCTGAAATCGAATGTGATATCGCTTCTGTGAAGGTAATAGTCCGCAAAATACTCCTTTATCATGTGCTGACGATAGCCTGCGCAGATAATAAAATCGTTGTAGCCGTAATATGAATATTCCTTCATGATATGCCATAAAATGGGCATACCGCCGATCTCGATCATGGGCTTGGGACGCATATGGCTTTCTTCGGATATTCGGGTTCCGAAGCCACCCGCAAGGATCACGACCTTCATATTTATAAATCTCCTTTTTCAGTGATCGGGAAAATTTGCAGTGAACATTTTTCGGGGAGATATATAAGCTCACTGCCTTTTGGCAGCGAAAATATTTATCCCCGGGGAAATTATCTTATCTTATACATTTTATCACAAAATTTAAAGCAAGTCAATAGTTTTTTATATAATAATTCACATAATCAACAAAAGCGTCCTGCAAAAACAGGGCGCTGAAATTTTTTCACAGCCGCAATTGAATCGTACCCGAAAAAACATATCCAGTCCGCAGAGAGGCTCATAACGCTCGGGCAAATACAGCCAAATAATAATATTTAAGTAAAAAAATATTGAATATATTGAATTAAAATATGTAATATGTTATAATTATTTAGTGAGTGATTTTTTTTCTTCGGAGGAGTAATCATGGAAAAATCAAGCGGACGAAATTCATTTACAGGTTCCATAGGATTTGTGCTCGCTGCGGCTGGAAGTGCTGTGGGACTCGGCAATATCTGGAGATTCCCCTATCTTGCCGCAAAGGACGGCGGAGGACTGTTTCTGGTGATATACATAGTCCTTGCCCTCACCTTCGGCTTTACGCTGCTGACCACCGAGATCGCCATCGGCAGAAAAACAAAGCAAAGCCCTCTCACCGCTTACGGACAGATCAAAAATGGCTGGAAGGGACTGGGCGTGCTGTCCTGTCTGGTTCCCGTGATCATTCTCCCCTATTACTGTGCAATCGGCGGCTGGGTGCTGAAATATTTCCTTGTCTTTCTGACGGGAGGCGGCACAGAAGCGGCGGCAGACGGGTATTTCACGGGATATATCGGTGAGACAGCTCAGCCCATCGTACTTATGGTCATTTTCCTGCTTCTGGTGGCATTTATAGTTTTCAGGGGCGTAAACAAGGGCATTGAATCATCCTCAAAGCTTATAATGCCTCTGCTGCTTATACTTGTGGTTGCGATCTCGATTTTTTCGCTGACCATCAGCTTCACAGATGCCGAGGGCGTTACACGAACAGGAATTGACGGTCTCAAGGTCTACCTGATACCCGATTTTGAGGGAATGACCGTGAAGAAATTCTTTACCGTCCTCCTTGACGCCATGGGTCAGCTTTTTTTCAGCCTGAGCGTTGCTATGGGCATTATGATAACCTACGGCTCCTATGTCAGCGATGACGCTAATCTTGTAAAGTCTATCAACCAGATCGAGATATTCGACACTGTGGTGGCATTTCTTGCGGGCGTTATGATAATCCCCTCGGTATTTACCTTTATGGGCAGCGAGGGCATGGAGGCATCGGGTCCCAGCCTTATGTTCATATCTCTTCCCAAGGTATTTTCCGCAATGGGCAGCATCGGAAACGGAATCGGCTGTCTCTTCTTCGCCATGGTGCTTTTTGCGGCACTCACCAGCGCTGTATCGGTAATGGAGGCGATCGTATCCTGCTTTATGGATCAGTTCGGCATGAGCAGGACCAAAGCGTCGATAATTGAAACGGCTATAGCTCTTGCAGCGGGAATTATCGTTTGTCTCGGCTATAATCTTATGTATTTCGATATAGTTCTCCCCAACGGCGCTCATGCGCAGGTACTTGACATCATGGACTACATCAGCAACAACTGCCTTATGCCTCTGGTGGCTATCGGTACCTGTATTCTCATCGGCTGGATCGTCAAGCCTCAGCTCATTATTGATGAAGCGGAAAAAACAGGCTGCAGATTCAGCCGCCGCAGACTTTATATCGTTATGATAAAATATATCGCTCCCGTTATGCTGGTAATTCTTCTGCTCAAATCTCTCGGTATTCTCACAGTTATCTGATGAGCCGTACTACTCGGAATAATACTCGGTGATTTTTGAAAAATAGCCCTCTCTTTTCAGAAACTGCTGATATTTTTTCGGCGTAAAGCCTGTACATTCCTTAAAATCCTTGATAAAATGTGCCTGATCGAAATACCCCAGAGCGGCGGCGATATCGGTCAGGCTCTTTTTTTCCGAATGTATCATATTGAGCACCGACTGAAATCTGATTATTTTTGCAAACTGCTTGGGGCTCATGGCGATCTCGCTTCTGAAGCACTGATTCAGATATCTTGCAGAATAGCCCGTATCATCTGCAAGAGCCTGCACAGAAACATTTCCTTTTGCACCGAAAATGATATTCATGGAGTGCCTTACGATAAGATTGCTTTTATCCATGGGGCGGATCCTGCGGAATATGGACATATATGACCGCATGAACGCTTCCGACTGCTCTTTGAGAGTGTGTGCTGCGAAAATATTTGCAAGCATTTTTTCATCGCTTATCAGCTCCCTGAAGGGTATCTGATTTTCTATGAGCCTTGACATTGCATTCTCCCCCAGAATGGGATTGAAGCCCGGCAAAAATCTTACACAGAAATATTCCGTATCCTTTTCAAAATACACTTTTGCTGCCCTCATTACCGTTCCGCTGACATATGCATAGGGCTTTTCGGAATATCTGAATATCATGTCAACGCTGCCGTCGGGCACTGCCGTTGCCTCGGTGCATTTTGAGATGAATCTGAAAAAGCAGACTATGCCGTACTTGTCCACTATCTCCTTTTCGCAGCTTTCCGAGGCTGTGACAAAAAATGGCTGTATGGTATTGAAATATGTTAGCTCCTCCATAAGCGTCCTCCCTTCCCATATGATAATTATAGCACATTATTCCGAATATTTCCAGAAAAAATTTCACCGCTGCCAATCACATTCTGACCGCAGCGGTGTTTGCATTTATTTTATCTCAGCTGTTTCTGCTGCCCTTTTATGGGCAGCCTGATAAAGATCGTTTTCCATTGCCATTACCTCCTTGACGGGATAGGGCTTGAAAAGGGGTCTTTTGATCTTTGTCTTTGTCCATACGGCTGCATAGACGGAAAGCAGTGCAAAGACTATTACAAAAATAGTGTATATCTGCTTTTTCACATCGGGATTCGGGTCGATGTTCCAGATCATAAAGGCATTTCCGATTACTCCGATGATGGGTATTACAGGACCTAAGGGAAGCTTGAAGGTTCTCGGTGCCTTCGGCATACGCTTTCTCATTATCATTACATCAAGATGGAGAATGATGTAGGAGAATATCCAGAAGGTACAGCCTGTAAGAATAAGGAAGGTTAGCTGATCGCTGGTGGAAAGTCCCGTTGCATTTATGATTATCATTGCCGCCGCAACGAGGAGAAGTCCCACATATGGCGTACCTCTCTTGTTTTTCTTCAGAAATACCGAGGGCAGCAGGTCGATCTTTGCCATGCCGCAGCATATCTGCGAAATGGAGAACATGGCTGTGTTAACTGTGGATATTACCGCAAGGAGCGATACTATGGTCATCCAGACGGTTCCAAGCTTTCCGCAGAGCATTGTGCCGTAAAGAATGTGAGGTACGGTGCTGCTGCCAAGCTCCTCCCATGGTGTGTAATGGGAAAAGCCTATGGTCACGAATATCTGCATCACGAGGATCGCAAGCAGGCTTATTACCATTCCCAGAGGAACATTTCTTCTGGCATTTCTGACCTGTGTGGAGATGGGAACTACAAATTCCGCTCCGATGAACAGGAAAAATGCAAGTCCCAAAAGCGAAAACATATCCGCAGGTGAGCTTGAAAGCACAGCAGGCTGCTCAACCGGTTCGCCTGTGCCTATTTTAAAGGTTCCCATAATTCCCATTATGGTCAGGGAGCCTATCAGTCCGTATGCGACTACATTCTGTATCTTTGCAAACATATCAACGCCGAACAGATTCAGTATTGCAAGTATCACTATCAGCAGTATGGAATAAACCGTTCCCGAAATGGGCACGCTTTCAAACACGCTGCTCATGGTATTTCCGAACATGGCTACCTCGGAGCTTCCCATTATAGTCTGGCAGGTCAGATATCCGCCTACATTAACGACTATCGAGACAAAGGGTCCGAAGCTTGCAAGGGTGTACTGCGCCATGCCGCCCGACAGATTTGGCATGAGGGCATTAAGCTCACATATCGAAAGCGCTGTCAGGATATTGAAGAGACAGGCTACGATCATGGTGATTATAAAGGTGTTACCCAGCGCTGCCGCTCCCTGTCCGATAGACAGAAGACAGCTGGTGGCGATTATAAGTCCCACGCCCGTTGCAACAGCACTGGCAAGTCCTAATTTCTTATCCATAAATACTCCGCCTTTACATGGATTATTATAATTCTCCTTCAACTACCGCTTCAATGCCTTCCTCGCCTGTACGGACACGGATGGCATTGGTAATCTCCGATACGAATATCTTGCCGTCACCGATATGTCCTGTGTAAAGCTCCTTCTTTACAAATTCCAGAAGGGCATCAAGCTCGTTTTCGGGAACGACCATCATTACAAGCTCCTTGGGAAGAAGGCTTATCTCACGTCTTTTGCCCTCCACCTCATATTCGGGCGTTCCGTACTGAACACCACAGCCAAGAACCTGATTTACGGTCATTCCGCTGATGTGGAATTTTCCCAGAGCCTCTTTAAGCGGCTCCACCTTTGACATACTTGTGATTATTTCTACTCTGAGCAGTTTCATAAATATCACTCCTATTTTTATTTTGCGGCAAATCTGTCATACCTGAGTGCGGACAGATCAACTGCGGTTTCTTCATCTGTTGCAAGCTGCGAAAGCACAAGTCCCACTGCGGGAGAAATTCCGAAGCCGTGACCCGAAAAGCCGCAGGCAAGTATCAGTCCCGGACATTCATCCACCTTGCTTATTACAGGAACATGGTCCGCGCAGGAATCCATCCAGCCTGCCCACGTTCTTACCACCTTTATGCCCTCAAGGGACGGGAAATAATGCATTATTCCACGGCAGGCTGCGGAGGCAGCTATGCTTGAGGATACGGGCTTTCCGGGCTTTGCATAGGGCTCAAGTCCCGAATTGAGCCCGAAAACGAAGGAACCGTGATCTGTCTGATGTCCGTAGAAATCGGCATCGGCAGTTCCCAGCATCTGCCAGAACATGGGTGCAACAGCTTCGGTAACGAGAGTTTCCAGAAGCACGGGCTGCATGGGGATATCTATTCCCACAGTGTTTGCTATCGCTCTGCTTTCAAAGCCCGCCGCAAGGATTATCCTGTCCGCTTCATAAATATTTCCCGAGGCTGCAACAGCCTGCCTTACGGCTCCCTTGTATTTTCTAAGCTCAATTATCTTCTCATCTGAGATAAAATGTGCGCCAAGTCTGCGTGCTGCCTTATAATAGCCCATTGTGGCGGTAAGGGGATTTGCATGGCCGTCTGTGGGACACCAGCTGGCACAGGTAACTGCTTCGGAAAGATAAGGATTGATCTCCCTTGCTTCCTTGCCGTCTATCATTTTAACATCAAGTCCGCATTTAACGGCACGGTCCGTAAGTCCTTCAAGTATCTGCTTATGCTTTTCGGTGCTGCCCAGACGGAGATTTCCCTGCTGATGATATTCCACGTTGGTATCAAGCATTTCCGAAAGATTGGGCCAGATATTTTTAATTGCATACATTACAAGGGGAAGCTCTCTGGGGTCACGTCCCGACTGACGGACGCCGCCGCCGTTTCTTACCGAGCCGCCGTTTCCGATATTGGAGCTTGCCTCGATAACCGTTACCTTAACGCCCTTTTTTGCAAGATTGTAAGCGGCTGCGCATCCGATTATTCCGCTGCCTATGATAAGTACATCAGAGCTCATTTATGCGTCCTCCTTATCCTTTGCAAGTATTTTCATCTCAATGGGACGCATGGGGGCACGTCCTGTTGCAGGCTCAAGCTCATTTGGTCTTACGCCAAGCTCTCTTGATACTATTGCTTTCACAAGCTTTGTGCAGGTCTGTCCCTGACAAAGACCCATGCCTGTTCTGAGATATCTTCTTATCTCGGTGAGGGTGAACATTCCGTCATGCACCGCCTGCCTTATCTCTCCCTTGGTTATCTCCTCGCAGCGGCAGACGATCATATCATCATCGGGCTGGGGAATAAATTCGCCTATATCTCTGCTTCTGTCATTCATTGCAGACTGCCTCCTTAAAGAATCTTGCCTTCATTGCGTATTCCTTCGGGACCTTCATGGTCAGAAGATGTGTGTGGTCAAACGCCTTTGCGCTTCTCACATTTACAACCTCTGCCTCGCAGACAGGTTCTCCGCTTCGGCTGAGAGCCGTTCCCTTCGTGCCCTTTTCGGGAAGGGGAAGAAATTCATAGGGAAGGGTTATCTCCGCTGTGCCGTCGCCGCAGTCCTCATTCACAAGGAATATTGCCTGTCCCGAGCAGCTTGCCACGCACATTCCGCAGCCTGTGCATTTCTTTTCGGGATCTATGGCGGGAAGTGCGGTTATATTGCTGCCTATCCTGATGCAGTGCTTGGGGCAGGCATCCTGACAAGGGTTGCAGGGGATATTCTGCGTACATTCGATCACGGGGTGAACGCCTGTATTATGGGTAACTCCCGGGAAACGCTCTATCTCATCATCGGAAACATAGCCTTTTTTCAGAAGATTCTGAGATATCAGAACGCCCTCCTCCGTTTCGGTTATCATCTTTCCTCTCATGCCGGGAGCGAACATTCCCTGACGGAGTCCCTCAAGTGCGGCATCCTGCTTTGAAACCTCGGCTTCACATTCCTCGGGGGTTATAAAGCCGAGCTTTGCCGCAGCTGCGATTCCTGCGATACGTCCCTCGATCATTGCGCTGGAGGCTTCTTCGATTCCCGATACGTCTCCTGCTGCATAAATGCCCGGGATAGAAGTTTCGCCGTATTTATCAACTGTGGGAACAAAGCCTGCCTTTGCGGGATTATCCTCCATTGCGCAGCCTGCCATATCTGCAAGCTTTGACATGGGCGAAAGTCCTACTGCAAGGCATATCGTATCAACATCGAAATGCTTTTCGGTTCCGGGAATGACCTGCCAGTTTTTATCCACCTCGCCGATAACAACTCCCGTTACATATTCATCGCCCTCTGCCTTTACGATCGTATGGGAAAGATAGAAGGGTACTCCGCAGCGTGCCACCTTTGCAGCATGAACGCCGTAACCCCCTACTCTGGGAGCTGCGTCTGCAAGAGCAACTACCTCGCAGCCTGCCTGCATGAGCTGGAAGCTGACTACAAGTCCCACATTTCCCGAGCCGAGCATGAGAACCTTTTTTCCGGGAAGCGTTCCATGGAGATTCATCATTGTCTGAGCCGCTCCCGCACCGATAACTCCGGGGAGCGTCCAGCCGGGAAATGTGACCATATTCTCGCTGGCACCCGTTGCGATGAGAACCGTATCGCCCTTGACGTGCTCAACGTGATCTTCTATTTTTACGGTAACTTCCTTTTCGGCGAAAAGTCCGATTACTATTGCATTGAGAACCACCTCAACGCCCAGAGCATTTGCTTCCGAAAGAAGCTCCTCGCCAATATGAAAGCCTCTTATCTTTGCCTTATGCTCCTTTGAACCGAAGAATTTATGTATCTGCTTGAAAAGCTGTCCTCCGGGCTTTGCATTTTCGTCATATACAACGACCTTCATTCCTCTTTTTGCCGCCTCAATGGCAGCGGAAAGACCCGCAGGACCTGCACCTATGATTATCATGTCATATCTTTTCATTTCTGCTCGCCTCCCCTTTCCGCTGTTACGCCGTACTGCGTCCTGACGTCCATTCCCTCTTCAAGGGGTGTGATGCAGGTGCGCACATTGGGCTGACCGTTTACCACCATTACGCAGTCTGTGCAGCGTCCGATGGCGCAGAATATTCCTCTGGGCTTATGCTGCTTTTTTGTATAGCGGTGAACCATTACGCCTGCGTTTTTCAGCGCTATTGCAATTGGCTCGCCCTCGCAGCCCTGAAGCTCCCTGCCGTCAAAGGTGAAGGAAACTGTTCTTCCCTTTTCATAGCTTCCAAGTATCGGATGTTCTTCGATTCTCATTGAAATGTCCTCCCTGAAATAATTCTCCCTTTATCATCATACCATCTGAGGCGTTTCCCAAAGATTAAGCTTTGTGCCTATTCCCTTTGCAAGTGCGTTTCTGTAAACCACTGTGCCCCATGCCACGTCCTCAACGGGCATTCCGCCGATGGAGTAGACGATGATCTCATTTTCATCACGATGAAGAGGTATTTCTCCCATCAGGATATCTCCCAGATCGTCTATCCTGTCCTTGCTCATTTTTCCCTCGGCTATGAGATCCATTACCCTTACTGCGGGAATGGGCACCGTGTGATATGCATTTGGCTTCATTTCCTCTTCCCATGCTTCATAGAGCATAATATTGTCGGTAACTGTTCTTGCTCGGTTTATAATAAAATCATCATCAAATCTCAGTGCCGCCGTGGAGCTGATAAGCGCACCAGGCTTTATCCATTCCTCTTTTATGTAGGGATAAAGTGCGGGGTCGCCTGTGGGGGTGGAGGTGCTTGCGGATACGATATCCGAATCACGGACAGCCTCCTCTATGGTATCAACGGTGTATATTTCCTTAACGCTCGGATATTCCTTTTTTGCGTGTTCGATAAAAGCTTCAAGCGAAGCCTTTCCTCTGCCCTTTACCTTGATGATCTCGATATCGGGACGGACTGCCATAATTGCCGCAAGGGCAGTCTTGCTCATAACGCCGGGACCGATTATTCCCACGACCTTGGAATCCGGCTTTGAGAGGTGCTTATATCCGACTCCGGGAACTGCGCCCGTTCTGTATGCGGAAAGAATGTTTGCGGACATATATGCAAGGGGTGCGCCTGTGTCCTTATCGTTTAATGTGAGCATTAAAATTGAGCGGGGAAGCCCCTTTTCCTTATTGGCAACGTTTGAGCCATACCATTTCATTCCTGCCATATCGAACTTGCCGCCCAGATATGCGGGCATTGCCATAAAGCGTCTGTCGGGCCCGTCAACGGGCATTTCGGGGAATGGCGAGGATTCGGGAAACATTACCATGCAGCCGTGGGAGTTTCCGTTTGCGCCGCCCATTCGGTAATTTCCGACCTTCATCAGCTTGAACATTTCCTCCATTGCCTCTATACATCCTGCCATATCCTTTACACCTGCCGCAATCATGTCCTCTTCGTTAAGATACAGAAAATCAACACAGGGATAGCTCATAACACTACTTCCTCTCATAAAAGAAAAATCACTCTGCAAAGAGGTTTTACAGCTTTTTGCTGTATTACCCTTTGTCCTCATTCATTATATCACTGTAAATCCCCGAATAATTGTAAATATCGGAATAGAAATGCAACTATTTTTTTAAATATTTCATTTTGGTTCTGATTTTTACTATTATATTATTTTCTGTACATATTTTTTGCATATTTTTAAAAAAATTCACGCAAAAAAAATGCTCTGTCCTCCCATTATGAGAAAACAGAGCATATATCTTTTATTTTATGATTCCGTATTGCAGCTTCATAATAATTATCCGCTTTACATGAGCGTCAAGAAGCTCATCGGTTATAACTCCATCGTTATACGCCGCAAGCAGGTCGGAATATGCCGTTTCAGGCTCGGAAACGCAGAGCATATCATTATCCGCAAGGATCGCCCGAACGTAAACGGACTGCTCGGAGGAATAATTCTCCACCGCGTCCATTCCCAGATCGTCGGTGATAACAACGCCGTCAAAGCTGAGCTTTTCCCGCAGCGCCTCATGGATAATCGGTGACAGGGATGCAGGAACATCAGCCTCGATCATATCATAGATGGTGTGACCCACCATTATTGCGGGAGTTTTGCTTGAATCGGCGTTAATGCCCGCTTCAAAGGGCACAAAATCACGGTTGTAGAACTCGTAAAGCTCTCTCGTATCGTGGGCAGCACCCTTGTGGGTATCGGTGTTCTCGCCGTAGCCTGGGAAATGCTTGATACAGGAAGCAAGTCCGTTATCCCCTGCTGTTTTTACCATTACCGCAACGCCCTCAGCCGTTCCCTCTGCGCCTTGACCCATGGTTCGTGGATAGATGTAGCTTGACTGATCGGAGGCAATGTCCGCAACGGGAGCAAGATTCAGATTAAGCCCCATGGAGGTGAGCAGCTTTGCCTTTTCGGCGGAATCCATTTCGAGAAGCTCCCTGCCCCCTCGGCTGAAAAGCAGCTGGGGCGATGAAAACGGCTCATCTCTGTACTGAGAATATGCGCTGACCCTGACTACCGTTCCGCCCTCCTCGTCAACTGCGAAAAATGGGTGAAGCTTTGCTGCCTCCGATATCTCCGAGGTCAGCTGCGATATCCCCTCGGGGTCGCTGTTTTTGAAATCATCCCCGTAAAGAGTATAGCCGCCATACTGATATTCAGCCATCTTTTCCACAGGGTCCGAGGGCATTCTTGCAAGTATCAGCTGCCCAAGCTTTTCCTCGGAGGTCATTTGGGAAATAAGCTCGTCCGCCTTTTGGCTAAGCTCCTCACGGCGCTTTTTTTCAGCCTTTGCCGCTCTTTCCTCCTCGGTCTCATACTTTGTCTCTGTTTTGGCGGCTTCCTCATTAATGGCTTCTATATCTCCGATAGTGCCATTTACGGCGGGGGCGTTTTTGCCGATATTTGCGTCATGCTCGATATAATTATCCAGCGACTCGGATATGGAATTACAGCCGCCGAATATGAGCATTGCCGCTGCGGCTGAGAGTATTTGCTTTATCTTCAATACAATCATTTCCTTATATCAGATTATTACACTTATTATAACTGTTTTCTTTGGCAATGTCAAGTTTTGGGGAATAAATAAAATCGTCCCCGAAAAAAATCGGAGACGATTAATAAATTAGTTATGCTTTTTTCTTAACCTTGGCTTTCTCGGCTTTTACCACAGTGGGAGCTGCCTTTTCCGTTATGCACGCCTCGGTGACGATGACCTTGGAAATGCCATCCTCAGAAGGAACGCTGAACATTGTATCCTGAAGGATGCCTTCAACAATGGCACGAAGACCTCTTGCGCCTGTTTTCTGCTTGATTGCTTCAGCAGCAATGGCTGTAAGCGCCTTTTCCTCAAATTCAAGCTCGATGCCGTCAATCTCAAAGAGCCTCTTATACTGCTTAACAAGGGCATTCTTGGGATCGGTAAGTATCCTTACAAGAGCAGCCTCGTCCAGCTCGTCCAGAACGGTGATAACGGGAAGTCTTCCCACAAGCTCGGGAACCATGCCGAATTTTACCAGATCCTGAGGAGTAACATCCTTGAAGATGTTTTTCTCCTTTTCTGACTTGCTCTTGATATCGGCGCCGAATCCCAGAGTTGAAGAATCCTTGCGCTTTTTAATTGTCTGCTCAAGACCGTCAAAGGCTCCGCCGCAGATGAAGAGGATATTTTTGGTATTTACCTGAATACACTCCTGATTGGGATGCTTTCTTCCGCCGTTGGGAGGGACATTTGATACGGTGCCCTCGACGATTTTCAGAAGCGCCTGCTGAACTCCCTCGCCGCTTACATCACGGGTAATTGATGTATTTTCGGACTTTCTTGCGATCTTATCGATCTCGTCGATATAAATGATTCCCCGCTCAGCGGCTTCAACGTCGTATTCGGCAGCCTGCAAAAGTCTCACAAGGACGTTTTCAACGTCGTCGCCCACATATCCTGCTTCGGTAAGGGTAGTTGCGTCTGCAATGGCAAAGGGAACATCAAGAATTTTCGCAAGAGTTGATGCGATAAGGGTTTTGCCCACGCCTGTGGGACCCAGAAGGATAACGTTTGACTTCTGCAGCTCAACATCATCCTTATTATCATCCTTGCCTGCGGAAACTATCCTCTTGTAATGGTTATAAACCGCTACGGACAGGGCTATTTTTGCCGTATCCTGACCGATCACATATTCGTCAAGCACCTTTTTGATCTCTGCAGGCTTTTTTATTTTAAACTCACGGGAGCTGCCCATTTTATTCATTCTCTCAAAATGCTCGGGGTCGGGAACATACCCCAGCTGATCATTGTTCATAAGCATTTCATAGCAGTAAACAACGCAGCTGTCGCAGATATTCGCACTGCCTGCCGAAAATACATTCTGAGCCGCTGTTTCGGGTCTGCCGCAGAAGCTGCAGCGTTTTGGTCCTCTTTCTGACGGCATCTGTTACCATTCCTTTCCTTAGGAAAATACTTAAAAATACAGCTTTGCTCCGCCGCCGAAACGACAGCAGAGCAAATAATTTCATTATCTGTGCTCTATGACCTTGTCGATAAGACCGTATTCCATTGCCTCTTTTGCGGTAAGGAAATTGTCTCTCTCGGTATCACGCTCGATAACGTCAAGAGGCTTGCCTGTATTTGCAGCAAGTATCTCATTGAGCTTCTGACGAGTGTGAACCATGTGGTCTGAGTGGATCTTGATATCGGTGCATTGACCTGAAATTCCTCCGCCCGAAATAAGGGGCTGGTGGATCATAATCTCCGCATTGGGAAGAGCAAATCTCTTGCCCTTTGCTCCTGCGGAAAGGAGAAATGCTCCCATTGAAGCTGCCATGCCCATGCAGATAGTGGAAACGTCGCACTTAATGTACTGCATAGTATCATAAATTGCCATGCCTGCGGTGATAACGCCGCCGGGACTGTTGATATAGAAGGAAATATCCTTTTCGGGATCCTGTCCCTCAAGGAACAGCATCTGAGCAATGATAAGGCTGGCGGTAGTATTATTCACGTCCTCGGACAGAATGATTATTCTGTCGTTTAAAAGCCTTGAATAAATATCCATGCTGCGCTCGCCGCGTCCTGTCTGTTCAACAACATATGGCACTAAGCTCATCAGAAACACCTCCGAAATGTATTTGATGCGGTTAAATTACTTGATAACTGCGCTGTCCTTTACAAGCTTGGAAGCCTCGGTCACAAGCATATCTGTCCTGAGAGTGTCGGGGCTTACAACGCTCATAAGCTGGTTGAGGGGGAGCTTGTAATTCTCGGACATCTTCTTCAGCTCTTCCATAACCTGATCGTTTGTTACCTCGATATTCTCAAGCTTTGCGATCTTCTCGAGAGCAAGTCTCAGCTTAACGGTCTTTTCAGCCTGATCCTTGAAGGTATCTCTGAATGCAGCCTCGTCCATGCCTGTGAAGGAGAGGTACATGGGAAGGTCAAGACCCTGCTGGGAAAGTCTCATCTCAAAATCCTTGACCATATCGTCGATCTTGTGATCGAACATTACCTGAGGTATCTCAGCGTTCATCTTGCCGATAAGAGCGTCGTAAACTGCATTCTCGGCAGCTGCGTCAGCGTTCTTGGAAGCGTTCTCCTCAAGCTTCTTCTTAAGGTCAGCCTTGAGCTCGTCAAGAGTATCGAACTCGGATGTATCCTTAGCAAAATCATCATCAAGCTCGGGAAGCTCGGTTGCCTTGATCTCGTGGAGCTTGATCTTGAACTCTGCGGGCTTGCCTGCCAGCTCTTCCATCTGGTAGTTCTCGGGGAAGGTCACATTGATGGTGAAATCCTCACCTGTGGACTTGCCGACGATCTGCTCCTCGAAGCCGGGAATGAACTGACCCGAACCGATCTTCAGGCTGAAGCCGTTCTCCTTGCCGCCATCGAATGCCTTGCCGTCCATGAAGCCCTCAAAGTCGATAACAACGGTATCGCCGTTTTCAACTGCTCTGTCCTCTACGGTAATAAGTCTGCCGTTTCTCTCCTGCATGGACTTGAGCTGATTGTCAACGTCCTCGTCGGTAATAGTCTTGACAGTTTTTTCAACCTCTATTCCCTTATAATCGGAAATCTCAACCTCGGGCTTAGCGATGCACTTAACCTTAAAGGAAACGCCGTTCTCCTTGGAAAGAGCGGTAACGTCGATCTCGGGGCGGTCAACTACCTCTATGCCTGCCTCCTCGATAGCCTTGCCAACAACAAAAGGAACCATTGCGTTAACAGCGTCATCATAGAAGCAGCTCTCGCCGTAAAGTTTTTCGATCATCTTGCGGGGAGCCTTGCCCTTTCTGAAGCCGGGAATGCTTATCTTATTCTTTGCCTTTGAATATGCAGCCTGAACAGCGGACTCAAACTCCTCTGCGGAAGCCTCCACCTCAAGCTCATAAATATTTGTCTCAACTTTATTTGTAGATTTTAAGCTCATTTACAACATCCTCCATTTTAATTAAAGCATATGAAAAGATTATATCATAGTTTGCGCAATAAAGCTATACCTATTTTAATATTTCTGCATTTTGCACAAATCACATTATTTTAACAGGGCAAAATTGCACATAATCTGCTGAAACCAGTCGAAACTCTATGCCGTCTCTCTCCCCGTTTATGGCATTCTGATGACCCTTTCCGTGGACATGACCGTAAAAGCACCTTCTGATATTATGCTTATACATCACGTCAAGCAGCTCGGGATTATATTCATTCCCGTACATGGGCGGATAGTGCAGAAATACTATAGGCTCAAGCCCTGCCTCCTCGGCGGCTGATATTGACATTTCCAGGCGGTTTGCCTCCCTTGCCAGAACCTTTGCGTCGGCAGGCTCGCTGTCGTCGTTTATCCAGCCTCGGGTTCCGCAAATGCCAAATTTATCGTAGGCATAGCAGTTATTGTGCAGTATCTTTATGCTTGAAAAGCCCTTTTCCTCAAGGAACCTGTTCATTTTGGCGGCGGTGTTCCACCAATAATCGTGATTGCCCTTGAGGATTATCTTCTGCCCCTTGAGCTCATGGATAAATCGGAAATCGGGCTCTGCCTCAGAAAGGGACATTGCCCATGAGATATCACCGGGAATGACCACCGTATCCCCCTCGGATACCTCGCTGGTCCAGTTTTCCTTGATACGGGATATGTAATTGTCCCAGCCGCCGAAAATATCCATAGGCTTATTCACCGCTAAGGACAGATGAAGGTCTCCAATTACAAAAAGCGACATTTTATTTCCTTTCCATAACGGCTTATCACGATCGGGAACTCTTTATATCTATTAAAGAGAAAGGGATTTAAGAACAAAATCCTTCATTTCGTCTCTGCCGATAACGCCTGTGAAGCGGATATCCTTATCCTTCAGCTCCGCAAGTGACTTGGGAACATCGTAGCCCGAAACCTGATGAAGCTTCTCCACCTTGTCAAATTCGTCCATGTCTCCCGCAGTGCCCTCGATAGCCTCGAGAACGGCGGTGCTGAATTTATAGGGGCTTGCGGTGGAGGCGATTACAGTCTTGGTCATATCGCCCGTTGCCTTTTTATAATCCTCGTAAACCTTTACTGCAACAGCGGTGTGGGTATCGAGAGTATAGGAATATTTATCGTAAATTTCCTTGATGCACGCCTTGGTCTGAACATCGTCGCAGCAGCCTGCGGCAAAATCAGCCCTGAGCTTTGCCTTTACGTCATCAGTGACCTCGTATCTGCCCTCGGAAGCCAGCTTTCCGAACCATTCCCTGATCTGAGCGTCATTCTCGCCGCACATGATGTAGAGAAGTCTCTCAAGATTTGAGGAAATGAGGATATCCATGGAGGGAGAAACAGTTGTGATGAATTTCCTGTTTCTGTCATAGATTCCCGTGTTTATGAAATCGGTGAGGACATTGTTTGCATTGGATGCGCAGATGAGCTTATTAACGGGCATACCCATATTCTTAGCGTAGTATGCGGCAAGGATATTTCCGAAATTGCCTGTGGGAACAACGATATTTATCTTGTCACCCGCATTTATCTCGCCGTCCTTCACAAGCTCTGCATAGGCTGATATGTAATAAATGATCTGAGGCGCAAGTCTGCCCCAGTTGATGGAGTTTGCGGAGGAGAACATCATGCCGCCGTCGGAAAGCTTCTGCTTTATCTCCTCATTTGTGAACACTGCCTTAACTCCGTTCTGGCAGTCGTCGAAATTGCCGTTCATAGCGCAGACGGTAACGTTCTTGCCCTCCTGAGTTGCCATCTGGCGCTTCTGCATTGCGGAAACGCCGTCCTGGGGATAGAATACCATGATGGAGGTTCCCTCAACGTCCTTGAAGCCCTCAAGAGCAGCCTTGCCCGTATCGCCCGAGGTTGCAACAAGGATAACCACCTTCTTGTTGATGCCTGTCTTTTTAAGGGAAGTTGTGAGCAGATAAGGGAGTATCTGGAGAGCCATATCCTTGAATGCGCAAGTGGGACCGTGCCACAGCTCGAGAATGTATGTACCGTCAAAAAGATGGGAAATTTCCGTAATATCCGCAGTGCGGAAGCTCTTGTCGTTATATGCACTTTCGGTGCAGAATTTAAGCTCCGCATCGGTGAAATCGGTGAGAAATTTCTTGAAAACATAAGCCGCTCTTTCGGCATAGCTCATATCACCGAGGCTTACGATCTCGTCCATTGTAATTGAAGGTATCTCCGAGGGAACGAAAAGTCCTCCGTCGGCTGAAATTCCCTGAACGATAGCTTCCGCAGAGCTTATCTTCACTTCGCTGTTTCTGGTGCTTTTGTAAAACATATCAAATGATCTTTCCTTTCTGAATGGTTTATCTGAAAAGCAGTCGGGTGACTGCGATTTTTATTATAAGGTCATATCCTCGGCGCTGTCAAAGGCATTGTCGAGATAGGAAAATTTCACGATCTTCCCGTTTTTAACGGTCACATCGGAAATGTCAAAGCGGGGCTGGCAGTCGTGAGGAAACCTGACAGAATATTCCTGCGCCGCCCTGATAACAAGGCTTCGCTTTCTGCTCCCCACAGCCTGAATACCGCTTTCAAGAGCGGATATATCTCTGGTTTTCACCTCCACAAAGGCGATGATACCGTCTTTTTGGGCAATTATGTCGATCTCGCCGCCCTTGATTCGGAAATTTCGGCGGAGGATCTCATAACCCGATTTCCGGAGATAATAAGCGGTCAGCTCCTCCCCCAGCTTTCCCGTTTCATTCCTGCTTAGCTGCATAGTATTTTTTCAGGAATGACATTCTATGAATGGGTGAGGGACCGTATTTATCCAGCATTTCATAATGAAGCTTGGTGCCGTAGCCCTTGTGCCGCTCAAACTGCCATTCGGGATATTTTTCGGCTGCGTCCTTCATGTATCTGTCCCTGCTCACCTTGGCAAGAATCGAGGCGGCGGCAATGCTTGCGGAGGTGCCGTCTCCCTTTACCACAGTCTCGCCGCTGATATCAATGGGCGGGAATTTATTTCCGTCCACAAGCGCATATCCGGGGGTAATGTCAAGCCCCGAAACCGCTCTTTTCATGGCAAGGAGCGCTGCCTGCAAAATGTTCAGCTGCTCTATCTCCTCAACAGAGGCTGTCGCTATGCAAAAGGACTTCGCCTTTGAGATTATCTCGTCAAAAAGCTCTTCACGCTTTTTTTCGGTGAGCTTTTTGCTGTCATTAAGCCCCTCTATCTGAGCGTCGTCATCAAGAATGACTGCGGCGGCGTAAACGTCCCCCGCAAGGGGTCCTCTCCCCGCTTCGTCGATTCCGCAGAAAATGGGATGGGTCAGTCTTACCTTTCTGTCATATTCAAACAATGGAGAAAGCTCTGTTACTGTGTTCATGACAAAGCCTCCTTAATTCGTATATTCTTCGGGACTTTCAAGAGTTATTCTGCCGAGCTTTCCGCTTCTGAACTCGTCAAGAACGGCTATTGCGGCTCTTTCGGTGTTTATCTCGCCGCCCGAAATAAGCATTCCTCTTGCCTTTCCCACTCTCATAAGAAGCTCATAGCCCGAAAGACAGCCCATTGCTTCGCCGCTTTCGGTCATTTCGTCCTCCTCGGGAGTTTCAAGCTTTATCTTATAACGTTCGGACAGTCCCTCGGGGTAAATTTCCCTTAATTTCAGAAGCAGACGGCAGGCAAGCAGCTCTGTGTCCACCACGTCGTCCTTTACAGCTCCCGTAAACGCCAGCTTTTCTCCCACTGACATATCCTCAAACTTTGGCCAGAGCACCCCGGGCATATCAAGAAGCTCGATATCGTTATCCACCATCACCCACTGCTTTTCACGGGTAACGCCTGGGCGGTCCTCAACCTTTGCCTTTTTCTGCCCTGCCATGCGGTTGATGAACGAGGATTTGCCAACATTCGGTATCCCCACCACCATAAGATGGAGGACACGTCCGCTCATGCCCTTTGCGGCATATTTTTCGATAAGAGGAGCAAGGACTTCTCTTACTGCGGGAACGAATCTGTTCAGTCCCCTGCCTGTCCGACAGTCGGCGGGAATTGCGCAAACACCCTCTTTACGGAAATATTCCACCCATTTTCGGGTGATATCCTCATCGGCGGCGTCGCATTTATTCAGGATCACAATGCGGGGCTTGCCCCCCACAAGTGAATTTATATCGGGATTCCTGCTGGACATGGGTACTCTTGCATCAATGACCTCTGCCACGGCGTCCACCAGAGGCAGACATTTTTCCATCATGCGGCGGGTCTTTGTCATATGCCCCGGGAACCACTGTATTGACGGTATTTCATTCATCTGCCATTCTCCTTAAATTCAAAAGAGGAAAGCAGGCGAAAGGCGAATGTCTTTCCGTCTGTCTTTCCTCCGAAAAATCATTTATAACGGTTTAGCTCAGCGAGCCGATACGATCCATGGGCCATATCCTGAAAATGACCTTGCCTACTATTTCATCTGCGGGGATAAATCCGATCTTGGAGCTTCTGCTGTCGGCAGAATGCATTCTGTTATCGCCCATTACGAAATAATTGCCCTCGGGAACTGTTACGGGATAGTCAAATGCACCCTCGTCCAGCTGAGTGAGGTCATTTATGTAGCTCTCCTGCAATACCTCGCCGTTGACCTTTACAGTGCCGCTCTCAAAGTCGATATCCACCTGATCGCCGCCCTGTGCGATAACACGCTTTACAATAGGCTTGCCGAGGCTCTTGCTGTCTACTATAACAATGTCGCCCTTTTCGGGAGTATAGAAAAGGTGATGAACAATAAGCTTTTCGCCGTCCTGAAGAGTGGGCACCATTGATTCTCCGTCAACGTTTGCCAGTCTGAGAAGGAAGGTGAAAACAAGGATAACAGCAAAAAACGCAAAGATTATTGTCTCGGACCACTCAAGAAATTCCTCATAGGGAATACCGTTTTTCTTATTTTCGTCAGCATCCAGCGCTTCGTAATTTATCTGAAACTTAGCCATTATGCTCATCCTTTCGTTTACCGTCTGTCGGAAATAATTCCAAGGGCGGCAGCCTGCGTTTATAGCAAAAAAGGGACTGCTTCAAAGTCCCCAAGCAACCGATAAAAAGCATTTAAGGTACACAGCGGAGAATACTCGCCGCCGTGTACAATATAAGCTTTTCGGTCAATTGAAAGGAGTCCTGTTCCTTTCATGATATTGTGGTCTTTTTCCGCAGAATTACTGGATCTGCTCCTTGACCTTTGCTGCCTTACCAACTCTGTCTCTGAGGTAGTAGAGCTTGCTTCTTCTGACCTTACCGTTTCTGACAACCTCAACCTTGTCAACAACAGGAGAATGTACAGGGAAAACTCTCTCGATGCCGCAGCCGTGAGCAACACGTCTTACGGTGAAGGTCTCCTGGATGCCGCCGTGTCTCTTAGCGATAACGGTGCCCTCGAAGATCTGGATTCTGTACTTCTGACCTTCCTTGATCCTTACATGGACCTTAACGGTATCGCCCACTTCAAAAGCGGGAACTTCGGTCTTTAAGCTTGATTCGCTTATAGCTTTGAGTGCGTCCATTTTTATTCCTCCTAAAATATCAAGACATTCTTACCCCGCATGGATTCCTCTCAGATGACGCACGAGAGGGCGGTGCAGCGGACTGTCCTTTTAATGTTGCGAAAAAATTATCGCAGCACTAATCTCGTTTTTTCTGCGCATAGGCATACTTCAACGGATTTTAAATGCGTATTTATTTTACCATATTCCCGCATAAATTTCAAGGCTTTTTTCAAACATTTAGAATTTCTGCAATTTATGCAAAATCTGCACCATCACTGCAAAGAATTTTTGTACGTTTTGTACAACTAAGTTCGACATTTATTCCCACCTCTCCGCAGTATTTCAGAAATGCGTCCGTAACAACAGCAGAGTTCAGATTAAGCTCATTTCCCGCAGGGAGTCTGTATTCCAAAGTAATACCCATATCCGCCTCGGAGACGCTCAGGATATTTATATGAGGCTTGATATCCACCTCTATCATGCCCTTTTTCTTGGAATGTTTCATCACATTTATGGACGGCAGGTCGCAGAAGCTGTCAAGCGCCGCCTTAATGGCAGAGGGCTCGCCCGAAAAAAAGGATCTATATTCCGCAAAGCCTATGTCCTTGTTCGGGTGGACGGGATATTCGGCGGAAATTATCCTTATTCCCTCGGGACAAGCGCTGTCAAGCTTTTCGGCTATCTCCGCAAGACTCACATCCTCAACCACAGCCATATCCATAGGCTCTCTTTCTCCCTCCACGCCCAGCGAAAGGGCAAGGGGAAAATTAAGATAGATCCTCGGATTGAAGCCCTCCGAATACCACACGGGAAGCCCCGAGCGCTTCAAAGCTCTCTGCATTGTCCGAAGCAGGTCGAGATGGGACATATATATGGCTCTGTCCTTCTTTTCAAAAAATACCCTGATATTTTTCTTATCCAAAACATTCCCTCCCCGCTGCCTTGTTTACGCCGCAGCCGCAGCACCGTTCACGGCAGCATTTGGTGGTCTTTCCCTCTTTTGCCTTTTTATTTTCCCTGACAAAAAAGCTCTTGTCTATCATATAATCAAGATGCTCCCATGGGGCGGTCTCGTCGAAGTCCATGGGACGGTGAGCATAAAAATCAATATCTGTTCCTGTGTCTGCAAATGCGTTCATCCATTCATCATAGCGGTACATCTCGTCCCAGCCGTCAAATTTGCAGCCCCGCTCCCATGCCCGCTTTATGACCGCTCCCAGCCGTCTGTCCCCCTTTGCAAGGGCTGCCTCAAGAACGCTTATGCGGTAATTGTGATAGCTCACATTTATATATCTCTTGCCCTTAGTGCTGTCAAGGAGCAGCTTCTGACGGCGGTTTATCTCGTCGATGCTTATCTGCGGCTCAAACTGAAAGGGCGTGAAGGGCTTGGGCACGAAGGTGGCACAGCTTATTGAGATAGACAGCTTCTGACCTCTCGGGCGATTGGGAATATTGAAATACAGATCTGCTATCCGCTTTGCAAGGTCGGCAATACCGATAATATCCTCGTCTGTCTCGGTGGGCAGTCCCATCATAAAATAGAGCTTTACTCCCGCATAGCCGCCCTCAAAGGCTGTTTTGCAGGCGGACATTATTTCCTCTTCCGTGATATTCTTGTTGATAACATCACGGAGACGCTGAGTTCCCGCTTCGGGAGCGAAGGTCAGACCGCTTTTTCTCACCTTTGAAAGCTGTTCCATGAGATTTTTATTGAATCTGTCCATTCGCATGGAGGGCAGGGCGAGATTTATTCTGTTTCCCTCTGTATATTCGGTCATTTCGGTTAGCATTTCCTCAATATCCGAATGATCGCTGGTGCTGAGTGAGGACAGTGACAGCTCCTCATAGCCTGTGGATTCGCAGAGAGATTTCGCCTCATTTATAATAGTACCTGAGGATTTTTCCCTGAACGGGCGATAAATAAAGCCCGCCTGACAGAATCGGCATCCTCTGATACAGCCTCTGAGCACCTCCACCACAGCTCTGTCATGTACGATCTCGGAAAACGGCACAACAAAGCTTTCGGGATAAAATACCTTGTCAAGATCGGCAATTATCCGCTTTGTGACCCTTTCGGGAACACCCTCGCAGACGGGAGTGACCTTATTGATACGCCCATCCTCAAGGCAGCTCACATTATACAGCGAGGGGACGTAAATTCCCTCTATCCCTGCCGCACGGAGAAGAAAGTCCTTTTTGGAATACTCCCCCGACTTCTTCATCTGCTCGTAAAGCTCCATCAGCTCGATATTTACCTCCTCGCCCTCACCGATAACGAAAAGGTCAATAAAATCGCACAGCGGTTCAGGATTGCAGACGCAGGGACCTCCCGCAATTACAATGGGGTCGCTGTCGCTTCTTTCGGAGGCAAGGACTTTAAGCCCCGCAAGGTCGAGCATATTGAGGATATTTGTATAGCAAAGCTCGTACTGGACCGTAAATCCGATAAAGTCAAATTCCCTTATAGGGTCAAGGCTCTCAAGCCCGTAGAGAGGAATGTCATTTTCCCTCATAAGCTCCTCAAAATCCGTCCATGGAGCAAAAACTCTCTCGCACCACCAGTTTTCACGGGCGTTTTTCAGAGAATAAAGGATCTTCATTCCGATATGTGACATTCCCACATCATAGGAATCGGGAAAGCAGAAGGCAAAGCGGACATCCACCTTGCTTTTATCCTTTACAACGCTGTTCAGCTCCCCTCCTATATATCTTGAGGGGGATTTTACACGAAGCAGCAGCTTTTCGATTTTTTCACGCAGATTTTCCATATTTGTCCTTTCATTAATATGCAAGCTCTCCCGAAAGCTCGGGGATATGTCTTAATATTTCCTTAACTACCCCGTTTTCATCATTTGACGGAGCGATAAATGCGGCGTTTTCCTTTAATATGGGGTGGGCGTTTTCCATGGCAAAGCTGTATTTGCAGCAGCTCATCATCTCAAGGTCGTTGAGATAATCTCCGAATACCATGGCTTCATCAAAGCCTGCACCCAGCTTGTCCATCAGCTTTTTTACCGCATTGCCCTTGTTAACATTCTTATCAACGATATCCACCCATTGGGTGTTTGAAAGTATAACATTGTATCTGTCCGAAAAGCGCTTCATGGCGGGATATGTCTGCTCCTCGGCATTTTTGTCGAAAAGGGCGATTTTTATAATGCGGTCATTTCCCGCAAAGTCCTCAAGCCGTTCAAGAGAGGTGAGTCTTCCGCAGTAAATGCCGCAGCTTTCCGCAAATTCCGGGTCGCTGTCCGAAACATAAGCGGACTTCTCTCCCGACAACAGCACTCGCACACCCTTGCCGTAAAGCTCCCCCGCACTTCTTAATATTTCCAGCACTCCCTCGTCCGCCATTGGCAGTGAATAGACGCATTTTCCATGCTCAAAGGCGATGCCGCCGTTTTCAGCTATGAACATCATTTTATCCTTAACAGGCTCAAAGACCCGCTCCACGCCGTAATACTGCCTGCCCGAAGCTGCGACAAAAACCACGCCCTTTTCCTGCATTTTTTCAACAAGCTCGAAAAAGCCCTCGGGCAGCCTGTGGGAGCTGTCTAAAAGTGTGCCGTCCAGATCGGCTGCGATAAATTTTATTATTTTGGGTCAATCCTTTCAAAAATCTTTTCCGATACATATTATATCATATTTCGGGGAGGATTTCAAGGAAGGGAGCTTATTTATTTTATGGCATTTTATTATCATATGGTTTTTCATATGTATTTATATAATATTGGAATACTGATTGACTTGCCCTCACAAATATGTTATCATATGAACAGATGAACATATGATAAATTAAACCGATCAGGAGATGATTATAATGAGTTCATTCTGGGATACCATTGCGGGGATATACGATCTGAACGAAAAGGTCTTTAACCGCTCCGTCAACGAGCAGATGTGCAGAGCGCTGGAAAACGAGATCCCCAAGGGAGCAAAGGTCCTTGACTGCGCTGCGGGAACGGGGATGCTCTCAATGACTGCGGCAAAAAAAGCGGGCAAGGTCCTCTGCACCGACAAAGCAAAGGAAATGCTCATTCAGGCAATGAAAAAAGCCCGAAGAAAGGGTGTTTACAACATTGCCTTCGCAAGGCGTGACATCACCGCTCTGAAGGACGCCGACAACAGCTTTGATATTGTAATTGCGGGAAATGTTATGCACCTGCTCCAAGACCCCGAAAAGGCTTTTTCAGAGCTTGTGAGAGTTACGAAAAAGGGCGGAAAAATAATTATTCCAACCTATCTAACAAGAGAGGCGGGACTGTTTTTCAAGCTTTGTATAAAAATTTACAAGCTTCTGGGGTATAATGCCACAGCGGATTTTTACACCGAGGAATACATTCGCTTTATCGAAAAAAATGCCGAAAAAAACGGATGCTCCGAATACAGCGTAAAGCTGCTTCTGGGCAATATCCCCGCAGGCTTTGCAGTCATTAAAAAGTAAAGGAGCGGGCTGAATGGACAACAAGGACGAATTTTTGTGCGTTCACGAGGACGTGGTGGAAAAGGTCAAATCCCAGCTTCCCCCCGATGAGATACTCTATGATCTGGCGGAGCTTTTCAAGGTTTTCGGGGACACCACAAGAATACGCATTCTTTACGCACTCTTTGAATCCGAGCTTTGCGTGAATGATATGGCGCAGCTTTTAGGACTTAGTCAGACTGCGGTATCACATCAGCTGAGAGTGCTTAAAAACAACAAGCTGGTGCGTTTCCGCAAGGAGGGCAAGATCGTTTTTTACTCCCTTTCCGACGATCATGTGAGAAGCATTATCGAAATGGGAATGGAACACGTTGAGGAATAATTTTACGGAGGTTTATTATGAAAAAGGTATTTAAGCTCGAAGATCTGGACTGCGCAAACTGCGCAAAGAAAATGGAGGACGCCATTAACAAAATTGACGGAGTAGAATCCGCCTCGGTAAGCTTTATTTCACAGAAGCTCACCATCACCGCAGATGATGCCCGCTTTGACGAGATAATGAAAAAAGCGGCTGCCGCCTGCAAAAAGATAGAGCCTGACTGTACTATTTTAATGAAATAAGAGGTTGCAATGAGCAGAAAGCAAAAGAAAATGCTGGCAAGGATAATCATAAGCTTTGTAATCCTTGCGGCGGAAATGATATTTTTCGGCGTTTCAGATGCCGATATCGGGATCTGGAAGCTTGTGGTTTTCCTTGTTCCGTATCTGATAATCGGCTATGATATTCTGAGAAAAGCCCTTCTCGGAATTATTCATCTGCAGCTTTTTGACGAGAGCTTTCTTATGACCGTTGCCACCATAGGCGCATTTGCTACGGGCGAATATGCCGAGGGAACGGCGGTGATGCTTTTCTATCAGGTGGGAGAGCTTTTCCAGTCCTGTGCTGTGAGCAGATCGAGAAAGTCGATCTCCGAGCTTATGGATATCCGTCCCGATTACGCAAATATTGAGGACGAAAACGGCAGGCTTATTCAGGTTGACCCCGAGGAGGTTGAGATCGGCACTGTCATCACAGTCAAGGCAGGCGAAAAAATCCCCCTTGACGGCGTTGTTGTTTCGGGAACCTCGGCAGTTGACACCTCCGCTCTGACGGGCGAATCCATTCCGAGAGACGTTTGCGAGGGCGGCGAAATTATCAGCGGCTGCGTTAATCTTACGGGAATTTTAAAGATCAAGGTCACAAAGGGCTTCGGGCAGTCCACCGTTTCAAAAATTCTGGAGCTGGTGGAAAATTCTCAGGAGAAAAAGTCAAAAAGCGAGAATTTCATATCAAAATTCGCCCGTATCTACACTCCTGCGGTAGTTATCGGCGCTCTTGTTCTTGCCCTTATCCCTCCCCTGCTTACGGACGGGGATTTCGGGAAATGGGTGTACAGGGCAATGACATTCCTTGTTATATCCTGTCCCTGCGCTCTGGTCATTTCCATTCCTCTCACGTTTTTCAGCGGCATCGGAGGAGCTTCACGGGCGGGAATACTCATCAAGGGCGGAAATTATCTCGAGGCGCTTGCCAATGCGGGAGTTATCGTTTTTGACAAGACGGGCACTCTCACAAAGGGCAGCTTCGAGGTCACTGCGGTACATTCGGACAGGATGGACGAATCTGAGCTTCTGGAAACCGCCGCTCTTGCCGAGTGCTATTCGGACCACCCCATTTCTCTCTCCTTAAAACGTGCATGGGGAAAGGAATGTGACCCCTCCCGCATTGAAAAGACCGAGGAGATAGCAGGTCACGGCGTTAAGGCAATTATTGACGGAAAGACCGTTCTTGCGGGAAATATGAAGCTTATGAAAAAGGAAAACATTGCCGAGGCACATGACTGTCACCATGCGGGAACTGCGGTTCATGTGGCGGTAAACGGCATTTACATGGGTCACATAATCATCTCGGACGCTCTCAAGGAGGGCGCAAAGGAAGCCATGGAAAGACTTCGCAAAATGGGTATCGGAAAGACCGTTATGCTTACGGGAGACGACCGCAGAGTCGGTGAGCAGTGCGCAAAATCACTTGGCATTGACGAGTATCATGCGGAGCTTCTCCCCGCTGACAAGGTGGACTGCGTTGAAAAGCTTCTTGCGGAGAAATCTCCGAAAAACTCCCTTATATTCGTGGGTGACGGCATAAACGACGCACCCGTTCTCACAAGGGCGGACATCGGAATCGCCATGGGCGCTATGGGCTCGGACGCTGCCATTGAAGCCGCAGATGTGGTGCTTATGGACGACGACCCACGCAAAATTCCTCTTGCAATAAATATTGCGGAAAAGACCTCTGCTATTGTCCGTCAGAACATCGTTTTTGCTCTGGGAATAAAGCTCCTCACTCTTATTTTAGGCGCTCTTGGAATCGCAAATATGTGGGCTGCGGTCTTTGCGGACGTGGGCGTTTCGGTCATTGCAATTCTAAATGCTATGAGGGCGATGAATGTGAAAAAATCAGTATAATTTTTCAGGCTGCCTGCAGATATGATGCAGACAGCCTTTTTTCATATTCCGACTCCATGTCAAGCACGCTTTCCTTTTTTCAGCAAAAAAAGTCGAGAACTTTTTCTTTAAGTATTATAAAATGTAATCATGGGAGGGATTAAAATGAACGATATCGTAAAAGCCGTTCAGCGGATGCAGGACTGCATTTCGGAGCATATCAACGAGAAAATCACCATGGCTGAGCTGTCCCGTGCGGCAATGTTCTCACCCTGGTATTCCTATCGGATTTTTAAGGAGCAGACGGGGCTTACCCCATCGGATTATATCCGCAGGCTGAGACTTTCCCGCTCGGCTGTGAAGCTCAAAAATGAGAATTGCAGGATCGCGGACATTGCCTTTGAAATGGGCTTCGGCAGCGTTGACGGCTATCAGCGGGCATTTCTGAAGGAGTTTGGCTGCAATCCCGGAGAATACGCCAAAAATCCCGTTCCCATCTCGTTATTTATCCCCTACGGAGTTAAGTTCAGAGAGCTGAGAAAGGAGTACAAAGGTATGGAAAATATTAAAAACGTGTTTATTCAGGTTATTCACAAGCCCGAAAGAAAGGCGGTCATCAAGCGGGGCGTTAAGGCGGAGGATTATTTTGAATACTGCGATGAAGTTGGCTGCGACGTCTGGGGACTGCTTATGAGCATGGATTCCCTCTGCGGAGAGCCTGTCTGTCTTTGGCTCCCCGAGAAATTCCGCAAAAACGGCGGTTCGGTTTATGTTCAGGGCGTGGAGGTTTCAAAGAATTTCGACGGAGATATCCCCGAGGGCTTTGATGTGATAGATCTGCCCGAATGTGATTATCTCATGTTTCAGGGAGAGCCCTTTGAGGAGGAGGATTACTGCAATGCCATTTCCGCAGTGGAACAGTCCATGGACAGATATGCCCCCGGGATTATCGGCTATGAATGGGATAAGGAAAATCCCCGCATACAGCTTGAGCCGAGAGGCGAGCGTGGATATATCGAGCTGAAGGCGGTCTGCCGCAGAAAGGGCGGCAGAATATGATGAAGAATGCTGCTGAAATTAAGGGACTGACAAAATCCTACAACGGCAAAAACGTTCTGAAAGGGCTGTCCCTGTCCGTTAAAAGCGGAACGGTTTTCGGGCTTCTGGGCGCAAACGGTGCGGGAAAAAGCACCGCCATCGAATGTATGCTTGGAATTAAAAAGGCGGACAGCGGGTCATCGGTGCTGCTGGGACTTGACCCCCCAAAAGACCGCCGCCGCCTTTTTGAACAGGTGGGAGTTCAGTTTCAGGAGAGCGAATACCAGAATGAGATACGGGTGAACGAGCTATGCGAGGAGACCGCCTGCCTGTACAGCTCCCCTGATGATTACAAGGCGCTTTGCGGCAAATTCGGCATCGGTGACAAACTGAAAAGTCAGGTGAAAAGCCTTTCGGGAGGAGAGCGCCAGCGGCTTTTTATCGTTCTGGCGCTTATCCCGAAGCCGAGGATGGTCTTTCTGGACGAGCTTACCACGGGTCTTGACGCAAGAGCCAGAAGAGACGTGTGGAAGATACTTTCGGAGCTGAAAAGCAAGGGGCTTACCATATTTCTAACCTCTCATTTTATGGACGAGGTGGAGGCTCTCTGCGATGAGATATGTATTCTCAGAAAGGGTTCTCCCGTTTTTATGGGAACGGTGGACGAGGCGAAGAAAAAATGCGGCTGCGATAAATTTGAGGACGCATATCTTATCTTATCGGAGGAAAGCGAGCTATGAAACGATTTTTCACACTTCTCAAAAATGAACTGATTCTCAGCATCCGTGACATGAACATGGTTATTTTCGGTATTATAATGCCACTTGCCGTATTTGCGGTTCTCGGTATAATTTACCGCTCAAAGCCTGCTTTTGAAGGGGCGGGGTTCACATTTTTGGAGCAGTCCTTCGGTGCGGTATGCGCCGTTTCAATTTGCGGAGGGGGGCTTATGGGGCTTCCGCTGGTGGTCTCGGATTATCGTGAAAAGAGGATTCTCAAGCGCTTCAAGGCAACTCCCGCCAGTCCCGCTCTTCTTCTGGGCGCAGAGCTTGCGGTCTATATTCTTTACAGCGCAGTCTCCCTTATTACTCTTGCAGCGGCGGGAATCATTGCGGGAGTGAAATTAAGCGGCTCTGCTGCGGCATTTCTCGGCAGCTGGCTGCTTACGGTAATATCCACACTCAGCATCGGAATGATGGTGGGCGGAATTGCGAAAAACACTAAGCAGGCGGGTGTTATCGCAAGTATTCTCTATTTTCCTGCGCTGATTTTTTCGGGAACCACTCTCCCCTTTGAGATAATGCCCGAAATAATGCAGAAGATAGTCGGACTTTTCCCGCTCACTCAGGGAATCGGGCTTATGAAATCCGCATTTCTGGGAACAGGCTCCGAAAGCAGTCTGATCGCCGTTTTGGTGATGATTATTACGGGTGCGGTCTGCTCAGGGATATCGGTCAGATTTTTTAAATGGGAATAATTATAATAAACCCCCGTCAGCGGTGTATTTTTCCGCTGACGGGGGATTTTCAAATTAATCTTTTCTGACGGTATTTTTCTCTGCCTTTTTAACGCAGTAAAAGCACATGGGCACTATGTACAGGCAAGCGGCGATCCATGCGCTCTGGTCCGCAAAGCATATTGCCGTAAAGCCGTATGTATCCACGAAAAACACGCTTACGATTATCCTTGCTATCATCTCCATTATTCCCGAAAAAACCGCTCTGCCCGAATATCCCAGTCCCTGTGTGGTCATGCGGCAGACATTAAGGAAGCCCAGTACCCAATAGAATAAGCCGAGGCAGCCAAGATATTTCGCCGCTGCGTCAAGGATAGCTGTTTCGCCTTGTTCTATGAACAGTCCCGAAAGCGCCCTTCCAAAGAAAATCAGGACAAGTCCCGAGGCTATTCCATAGCCCACATTAACGGCAATTCCCTTGGCAAGACCTGTTTTCACACGGTCTATCCTGCCTGCTCCCAGATTCTGTCCCGCAAATACCGAGACAGCCGTTGCCACCGCATCAAAGGGACACATTACAAACTGCTTTATTCTCATTCCTGCGGTAAAGCCCGAAATATAAACGCTTCCGAGCCCGTTGTTTGCCGACTGCATGACCATGCTGCCGATGGCGGTTATGGAATACTGAAGCCCCATGGGGATGCCCATCACAAGCATTGTTCCCAGATATTTCGGGGTAAATTTACGGTCATCGGCTGAAAGGGACAGGTCGGGTCTTTTCTTATTTATGTAAACAAGGCAGCTTATTCCGCTGACAGCCTGGGCGGTTATCGTTGCAGCCGCCGCACCTGCGCAGCCCAGACCCAGACATATTATAAATACAAGGTCGAGGATGATATTCAGGACAGTTGATATGGCAAGAAAAATAAAGGGCGTTCTGCTGTCCCCTACGGCTCTGAGTATTGCCGACAGAAGATTGTAAAGCAGGGAAAAGGGTATTCCCAGAAAGAGTATGAGCAAATATATATATGCGTCTGCGAAAATATCATCGGGGGTAGAAAGCATATGCAGTATGTTCGGGCAGAGCAGTGCGCAGGCTGTGGTTATGATGACCGCTGCCGCTCCCGTTAACAGAAATGCGTGAAATATCAGTCTGCGAAGCTTATGCATATCCCCCGCTCCGAATGCCTGCGCCAAGGGTATCCCGAAGCCGCAGCATATTCCCATGCAGAACCCCAGCACAAAAAACTGCACGCTGCTGGAGGCTCCCACTCCTGCCAGTGCCTCGGGACCGAGGATACGTCCCACGATGGCGGCGTCGATAACGTTATAGGTCTGCTGGAGAATATTTCCCATAAGCAGGGGCAATGCGAATCTGATAATAAGTCCTAAGGGCTTTCCCTCCGTCATGCTTCCCGTCATGCCAATAACCTCATTTCAATAATGTATTTTCTGATTATACTACTTAATTATGTAATTTCATGGCAGGCGGGTTTGAATTTTTCATTAAGTTACAGCAAAATTTGCAAATTGCCTCTTGACATTTTCTTCCTTGGGAATTATAATTTATTTCGTGTGAATTTATAAAATGAAAGGAAAACCGATCATGCTTCTGATGATAGCCGTAGTTGCGCTCTACTCAATTACCTCATTAAACGATAAATATGCCGTCAGCAAATGTAAATACACAGGCTCCCAGCTCACCTTTATGATGGCTGCGGGTACTTTTTTCTTCCTGCTTTTCACCCTTCCTCTTTCGGATACCACCTTTACCCTGTGTCCGCAGAGCTTTCTTTTCATCGGTCTTATTGCACTGAGCAAATATCTGGAATTTGCAATGAGTGCGAAGATACTTATTGATATGTCGGTTTTCGAGCTAAAAGCATGGCTGGGACTGACCCTGTTCATTTCCTATTTTTCGGATGTTTTCATTTACGGACAGGATATCAGTTTCTTAAAAGTTCTTTGCATAATCCTCACCGCCGCCGGACTTGTCCTTATTGCAAAGGAAGGCAGAAAGCAGGTGGATTACAAAAAGATAGCCCTGCCGCTGGTGCTTTATCTATCCTCAAGGCTTATTTACGGCTTTGTTATGAAGGCTGCCGAGGGCACCATATCCTCCACCATGACCCTTTTCTGGGCGCTGGTTATCTTAGCGCTCCTCATGCTCCCCTCCGCAAAGCCTCACAAAATGCCAAAAGAAAGCCCCGAGGGCTTCAAGGGCATGGCTATCGTTCTGGGCTGCAAGCTTCCCAATGCTGTGGGGCTTCTTCTTGAAAACCGCATTGCTGCCGAAAGCCTTACGAATTTCTCCTTTATTCAACCAATGATACTCATTGTGATGTTCGTTACGGGATTTTTCAACAAGACGGAGAAATACTCGAAATTCTCCATTGTGGGCGGACTTTGCGTTATTGCGGGAATTTTCGGATTTCAGGCTGTTTGATTTTTTTGCAAGCAATTTAATGATACATAAAAAAAGAGCAGACCGATTTTTATCGTCGGTTTGCTCTTTTTTCGTAATATTTTTATCAGAACAGCGGAGACGAATAATCCCCGTTTCTTGTCATTTCCGCAAATGCCGCTCTGACTGCTTCGGAATCCTCCGAGAGAGTCATTCCGTACCAGCGTTCATTTGTGGGAATTATTCTCACGCTGACCCTTTTGCTTGTCAGCAGGGAATCATATGCCGTGGGAAGTGCATATTCTGCCGATTCAATGGTCCCATTTGCCGATGCGGAATTTAGAAATTCCATAAATTCCTCTTCAAGCATGGGGATTATCTCGGGAGTGCAGCCCCACATATTCATCGAAACAATGCTGTTTTCGGGAATGCTGACCCTTTCTCCGTTCTGAATACCGTATATTTTTCCGTCAGTTTCTTTTGAAATTTTATATGTCTCGGTAACGGAGCTAAGCATATTATCCTTGTCCGCATAGCATACCCCTCGGGTAACGGTGCCGTTGTCGCTGAGGGTATTTCCAAGAATAAATCCGCCCATGCACTGCTCATCAGCCCTGCGCCCGGGGGCGGTTATATAATCAAACAAAGCCTTATAGGAGGTTTTGCCGTAATAATCATCGGCATTTATTATTACAAAGGGCTCGGCTATCAGTTTCTTTGCGGCAAGCACGGCATGAACGGTTCCCCATGGCTTTGTCCGTCCCTCGGGGAATGATATGCCTGATGGGATATCCCCAAGCTCCTGAAAGCAGTATTCAACCTCGCAGTGAGCCGAAAGCTTGTCCCCTATCATCTCTCTGATATCCTTTTCGATATCCCTGCGGATTATGAAGATCACCTTGTCAAAGCCCGCCTTCAAAGCGTCATAAATCGAATACTCTATCAGCAGCTCCCCAGACATTCCCACAGGAGTAAGCTGCTTAATGCCGCCTTTAAAGCGTGTTCCCAGACCTGCCGCCAGGATCACCAGAGAAGCCTTATATTTTTTCATACCATCACCCTTTTATCATAATTGAGTCATCGTAAAAAACGACTTTTCCATAAACTGCGCTTGCGCTCATATTTCTTTTTTTCAGCTGTCTCACTGCTTCATTTGAGATCAGCCTTTTGTTCAGCTTCAAAACGGCGTTAAGGGATTTTGATATTCCCCTCTCCCCCATGTGAGCCGCAATGACCGCTATGGGAGTGGGCACGCCCAGTGCCTTTGCTGCTCCCGAAATATCTATCCTGTCAATTATTACAGACGCTTTGAAGGAGCCGTCATTATATCCCTCAAGCCTTTCGGCTGAGACCGAATCAACGGATAACTCGGTTTTATGATACCTTGCCCAGTTATCCGCACGAAGAATATAACTTCCCGAATTTTCATTGAATAATCGGATAAATTCATCAGGCGGAACAATTCTGCCCGTGACAGGCAGCCTGAGCCATGCAGCCATCTCATTCAGTCTCGGGGCGATAACCGATATTTCAAGCTTTATCATGTTTTACACCTGTGCATTTTTTCTGATAAATGCGTCATATTCATCACAGACGTGTTTGGGATCGCCGAATGCCACCTGCTTGCCCTTATGAAGCCATAATACTTTTGTGCAGAGCTTTCTCATCTGAGCGGTGGAATGACCCACAAACAGGGTGGTTACTCCTCCCTTGATAATGTCCATCATCTTTTTCTCGCTCTTTGCCCTGAATGCGCCGTCACCTACCGCCAGAACCTCGTCAAGGATAAGTATATCGGGGTCAACAAGACTTGCAATGGAAAAAGCAATTCTCGCTCTCATACCTGAGGAAAGCTGTCTGAATTTTCTGTCCTCAAATTCCTCCATCTCGGCAAACTCGATTATTTCGGGATATTTTTCGTCCATGAATTTTTCGGTGTAGCCCAGAAGCGCTCCTCGGAAATAAATATTTTCCTTAATGGTCAGATCTCCGTCAAAGCCTGTGCCCAGCTCAAGCAGAGCGGCGATCTGTCCCTTAGTGGTTATGCTTCCCTTCTGCGGTTTCATTACGCCGCTGACTGCCTTCATCAGTGTGGATTTTCCTGCGCCGTTGGTTCCGATCACGCCTAAAAAATCACCCTGATCCAATGAAAAGGATACATCCTTAACAGCCCAGAATTCCTTGACCACATGAGTTCCCGTTATTTTCTGAACAAGATATTCCTTTACGCCGATGTCCTTGAAATCTCCGAGAAGATATCTGACAGATACATTTTTTACATCAACAACCACAAAAATGCTCCTTAATCAGAAATAGTAAACAAATTTATTGTTATTTTTCTTATATACGCTGAGTCCTACCAGCACCGCAAGCAGTGCAAAGCACAGACAAGCAAAATGAAGCTTCCAGCCCGGTATCAGATTGTCAATAATTACGGTTCTGAAATAATAAATATAACAGTAAACGGGATTCAGATAAAAAAACTTCTGCATCGTTTCGGGGAACATTTCCACACGATAGAATATTGCGGAAAAGTACATCAGTATCTGAGTGAAAATGCTGAAAAGATACTGGGTATCCTTGAAAAATACGAACCACGCCGAAAGCACATAGCCCACTCCGATATTGAATATAGTCATGGTGAGCATGGGATACAAAAGCGTCACATACACGGGAGAAAGATGCACTCCGTCAATTGCCGATATGACAAACATTATTATCATCGTCAGCAGGAAATTTATCAGGCAGGATACATTTTTTGACAGCAGAAATATGCTTTTCGGCACATTTATCTTTGATATTATTCCTCCGTTTGAGGCAAGGGAAAACATTCCCGAATTGGCAGCATCGGTAAAATAATGAAAGACAACGTTTCCGATGATAAGATATGAGATGAAATGCTCTCCACGACGATTAAACAATACTGAGAATATAATTGCCTGAGCCGCAAAGGAAAACATGGGAGAAAGCATACTCCAGAGGACTCCCAGAACCGTTCTTTTATATCTTCCCTTGAAATCACGCTTTACAAGCTGCTTAAAGAGGAATTTATACTGCTCAAGCTTTAATTTAAGCGGTGAATCAGCTTTTATCCTGCTGTTTTCATCATGCCTTCTGATACGCTGAGGCTGAGATCTGACTGCTTCGTCAGCAGCTTTAGGGGCAGATTTATGTGCTGTTTGGGTAGCAGGGCGCTGTACCGCCTGTGCTGCGGGTTTTTGCGCCGCCTGTGAAGCGGGGCGCTGTGCTGCCTGTGTAGCAGGTTTTTGCGCCGCCTGTGAAGCGGGGCGCTGTGCTGCCTGTGGGGCGGTTTTTTGCGCCGCCTGTGAAGCAGGGCGCTGTGCTGCCCGTGGGGCGGGTTTCTGCGCTGCCTGAGAAGAGGAATTTCTCGCAGGCATGGGGGGAAGCTTTGGCAGAACCATCGTAGGCGATTCGTTAATATCCTGATTATTTTTGCCGCCTGAGCCATTGACCGAAGGACTGCTTTTTTGTGACGACAGCTTACTGTCATTCTTATTTATATCTGAACTCTTTGATTTCCTGTCATACTCGGCAAGAATATCTTCAAGAGAAAAATTATTATTATCGGGCACGAAGCTGCTCCTTTCAGATTATCTTTCCTTTTGTTCCTGATGTGTGTTCGTCAAATACACATTCTTCAAACACATTTTTTAGTAATTTTTTATTTCCGAGGGTCTGAGAAAACGCCGCATATGCGTCCCTGCCTGAAATATCAAGCATATAAGGACAGGCTTTTAGGGCACTGTAATAATCCTCGGCAAAATCTGTTTCACCTCGGTGGATATCGTTTATTGCCTGCTCATTCTCACATTCACCTTCAAATATCGGCGCACATTCTCCGTTTACAAGTGCGAAGCCCGTTACCGTCGGCTCAGGGGCGCCGAAGAGCATTTCAAAATATACATTATGCTTTTGGGAGGGGGAATGAGCCTTGTAAATATCTCTGTTGAGAGATGATGAAAAGCAGTATGGGATCAGCCTGCCGCTTTGAAGATAGCCTTCGCTGAAATCGCTGTCATGCTGGGAATATGAATTTGTCCCCGCAAGCAGTCCCGTTACATTGACGTTACATCCGAATTTCCTGTTTGCAACAGCTTCAAATACAATGCTGCCGCTTCCCGCCCAGCCGCAGTCAACGGTGAGGATATTCCTGCAGCCGTTAAGTGAATGATTCAGCTTTTCTGAAAAGGCAGCGTTCATATCCGAATAATGAGCGATGATATCATCAAACTGCTTTTTCATTTCGGCGCACAGCCTGTCCGCATTTTCCAAGGTCAGAAGCTCATTAGGTGGTATTCCGAAGCTCATATCTTCTATGCCCATTGCTTTCTGGATTTCTGAAATGGTGTATCCGCAGCTGGTTTTCTGATATACAAACCGACGGAAATAATCGGCGGGGAAAAGCTCTGCTCCAAGCTTTGCGGCAGCTGCTCTCGACCAGTAAAAATATTCCGAATTATCCTCGGGATAAAGCTTATCATAAATTTTTTTCAGAATATAGCCGTCACGGGAGAAGAAAAGTATCTTGTCCGCTTTTTTTTCGGAATACTGCCTGTGAATGAACGAGCAGTAACCGAGAGCAATAATACCGCCGCAGCGGTATCCGAACTCATATTGAAGCGAATACTTCTCTTTGCCGCAGTAAAGCCTTTTGTTCACTATCCCACGATATGCCGAGCCAACCATATAGGACATATCATTTGTACGGAATTTGTTTCCCGATGTGTTGACATTTGGATAATAAAGGGCGTTAAGCCCCGATTTTTCGGCTGATCTCACATCGGAAATATAGTTATCTCCCACATGGGAAATCGTCGATCCGCCATATTGCTCCTTCACCATGAGAAAAAGGCTTCCGTCGTATTTCCCGCAGAAATGCTCACAGGAAACGAAAATTTTTTCATAACCCGCAAAGCCGTTTTTTGAAAGCAGCCTGCCGATAAATTCGGATGAAAGATACATATCGGAGGTCACGATTATTTTTTTGCCTTTTTTTCTGACGTTATCCCAGACATCGAGCATAAAGGGATTGGCGCAGCAAATTTCAAGCTCTGTTTCCAGCTCTGCATTCATCCCCGAATTTGCAGGAATACCCGTCTTTTCCTGCACGATATTATAAATATCTGCAAGTGTTGCCTCGCCGTTCCTGCATTTTTTTCGGGCAGCAGCCTCGGCTGAAATGCGGATGTTTCTGAAATCGGGACAGCCAAGCTTCTCGCCCACAAGATAAAAAACGGATTTCGGAGAATCAAAGGGACGAAATATCAAAGTGTCAAAAACGTCAAAGGAAACAATATCCGAGCTGCACAGCTTTTCTGCCGTCTGAGCGGCAGTCATGCCGAAGCAAAGATCGCTTTCGCAGCCTTGGCACGCCATGGGGATTTTTTCGCTGTCCTTCAGGACACCCAACAGAGACTCGATATTAAGCTTAGTCAGATATAGCCATGATGCAAATCTGAAGCTGCTGTGAAGCTCCTGATTCTCCGAAACAAACCGCTCATATCTGAGCTTGATCTTCGGGTCACGGTTCACAAGCAGCTCGTACATTTTCAGCTTAATGCCCATGAGCATTCACCCATGCTTTTTTCAGAGAATTGACTACAACGCTGGGAAGCAGAGCAAGGGCAAAGGGCTTCAGAACGTAGATATATCCTACAGGCAGCAGACCAAGAGCCTTGAAGCCATTGTATCTGACAGCTGCCTCGTCCACACGCATTATCCTGGGAACACGACGTTTATTATTGTCAAAAAAAGCATATAGGGGTGTGTTGATGTTTGCTCCTCTCAGCTCATGGTGATAGATTCGCATGAAAAGGTCATAATCCTCGTATTTATGGGCATATCCGCAGGGACGGTATACGCCCGCATGATCGAATACATCACGCCTCAGCATTACCGAGCCGTGGACAAACGGAGAATTAAACAGAAAATCAAGCTTTTTCGGATGATGGGGCATTTTTCTGCTTCCGCAGATATTGTTATCATCGTCAAACAGCAGGCAGTCACTTCCCACAAAGCTCATTTCATTATGTGTCTTGAGATAATCCAGCTGAACGGCAAACCGCTCGGGAAGGGAATAATCATCGGCGTCCTGACGGGCAATGAACTGCCCTCTGGATATCTCTATACAGCGGTTTAAGGAGTAAGCGAGGCTCATATTCCTCTTGTTGCGGATAAGAATTATCCTGCTGTCCCCTGCCGCAGCTTTTTCCAGCCATTTATATGTATCGTTATCGGAGCCGTCGTCGCAGATGATAAATTCAAAATCCGAAAAGGACTGGTCAAGAACTGAGTTGATCGCCCGCATGAGCATCTCTTCGGTGGGACAGTTATACACGCCCATAATGACCGAAAGGAACGGTTCACTCATTTCAATTCCCCCTTTTTCGGATAAAATGATTGATAAAATTTCTTCCAAGCTCGGACAGGAAATACAATAAGGATAATAGTCCTGCGGAGCTTACCCCGCTTTTCCTTACTGCTCCGTAAAACCAATATGGCTTGGCGTTCATGTCATGTCTGTGAAGAATCGCCGATACAAACGCTTTTTTATTGCCTGACGCAAGCCTGTTATGATATTTTTCACTAATGTCATCGCAGAAAAAAAATTCATCAAGCGCCTCCGCTTCGTCCTTATCGGGCGTAAGCATAAGCCTTTTCAGAAGCAGCAGAGCCGTTTTTCTGCAATCATCGCTATATTCAAAATCGGAAACATTTTCAGCAAAATCCGAAATTATCCCGGATATATGCTCGATCATTTCCGCATTATTTTCGTTTTCAAAAAGAACGGGAGAAAAAACTCCCTCTGCCCGCTCATATCCGGAGGTGGTTCCGTGAGGTGCAGAAAAGATACATTCCAGAATATTCTGGGAAAACCATGCCTTAGTAATGACATCCCCGCTGTCGAAAAGCCATGGAATAAATTGGCTGCCTGAAGCTATGGGAGGATTTTCCAACATTCCGAAATATAAGCCCAAGATATCATTATGTATTCCGCAGGATTCAAGAAGCCTTTTCAGCGTGTGCTGCATGGATCCTGTCCACCCAAGGTCAACAACGCCGAATTTCCTGTGAGCGTCCATGCCCTCCTGCTTAAAATAGCCCACAGCGTTCTCGTAGGCTGCGTCAGATTTTTCTTTAAGCATTTTTCGGAACAATTCAGAGGCTTTCAGCTTATTGCAAAATTCCTTGAATAAGCTTCTGTTCATAGGCTCATGCTCCGACGAGGGGGCAAAGCCAATGCTTTTATAAACAAGGCATCGCTCATTGTCGTCAAATTCCGCACGAGTAAGTAAATTAAAAGCAGAAAGCATATAACTTTCCGCAAATAATCGGTCATATGCAGAATTGTCAAAAAAGCGGTAAGCCGCCATTCTCAGTGAATGTCTTGAGCAATAGAAATAGCTTGTTTCAATGGGTATGCTTTCCTTTTTCAGGATGATATCCACTGCCTGCTTTATGGAATATCCGTCTCTTGCAAAGAAATACAGTCTGTTTATTCCGCAGGATATTGCCTGACGGACGATCCACGACCCATAAAAATACGCACAGGGCGCACAGACTGATATAATCAAAGAGTCAAGAGGAGAAGCGTATTTCTCCGAAAGTCCCGCTGCAGCTGAGCAGATCGGGTCATGCCTTGAAAGGATACTCAGATATTTTTTTTTCACTTTGACACTCTCACATAATCCGAGGCATTTTCGGTACATTCGGGGTAATCGCCGTCGTCAATATCCGCATATTTGTAATAAATTTCGGACATTGCTTTAACAGAATTACGGATATCGAATTTGTAAACCGACTGTGCCGCTTCGGCTCCAAGCCTTTCCCTTAGCTCCTTATCATCGTACAAAAGCTTTATTGCTCCTGCAAAGCCGTCAATATCATCGGGAGGGAAAAGCATACTGTTTTTTCCGTTTACGGCATATTCCGTAACGCCTCTGATATCCGAAGCGATAACCGGAAGCCCTGCGGACATTGCCTCGATCGCTGCAATTCCGAGACCCTCTCTGTACGACGGAAAGAGGAATACATCAGCAATATGGAGCAGTTCAAAAACATCATACCTATAGCCCGCAAACACCACATTATCCGAAATCTCAAGCTCCGCTGCAAGTTTCTCGCAGTGTTCCTTCATATCTCCGCTGCCGCATACAAGATAATACATATTTGAATTGCATACCTTCTTGAATGCTTTCAGAGCGGTGGCAATGTTTTTGTTTCGGTTGATCTCCACAGTAGTCATTATAACAAAGGCATTTTCGGGAATACCCAGCCTTCTTCTGAGAGCAGGAAAATCAACGGAGGTATTGGCTATTCTGACGGTATCGACGCCTACTCCGTGAACGAGATAGCTGTCGCAGCTGCATTTTTCGCAGATTCGCTTTGCAGCCTCGTAATCTTCACGATTGATTGTAATGATAGCGTCTGTCAGGGGGGCGAGACATTTTTCTACAGCGTAATATATCCTGCTGACAGGGGGCGCACCTTTAAAAAAGTGAAAGCCGTGAGCCGTATAAATGAGCTTCATTCCCTTCTTCCGCTGCCCTGCCGAAGCCAGCCTTGAAATAACGGCAGCCACGGGCGTGTGACAATGAACAAGCTCATATCCGCCCTCGTCAATGATTTTTTTCAGCTTAAAATAAACCGAAATATTGCTCAGACTGAATGGAGAACGGCTGAAAGGAAGCTCAAAAAGCTTATCGCAATATGGTATATAACAATCCTCGCCTGCTTCAAAGTCATTCCTTGCACAGACATGAACCTCGTAACCCCTGTCCTTAAACCACTTTAAATAAGTCAGATGAAACTGATTTATGTGCTTTTTAACAACAGAAGCCACAAACAAAACTTTTTTCTCCGACAAGATCAAACAATCCTTTGATATGAATCTGTATATAATGAACAAGTTCATATCAGATTCTAAGTCTAAAAAATGGTCGGCTCGCTGAAAAAGGATTCTTAATATTTTTCAAACGAGCCAACCTGAAAATTCCTTGATAAACCGAAAACGGTCAATTTGAGCTTATCCAAGCTCTGATCGGCAGACACATCAGACCATAGCGGCAGTCCTTGCAAAAATCACCACAATTTTTAAAAATCTCCGCCATGCCTGAAATATGTATCAGCAGTCAGTCTCAGATAATTTCTCCATCGCCGTCAACGCCTGCGCCTGCGCTTACATCCTCAACAGTTGCAGAGGAGATAACGTAGCTTGAAGCATGGCTGATGGAAACAGTAACGCTTCCGTCTTCGTTTGGCTCAATAGCGCCCAGATCCTCGATCTTTCCATCATCGGAAATGTAGAAAAGGTGAGCATTGTTGATATCAACACTTGCGGGAATAGCCTTTGCAGGGATTGTAATGTCCATTGTAAGACCGAACTCGCCGCTCATAAAGGGCTGGATAACAATACCTGTGTCAGCGGGCTTGACGTCAAGACCAAGGTTAACGCTTCCAACAGAGGTAACAGATGCAGGATCAATGGAGATCTCAATTCCTGTGTCCTCATTTACGAATGTAACAGGCTCTTCTGCATTAGCGATTGCAGAAACTGCAGCTCTGCCCAGCGCAACAGAATCACCGGAAATGGAAACACTGCTTCCCGAAGCGATAGCATCGGTAACTGCACTGCTGCTTACAACAGTCTCAACAATAGGTGCAGCCTCCTCAGCAATACCCTCTCCTGTGCTGCTGTCGGATGTGCTGCTGTCGGATGTGCTGTCTGAGGTTGTAGAATTAGAAACACTTGATCCTCCGGATGTGCCTCCGGAAGCTGATCCGCCGTAATCTATGGCAGATGCGGATGCAGCTACTACCGAGATTGCCATTGCACAAGCAAAAATTGCCGCAACACTTCTTTTTGTTTTCATGGTATATTTCCTCCCATATTAATCTTTATTTCGGCAGTCGGATTTTAACATCCGAAAACCGGATAAATTGCCTTTTTCAAGGCAAATATCAAGCAAATTTTTATTTCTTCATCTTCTTTGCACAAAAAATCCCTGCAATATGTACTATTATGCAAACGGATGAAAACAGCACCGCAGCCGCAGCAGCGTTCAGTTCCCTTATCCACGGAAGACCGCCCAGCGCATAGCCGCCCAGAAGCTTCGAAAGCTCTCCCGAGACAAATATGCGGATATCGAACTTCTTAGGATCCGTAACACTGTCCGAATAGCAGAAAAGCAGCGTCGGAAGGATCCAGAACAGGGCTGTAAACACCGCAAAGCCGCTTTTTTCCTTGACCCCCTGAGCAAAGGAAAAATACAGCCATCCGCAAACCATCATTGCTCCCGCAATGATATTCAGCACGCTCATTATCCTTTGGGAAATATATCCCTCAAAGCGCCAGAAGGTAAAGGTAAGGGTCAGCGCTGTGCATATAAAAGCAGCCTCCGCTGCGGAGTGATTTTTTTCCTTGTCCGAAATTTTCCGGACGATCTCATTTATCATAATGAGAAGCCCCTTTACCAAAGATCTTCGGTGTATTCATATATGGTCCTGTACGGAACCGAGCCGTTGCTGCCCACCGAAAGGAGCCTTGCAAAAAAGCCGCCCGAATAGATTATCATCACCGCAGCCGTGCACACAGCCGCAATGCGCTTTTTATCGGGGAATTTCTCCTTTGCAAATTCTATTGCTGCGTCCGCAATCTCGGGGGCAAGTCCCAGAAAAACGGGGAGAATAAACAAAAGGCCAAATCGTGAAAGCATTGCCTGCTTTGCTCCCAAAAGCTCGAAGAGAACAACAAAAAACAAAGCGGAAAGATAAATGCTGTTCATGGGATCCCGTTCATAAAGCCGTTTCCTCAGAGCAAAAGCCGCCGCAAACAGCAGACCGTAGCCGATAAGATAAAACCAAGGGATACCGCTGCCGATATCGGGAGTGTAATCCGTCAGATATTTGGTGTAGAAGGTTTTAAGCCCCAGCTCAATGATATCATTAGAAAAGACCAGAAGCATCAGCGAGACGACCGAATACTCCGCCAGCACCAGCGGCTCAAGCCTTATCTGCAGGATAAAATAAAAGGGTATCATCACCAGCGCCGACCAATGGAAGCAGGACGCCAGCATCACCAGAGCAAGGTATCTGAAAAAGCATTTATCCCGAATGAACTCCATTGCGAACATTATAATAACTCCCGCTATAAACTGACGCATGAAATTCATGGAATAAAACAGCAGTCCATAGCATACAAATGCCGCAGCGCTCACCCAGGGCCTTGACGAAAAGCGGTAAATATATACCGCCGTTCCCAGAGCAATGACGAAAGCAATCACCAGAAACATGGCGTAATAGCCTTCAAAGCCATAGCTGAGGATCTTCAGAGGAACAACGAAGCCCTTTTCATGGGCAAGCCTTGAAACCTCGTCCATTTCGGCAAAATTGAAATACTGATACAGCTGAGCATAGGATTTGTAATCCGTTCCGACAAAGCTTCTGAATCCTGCCAGAAGAAAGATGACAACGCCGAAATAAACAGAATATATCGCCTTCCCGACCTTCCCCGCACGCTCTGTGCAAAGAAATATCCCCGGAACTGCCAGCGCAATCGGAAGCAATATGTAGATGAGCATACCGTAGATCTCCTTTTTGCCGGGCAAACACTCAGCGAATGCTTTTATCTTTGAATATTATATCACATCAACAATTTGTTGACAATAGTTTTTTATAAAAAAAGTCAATTCGCCGTCTATTTTTGTCACATTGCACAAATAAATCCTCAATTGCCGATTGTTGATGTCTTAATAGCTTAATAATACTTCGTCAACATTAAAAAATTATACAGCAGCAGCCGTTCCGCTGACTGCGGAACGGCTGCAAAGCTTACATCAAATTATTTTACATTTCGGAATCCTGCAAAGCATCGTAGCCGCTTTCACCGGTCCTTACCCTGACAACATCCTCAACATCGTAAACGAAGATCTTGCCGTCGCCGATATGTCCGCTGTAAAGAGCCTTTCTTGCTGCTTCAACAACAGTTTCCACAGGAACCTTGCAGATAACGACCTCGACCTTGATCTTAGGGAGGAGCGTTGTTTCGATGGGAACGCCTCGGTACATCTCGCCTGCACCCTTCTGAGTGCCGCAGCCCAGAATATTTGTAACAGTGAAGCCCGTTACACCTATATCACTGAGGGCATTTTTGAGCACATCAAACTTGCCCTGCTTGCAGACAATGGAAACCTTGGTGTATTTGTTCTTTGCGTCGGGAAGTCTCTCGATATGAGGACGGCTTTCCACAACGGGAACTGCCTCTTCCATGGGAGCTTCTTCTTCCGTGGACTTGCCTGTGAAGATAGATAGGGACGAGCCTGCGGGCATAAAGTCTGCATATGCGGAAGGAAGACCGTGCTCTGTGATATCAAGACCTCTTGTTTCTTCCTCAACGGAAGCTCTGAGACCGATCGTTGACTTGATGATAAGGAATGTAACAGTAATAGTGATCGCTGTCCAAGCACCGACTGTTACAACACCCAGAGCCTGGAGACCGAGAAGATCAAAGCCGCCGCCGTAGAAAAGACCGTTCATTGAACACTCGGGAACTGTTTCTGTTGCAAAGAGACCTACTGCAAGAGTACCCCAGATACCGTTCATCATATGAACAGCAACTGCGCCGACAGGGTCATCTATGTAGAGAACATGATCGAGAAGCCATACGCCGAATACTACGAGAAGTCCCGAAACAACACCGACCATTGCAGCGCCGAAGCAGTCCATAACATCGCAGCCTGCTGTGATTCCCACAAGACCTGCCAGAGAAGCGTTAAGGCACATTGAAACATCGGGCTTGCCGTATTTTATCCATGTGAAGATCATGCAAACCACCGTTGCAACTGCGGGAGCAACTGTTGTGGTAAGGAAGATGGAGCCCAGCTGAGGACCTGTGGTTGCTGCTGCGCCGTTGAAGCCGTACCAGCCGAACCAGAGGATAAAGCAGCCCAGAGCGCCGATGGTCAGCGAATGACCGGGGAATGCGTTGACCTTTGTCACCTTGCCGCTCTTGTCCTTAACAAATTTGCCGATTCGGGGACCAAGGATCTTTGCGCCGATAAGTGCGGAAATGCCGCCTACCATATGAATTGCGCAGGAGCCTGCAAAATCGTGGAAGCCCAGCTGTGCAAGCCAGCCGCCGCCCCATATCCAGTGCGCCTCAATGGGATAAATAAGTCCGCTGATAACGCCTGAATAGATGCAGTAGGAAAGGAACTTGGTTCTTTCAGCCATTGCGCCCGAAACGATAGTAGCTGTAGTCGCACAGAACACAAGGTTAAAAACGAAATTCGACCAGTCGAAATTCTCATAATTTGTGAAAATGTCGAAGCCCGGCTTGCCGATAAGTCCCATGGCGTCCTCGCCGAGGAGAAGACTGAAGCCTATCAGAATGAACATTACTGTACCAATACAGAAATCCATCAGATTCTTCATTATGATGTTTCCTGCGTTCTTAGCTCTTGTAAAGCCCGTTTCAACCATTGCGAAGCCTGCCTGCATAAAGAACACCAGTGCAGCGCCGATGAGGAACCAGATGCCGAACACATCGCCCAAAATGGACTCCTGAACGGTCATGAGTTCTTCTGTCATATAAATCACCCTCCATTTTTAAAAACAAAACAACGGCAATATAAAAATGCAGTTCCCCTGAATAACTCCTGCATTTTTACAGCGCCGTTGCTGTTTTTTCTATGGTTTTATTATACACTATATTATCCCGTTTGTCAAGGGATTTTCAAAAATTTATGCAACTGAACATATTTAATCTTGCATTTTACGCTCAATATTATGGTATTTTCACACTTATATTATATTTTATGAATTTTATATTTTTTTAATTGCAATTTTCAAGTATAATTCTTGCAAATCGCCTCTAAATTTGGGGCAGGAAGATAAAGCAGTTGCATTTTGCAATATCAAATCACAATACTTGCATTTTTGCGGTTAAAACAATCCAAAAAATCCATTGCACCCATGCCCTTCCGGCACGGATACAATGGATATCTCAGAATAATCCTATAATTATACTATTAACTATTAATAGTATAGTCAGCCGTTTCTCACACCCGTAATATCCTTCACGACCTCACCAGCAATAATAAGTCCCGCTGCGGAGGGCACAAAGGAAAGGGACCCGGGGATCATGCGGCGGCTGCCCTGCGCCTCATCGCTTTCCGACGGCTTCATGGGCGGCTCCTTTGAATAGACAACCTTGAGCTGCTTCACTCCCCTGCGGCGAAGCTCGTATCTCATGACCTTGGCAAGAGGACAAACAGAGGTCTTATAGATATCTGCCACCTCGAAAGCCGTCGGGTCAAGCTTATTTCCCGCACCCATGGAGCTGATGACAGGCGTGCCGCACCTGTCCGCATTGATCACAAGCTCTATCTTTCCCGTAACAGTGTCAATTGCGTCCACAACATAGTCATATTCCGTAAAATCAAAGCGGGAAGCGGTCTCGGGAGTGTAGAAAACAGGGTGCTTCGTCACCTTGCAGTCGGGATTTATCTGATGGATACGCTCCTCTGCGGCATCAGTCTTTAACATTCCCACGGTGCTGCGGAGAGCGATTATCTGGCGGTTAAGATTTGAAACGCTCACCCTGTCGCTGTCGATAAGGTCAATGGCACCAAGCCCGCAGCGGACAAGGGCTTCCACCGCATAGCCTCCCACTCCCCCTACGCCGAATACCGCAACTCTCGCCGAGCGCAGCTTTTCCATAGCGTCAGCACCGAGAAGAAGCTCGGTTCTTGAAAATTCTTCGGACATTTTTACTGCCTCCTATTTTTCTCATATTATATATAGTATAACATTCTTACTATTATTTTGTCAAGAATTTTTAACAATTATACTATAATAAAAAACCGAGAAGAAAAATCCTTTTCGGTTTAAAAAATCATTCCTTAACAGAACCGTTAACCAGTCCCGCATAGATCTGCTTCTGGAGAGCAAGGAAAATACCAAGCGTGGGAATTATACAGATTACGATACCCGCAAAGATTATCTCCCATTTAGCGCCGTAGGGACCCATAAAGCGGTAAAACGATGTGGAAACCACCGAAAGCTCGTCGCTGGGCATATACAGCTGAGGGGTGTAGAAATCATTGTAAATTCCGATAACCTTGATGATAAGCACCGTCGCAATGGCAGGACGGAGAAGGGGCAGGATTATTTTAATAAATACGGTAAAATAATTCGCTCCGTCGATAATTGCGCTCTCGTCATGGGAATAGGAGATATTATCCAGAAACTGCATGAAAATATAAATTGAGATAATATCCGTTCCGACATAGAGGATAATGGGCGCAGCCATTGTTCCAACAAGGTGGAGGCTGTTCATAATGCGGTAAACCGTTACATGCATTGATATCGCAGGGAACAGGGTCGCAAGGAGGAAAGCAGCTTTCAGGATCTTGCCGAAAAGGGTCTTGAATCTCTGCAAAACATATGCAGTCATGGTTCCTGCAATGATAGTACCTGTGCAGGAGATAAGGATGATAATAGTCGTGTTTTTCAGACCGAGCATTACCTTTCCGTCAATGAAGGCAGTCTTATAGTTTGACCACTCCACCTTTGTGGGAAGGGCGAAAACATTGGAGGAAAGAAACTCCGTATTATTCTTGAGCGAGCCTAAAAACACTACGATCAGGGGGTATGAACACCACCGGACAGGAGATCACAAGGATAGCATATTTCAGGAATGTGAAAAGCTTGGGGACAAAATTATTATCCGTCATTTTACTTCTCCTCCTTGAAAATCAGCTTTTGAATTATTGTAACCACCAAAATTATCAGGAACAGAACCACAGCCATTGCCGAGGTAAGTCCCACCTTCCGGAACTTAAATGCCTTTTCCGTTGTCCGGATAACGAAGGTGCTGGAGCAGGACATCCACCTTTCGCACTACTATCTTATTAGCAACAGAAATACCGAAACAGGCGAATTTATCCCCTTCGAGCTTCCCGTTGTAATGCCCACAGCCTTTGTCTGCAACTGCGATGAGGCAGCAAGCAGGCTGATCTCACAGCTTTCGGAGAAAGGCATCAGAGTTCCCGAGGATATTTCGGTAACAGGCTTTGACAATTCGATTTTCAGCAGCATAACCGTTCCGAATATTACCACCTTTGAGGTAAATACCGAAAAAATGTCCTCCGTAGCCGTAGACGCCCTGCTTTCAAAAATAAAGACCCCCGCCGAGCCTGTGGGAATGATACAGGTGAAGGACGGGATTATTTACAAGGATTCCGTTTCCTCGCTTAATTTCAAATAAATTAACAAAAAATCCATCCATTCAGAAGCAGAATTTCTTATACTGTTTATTGGATATTTTATAAGAAAGGACACCAAAGAATGGAAGAAACCATAATCGAAACCACCGCCCCCGCAATAGTCAGCGAGGCGGAGATAGTAATGGAAGCAGTCTCAAACGGAGAGGTCAACCGAGACGTGTTAAAGGGCTTTTCCGATGCGCTTATCGCCTATCTGCCCACAGTGGTAACAGCGATAATAATCTATATCATCGGAAAGATAATCTCCAAGATACTTATCAGGATAATCGACAAGGCAATGGGCAGAAGCAGGATAGACGAAACAGCTCAGGGCTTTTTGAAATCCCTGCTGAGTATAATTTTCACAGCGTTTGTAATAGTCATTACCCTGTCAACTCTCGGAATACCCATGACGTCCATAATAACCACCATCGGCGCAGCAGGCGTTGCAGTTGCCCTTGCCCTGCAGAACAGCCTTTCAAACGTTGCGGGAGGATTCCTCATTCTGATGACAAAGCCCTTTTCCAAGGGTGATTACATCAGCACCAACGGCACCGAGGGAACCGTGGAGGATATCAGTATTCTCTCCACAAAGCTTCTCACCATTGATAACAAGGTCATTTTCATCCCCAACAGCATGGTTTCGGGAAGCACTCTCATAAATTTCAGCAAGGAAGAGAAGCGCAGAGTTGATCTTATTTTCAACATTGCCTACGATCAGGATATGAATGAAGCAATGAAGGTAATAAGAGGCGTAATAGCCGAGCATAAACTTATCCTCACCGAGGAGGCTCCCTTTGTCCGTGTATCCGCCCTTTCCGCCAGCTCTGTGGATATAACCGTCAGAGTCTGGTCCAAGACCTCCGATTACTGGACAGTTTATTTTGACCTTATCGAGCAGGTCAAGAGTGCCTTTGATCAAAACGGCATTGAGATACCCTACTCCAAGCTGGATGTTAATATCAAAGAAAAATAATAAGACTGAAAATATAAAAGAGCACCCATCCATCGGGTGCTCTTTTTTGAATATATGCTTATTTGACCTGACCGCTGTCCTTGCCCAGCAGACGAAGCTTCAGCGCACGAAGCTTTGCCATCTGACGGGAATTATAAAGCACGCCAAGAATAAGCACGCCTGTCATAATGCCGAGGCACAGCCCCGAAAGAAAATCAAATTCCTCACCTGCATCGGAAAAAAGCAGTATCATGTATCCCGCAGCAGCGACCAGCCCTGCAATAAAGAAATAGCCTATTTTTCGTGAAAAATCCATTTTTTCGCTGTTGCTGTAATCCGCCGCCTTGAGAACGGTCTCTCGTGTTTCTGTATCCATCTGTACATTCTTCCTTTCACCATCTAAAATTTCCCGCAGCTCAACATTGTAGTAGTCTGCGAGCTGAATGAGTATATCCAGATCGGGCAGATTCGTCCCCGTTTCCCAGCGTGAAACGCTCCTGTTGGAAACGCCTGTCAGCTCTGCCAGCTGCTCCTGGGTAATGCCCTTTTCCTTGCGCAGCTCCTTTAAAAAGCCGCCTATCTTCTTCTGATCCAATTCAGCTCCTCCTTTCAATTATTATCATAGCAGACGGAAGGAAAAATGTACACGACATATTGCGGGAATAACGCATTTTCGTCGGATTCACGCAGTATGTCTATAAAAGATCTGCAAAAGCTTTCCCGGGTTCACTCCTTGTGATACTCCCTCTCTATCCAGGTCATAAGAAGCCTGACTATCCTCTCCTGCTCGTTCGGCGTAAGCGCCCGTCCTTTTGGGACACGATACCACTTTTCAAGGCAGCCCCGACAGCAGCAGGCGCAGGCGTGCTGAGCGATAAAAACAGGATGTCCCCTCATAGGAGTCTGCTTACCGTCATTGGGAATGACCGCAGGGGCAATCCTTGCTGCAATAAAATCGGCGCAGTGGCTGCGGATAGTCTCAATTCCCTTTTCATCAATGTAAGCCATATCCTTTTCCGACAAATGAAATCTCGATCGGAACGCCGATTTTTTCAGCTTTGATAAAGCCTCGTCAACAGACTGCATAGCCTTACTTCTCTCTTGAAACGTAGTATTTTTTCGGGTTATTTTCCAAATCCACATAGACCTTAATGGAATCCCCTTGAATATGAGGACGTGAGCTTGGGTGATGAGGCTCGCTGTTAAAGGTCATTATTCTTCCCAAGCCGTCATCATAAACGAAAACCGAATGATTATACCTGACGTTATTCACCGTAACATTTGCCTGTTCCTCGTTCGAATAGTCGGCATAAATAAATTTATCCTCGGCAATAAGCTTATTTATGTAAATGCTCATTTTGATCTCATGAACTAAAAATCCCGCACCTATACCGCCGAAAACAAGCCCGAAAACAGCCATAATTGCAGAAAATACAAAGGGATTGCTGCGGCTTCTTGAAGGATCATCGGGGTCAACATATATCTCAATATCGTCGCCCTTTTTCATTCCCGAGGTGTAGTAATCAAGCTCCTCCGAATAGGTCACGCCGTCATATTCATACTCAACATAAACATCGTGATACGTTCTATTTTTATGGTTGCTCCGCTTGGTGTAGGTATCAATGTCGGTTATCTCAGCGGAAACAGGCACAGCGTCCTTTTTAAATTCCGCCCAGCTTGCAATACTTATCAACGGAATTATCAGAAAAATAACTCCGAATGCAAAAAATACCCAACCGATAATTGTACTGACAAAGCTCCACTTGTAACGCTCCATAATTCCTCCGAAAAAATGCCCGCAGACTCCGTAATATATGCGGAAAATGCGGGCAATAGTAATTTTTCTATATATCTTTAGCCGATAACAGGAACAATCCAGCCGAAGGTATCCTCAGTCTTGCCCCACTGAATACCTGTAAGGGTATCGTAAAGCATCTGAGAAACAGGGCCGATCTCGCCGCCGTTCAGCTTCATGATCTTGTCGCCGTATTTCAGCTCGCCGATGGGAGAAATAACCGCAGCAGTACCTGTGCCGAAAGCCTCGTTGAACTTGCCCTCGTCATAAGCCTTGATAAGCTCGTCGATCTCCAGATCTCTCTCGCAAACCTTATAGCCCTTGTGTCTGAGTATCTCCAGACAGGATTTTCTTGTGATACCGCCGAGAATGGACTTTCTGTCAAGGCTGGGAGTGATGACCTCGCCGTCAAGAACGAAGAAAACGTTCATAGCGCCAACTTCCTCTATGTACTTGCGGTGAACGCCGTCAAGCCAGAGAACCTGCTCATAGCCTGCCTTGTCAGCCTCCTCCTGAGCCTTGAGGGAGATAGCATAGTTGGCAGCAGCCTTTGTAAAGCCTGTGCCGCCTGTAACAGCTCTTACATAATTCTGCTCAACGTAGATCTTAACAGGAGCAAGACCTGCCGCATAATATGCACCAACAGGAGAGCACATGATGCAGAAAATGAGGTGCTTAGCGGGATGAACGCCCAGCATAGGATCAACCGCAAAGATAAATGGACGGATATAAAGAGAAGTGCCATAATTATGAGGAACCCAGTCAGCGTCAACCTCAACAAGCTTCTTGATAGCCTCAACGCAGAATTTCTCGTCTATCTGAGGAATACAGAGACGGTCGTTAGAAACATTCATTCTCGCCATATTCTGCTCGGGGCGGAAAAGCTGGATCCTGCCGCTTTCGGTCCTGTAAGCCTTGAGACCCTCGAAATCAGCCTGACCGTAATGGAGGCACATAGAGGAAGGCTCCATGGGAATAGGGCCATAGGGAACGATCCTTGCGTCGTGCCAGCCCTGTCCCTCGTCATAGTTCATCAGGAACATATGATCGGTAAAGATCTTGCCGAAGCCAAGCTTAGTCTCGTCAGCAGGCTTAGCCTTAGGTGAAGTGGTTCGGGTGATTTTGATTTCCATAAAAAACATACTCCTTCTGTATGAAAATAGATTTATTTCATATAAGGAACCCCATTTTAGCGAGTACCCCATAAATTTATATAATTATACCATATTACACAAAAAATTTCAAGTAAAAGTTATATAAAAACCTATTGCATTTTTTTTATCTTTGTGGTATAATATACAAGTCAGCTAAAGACCGCATTATATGAAAGTCAAAAATGTCTCCGTAGCTCAGCAGGATAGAGCGTTCGCCTCCTAAGCGAAAGGTCGTGGGTTCGAATCCCGCCGGGGACGCCATATTAGTTATGTCCGACATTTCGGGCATATTTTTTTACAAAAACGGCTGCCGCACATCAATGTGCATGGCAGCCGTTTTTTGTATATAATCACAAAAAATCACGTTTGATTCTGTAAATATGAACTACACTGACCCGTCTCGGACAAATGCAGAGTCTTGGCATAAAGCTCCTCATCCTCGTAAATATTGCCTATAACCCTCACCGCAGCGCCGTCCTCGGGAAGCATATCGTAGCCGAAGAACATATACAGCGGAACGGCATTAAGCGCACTTGATGCCTCATCGAAAAACTGAACATAAAAAACCCCGCCGCTCATAAATACAACCCCATCAAATGAGGAAAGCATCTCGCAGCCCTCAGGAACATCGGCAAAGATATTTCTGCGCTCATTGCCGTCAAAAACGGGCAGTTCAGCAATTTTCTCTGCCGAAAAGCGGCATATACGGACGATATCGCCCTCAAAAATATCCGACCTTAATCCATCCTTGAAGCCCGAAGAAAGCCCCAGAGTATCGAGGCAAACGGGGCACATTTCATAAGCATCGTCTGATTTTTTGTTGATAATGGAGTAATTGCCCTGAAAATCACGGCAGAGAACGCCCACAGCCCAAGGCTTATCGGGAGGAGCCACATTTTTGAAAACGATCTGCGCTCTGAAAATGAAATATGGATACAAAGGCTGAAACCTTTTCAAAGACATTATCGACATTCCCTCCCCGCAAAAAGTCATAAAGATACCGAATTATATTATACCACACTCGCCATCAAATTTCAATAGTTATTTTGCATATAGTTATTATTTGAAATTTTCCTAACTCATGTCGAAAAAAAGCGGCAGAACAAACGTCTGCCGCTTTAAGCCTTTTGGGATATCAATATTTTTTCAGAACCGAAACCGCACCGATAACGATCTCCGAAGCCTTTTCGAGATTTCTGCTGAGAAGCTCGGAATCCTTGCGGGATTTCGCCATTTCCATTGCCGCAGCAACGGTCTCTCTGCCCACCTCTACCTGAGTGCGGTAGATCTCGTCCAGCTGAGAAGCGGCAAATTCCTCAAGATTTTTGTAGCAGACCTTCAGATCCTTGATGGTGTTGTTTCTGATATCGTCGTAATTTTCCAGAGCGCAGTCAATGATCTCCGACTGCTGCTTTTTGTTAAGGATATTGCGGAAGAAGGGCATGGTTGTGGAGGGGAAGCCCATTTCCCGTCCTGCACCCTGAGAAGCCGCCTCACGGATCTTGTCCGCAACAAAGGTATTCACATTAACAGTCTCGCTGCATGAGATCCTTGCGCCCGCAAGATTTTCGATGCCGAGCTTTCTCGAAAGCTCGCTTGCCATATCGTTTATCACATCGTTGAGACGGGAGTGATGTATCTCAAGGCATTTTCTGTAAGCCTCGCCCACCTTGTCCATAAGATAGGAGTAGAAATGTCTCTCCACGTCCTCGTCCTTGACGGTGGTGCGGCAGGCAAGAATATCCTCACGAAGCTTTGTGAAGAATTCATACATCCAGTGCTCTGCCTCCTGCATCATCTCGGTGATGGAGAGGATTATCTTAGGCTTCTGATTCTCGAGCGCCGCCGCAAGAGTGGTACATTCACGCTCGAAATCCACAGAAAGCTTGTCCAGATTCTCCCTGTCCATCTTCATCATGTCGCTTATCATGTTAAGGCGGTTCAGTGTGTCTGTAAGCATGAGACGAAGCATTGAGAACACACGCTGAGTGCGGATAGTATCCTTCTGAACGATAATTTCTCTTGAAAGAGCCAGCTCAAATTTCAAAAACTGATTCTCGTAATAATCCTGGAAGCCCTTAATATCGGGACGGTTAAGACCGATCTTTCTGCGGTACTCGTCAATGCCGCTGATACCGTAAACCTCCGCATTGGGGATTATCTGTGAGCATATCTCACGGATACGTCCAACCACCTTTTCGATATCCTCCATGGAATCCATAGCGTCGATCATGTTCACAAGAACGAACACCTTGCTGAAATTCTGAGGAACGATATTCTCGGCAATAAAGAACTGCTCGGACTCTGAAAATGGCGACAGTGCGGAAGCCACATAAATAAGAGCATCCGCCTTGACCAGAAATTCCTTTACCTGCTTGTCAAGATCGTCCAGATCGCTGAGACCCGGAGTATCAACTATCTGGATCTCCTTTAAAATAGGCGCATCGCTTCTCACATCAACGTAATCAAGCTCCCCGGGGAAGAAATCCATAAGCTCGGAAAGCCTGTCACGGCTCAGATCATCGGGAGTGAGAGTAACTCTTTTCTCATTTCGGAGGACCGCCTCAACGGAAGGCCTCTCGCCATAAGAAATGCAGTTGACCGTAAAAGTCTCGGGAGCAACGTTAACAGGGGCAATGGAACGTCCTAAAATAGCGTTGATTATTGTACTTTTGCCCCGCTTGAAATCGCCTGTGACCATAAGAGAGAAGGGCTGATCCATCTTCTTTGCGATAATGGAATCCCACTTGGACATTCTCTCCACCGCCTCATCGCCGAGAATGGCAACAAGCTCGGGATCGCTCACAAGCTTTGAAAGCTCGCCGCGGACAAATTCAATATCGGCGGCAGCATTATCGTAATTTTTTTCCATCTGACAGCACCTCCTTTACGCAGTATGACCGCTGTCGGAATTTGCAATGATATCACAGCGGATCTCAAGGGACTGCTTGCTGCCCACATGGCTTGCCGACGAAGAAAGATCGGGACGCCAGATATATAGGATCTCGCAGCCGATAAACTCCATAGCCGCCGCAATTCGTCTTTCGTCAGCGGAGCAGCCGTCCATGTTAAGGTCACGGACAGGAGTAATGTGGAGGGTCTCATAGCGCTTTAAAATAGCGTCAATGTCAATATCCCTGTTCTGATTTCCGAAGGAATCGGGAACGCCCTTTTTCCTGACGGAAGCAAAAATTTTCGGAAAATCTGCAGGAGAATCGAGACAGATAATGCCCGCTCTGTCCGCAGTGATATCGCCCGAAATTATCCATTTGTTAAGAACATAATTCAGCTCTCTAACATTGCTCTTGCCGCCGTTTTCGGAATCGGCGGAAGCGTCTCCCCTGCTGATGCCGGGGTAGGTGAAGGCATAGTTGAAGGCAGAGTGCCTGTTCTGGAGCCTTCCGCATTCGCAGCCCACAAGATAGCAAAGCTCATCGGGCGTAAAGCCCTCGGCAATATCGCTTGTCATGACGATACAAGGCTCAATGCCCTCGCCTGCCAGAGACATTATCTCGGGGACCTCGCCCGCCTTTTTTACAAGAATAACGGGAAGGCTTATCTGGAGCCTTTCGCTGCATTTTTTCGCAGCGTCGTAAGCCTTGGCGTATTTCATCGAGCTTGCGCTGTCGCTGCTCTGGAAATATCTTTTGAAGCGGCCGGGGATATCGTTGCTCACAATAGCCTTGTAAAGCCTTGACCAGCCCGAAATCCCGCTTATCTTCTGCCTCATGGCAAAATCGGCGTCAAAGGCATAGTCCAGCGTGCCGCCCACAACGTGCTCCTGATATGAACGTGTCCTTTCCACCAGATAATCGGAAAAGGAGGTGTTAATTTCCATAAGAGGATTGTATGATTCAGTCATTGCATATCCTCCTCTTATTCTTCATCGGACAGGATCTCGGTAAGAGCCCTGTGGAGATTGTATGTATCTGCCAGCATACCGCCAACATTTTCGGCAATATTCTGGAGCCTGATTTTTTCATTGTCGGACATGACCTTCTTCTGCTGCTTAACGTCATTAAGATCGTCAAGTGTCTTCTGAGTATCCTTGAGTATGATCTCAGTTTCCTGCTCGATCTGAGTCTTGAGACCCGAGAAGGAATTATAAACCTGCTGACGAACAGATTCGGTAAAGTCGGAATTGATCTTCATTTCATGGAACTGCTTCTTGACGGTAGCCTTCATATTGACCTTAAATTTATCAATGCGCTCCTGAACGAGGAACTTGTCAACGGCAAATTTGCCCGTAAATGTGCCTGCAAAGCCCGCCAGAGCCATAATGCAGATACCTGCGGGAGTAAGGAAAGCACCGCCCACCACAGTGGTAACAAGGAGGAAGGAGGTAGCAAGCCATGTGGTAAGACCCGTAAGACCACCAAGCAAAGCGCCCTTCACGCCCGCCTCCCTGAAGCCGATAAAAAGACCTCCGATACCGCCCGTGCCGATAACGGAACCGATAATGCTGTCAGCAACGCCGCCGTTCCTGTTGTGCTTTGCGGGAACGGAGAAAAGCTCCTGGATACGGTTTAAAGACTCGAAAAATTCATCCTGGAAGGACTGGAGACGAACAGCCTCCTCGGACAGACCCACGTTGATATCGTTCTGGATCTGCTCGCAGATAAGCTGAGCCTTGTTTTCGATATTTTCCTTGATTTTCTGAGTAAGCTTTTCGTAAACTATCTTGAGCTTTTCACGCTTGAGGTCCTCGCCCGCCATCTGATAATCGTCAATGACCTGCATAGCAGTCTCCTCGATCTTAACCCAGTAATCATCGAGAATAGGCTGCAGCTGTTCAAAGACCTTGTTGGCAGCATTGTTGATGCGGACAAATTCCTCACGCTTTTTGGTACGGATCTCCTCGATCTCTTCAATGGCAAGCTGATACTTCTCCATAAATTCATCGGTTTCCATAACGAGAGCGTTTTCGTGGATAACGATGGAGTTGATTATCTCGGAACCCGAGCTTATGATCTTGTTTGCAAGTATCTGGAGGGTAATAGAACCCCTCTCCTTGGTGAGCATGGATTCGAGAACGCTTTCAAACTTGGGGAAATTACTTTCCTGAAGCATCTGCTCATCCTTGTTTTCCTTTGCAATAAGAGCCTTCTTGGCATAAACGCCGATGACCTTGGGCTTGCCTATCTTGCGCTTGTAAACGGCAAATTCCTTGGAATTTTCGCCCATGACCTTCTTGGCCTTATCCATAACATAGCTGCAGATTCGCTTTTCAACGGTCTCAACTATCCTGTCCTCGTCCTCCTTGGAGAAGGTGCCGAAGCAGTTTACAGCGAAAATGATACGTCCCAGATCGCTTGTGAGCATTTTATTCTCAAGAAATTCCTTTTCAAACTGAGAGAAGGGAGAATTTGCGCTGATAACGAAAACCGCAGCGTCTATTTCGGGAAGAATAGACATGGTAACATTAGTCATCTGCTCGTCATCGTTCAGACCCGGAGTATCAATGATATCAACATGATTTTTGCAGAAATCGGTGTCGTAAAAAACGGTAGCCTCCTTGACAGTCTCAGCCTTTTTCTCGGACTCATAGGAAAGCTTTGTGACATAATCCGCCAGATGGTTGATATCGACTCTTTCGGAGGAGCCGTCCTTATATTCAACGACCACATAAGGGTCCTTGCTGTATGTAACACGGTTAAGAGTAGCGGTAGCGGGAAGAACGTCCGCAGGCAGCACCTCCTGCCCCAGCAGAGCGTTGATGAGGGTGCTCTTGCCTCTCTTAAATTCGCCGACGATAGCGACCTCGAAGTGATCTCCCGCCGATTTTTCGATAATATCTTCGATAGAGCGGGCAGTATTTTCGAGATTAAGGGAAGCGGCATATTCCTTGAGCTGACCAAGAGTTTCGGTCAGATCGTTGACAGTTTCCCGAAACGAGGAATAGCTTGCAAAATCATAAGTCTGTTGTTCCATGATATACCTCCTGTGATTATTCCGCACAAAGTCCCGATGCGGTAAATATACTGACCTTTGCAGATCGGTATTAAAAAAGCAGTCTGCAAGTCTCGGCAAACGGACCGCAATAATTATCAACCCATAATAATAATATTATATCATATTTTTCTTAATAAAGTCAATGAAAGACAAGCCCTAAAACAGAAAAATCCCGACATTCTTTTTGGTTATACTTCACAAAAAAACCAAAATAAACCCGAACAGGAAGTGAAAAGGTTACAAAACGATTAAAAAAGGGACTGTGGAAGCAGCCCCCAAAGTATCATTCCTTATACTAATCTTTAATCGTTCTATAGACAAAGCCGACAGATGAAATAATCACAGTCTAGGAAAGCGACCGCAGCAAGGCTTGCCGCCTTGCAAGGGAGCTTGACGACGAATGTGATTATTTCAGCCGAGGATTTGTCTA